>NZ_JAERRF010000029.1 GCF_016741875.1 Streptomyces coffeae | reverse complement strand
ACGCCAGGTCTGCTGAGATGCTCACTGTGGTGCGGGCGGCAGGCCGGAACGGCGCAGGACGCGCCGGATGGTGGCGGCGGCGACCCGACGACCGAGCCGACGGAGCTCGCCATGGATCCTGACGTACCCCCAGGTCGGGTTCTCTCTTGCCAGGCGCTGGATGAGTGCGACTGTCTCTTCCGGTAAGGGTGGTCGGCCGGGCCTGGCTGATGCCTGTCGCCATTTCCAGCGCACCAGATGACGGTGCCAGTTCAGCAGCGTGCCGGGGGTGACCAGCCGATGGCAGCGTATGAAGGGTGGCAGGTGCCGTGCGAGAGCGGAGAGCACGGCACGATCAGCCCATGAGAGCCGTGGCCGCTCGACCTGTCGGCGAAGCACAGCGACCTCATGACGAAGGGCAAGAATCTCGGCGTTGTTCGCGGCGGTAGATCGGCCCAGCAAAAGGAAGCAGCCCAGCAGCCGGCAGAAGATCAGGTAGAGCAGTCGCAGACTCACGATCAGTGATCATGCCCATACCTGGGCAATCGCAAAGCCCCAAGTCAACCACCGTACGGCAATAAAGACACCCTTCAGGCGATCTTCAGGCTTGCACAGTTGGACAAGAATGATCTTGTCCGAGCGATCTCGGCTGTGTCCACACTCTGGCTCGCATGCACCTCCCGCGTCCTTGACCGAGGAGTGCCTGGTCGGCGGCCAGGATCGCGTCCCGGACAGCAACCGCGTAGCCCGCTGCGCCCCGCACGTCCGCCAACGCATGCCCGGACAGCCCGGAGCGGGCCGCGTAGTCGACGATGTTCTGCAGCCGCTGGCCGACCAGCCAGTGGTCCGGGTTCTGCCCCAGGCGCGCATGCATGAGGACCTGCACCGATCTCTCCGGCGCGGGTCCTCCGCTGTTTCTTCTCTCCTCTTGTCACTCGTCGTGAATGCAGGGGCTCATTGGGCCTTGATGGGACCACCGGTCTCCCGCACGCGGACGATGTAGCCGCCCACCTCATCCGGGAGAGGGCCTACCTCGGCGAGGCTGGTGACCCACACGTCGATGGTGGGGGTACCGTCGGGCTGCTCGCCTTGGCCGACCGCGACGACCCCGGCGACCTGGCCGATCCAGGTGTTGGCTTCGGTCAGTGCGGCGGACAACTTGCTCTCGTTCATGGTCGTTCCATTTGGGCAGTCTCGAATCCCGTACAGCGGGAGCCGGTCAGGGTGTCTCGGTGACGCGGATTCCGAGCAGCTGCTGCACGAGCGGGATGGGATTCATGATGGTCACGTAGGGCGACCCCGCGAACAGCAGCCCGACCGCACCCTCCTCCAGGTCGCACACCAGGCTGCCGGAGTCGCCGCCTGCTGACATGGGCGTGGTGAGGATCTGGTTGGCGAACCGGGCGACCCGTCCGTTGCCGTAGTTGACGTCTACCGTGGCGTTGATGTTGAGCACGCGGCCGCTGGTGTAGTTGGTCGTTCTGCCGCACTTCTGCACCAGGGTGTTGATCTGCGGGGCGGAGTTGATGCGCTTGACGTCCCCGGCCCAGTAGATCCGCCGGTCCAGGTCGCGGAAGTCGCCCTCGGCGATGGCCGCGTCCACGTAGTTCAGTGGCACGTTTCCATTCTGCATGTACTTGATCGGTACGAACCTGCTGAGCCACGCGATCGTGTCGGCCGTCGCACTGCCGCCGTCGTACGGACCGGGTTGGAGGATAGGGTCGCCGATCTTGGCGTCGTTGGAGTTGGCCAGTACGTGGTTGTTGGACAGCACGTAGTACTTCGGCGGGGCGCCGGGGAAGTACTGCGCGTCGTACACGCAGGTTCCGAGCGTCCCTGCGGTGATCTTGTAGTGGCCGATGCTGACACCGCCATACGCCGGGCGGACCCTGTGGGTGAGTACCTGGGGCCTCACAGGGGCCATGCCGGGCGCGATCCGTTCGCGTGTGATGGCCGACGGCTCGCGCTCCGCCAGGGCCTCCCCTTCCCGGCCCATCTCCATCCTGCCGTCCATCATGAACATGGGTACGTTCGTGGTCAGGTCAGGACCGAGGCCGGCGTGGATAATGCCAACCTCCTGCACGTCGACCGGCGTCTCGCCGATCTTCGCCGGCGCCAGCTCGCCCTTACCCAGCATCTGCTTGTCGAGCTTCGTCTCGACCAACGCCACCAGAGCCTTCTGGTTGGTCTTCTCGCCGCCGGTGTACTTGTAGCCGAGGGCGACGCCGACTACGTTCGGCTTTTCCAGCAGCCCCGCCTCCTCGCTTGCCTGAATCTTGGCCAGGGCTTGGAAGTCAGGGTGGCAGAGCTCGTCTCGCTGCAACATGGGGCAGCCTCCTTCGCGGAACCGAGGATCGTAGGACGCCCACAGCTACGTCATTCCGGCTGATATGCCGGGCACCGTCACCCATACGTGGGCATGGGACTGTGCCGGACAGCTCACGCCAACCTCCGGACCAGCGAGGTGGCTTTGTTCACTTTCAGCAGCAGCGTTTGTCTACCCGTTCGGGCAGCGTTTGGTGGTCTCCGGGCTCGAGGATGTTCACGAGAAATGACGTCACTGTGGGAGCCCGGGAGTGTTTGACTAGCTCGCATGTCATCGACTCTTGGTATGTCCCGACCTGAACAGGCTTCCTACATGCTGCGAGGCGCTGCCAGTGATGCCGGCCGTGCGTACAAGCAGCAGCTACTTGACCTGTTAGACATCCAGGCGGGTCAGATCGCCCTGGACGTGGGATGCGGCCCAGGCACCGATCTACCGGCGCTGGCGGAGCGTGTCGGTGACAGTGGCACCGTCATTGGCGTCGACCGTGACCGAGCCATGCTCACCCGGGCACGCGAGCAGTTCCACGACGGCGACCGCCGCCGTGGCCGTCACGGCGGCGGTCCGCAAGTGGGTACGTCTCTACGACGCGTCGGACGCCAGCGCACGCAGCAGGCCGACGGCGAGCGCGGTACGGGCGGGGATGGGGGCCAGCAGCGTGTACTCGTGCCGGGCGTGGGCACCGGAGCCCAGGGCGCCGAGCCCGTCGAGGACGGGACGGCCGAGTCCGGAGACGAAGTTGCCGTCGCTCGAGCCGCCGACCGCAGTCTCCTCCAGCGCCCAGCCCTGTTCGGCCGCGACGTCGTGGGCCTGCTTGAACAGTTGCCGAGACGCGTCGTTCGGGACCATCGGGGGGCGGTTCCACCGGCCGCTGAGGGTCAGCCGCACCCGCGGGTCGGAGGGGGTGAGGGCGCTCAGCGCGGCGTCGATCCGCGCCGTCTCGGCCGGTTCGGCGATCCTGATGTCGATGCCGCAACTCGCCTGCGCGGCGACCACGTTACGCCCCGTGCCCCCGCTGATCAGCCCCACGTTCACGGTGGTCCCGCGCTCCGGAGAGCCGAGGCCGGTGATGTGGGAAACAACCTCGGCCAGGGCGTGGATGGCGCTCGCCCCCGCGGACGGATCGAGCCCCGCGTGCGACTCGATGCCCTGCACCGTCATGTCGAACAGCCCCACGCCCTTGCGTGAGGTCTTGAGCGCCCCGTCCAGCGACGCTTCGAAGACCAGCGTGGCGAGCGCGTCCTCGCTCAGCCGCTCGATATGCGGCCTGGAGGCCGGGCTGCCGATCTCCTCGTCGCCGTTGAGCAGCAGCCGAACCGAGGGGTGGGGCAGCCGTAGCTCGCGCAGCAGCCGCAACGCCCACACCGCTTGCACGATTCCTGTCTTCATGTCGAAGACGCCCGGCCCGCTCGCTCGGCCGTCCACCACCTCGAAGGGCCACTCGGCGAGCGTCCCGGCCGGCCAGACCGTGTCGTAGTGGCACAGCAACAGCACCGTGCCGGGCGCCGTGCCACGGTAGGTGATGGCGAGTACATCGCCGTACGGGCCGCCGTCGTGGTGCTCCGACTCGTCCGGCTCGCCGAGCCGCTCGACGAGCCATCTGCTGATCACCGCGAGCCCTGCGTCCAGCAGCCCTTTGTCGTTGCTCGGCGTCTCCAGTTCCACCAGTGTCCGCAGGTCTTTGATCATCTCGGGCAGCGCCTGCCGCGTCGGGGCGGCGATGTCGGAGATCGTCATCAAGGGGATCCTTCCCGGGTTGCATGAAAGCGGGGCGGCAGCGGGTCAGCGGACCGGCGCGCCGGGGCCGAGCGGGATGCCCAGCGCCCACCAGGCGTAGAACAGGAGAGTCCAGGCCACGAGCATGGCCACGGAGAGCGGCAGGGTCAGCGAGGCCAGGGTCCCGATACCCGCGGAGCGCCGGTAGCGCTGGAGGAAGCCGAGTGTCATGACGAAGTAAGCGCTCATTGGGGTAATTGCGTTGGTGCACGAGTCGGCGATGCGGTAGATCGCCTGGGTGGCTTCCGGGGGGATGTGCAGCAGCATCAGCATCGGCACGAACACCGGGGAGACGAGTGCCCACATGGCCGAGCCACTGGTCATCGCCAGGTTGATCACCGTGCATATCACCACGATGCCCAGGAAGGCGATGGGCCCCGTCACTCCGAGGTCCTTGAGTAGGTCGGCCCCCCGGATGGCGAGCACCTGGCCGACGCCGGTCCATTTGAAGTAGGCGAGGAACTGGGAGATGGCGAAGAACAGGACCAGGATGGGGGCCATTTCCCGCATGCCCTGTGCCATGAAGTCCGGGATGTCGCGGCTGCCGCGCACAGTCCCGGTCGCGCGCCCGTAGACCGCGCCGAGGACGGCGAAGAGAAGCCCGAGCACCACGGCGATGCCGGAGAGCACAGGCGACTCAACGATGCTGCCGCCCTCGCCCCGCAGTGGCGATCCGGAAGGGATCATCATCACCACGACCACCGCGAGGAAGACGAGGAGGGTGAGCCCGGCGCGGCGCAGTCCCCGGGCCTCCTCGGGACGCTGGGCGAGCTCGCCCAAGCCGGGCTCCGCGGTGTTTTCCTCAGGCTCGGGCGGCAGCGCTGCCACCCGCTTGACCAGCACCTTCTCGGTGACGAAGGTGATCACACCGGCCAGTACCACTGACGAGGCCAGTGAGAAGAAGTAGTTGGACAGCGGGGTGACGACATAGTCCGGGTCCACGGTGTGCGCGGCGGCCGTGGTCAGCCCGGACAGGACAGCGTCCACCGGAGTGATCAACGGGCTGGCGTCGTAGCCGGCCGACACACCCACGAAAGCCACCACGATCCCGAGGATCGGGCTCCGTCCGATCGCGCGGAAGGCCAGGCCGCCCAGCGGGACGAGCACGATGTAGGCGGCGTCGGAGGCTATGTGGGCGATCATGGCCGTGAAGGCCAGGGCGAAGGTCATCCACCGCGCCGGAACCCGGGAGACACCGGCCCGCAACATCGCCGTGAGCATCCCTGACTTGTCGGCGACGGCGACACCGAGCATGACGACCAGGATCGTGCCCAGCGGAGGGAAGGTGGCGTAGTTGGTGACGGCGTCAGTGATCAACGATCGCACGCCGTCGGCCGAGACCAGGCTGCGCACGGCCACGGTCTTGTCACTGGCCGGATCGACTACAGAGACGTCCGCGGCGGCCAGCACCCAGCTCACCAGCGCGAGAATGGCGCTGAGGACGGCGAACA
Source organism: Streptomyces coffeae (assembly GCF_016741875.1). Classification (GTDB taxonomy): domain Bacteria; phylum Actinomycetota; class Actinomycetes; order Streptomycetales; family Streptomycetaceae; genus Streptomyces; species Streptomyces coffeae. Next base: position 110,825 of record NZ_JAERRF010000029.1, on the reverse strand, counting down.
GCCAGAACGGATGGGGCAGTTTGTTCCCCGCGCGTTCGATGGCGCCAAGCAGCCGGAGCAGGCCCGACAGCACCGGTGAGCCATCGCCAGGCTTGTCCGGAGGTGTTCGGCCTGGCGTGTTGTCGGGCGTGGTAGTGGTGTCGTTCGAATTCACCGTCCGCACTTCCTTCGTCGGTGACGCAGCAGATGGCCGCCATTAGAGATGGCTTAATGGAATAAGGCAAGAAGCGGGGAGATGATGCATGGATCATTCATTGCTCGGGCTTGGATCGCACGATACAGTTACGTCCATGGCGTCGAAACTGGACAATGTGGACCTCGACCTGGTGGCCGCTTTGCAAGTGGCCCCGAGGGCACCGTTGAGCGCGCTAGCCGACGTCCTCGGAATCTCTGCCAGCACCATCAGCCGTCGGCTGAGCCGGCTCGAGGAAGAGCGGCTACTGCGGGTGATCGGACAGGTGGAGTGGCCGATGCTGGCTGAGGGCAATCCCATGCATGTATGGGTGTCCACGGCCCCGGGTCAGGCACGACAGGTCGCCCGGCGCCTTGCCGAACTGCCCGAGATCCCGTTCGTGGCGACGACCACAGGACGGACGGATGTCTACTGCTCCGTCCACGCGGCGCGGCAGAGCCGGGCGCGCGAGCTGCTGATGACACAGATCCCGTCCGTCCCGGGAATCCGGTCGGCACACACAGAACTGGTCCTGCGGGCCTCGACGAAGTCCGACTCGTGGCGGCTGCGTCGACTCAACGACACCCAGGTGCGAGCCTTGCGGGAGGTCGCCGACACGCAGGACGAGCCCAGCACCGTCGCCGACTTCAGCGCCGATGAGCTCCGGGCGGTCGAGCTGCTCCGGCACGATGGACGCGCAAACGCCGCCGATGTGGCACGTGCGGTCGGCATCAGCCAGTCGACCGCCTACCGGCTATCCCAGTCACTGTTCCAGCGTGGTCTGGTACGGCCCCGGGTCGAGATCGAACCGACGCTCCTGGGGTACACGCTTGAGGTCGTGGCCGAGCTGCACGTGGCCCCTGGAGCCATCCAGGAGGTGGCCGACGCGCTGGCCCGTCACCCGTCGTCGCGATACGTCTCGATCGTCGCGGGCACCTCCTCCGTGATCCACCACGGCGTGTTCCGGGATGAGGAAGGGCTTGCCGAGCTGCTCACCCGAGATCTGGCCGCCCTCCCTGGCATCACCGCCTGCGAGGTGTCGGTGATGCTCGACGTGCTGCGCCGGTACTGGATCGGCCGAGAGGACGGCTATCTGGTCACCACGGGCGGATGAGCAACCACGAAACCCCCTGTGTCCGGTGGCTTACCCACTGGGCGGACCGACTCCCGTCTGCTAGCGATCACATGCTCAAGGATGATGACCGCGTTCTCGTCGCCCAGGGGGCGTACCGCTCAGCCGCCTCCATCCTCAGCCTCTCGCCGGAAGGCCCGCCGCTCGTCGGACAGCCCGCCTTCTTGCACATACCTCATGCAGTGGGCATATCGCAGGGATTTAGAGCCGTCAGCCCCTGCCGACACCACGCTTTGAAGGTCAGTATCCACAGTCAGTGATCGGGGCTTGAGTCGATGGCTCGTTGGGGATCGGTCTCCCACAGGCGGGTGGTCTGGTCAGTCCCAGTGGTGGCAAGGGTGTGCCCGTCTGGGCTGAACGCCGCGAACATGACCTCACTGGTGTGCCCTTGAAGGACAGCGGTGGGGTGGTGCGTGCGGGCGTCCCAGAGACGGACGCTGCTGTCTGAGCCGACCGTGGCGAGAGTGCGGCCGTCGGGGCTGAAGGCGATGCCGTACACCACACCCGTGTGGCCCTTCAAGGTGGCGATGACCTTGCCGGAGGCGCGGTCCCACAGCCGGGCCGTGCCGTCCAGCGACGCTGTGCCGACGGTCTTGCCGTCAGGACTGAACGCCGTATCCCACACACCGCGGCGGTGCCCGGTGAGGACGCGGGTTGCCCGGTGCGCGGACACGTCCCACAGCCGCGCCGTATCGCGGGCACCCGCGCTGACCAGAGTGCGGCCGTCCGGGCTGAAGTCCACGGAATGGACCGCGCCTTCGTGTCCCCGCAATACGGCCAGGAGTCTGCGGGAAGCCACGTCCCACAGGCGCACCGTGCGGAAACCGGCGCTCGCCACGGTCTGGCCGTCGGGTGAGAGTGCCACCGCGAAGACCTCTTTGTTGTGATGGCCCAGGGTGGCCAGCCGATGTCCGCCTCGGTGGGTCAGCTTCCACAGTTCGATGGCGCCGTCCGGGCTGCCGATGACCATGGTGTTTCGGTTCGGGGCGTAGGCGACGTTTCGCACCGGGCCGGTGTGGCGGGGCAGTTGGGTGCGTACGCGCCGGTACTCCGGATCCCAGCGGGTGACCGTGCCGGTCGAGTCGGGGACGGCCAGCTCGTGCCCGCTGGGGCTGAAGGCCGGTGCGTTCGGATAATGCCTCTGCTGGGGCCACTGGCGGCTCACTCGGCCGGTTGAGGCGTCCCATACCCGCGTCACCCCGTCGTTGTCCGCGGCGGCGACGTGCTTCCCGTCCGGGCTGACCGCGACGGTGGCCCGCAGGGCTGTGCCGTCGCCCAGCGACGTCGTGCTCCGCTTCGAGTCAAGGTTCCACACTCGTATCCCTGAACGTGTCCCTCTAAACGACGCCAGCGCCAGCAGGGACTTTCCGTCCGGTGTGAAGGCGAGCGAGGAGACACTGTCTTCCGGTCTCTTCAGATGGGCCCGTGGTTCAAGGTCTGAGGTGCGCCACAGGGTGATGCCCTCACGATAGGAGCTGGCCGCGAGGGTACGGCCGTCGGGGCTGAAAGCCACGGGGCCGACGAGCCGACCCCAAGGGTTCAGGCGGGCGCGCTCCACTCCGGTGGCAGCGTTCCACAGCCGGACCCGGCCGTTGTTGTCGTCGTCGCCTCCGGTGACCAGCGTCCGGCCGTCGGGGCTGAATGCCACCCCCCAGACAGCCCCTGGCTGCCTGAGGACGGCTCGGGTGCGCCGGTTGGTGACGTCCCACAGACGCGTGGACCCTTCCTCGGAGGCAGTGGCGAGGGTGCGGCCATCGGGGCTGAAGACCGCGCTGGTCAATGCGCTGGAACTCGCTTTCAGCACGGCTTTCGTGCGGTGGGTACGCAGATCCCACAGCCGGGCCGTACCGTCCGAACTCGCGCTGGCCAGCGTGCTGCCGTCAGGGCTGAACGCCACTGCCATGACCGATGCCGAGTGTCCCAGGAGCGTGCCCAGTAGCCAGCCGTTGTCCGGGTCCCACAGCTTGATGGTGTGGTCTGCTCCGGCCGTCGCAAGGAGGCGGCCTGTCGGGGAGAAAGTCACGGCGTTGATCAGGCGAGTGTGTCCGCTCAGCTGGCTACGGGATGCCGCGTAGGTGCTCAGCAGGCTGCCGCGGGCTTCTGTGCTGTGTGCCTGGCGGTAGGCCCGCCTGGCCTGTGCATAGGCGCGCTCTGGGTACCTGTCCATCCGTCCGAGTGCTGTGGCGGCCAGAGCGCGCGAGGTGGCCAGGCGGCTTTTTTCGGTGGCCCGGAGGGTTTGCTGCCAGGCCAGGACGGTGGTGATGAGTGCGAGGCACAGGAGGGTGGCGAGGGTGATCAGGGTGCGGCGGGTACGACGCTCGTGGCGGCGACCGGCGAGGAGTGAGGCGTCGAGGAAGGCGGCTTCCAGCGGGTTGAGGCCATCCCGACCGGTGCCGGTGAAGGTTTCTCCGGCTTGGGCCAGGCGCGTGCCGCGGTAGAGAACTCCCCCGTCGCGGTCCAGGTCGCGCCAGGCCAGGGCGTCGTGGGTGAGCTGGCGGTGCAGGCGAATACGGTCGCGCTCTTCGTCGATCCAGCCCCTCAGACGGGGCCATGCGGTGATCAGCTTTTCGTGGGCGAGGAAGACCGTTCCGTCATCCACGGTCAGCAGGCGAGCCCGGGCTAGCCGGTCCAAGACGACCTCGGTGTCGGCCCTGGTGCTGGGGTCGGCGGCCGTGAATTCGGTGCGGGGAGTGGGGTGGTGGGTGTCCTCGGTGCCATCACCGGGGGCGATCAGGCGCAGCAGGATGCGTCGGGCCAGGGTGGCCTGGGCGGGGGTGAGCTGATGGTAGGCGTCCTCGGCGGTGCGGGCGATGGCGCCGCGTAGGCCGCCGGCTGCCTCGTAAGCGTCTTGGGTGAGGATGTGTCCGCGGCGACGGCGCCAGGTCTCCAGCAGCGCGTGGGACATCAGCGGCAGCGCGCCGGGCTCGTCGGTGACCTCGTCAAGGATGTGGGCGGTCAGGTCGCGTTCCACGTTCAGCCCGCGCACCTGCGCCGGGCGCACGATGGCCGCGCGCAGTTGCTCGGTGGTCATCGAGCCGACCAGGAGGGTGGCGTCGTTGAGCTCGGCGGCCAAGGCGTGGTTCTCGGTGCACCGGGCGAAGAAGTCGGCTCGCAGCGCGAATACCACCCGTAACCGGCTTCCGGGCTCTCGGGCAGCCAGTAATCGCTCCAGGAAGGCCGCACGGTCGGCGGGCGAGGTGCAGAGGGTTAACAGCTCTTCGAACTGGTCCACCAGCACCCAGGTGTCCCTCGCGCCCTCGGCCGGTGCAAGCAGATCGGCACGGTCCATCGGCTGCGCGCCGGGGGTGAGGACCCGCACCGCGGCAGGCATCTGGCCCGCGTCCTGACCGGAACGGCGCAGCCGTGGGATGAGGCCGGCGCGCAGGAGGGAGGATTTGCCGCTGCCCGACGCTCCCACCATCACGCTCAGCCGATGCCGGCGGGCCATCGCCTCCAGCTGTGCGGTGGTCTCCTCGCGGCCGAAGAACAGCTCCGCATCGCCCGGCTCGAAGCGCTCCAGTCCCCGGTACGGCGGCCACTCGTCCTCCTCGGGCGGCCGCGGCTGCGCCGTGATCTCCGTATCCGTCTGTTCCCACCGGCGCCGCCACTCCTCCACATCACCTCGGCAGGCCCGCACATAGGCCAGAGCGACCGGAAGCGTCGGCAACCGCTCACCTCCCGCGGCCTGGGACAAGGTCGCGGCCGAATACCCCGCCCGGCGCGCCATGCTCCGATAGCCGGGAGCCCCCGCCTCGTCGCGGAGCTTGCGCAACTCGTAGGCGAACCGCGCGATGGGCCCGTCCTGCGGATCGATCGGCTTCTCCGGACGCCCCACTCGCCCCGCCCCTCCCCGGCAACTGCCTCTCCTTTCAACCACCGTAAAGATCGGATCGCGGCCACGGCAATGCCGCCAGCAGTGAAGGGCCGAGAACGGCCGGATTGATCAGAGCAGCTCAGACAGGCTGCCAAACAACTCCGCGGCGGGTGAACTCGATGACGTCCCGGCTGTGGTGCGGCGCGACGGGGGTGTGCCGCACCGCAGCCCGGACTCAGCCTCGTCTCACCTTGAGGAGTTGAAATGACTCGCACAAAGAAGATTTCCACGGTCGCCAAGGTGGCCGCAGGCGCAGGCGCCGCGCTCATGCTCGCGGGGCTCGCCGCACCGGCCGCGACCGCAGAAGGACACGCCCCGGCCGCAAGGACGGCCAGCAGCCACAGTCAACCGCACGCGGGGGGCGGCGCGGAGACGATGAAGGGCATCGCCTGGTCCGGCCTGCCCAAGTGCGCGCGCCACGGCAAGCTGTCCACCTCCGGGGTCACCGACCACCTCAAGGTGTGGAACAACTGCAACTACAAGGTCAAGTACCACGTGAAGCTCGACTACACCTCGGACTACTGGGAGACCCTGAAGCCCGGCTGGCAATTCACAGACTCCTGGAAGTACCCGCTCGCGCTGGACGAAATCAGCAACAAGTAACGCGGTGCACCACAAGCGCCCCGCACGTCGTGCGGGGCGCCGTGGTTTATCCGGTCGCCGGAGCCTGGATAGGCTCGCCTGGTGTCACAGTTATGCCGCTGGGGATGTCAGTCCCACGCGGCATCATTCGCTCATGAAGCTCGTCGGGTATATCCGCGTCAGCACCGACCGGCAGGTGGAGGACGGCTTCGGCCTAGCGGTCCAGGAGAAGGCGATCCGCACCTGGTGTCGGCAGCCAGGCCACACCCTCGGACGCGCGATCTATCGGGACGAGGGGTGCTCAGGGACCCTGCACGCTCCTGAGCGTCCCGCGCTGGCTGACGCGCTCAGCGAGGTAGAAGACGGCCAGGCAGCGGGGCTCGTAGTCGGCCGGCTCGCCCGTCGTCTTGTTACACAGGAAGCCATTCTGGCCCAGGTGTGGAAGAACAACGGACGCGTCTTCACAGCTGACCAGGGCGAAATCCTCCAGGACGACCCGAAGACCCCATGCGCACGGCCATGCGGCAGATGATGTGCGTCTTCTCTGAGCTGGAGCACTCCATGATCGTGGCCCGGCTCCGGGCGGGACGTAAGGAGAAGGCAGTCCAGGGCGGGTACGCCTACGGCGCCCCGCCCTATGGATGGCAGGCCGTTGCCGGAGAGCTTGTCGAACAGCCCGTCGAGCAGGTCGGTCTCGCCCGGGCTCGTGAACTACGGGCGGCGGGCGCCTCACTCCGTGAGATCTGTCGCCACCTGCAAGCGGAGCATTTCCCACCCCGACGCAGCGATCGATGGCATCCGGAGGCTGTGCGACGGATGCTTCAGCACGAGGCGCCGTACACCCTCCGGCCGCGCACAACCTAAGACCTGGTGTCGTACCAACGCCGGTAACCGTGACGACGAACGGCCCCTCAGAAGAGGGGCCGTGGCCAGTCCGCAGGCACGCTCAGCCCCGCGGGTACTGCATGACCGACTGCTGGCATCAGGCCGACAGGCGGATGCCCGCGCGCTCGGAAGAAGTCGACGGAGCCGCCGCGGAAAGATGGCCATGTGAAGACGACCCTGCTGCAGATGACCGTGCTGCCGGAGAACCTCGGGCTGGCGAAGGTGACCGTGCCGCCGGAGGTGCCGTACCGGGCAGGTGAATCAAACTTATCGACGGGTTCTGCGTTGACGTCGCCCAGGCGCACGGGGGATGGCGCTGGACGACGTCCCCGGGGAGGTCAGTTATCGGCCGTGGGCCTGCCTGCTCACTGGACGCCCGCGAGCTTGGCCAGGAAGTCGGCATTCGCCTGGATGTCGTGGCCGAGTACGACCTGATGGTGCGGGAGGGCTGCGAGGCGTTCGGCGACGGAGGCGCAGGCCAGGTCGTTGCCGCCGCCGTTGATGCCGCGGGCGAGGTCGAAGTGGTCCGGGTAGCGGTCTTCGGTCGCGCCGGTCATGAAGTCGTCGTCGGCGAGCGTCCGGTCGCCGTCGGCCAGAGCCGGGACGGCGGAGGGGTCGATGCGGGGGAACAGCAGCGCTGCCGCGCGGCCGCTGGTCGCCAGCTTCATGCCGAACCAGGTGGAGAACTGGTCGGGGAACACCTGGACCTTGCGCTCCCTCTTCCCGCCGGGCTCCCACAGCGGCTCGCGGCGGCCGACCAGCAGTGCGTCGGTGACGTCCTGGTGCTGGGTCGGGTGGAGCTGTTCTCCGGCCTGGAGCCGGTCGCGGACGACGTCGTACAGCCCGAGGGCGTCCAGCAGGCCGAGGCCGATGGCGGCCGCCGACGGCCACGGCAGGACACGCAGCTCGTCGCCGACAGGTTTGATGAACACCCGGTCGTTGGCCAGCAGCTGGAAGCCGCGATGGGCGAGCAGCAGCGCCGTGGTGGTCTTGCCGGACCCCTTGGAGCCGAAGGCGAGCAGGGCATTGCCGTCGTGGACGACGGCGGAGGCGTGCAGAAGCGTCCACCCGTTCCACAGCAGGGTCGCGCGGACCATCTCCCGCGCAATCCGTGCGGCGGCCAGCGCCACCGGCTCGGGAGCGCAGCCGGAGATGGTCAGGCGCTCGGCCAGCGGCTCGGAGCGGTAGGCCAGCCCTTCGTCGGGCGAGATGGCGCTGATGATGGTGCCCGTGCTGTCGCGCGTGAGGAGCAGCCTGGCCTTGGCGTAGGTGACCTCTTCGTGGGGGCAGGCGGCCATCAGTGTGGCCAGGTCGGCGTAGGCCAGCTCGTCGACGTCGGCGGTGACCAGAGGCCCGGTGAAAAGGCTTTTGGTGGGGACCTCGAACGCGTTCCACCAGGGGCCGAAGTACCGGTGGGACCAGTCGGTGACGAGGGGGGTGTTGCTCAGGAGGGTCACGCTCGCGTCCGCGGCGTGTAGCCGGGTTGCGGTGGGCGTACTCACGTCGTCTCCAGTCGGGTCGGTGTGGGTCAGGACAGCCGTAACGCCTGGTAGGCGGTACGGAGCTTGATGGTTGCCGCGGACAGCTGCGCGTCCTCGTCCGCGTCGAGGTCGGGCAGGCACGCTACGGGTTGGCCTGCGGTGAACCGCAGCGGAATTCCGCACCAGTCGTCGCCGTGGCGGGTGGTCAGTTCCTCGGTGCCTTCGGCCAGGGCGAGGGCCTTGCGCAGGGCGGACAGCACGGCGCCGGCGGGTCCGGAGCGGGTGCGGCCCACGCCCTTGTTAATCCGTCCGGGGCGGGTGCGCAGTTCGCTGCGTACCTCCGCAAGGGGGACGGAGGCGGGCTGGCCGTTGACGGTGGTCGTCGAGGCGCACACCACGGCGTGGTCGCCGTGTTCGCCGATCACGTGCCCGTGCACGGCATCTACCGGCACGTCGAGCAGGCGGGCGAGGGTGAGCCGGTAGCGGGCGGAGTCGAGGTTCGAGCCGATGCCGTACACCCGAGGGCAGCCGGAGGCCTCGGCGAACAGCCGGGTCATCAGGTCGACAGGGTTGGTGACCACGAGCACGGTCCCCACGTAGCCGCGCAGGGAGGTCGCGAGCGTACGGATGACGGGAGCGTTGGACCCCGCGCCGCCCATGCGCACGTTGCCGGTGCTCGTGTTGGTGAAGGCAGCCCGCACGGCGACGACGACGGCGGCGCAGTCGACCAGGCCCGCCACGTCGCAGGCTTCGGGGCGCACGGGCGAGGCCGCGGTCTCGCGCATGTCGTCGAGGTCGGCGGCGAGCGCCACCGCCTGGTCCAGGAGGCGGGAAGCGACGAGCAGCCGCCCGGTCATGCCGGAGACCATCAGTGCCGCGGCGACCGTCTGCCCGACCGCTCCGGCGCCGACCACGCCGATCGTGTCCACCGGTGCCGGCGTCACGCGGCGACCGCCTGTGCGTGGCCGAGGGCGCTGTCCCACACGGCCCCGGTGTCGCCTGCAGCGGCCAGGTCGGTGCTGATCTGCTCGACCATCCGGCACACCTCGACCGCGCGGTCAGCCAGGGCTGTGCCCTGGGCTGGCAGCGGCAGTTCGGCGGGCGCCGACAGATAGGTGGTGAGGATGTTGACGCTGTCCATCAGCCACAGCGCCAGCAGTTCCCTGAGCCAGGCACGGCGGGCCTTGACGGGCAGTCCGCCCATCCGTGCCGCGGCGAGGTCGCCGATGCCGTGCATCAGGTGTTTGCCCGTCTCCGGGCCCGGCCGGGCTGCGCGCAGTTCGCCGAAGGTCCCGGCGAGCAGCTCGGCACTGTGCTGGGGACGGTTCAGCAGGAGGTGGGCCAGGCTCGCGCCGGTGACGGACTCGGTGAACAGCACGCCGCGCCGCACGCCGGCCACCGGGCAGACCCGGGGATGGCCGACCTCCGCCAGGAACTGCAACTGCGCGGCCTCCCGTCCGATCAGCGCGTCCGTGCGCTGCACGTACTCCTGCTGCGCCGCGCGGACCTGGGGCCAGGGACCGCAGGTGCCCCGCAGCAGCGACACGAGGGAGACCCCGAGCAGCGAGTATTTGGCGTACAGCGGTCGGCCGTCCACGCGGATGCGGCGCACGTATCCGGTGACGCTGGGGACGTGGTCGCCGAGGTCGAGGTCGGCGTGCGGCCACTGCTCGACGGCAGCCGCCCCGATCTCCAGGTCCGCGAAGGCGAAGACTTCCGCTGCGGTGGGTGTAGGGCTGTTGGGCGAGGTGCTCACAGATGTGGTGCTCACATACGCCTCCAACGATGGTGAAGGAAACCGCCCTTGGGCCGTGCTCTCGTGCCCCGCGCGGCGGTGGACGAGCCACGGGAAGGTCGGTCGATTGGGGCGTTCGTCAACTGGTCACGGTGCGGACCGTCGTACGAGGTGAGGGTGTGAGCCGTCGCGGTCGGGGTGCTGCTCGGCTCGCTTGGCACGTGCGGCGGCATGTCCCTCCGGGCTTGCCATGGGCTCGGCATCCGGCACCGCAACCGTGACCGGCACGGCCGTTGCCCGTGGGCCGAGCACCGCTCGCCGTGTCCTCGACGTCCCGCCCGATCCATGGATGATCGCGGTGCATCAAGCTGCGCGCGCCGCTCACTTGACCTCACCGCCGCCCGCGGCCAGCGGCTCCCAGGAGTACCGCACCCGTACGCCGCAGCCCTGTAGCCAGCTGACCTCGCGGTACCTCAGTTCGTGTGAGGACTCCGGGGCGATGCACGCAGGCCACCGCACGATCACCACGCCGACCGCGCCGGACTCCGCCAGCTCCCTCACCCGCCTCCATCCCTCACGGTGACAAGGGTCCGGCTCGCCGTACGGGTCCGTGATCACTTCTGTGATCGTCAGCCCGCGCACCTCGGCGAAGTCGCGCCCTTCGGCCTCGGCGCGGTCGGCGGAGAGCGTGGGAGTGAGCTTGCTTCGCTCACCGCACACGTACAGCACAGCGGCGCTGGCAGGAGCAGCGACGGCGGTGCTCTCCCGGGTATCAGGTGTCCTGGTCATCGTGGTGGGCCTTTTCGTCGTCCTGGGTGCCCGGTCCGCCCCTCGGGGGTTCGGCGGGGCGGACCGAGCAGTCGACGGCCGTACGGGTGCGATCACCGAACGGCCGGTAATCACTCAACTCCCCTGCGCGAGACCGGGTAAGGGAGCAGAGTGGAAGCCCGGTTGAACTGGTTGAACGCACTCGGGGGTCATCGATGGCACGTCGACCGCGCACACCGAATACAGCCCTAGCGGGTTTGATGCAGTCGGGAGGAATCGGAAACGCGCAGCTCGCCCGCCGGGTGAATGCCGCCGGCCGCGAGCTCGAGCTCCGGCTGCACTACGACAAGACGAGCGTGTCCCACTGGCTCGCCGGATCCGTCCCGAAGCCCCAGGCGCGGCCCGCCATCACGGAGGCGCTCTCGCGGCTGCTCGGACGGCCCGTAACGTGCGGAGAAATCGGCTGGCCGACCAAGGCAGGACCGGCCGCAGACCCCGACGCCGTGACGGGAGTGATCGACCTGAGCCGAGCAGACATGGATCCCTCGCGCCGCGGTGTGCTGAAGACCGGCATGTACGCCGCAGCTCTGACCGTGCCCCGGTTCGAGGACGTGGCGGGCCGGATGGACGCGGTGACGGCCGGACGGACGGTGCACATCGGCCGCTCCGACGTCGAAACCGTCCGCACCATGACCGACAAGGTCGCCGATATCCTGGACCAGGTCGGAGCCGGGCACGCCCGCCCGATGGCCGCCGCCTTCCTGGTCAACACCGCGGGCCCCTATCTGCGGGCGAGCGGAACAAACCAGGTCACCCGCGACATGCGGGCCGCCGTCGCAGACTTCGTTTACCTCACCGGCTGGATGGCCATGTACGAGAACCAGCAGGGCCTGGGCCAGAAGTACTACCAGCGTGCGCTCGAACTCGCCGGCGCCGCCGAGGACCACGTCACCTACTGCCGCACCCTGCGCGGCATGAGCCTGCAAGCCTCCCACCTTGGACACGGGACGAAGGCCCTCGAATTGGCTGACGCGGCGGCTGAGGTCGCGCCCGCCGCAGGCCCGCGCCTGGTCGCGTTCCTGCGCGGCCAACAGGCCGCTGCCGCCGCGATGACCGGCACAGACCGGCACACCGCCGTGACCCGGTTGCGTGAAACGGAGACCGCACTCTCACGCGCCGACGACCGGCCGGACGCCGTCGGCGGCTACGACCAGGCCGCCTACTTCTTCCACGAAGCCCACGTGCGCTGGCACCTGGGCGACCGGGCCGGCTCGATCGCGTCCCTGCGTCGTTCGAACCAGGCACGGGACCCACTGGAGCGGCAAGGCCGCCTGCACTGCCTCGGAGTAATCGCCGAACGACAGCTCCGCATGCGGCACATCGAGGCAGCCTGCCAGACCTGGAACACCTTCCTCGACCAGCACGTGACACTCTCCTCCGCCCGGGGCGACGAGCACCTGAAGACAATGCTCAAGGCGCTCCCCGCCTACCGCAGCGTCGCCAGAGTCCGCGACTTGGAGGAACGCGCCCGGCACGTCGCCCATCTCAAGGCAGCCTGATCTGCACGACGCAGCTGGCCCGCACTCCCACCCCCGGCGTGCGGGCCAGCTGCGTTGCGGTCGAAGAGACCGGTGGCTGACCGCACGCTGGACGACGAAGTGCAGCAGTACTTCGCCGGCCATCCGACAACCCCGATCACGAAGGCGAAGATCGGCGGGATCCTGACCAGCGTCCAGGCGGTCCAGCGCCGAGTCGGCCCGGCCGACTTGTCCCGGCTGCTCCAGCGGGACGAGCGGGTACGGCTCTACCAGATCGACCAGGTGCTGGTAGAGCGGAACAAGAGCACCAACCGGCTCATCGAGTGGCGGGGCGGATCCCGTGTACTCGCTGACTGGGCGGAGCTGACGGGTATGAGTGAGAGCACGATCCGCCGACGTTTGTTTTATCCAGGGCTTGGTGGTCACTGCGGTCTGCCCCACGCGGCCTGGTTCCCAAGCCACCCCGAAACCCGATCCATGCCGGTCAGACCGGTCGTAGGTTCATGCCATAACGACCGTTGACGACATGGACTACGAGTTCCGCACTGCCCGCCCTGAGGACACCGAGGCCATCGAGGCCCATGACGAAGAAGACATAGAGACGCTTGAGGAAGACGGTCTCCACGTGCATGAAGCCGCAGGCGAGCAGCGTGTGGGCCTGGGATCGGAGGAAGGAGCGCCAGGTCTGCTGGGAGGCCCGCTGCGGTGCGGGCGGTAGACCGGAGCGGCGCAGGACGCGCCGGATCGTGGCGGCGGCAACCCTATACCCGAGCCGTCGGAGCTCACCTTGAATCCTGACGTACCCCCAGGTCGGGTTCTCTCGCGCCAGGCGCTGGATGAGCGCGACCATCTCTTCCGGCAACGGTGGCCGACCGGGTCCGACCACCGTCTGGCGCCACTTCCAGCGCACCAAACGCCGGTGCCAGGTCAGCAGCGTGCCCGGGGTGACCAGCCGATGGCGACGCAAGACGGAGGGAAGGTGCCGCGCGAGAGCGGAGAGCACGGCACGATCAGCCCACGAAAAAGGCGGCCGCTCGACCTGCCGACGAAGCACAGCGACCTCATGACGAAGCACCAGGATCTCAGCATTGGTCGCGGCGGTCGATCGGCCCAGCAACAGCAAGCAGCCCAGTAGTCGACAGAAGATCAGGTAGAGCAGTCGCAAACCCACAATCATTGATCATGCCCACACGCAGGCGATCACAAAGCCCCAGGTCAACCACCGTACGGCGATAAAGACACCCTGCAGGCGCAACTCCAGGCAGTGGCCAGAAGCTGCCCGAAGGTGAGCCCGCTGCGAAGGGCCCTCCGGCTTTGCGGGGTTTCGTCGCCCAGGGCATGAGCCAGTTGCCACGGCACCTGGTCGACGTAGACAGCTTCGACGGTGCGGTCGTCACGGAAGACGAAATCGCCGATGGTGGCTGGGAGGGAGACCGCCGACGCCATCGAGGAAGAAGTCAACGCCGTTACCCTCGGCATCGGCCCCTACCGCGACTTTGGCCCCAGCCAGGACCAGGAGGCCCTGAAGCTGTTCACCCAGCGCGTCGAAGACCACCGCAACGAACAGCGGCGCCGCCAGCAGCAGCTGGACCAGCCCGCCGACCACGCCCCACCCACTGACGCCGCACCACCGGCTTGAGCCCGTTTCCCTGCGTTGACTCACCCCTCGATCCGTACGACGACGAAGAGGTCACCCGCCTCCCCGCCGTTCCTGCCGGGCCAGCCCAGTCCTCTGAGGCGCAGTCGTTGCCCGGCTCGGACTCCCGGAAGAATCCGGATCCGGTGGGTTGTCTCTTCGGAAACCTCGCCACTGCCTTGGCAGGACTGGCAGCCCTCTGCGCCGTGCGCATCAGGCTTGGAGGCGCAGGCAGGGCAGGGGTTCCGGCCGGTGAGGCGAAGACGTTCACCGACCCCCGCCTCTGCGCGGCCATCGTCGACCGCCTCACCTTCAAGGCACGATCATCGAGACCGGCACCGACTCCTAATTCCTTGCTAGGGCGCGTATCGAGTCGTGATCAATTTGCGGGATGTGCCTTCGTGGCACTGTCCGGTCCGATAGACGGTCTTACGTGACGCGAGTGCAACTGACCGATCCGGGTTGGGAGTTCATCGAGCCGTACCTGCCGATCGGCGAGTACGGCCCGTACCCCGAGCGACTGCGGCAGCAGTTCGAGGGCGTGATCTGGCGGTTCAAGACGGGCGGGCAGTGGCGGGAGATGCCGACGGAGTTCGGCGCCTGGTCGACCGTCCACAACCGCTTCCGGCAGTGGCGTGACGCCGGCGTCTTCGAGGCCCTGCTGGAGGGCCTGATCACGGAAGCCGCGAAGCGGGGTGAGGTGGACCTGTCCCTGGTCAGCATCGACTCCACCACCGCCCGAGCCCACCACGACACGGCCGGGATACACCTCGACGAGGACGTCGTCACCGCCCTGGAGAAAGCCGCGGCCGAGGAGGAGAAGGCCAGGTCAAAGGGGGCGGCCTCGAAGAGCAAAACGGGCAAGAGACCAAAAGTGATCCCGCGCTGGAAGAACGACGACGCATCCGGCGTCGGCGGAAACTCCGGCTGAAGGCCGCCCTCCTCGGACGTTCCAGAGGCGGGCAGACCAGCAAGGTCCACCTCGCCGCCGACCGCAAGTGCCGCCCGCTGGCGTTCATCCTGACCACAGGCCAGGCAGCGGACAGCCCGCAGTTCATCCCCGTCCTGAAGAAGGTACGGGTACGCGGGCCCGTCGGCCGACCCCGCATCCGGCCGGACGCGGTCGCCGGGGACAAGGCGTACTCGTCCCGCGGAAACCGCGCCCACCTGCGCAAACGCCGTATCAAGGCGGTCATCCCGGAGAAGAAGGACCAGGCCGCCAACCGGAAGAAGAAGGGCTCCAGAGGTGGCCGACCCGTCAGCCACGATGCCAATCTCTACAAGGAGCGGAACACCGTCGAACGCCTGATCAACAAGCTCAAAGCATGGCGAGGCATCGCCACCCGATACGACAAGACTCCCGACAGCTACCTCGCCGGTCTCCACCTGCGCGCCTCGATGATCTGGATCAAGGACCTCACCAGGACCACCCGGTGATCACGACTCGATATGCCCTAGGTGACGCGCTGAGGTGCCGGACGCCAAGGGCGGGCAGGAGTTGAGTCAACGGTCAACTAGCCGTGGGACGCGGGGCCTCACCCGTGGATTCAGCGTCGGTGTCGTCGGTGCCGACCGGGCCGCGGGGAAGCATCCGGTCCAGCCACCTCGGCAGCCACCAGTTGGTCCGGCCGAGGAGTGTCATGGTCGCCGGTACCAGCACCATGCGTACGACCGTGGCGTCGATGAAGATCGCGGTGGCCAGGCCGAGCCCGAACATCTTGGTGGACGGGTCCTCGGCGACGGCGAAGGACAGGAAGACCGCCACCATGATGAGGGCGGCCGAGGTGATGATCCGGGCGGTGCGCGAGACGCCCTGCACGATCGCCGTGCCGTTGTCGCCGGTGCGCAGGTACTCCTCGCGCACGCGGGAGAGGAGGAACACCTCGTAGTCCATCGACAGGCCGAACAGGATGGCGAAGAGGAACATCGGGATGAACGACACGATCGGAACCGTCGCTTCCAGCCCGATGAGTGCGCCTCCCCAGCCCCACTGGAACACCGCGACCATGATGCCGTAGGCCGCGCCGATGCTCAGCAGATTCAGCAGCACCGCCTTGAGCGGTACGAGTACCGACCTGAAGACCAGCATCAGCAGCAGGAACGACATCGCCAGCACGGCGGCGACGAACACCGGCAGGCGTTGGCTGGTGCGTTGGCCCACGTCGGACAGGCTCGCGGCGGCGCCGCCGACGTGGGCCCTGGCCGGGCCGTGCCCGATCGCCGTGGGCAGCACGTCGGTGCGCAGCCGGGCGATGGTGTCGGCCGTGGCCTTCTCCTGCGGGCTAGTGGTCGGGAACAACACGAGCGTCGCGATGCCCGTGGCCCGATCGACCTGCGCCGGCGCGACGGATGCGATGCCCGGGTCCGCCGCGACCGTTGTGACGAGACGGTCCAGCACTCCCGGATCACCGGCGGGGTCCGCGGCGATGACGAGGGGACCGTTGGTGCCCGGGCCGAACCCCTCGGCGACGAGGTCGTAGGCGCGGCGCTCGGTGCGGCTGGGCGGCAGTGAGCCGTCGTCGGGCAGGCCGACGCGCAGGCCGAGCACGGGCAGCGTCGCGGTCAGCAGCAGCCCGGCCGCCCCGACCGCGTACGGCACCGGGTGCCGGCTGACGTGCCCGATCCAGCGCCGCCACCCGGCGGGGGCGGCGCCCGCCGCCGTGACCCGCCGCCGTGCGAGCCGGCCCAGCTTCCTGCTCTGCAGAGCCCGCCCGATCCGACCGGCCCGGGCCAGGCGCATGTCGGCGGCACCGAGGAAGGCCGGCAGCAGCGTCACCGACGCGACCACCATGATCAGAACGACGATCGAGACGGCGATCCCGCCCACCGTCATGAACGGCACGTTCGCGACCGCCAGGCCGAGGATCGATACGACGACGGTGCCGCCGGCGAAGACCACGGGCCTCCCCGCCGTGGCCACCGCTCGCCCCGCCGCCTCGCGGGGATCGAGCCCGCGCGCGAGGTACTCCCGGTGCCTGGCGAGCACGAACAGCGCGTAGTCGATGCCCACCCCGAGCCCGAC
Organism: Streptomyces coffeae; assembly: GCF_016741875.1. GTDB lineage: Bacteria > Actinomycetota > Actinomycetes > Streptomycetales > Streptomycetaceae > Streptomyces > Streptomyces coffeae. The sequence continues at coordinate 94,000 of NZ_JAERRF010000029.1, read as the reverse complement.
CATGCTGCCCAGGACCGGGGCGAAGGTCGGGACGTCCGTCACCCCCGCCAGTACCGTCATCGTGGCAACTCCGACGGTCAGCCCGAAGACCGCCATGCCGATCGGCAGCGCGGCGGCGACGAGCGAACCGAACGCCAGGAACAGGATCGCGGCCGCGGCGAGGATGCCGATCAGCTCGCTTGCGCCGCCGTCGGGGTCGGAGAAGACGTAGAAGAGGTTCCCGCCCATCTCGATGCGCAGGGGCAGCTCGGCGCGCAGCCGGCCGCCGAGATCAACGAGGGCGTGGAGGTCCTCGGCCGACAGCCGGCTCTGGTCGGGATACTGCACCCGGACGACGGCGATCCGCCCGTCGGCCGAGACCAGGCCGTCGCGCACGGCGGTGTCGCCGCCTGTGTCGAGTGCCCCCGCCGGGTCGGTCGTGCCGAGTACGTGCGGCAGTCCCCTCACCTGGTCCTGGAGGCGCGCGAGCGCCGTGCGCGCGCTGCCGTGGTCGAGGAACGTCGCCCCGCCGTCGAGGGGGGTGACGACCACCTGGGCGGTCATCCCCTGCTGGCCGGTGCCGGCCCGCTCGATGAGTTCCGCTGCCCGTTGGGAGTCCAGTCCCGGAGCGGTCATCGAGTCCGCGGTCCGCCCGCCGAAGGCGATCGCGGCGAGGACGGCAAGCGTGGCGGCGATCAGCCATGCCGCGATCACCCGCCAGGGATGGCGGGCGGCGCTTGCGCCCACGCGCGAGAGGGCTTTCGAGAGCATCGGGTCCTCCAACCACCTCGTCGGCCGTCCTTGTACGGCCGCCGTTGCCGAGGCTCGTCGCCGCGGCGCTTCGGGACATCGGCTCGCGGGCCGCGGATCCGTCGGCCCCAGGACGGAGTGACGCCCCGTCCTTTCGGCTGATGCGCGGCGCGGCGCTGTCCTTAGGCTGAGAACCGTGCTGCGAGACGACCTACGAACCCTGTGGACCGAACCACGGCCGCCCGACGCGGCCGCCCGGGTGTGGCGGGACTGGGCGCTGCTCGGCGCGGGCCTGGGCGGTGTGGTGCTGGAGGCCACACTGCGCGAGGACGTCGTGTGGCGGCCGGTGGCCGTGGTGTTCGCCGTCTGGCTGTGCGTGCTGCCCCTGTGGCGCCGGACCCGCCCGCTGGCGACGGTCACGCTGGCGTTCGGCTCGATGATCCTGCTCCAGGTGGCCTCGCTGATCGCCGCACCCCGCGAGCCCGTCGGTCTGTACACCGGCTTGGTCGTGCTCGTGCTGGTGTATGCGCTGCCCCGGTGGGGATCGGGCCGGGAGATCGTGCTGGGCGGCGCGGTGATCCTCGGTGCCTTCGTGCTGTCGGTCGTCACGGACGAAACCCCGGCCGGCGAACAGGTCGCGGGCTTTGTCTTCCTGTTCCTGCCCGGCCTGATCGGGGCCGCCGTGCGGTTCCTGGCGACCGCTCGCGAGCGGCAGTTGGAGCAGGTACGTTCCCGCGAGCGTGAGCAGCTCGCCCGGGAACTGCACGACACGGTGGCTCACCATGTTTCGGCCATGGTGATCCGCGCCCAGGCGGGCCGGGTGCTCGCGGGCACCGACCCGGCCGCCGCCGTCGAGGCGCTGGAAGAGGTCGAGGAGGAAGGGGCGCGCACGCTGGAGGAAATGCGGGCCATGGTCGCCGCGCTGCGCGACCGCGGGGCCGGCGCCGAGCTGGCGCCGCCTGCCGGTGTCGCGGATCTGGAGCGCCTGGTGCGCGCCCCGGGTGGTCGCCTCAGGGTCGACCTGAAGCTCGACAGCGCACTGGAATCGCTGCCCCCGGCCGTGGACGCGGCCGTCTACCGCATCGTGCAGGAGTCGGTGACCAACGCCATGCGCCATGCCGTCAACGCGACCGAGGTCGTCGTCCGGGTCACCGCGGAACGGCACACGGTACGGGTGAGCGTGCGCGACAACGGCCAACGCACCGGCCGAGGCCGCGACGGATACGGACTTGCCGGACTGCGCGAGCGCGCTGCCCTGCTCGGCGGCAGACTACAAGCCGGCCCCGGCTCCGATCAGGGCTGGCATGTCGAAGCCGAGCTGCCGAGAGGGAGGACGGAGAGCGGTGCCCATCCGCGTCCTCGTCGCTGACGACCAGACCATCATCCGTACCGGGCTGCGGATCATGCTGAACGCCCAGCCCGGCATCGAGGTGGTCGGCGAGGCCGCCGACGGACAGGAAGCGGTACGTCTGGCCCGCGAACTGCGGCCCGACGTCTGCCTGTTCGACATCCGCATGCCCGTGTTCGACGGGCTCGAGGCCACCCGGCTGGTCGCCGGCCCGGGCGTCGCCGACCCGCTGGCCGTGGTCGTGATCACCACGTTCGACCTCGACGAGTACGTCTACGGCGCACTGCGTGCCGGCGCCCGTGGATTCCTGCTCAAGGACACAGGACCGGACCTTCTGGCACAGGCCGTACGGTCGGCGTCCGACGGCGAGGCGCTCATCGCGCCGAGCGTCACCGTCCGCCTGCTCCAGGCCTTCGCGGACCTGCCCGCAGGCCGGCCCGCAGCCCAGCCGGTGTCCCCCGTCACCGCCCGCGAGGAGCAGGTGCTCCTCGCCGTGGCTCGCGGGCTGACCAACACCGAGATCGCCGATGCGCTTCACATCAGCCTCAGCACGGTGAAAACGCACCTGGCCAGCCTGATGGCCAAGCTCGGCGCCCGCAACCGGGTCGAGATCGCGATGTGGGCCTACGAGACGCGCCGTATCCTCCCCGGCACCTGAGCCGGGCGCCGGGCCATGTCCCCATGAGCCCCCGCCCGGACATCGGTGCGCCGTTCGGCTCAGGTCGGCTCCACGTGCCTCACCCGCCCCAGAGCGTGACGTACCAGGAGGCCGGAACTGGGACGGTGAGACACCCGATACAACAAGACTCCCGACAGCTACCTCGCCAGTCTCCACCTGCACGCCTCGATGATCTGGATCAAAGACCTCACCAGGACCACCCGATGATCACGACTCGATACGCGCCCTAGTGCCGCATCAGCCAACATTCGCCCCGTAGTGCCTCAGATCGCGGATGGCACAGGTCTCGGCGAACGCGACGTCTGAAATCCGCCAGTGTGCTCGTGGTCCGTCGGGCGAGAATCCGCTCATGATCGTTGAAGCGCAGGGAATCCGCATCCGGCATCGCGGGCATGAACCGCAGGTCCATCCCACCGCCTACGTCGCCCCGACGGCCACGCTCGTTGGTGATGTCCGCGTGGGGCCGAGGGCGCGGGTGATGTACGGTGCGGTGCTCGATGCCGAGGGGTCTCGGATCGAGGTCGGGGAAGCGGCGGTGATCTGCGAGAACGCGGTGTTGCGCGGGTCTGCGGTCGCCGGCGACCAGCCGGTCCTTGTCGACGACCACGTCTTCGTGGGGCCGCATGCCACGCTGCTGGGCTGCGAGGTCGGCAGGTGCGTCTATGTGGCGACCGCGGCGACGGTCCTGCAGGGCGCACGATTGGGGGCCGGCTCGGTTGTCGCTGTCGGCGCGCTCGTCCATGCGCGCGCCGTTTTGCCGGACGAGTTCTTCGTGCCGCCGCAAACCGTGGCGCTTGACGCGCCGCTGCGGTTGCTGGCCCCAGGCGATTCAGGTCTGGCAGAGGCCGTCGGGCGGGTGGGTTTCGCGCAGGTGGCGTTCGGCGTCGACGCGGAGTGGACCGATCGGATCAGCCGGTACGAGCGCATCGCGGAGGTGCGCGTCGCCGAGTTCGGCACGCATGCGGACGATGAGGTCCTGAATCTCGGCTAGCGGCGACCTCAGCAACCCTTGTGCTGTGGTGAGGTGACGCGCCGTCCGGATTCACCTCCGGCGGCGCGCGTCCGGCAAGCTGTGCTGGTGGCAGAGTGCGTGAGGGTCCGTGGGATCGATGACGACGAGGGCAGGGCGGCTGCTGCGGATCATCCGCAGGGGTACTGGGTCGGTGGTGACCTGGCGCCGCGCGCAGATGGTGCTGCTGTCGGCCCAGGGCATGCCCGTGGCGAAGATCGCCGAGGTGGCGTTCACCAGCCCGGACCGGGTCCGGGACGTGGTCCACAACTTCAACACCGACGGCTTCGACTCGCTCTACCCGAAGTACAAGGGCGGCCGGCCCAGGACCTTTACCCTGCCCGAGCGGCGCGAGATCAAGAAGATCGCCAAGTCCAATCCGGCCGAGCACGGCCTGCCGTTCTCGACCTGGAGCCTGGCCAAGCTGGCCGACTTCCTGGTCGCCGAGGGGGTGGTCGACGACATCAGCCACGAGGGCCTGCGGGCCCTGCTCCGCGAGGAGGGCGTGTCCTTTCAACGGATAAAGACCTGGAAGAGCTCCCGCGAGCCGGAGTATGCCGCCAAGAAGGCCCGTGTCGAGCGCCTCTACGCGATCGCCGACGGCGAGGTCATACCCGAGGACGGCGAACCCGAAGTCGTCTTATGCCTGGATGAGTTCGGCCCGCTCAACCTCCAGCCCCACCTCGGGCGGCAATGGGTCGAGCGCGGCGGACGGCACAAGGACCCCGACCGCGAGCCCAGGCCCCGCCGACGGGCGACCTGCACCCGCCCTCACGGGGTCAGGCACCTGTTCGCCGCCTTGGACCTGGGCAAGGACAAGCTCTACGGCCACATCAAGCCAAAGAAGAACCGGACCAGGTTCCTGGAGTTCTGCCGCTACCTGCGCAGCCTCTACCCGCCCAAGACCCGCATCGCGATCGTGCTCGACAACTTCTCTCCACACCTGGCCACGAAAAAGGACACCCGAGTCGGCAACTGGGCTGCGGCCAACAACGTCGAGTTCGCCTACACACCGACCAACAGCTCCTGGGTGAACCGCATCGAAGCCCAATTCACCGCCCTGCGCTACTTCGCTCTCGACGGGACGGACCACGCCAGCCACAAAGAACAAGGCAGCATGATCCGCCGCTACATCATCTGGCGGAACAAGCACGCGCAGGACGAGCGCCTGCGCGAAGTCGTCAACAGGGCGAACGTTGCCTAATTCCGTGTTAACGGTGCCGCGAGGAGCTGTGAGCCTTGCGGTGCTGTTCGAATGCTGGACCGTGACGTCTAAACGTTGCCTGGCGACTGACGCCTCGCATCAGAGCGGCGGGCGGTCCGGCGTATCTCGTGGTGGCGGTCGCGTGGGTGCCGGACGGATGCCTTCCCATCGCACGGTACGTGAACCTCACAGCAGCGCGGCGACGCCCGGCGTCCTCGTGGCCGCCACCACCTACTGCGGTACTCGCTCGTTGATGTTGGTGGTGCGAGCCCGCCGCACGGTGACCTCTCGAAGCGCCCGAGCCGTTCAAGCTCCCACATAGACCGAGGCCCGTGGGGTGAGCTGGTGCCACGAACTGCTACTGAGGTGGCGGACCGGCCATGGGCCGAGTCCTTGAATTAGGTCGCCGCGTGGCCCGCATGCGCTCGTGACCAGCGCAAACAGTTAATGCTCAGGGGAGGAGCAACTTGATCTACTGCGGAATCGACTGGGCGGAACGAACCCACGACGTCGCCCTGGTCGACGACGCCGGCACGCTGATGGCCAAGCGCCACATCACCGACGACGCGGCCGGCTACCGGCTGCTGCTGGAGCTGCTCGCCGAGCACGGCGACACCGAGGAGAACCCGATCCCGGTGGCGATCGAGACCTCCCGGGGGCTACTGGTGGCCGTGCTGCGGACCGGCAAGCGGAAGGTGTTCGCGATCGACCCAATGGCCGCGGCTCGCTACCGCGACCGGCACTCGGTCTCGCGCAAGAAGAGCGACCCTGGCGACGCCCTGGTGCTGGCGAACATCCTTCGCACCGACATGCACGCCCACCGAACGCTGCCCAACGACTCCGACCTCGGTCGGGCCATCGCAGTCCTGGCCCGCGCCCAACAGGACGCCCTTTGGAACCGGCAACAAATCGCCAACCAGCTCCGCTCCCTACTACGGGAGTACTACCCGGCCGCCTTGGACGCCGTCGCCAAGTGGGAGAACGGTCTGTGCCGTCCCGAAGCCCGCGAACTCTTGAAGGCAGCGCCGACGCCTTCTCGAGCCGCACGGCTGAGCCGCACCCAGCTGCACGCCGCCCTGAAAAGGGCTGGCCGCAAACGCGGTATCGAGGCGGAGGCCAACCGCATCCGTGACGTCTTCCGCGACGAGTGGGCCCACCAGCCACCGTTGATCGAGGACGCGCTCGGCAAGCAGATGCTCGCCCTACTCGTCCAGCTGGAGGCAGCCTGCACCGCCACCGACGACCTCGCGAAGGCGGTGGAAGAGACATTCCCTCAGCACCCGGACGCCGAGATTCTGCTGAGCTTCCCCGGGCTCGGCATTCAGCTCGCCGCCCGGGTCATGGCTGAGATCGGGGACGACCGCAGCCGCTTCGCCGACGCCCGTGGGCTGAAGGCTTATGCCGGCTCCTCACCCATTACCAGGGCCTCCGGCAAGAAGTCAGCCATCACACGGCGGTGGGTAAAGAACGACCGGCTAAACCACGCTGGCTATCTCTGGGCCTTCGCATCACTGCGGGCGTCTGCAGGTGCCAACGCCCACTACCGGCGACGACGTGAGCGCGGCGACTGGCATGCCGCGGCCCAGCGTAACCTCTTCAACCGCATGATCGGACAGCTCCACCACTGCCTTCAAGGACGTCGGCGCTATGACGAGAGCCTGGCCTTTCCGACCTCGCTCGAAGCCACAGATTCAGCTGCCGCAAAGGGCACGGCTGGCCGCGGGCCTTACTCAGGGATGACCAGACCGCGGGCACGCAGCTGAGGCAGACAGACCTGCAAGCATGCTTCCACCGAGGCGGCGTCAGTACGCACGAGCAGGTCCTCGTGGAAGGGGACACCGTTCGCGACGAAAGTCCACGGCCTCACTCCGTCACGCATGCGTTCCGCATCCGCCTTGAACAGCACCGTGACACCCTGCTCCGCCAGCGTCTCCATGACACGCACCACGTCGACCAACGTTCCACACCGCCCGTTCGAATAGGCGAGCCACGCTACAGCCTCTGCTTTCCCCGACTTGACGGCATAGCAACGTGAGGTGTCTACCGCCTTGCCAGCACCGGGGCTCGGGCCGAGGAACCGGCCAAGGCCAGCTGACACCGGCCATCCCACGTCGGGCGGTGGAATCACCTACTCGCCGGTGCGGGCCACAAGCAGCGGCTGGAAGAAGCCCGTCTCCTGCGGTATCCGCCACCCAGGGTCGACAAACCCGGCCTCGGCTGCGAGGCCGGCCAGCCGGTCCTGGCCGAGCGCCCAGTAGGTGGTCCGGCGGACCTGGACGCGCCATTCCCCGCCTGCCGGAAGGAGTTGGAAGTGCTCCAAGTCGTAGTGCTCGCCGTCGTCGTGCCAGTGCCAGAGCTGGAAGGTGACGGTTCGCTCCCCGCCGTCGGCGCAGTCGGTGATCCGGTGGACTTGCGGAGGCGTCGAAGCCGGGCGGTCACGCAGCAGGTCGTCATAGGGGCGTGTGCTGACCAGCAGCAAGCCGGCGGGACGCAGCACGCGGCGCATCTCGGCCAGCGCGGCGTGCACATCCTGCTCCGTCAGCAGGTGAGGCAGCGAGTTGTCGGCGCAGACGACCGCGTCGAACCGGCCATCGGGAAACGGGAGGCGCCGCATGTCGGCGGCGGCCGTGCACAGGCTCAGACTCCGGCGGGCGGCCTCACCGGCAGCGCGGGCGGCGGCGCGAAGGCTGAGGTCGGTCCCGGTGACGCGGTGCCCGCGCACAGGCCGATGGCCTGCGTGCCAATGCCGCAGGAACAGTCAAGCACCGCCGCGCCATCCTGGCCGATCAGGGCGTCCAAGGCATCCCCCTGCCGACGGATGCTCGCGTCCCAGTCCGAGTAGATCAGGTGGTAGTCGTCGGCCAGTTCGTCGTAGAAGTGCGTCACTGACGTCTCGGACATGGCTCGAGATTACCGTGCCTGATTCCCCGGATGTGCTGATCGCCCCGTGATCGGCGCGACCCCCTCACCGACGACAGTGCCGTCATTTCCCGTGAACATCTGCGAGCGCCCTGATCGCCAACTGCTGTCGAAACTCATCGACAAACGCTGCTGCTGAACGTGAACGAAGCCAGCGTGCCCAGAACCAAGTATGGGCCTCCACCGACCCCGGAGCGTTTCAGTGCCTCCGCTGCCAGAAGGGGGCACCCTCCCACCGCCTTTCGTGACGGTAGGACTCCGCGTGATGCTGGTGATAGGCATCGACTACGCGGTCCACGAACGCGCAATAGGCTGCGATGGCCCCCGTCTGGCCGCTCAGGCAGAGATCGACAACCTGTCCCGCCCAGGCCCCGGTGTGCATGGCAGTCAGGATGCCCTGCGAGGACAGTGGGTCGACGGCCAGTGCGGCATCCCCGGCAGCCACCCATCCCGGTCCCGCAGGTGGGGTCAGCCGCAGCCCGTGGGCGGGTGACCAGCGCGGTACCGCTGGCCGGGTCAAGTCGTAGCCGTCCAGCCGGAGCCGTACATGCCTGGTGCGGGCCGCCCGATCCAGGAAGCCCGCGGAAGTCCGCAGGTCGGTACCCACGAGATCGATGTCGGTGAGATAGGCGACGAGCCGCCCGGCCGGTACGCGGACGGTGTACCACCAGCCTGCCGGCGCCGCCTCGACGATCGTGCGCAGCTCCTGGTCCGCGGAACGCCCGGAGCATGCGCCCGGCAGACGCCGGTCGAGCACGACGAAGGCGGCCACGAGCCGGTCTTGTCTCAGCCGCACAGCCCGGCGCCGGCCGATGACCGCCCGGCGGCCGGTCGCGTCCACGATCCACTCGCAGGGCAGCTCTCTCACGACGCCGTGCTCACGCACCAGGAGTCGCCGGTGGCCGGCCTCACCGACTTGCCGCATCACGGTGGCCTGTCGTAGGCAGGCGCCTGCGGCCACTGCGGCGCCGCGAAGGAAGGCGTCGAACCGGGAACGGTCAAGATGCCAGCCGTGGCCGTGCGGGTCGAAGAGATGGCTGCGTTCGTGCAGCGCGGCGGAGCCCCAGGAAGCATCGGTGCCGACGCACACGAGGTGCCCGTCGGCGGTGAAGCCGGACAGAAGCCCCAGATCGCGTAGCAGCGGTCCGGCGGCCGGCGGCAGGGTCTCACCGACCTTGAACGCGGGCGTATCGGCTTGGCCGTCGAGCAGGAGGACGCGGCGCCCCGCACGTGCCAGGGCCAGGGCCGCAACCGCGCCCGCCGGGCCACCTCCCGCCACGATGACTTCGAAGCGCCCGCACGGGGGCCGGTCCGAGCCGGGGCCTCTGGTCACCGGTTATCCGGGTAGCGGACTACCTTGTCGATAAAGCCCGTCGCGACCTCTTCGTCGGCCTGTTCGGTCATGGCCGCTGCCGCGGCCACGGCGTCCGCCCGGAGGTCAGGATCCGCGGCTACCGGCACATGCACAGTGAGCAGATTGCGCTCCCGGGGTGGTGCAGGCGTGTGGGGGAAGCTCACCTCGGACTCCACCAGCATCACCGCCGGGAAACCCGCTTCGGCGGGGATGCCCGGACGGCGTTCGACAATCCCGAGTTTGCCGAAGTCGCGGATCATGTCGTTGATGTGGGTGAGGTAGTCGGTGGGCAGCCACCTGTTCCACACGGCCCGGCGTTCGAAGGCGAGCCGGCGTTCCGCTGCTGGCCGGGACATGTCGAGGACGATGTCGTAGTCCTCCTCGGTCAGAATGTGGTTGGGTACACGCGCCGGCCAGAAGGTGGGGAGGTAGGGGTCGTAGCGTGCGCCGAAGCCCAGGTAGTAGCCGGAACGGCAGCTGGCAGTGTCGGTGTGCCAGGGCGTGGCCATCCACCGGGTGAGGTCGCCCGGGCTCTGCCCGTACAGAGGTCCGTCGACCGCTAGCGCGATCTTCGGTGTGAGCACGCTCCCGTACCTCTGTTCAGGCCGTCCGGGTTCCCGTCGTCTGACCCGGAACGGCGCCGAGTACAGGGTGGAGTGGCGCATCGGCCAGCTGAGTTCGCAGCCCGGGTGGAAGGCATCGGCGAGGCAGAACGACAGGGCGGATCGGTCGAGTGTCCCAGGGCGCTGCTCGAGCGGCAGACTGTCGAGTGCCGGCGGCGGCGTTGCCTGGGGGTCGAAGTCCGCCTCGAAGTCCCCGGCGGCCCAGCGGGCCAACAGACCGTACTGCAAGGCGGGGAGCGCGAGGTGCTGGCGCGCGGATACCGGCGTCAGGCTCATGGCATCGCCAAAGACCGAGGGCCAGGGCACCGGGGACATCCCGTCGCGGTCGAGGTCCCGGAACATGGCCCAGATCTGCCGGCGCAGTTCTGCGTGCGCGGGACCGGGATCTGCCAGTCGGGCCAGCCGACCGGGTGCCAGGAGGTGATCCCGTCCTGCGTCTCCGAACTGGACGGCGAATCCGCGGTTGACCCACTGCAGATCGCACAGCCGTCGCAGGACCGGCAGGACGTCACGGGTGAACGAGACGCGCTGGGGCTGCGGAAGCATGCCGGCCTTCACATAGGTGTCCTGCAGAAGGTCGTACAGGGTGATTACCGACTTGAGGTCCGGTGCGTAGTTCGGAGGAGCGACCACGATCCAGGCCGGCTCGACGGGGATGGTTCGCCCGTCGATGCGGACCTCGGCCGTCACCGGCCCGTCAGAGATGTCGTCGTGCCAGCCGTCGTTGTTGGCGAAGGTATCTGCCGGGAGGTTGGCGGCCGAGGAGGCAGCGCCCCGGCCTCCCAGGAAGAGGAGCCGGCCGGCGCCGTCGGTACGTAGCTCGCCCAGGTAGACGGGTGTGCCCATGAACCTGCCCGTGTCGAACCGGAGCTCGGGCCGTCCCGCGCGGTTCCGGCCGCGCACCGATCTGGGTCCCGGGTCGATGACCAGCTGACTGCGTGGCTGGACCGTAGGGTTGCGCAGCGCGCTCTCTTCGGCCTCGACCGCCTCCGGGATGTCCAGGGCAATCTGGAACTGGTACCAGGCAGCCTTCTTGTTGGCCACATGCACGGTCCAGCGGAGGTCCGCGTTGTCCGCCGTCAGTTCGGCGACCGGTTTTCCTGCGGCGTTGTAGCCGTATACCCGGAAGCGGACGGCCTGACGCTTCAGAGCTCCGGTCGCGTCCTTGTAGGACGGTTGCGCGGGTGGATAGTCGACCTCGGGCGCGAGGAAGAATTCGTCGGTGCTGTCCCCGACCCGGGCCACTCCGATCGCGGGGTGCACCGAGGCCCGTACGATCCGGGTGTCGCGGCCGAGGGGCTCGGCGGAAGCGGGCCGGGCCGGGCCGGGCTCCCTGACTGGGATGCCGTTCGCGTGGCGGCGCCGCGCCGCCGACGCCGGGTACACCACGCGGCGCGCCTCGGCGATACTGCCCGCGGGCCGATGCTCGGGCAGGCCGTGCCACGGGTTGAATGCGAGATTCTCCCCGTACGCAGCCTGGCCCCGCGCCTCGGTGTTCTGTTGATGCAAGGTCAGCCGCGCTACCCGGACGGGGGAACTGTCCGACTCCTCCCATCGGGCGGTGGCCCGGTCCAGAGGCATGCGCTCCGGATCCTTGCGGAACTGGAGCATCAGATCAAACGTCGCCTCTCCGGCGGACAGCCGGTGACGCACATCCTCGCGGAGAGCGAAAGGGCATTCGTCGGGCGGCACCGCCTGCGGGTCGCCGGGCGGGCAGCCGGCGGAGACCAGTTTGTATTTCACATGGCGGTCAGCACCGAAGGCGTAGGGAAGCACGCTCCAGTACGTGGCTTTCAGCGCGCTCTCCTCAGCCTTGGCCATGGCAAGGAGGACCGACCGGGTGGTGGGATGGTCCCGCAGGTACGACTCGATGTCGTGCTCCACGACTGCTGCCCGGGTGAATTCACACATGTCGCGGGCAGTGTCGACGAAGAAGACGTCGTGATTCTGCAAAACCAAGTCCTGGGTGTCCGCCCCGCTTTCGTCCTCCAGCAGCTTGGTCCCGGGCACCCCGAAGAGCTTGATGCCCATCCCGAGGGTGGTGCGGAGGTCGGGTCGGGTCGGCAGCGTGTCGCTGGAGAACCGGACCCAGGCAGTCAACCCACCCTGCTCCCGGGCGGCTTCCAGGAACCCGACGAGAAGGTCCGGCGGCAGATCGGCATCTACGGTGAGGACCCCACGGGCCGCCCCGTGCGCCTTGAGGAAGACCGGCCGCAGGGCCGGCTCCTGGCCCTGCGTGATCCGGTCACCCTGGACGGCGTCCACGAACATGGCGCGCAGTGCGGATGCCGGATCGTCCGTGCAGCTGGGCAAGGGCTTCGGAGGCCTGCCTGAGGGAACGAGTGGCCCGGTCATGGATGCACTCCGTCCTAGGACGAGCCCAAGTCAAGGCTTTTGGATCCGTGACCGGATCAGATCGGATGGCTCAGGACGTATCCCTGCGCGATCAGGTAGCCTGCTACGCCGCCGAAGACGACCGCCACAGCTATCAGGCCCCATTTCCGTTCCGGACCTGTGACCATGCGTTCCAGTTCATCGCGCGCCACGTCGAATTCCCTGGTGTGAGCCGAGCCCGACGTGTGCTCCCATTCCTTGATCTCCTTTGCGGTGTTCCGCAGGGCGTCGGCGGCGAGAGGTCCCTCGAGATCTGCCTCGACGCGACGTCGGAGCGCCTCTCCCTCTACCAGCCCGTGCCGGAGAGCAACAAGCGACCTGGGAACCGAGCCATCCGCCAGCGCGCCGAACCACGGCAGCACCGAAGGTTGCAGCGCCATACGATGATGGACGGGAGGGTGGTACGGATAGCCTGGCGAGGGACAAATGTCCGGCATCAGCATCGCCTTGAATTGTGGCCACATCGGTGTGATGACGCGGATCGCGTCTTCTTCGGGAAGCTCTTCGAAGCGCGCCATCAGGGCCTCTTGAACCCAAGCGATGTTCGGGTCAAGAGCCGCGAAGTGATCGATGTCTGCCTGGAATCTCTCCAGGGCTTCTTGGGAGTCAAGCCAGAGCCGAATCCCCCCTGCCTGCGCCTGCTCCACCGGTTCTGACGCACCCATATGAAACACCACCTCGGTCTTGGTTCGAATATCGGCTTGCTTTGTTCGCCGGTTCCGGCAGCAGATGTTCATGGCTCCGGAAGGCACCCGCAGACCGGAAGAGTCGATTTTCACGAGAACGGGAGGCACCTGCCGGCGCCCGGCAACGGCGCGATGGTGGCTGCCACCTACGCCGTAGCCAGCGCTTTTGCACCGGGCTCCGGACGGGCGGCAGACGGCTGCCCGTCTGCCACCACCGAGCTGCTGACCGAAGTCGTGAACATCCGGCGCGCGCACTGCCTCCCGAACTGCCGTCGAAACGCTGCTCTGCGACGTGAACAGAGCCAATCGGATCCCTCTGGCAGCCCGGGAAGGACGGGATCACTACTGGGGGTGAGAAACCAGGTAACCGATCCCGTAGCCCACTGCAAAGCCCAGCGCGAGTCCCACGAGTACGCCGACGAGCTTCCGTTCCGGTCCTGTGACCATGCGTTCCAGTTCATCGCGCGCCACGTCGAATTCTCTGGTGCGAGCCGAGTTCGACGTGTGCTCCCATTCCTTGATCTCCTTTGCGGTGTTCCGCAGGGCGTCGGCGGCGAGAGGTCCCTCGAGATCTGCCTCGACGCGACGTCGGAGCGCCTCTCCCTCTACCAGCCCGTGCCGGAGAGCAACAAGCGACCTGGGAACCGAGCCATCGGTCAGCACGTCGTACCACGGCGGGATGACCGGAGGCTCCGGAGGATAAGGCGGCCACGGGGGCCACGGGGGCCACAGTGGCCACGGCGGGAAGCCAGGTGGCGTTGGGAAGCCGCGGGGAGATGGGACCGGCGACAGTATCGCCTTGACTTGTGGCCACGCTAGCGCCATGACGCGGATCGCGTCTTCTTCGGGAATCTCTTCGAAGCGCGCTTTCAGGGCCTCTTGAACCCGAGCGATGTTCGGGTCGAGAGCCGCGAAGTGATCGATGTCTGCCTGGAAGCGTTCGAAGGCTTCTTGTGGGTCCAGCCACACATCGACGCTTCCGGGCTTTGCCTGTTCCACCGATGAATTCGCCATGAAGTGACCTACGTTCCTAGTTTGGTTTCCTCGTCAAGCAACCTCACTGTTGTCGGTGGATTAGTCACACCGACCGAAAGAGGTCTGCTATGGCTTCAGCCATACAGCCAGCATTGCATGGCGGGCTCCTGGATGCAGCCGGAGGCGGCAGCCCCCGGGCAGCACAGCGATTTGGAGGGCGGACAGGCCAGGGCTGCTGGAAGGGGACCTCCGGGCTGTCCGGGGTAGGGCCGTCCGGAAAAGGTAGTCGAGCGTGCCGATGAGTTCTCCGGTCGCGGTCAGCGGTAAGGAGCTGACGGCGGAGTCCACCGAGCCGGTTCGCTGAAGGGTGGCGGTTCCGAAGTCGGTGAGTACCGCGTCGCCGTCCGGGCGCAGGATCCGGGCGGCTTCCTGCGGCGTCAGCAGCGTCCCCTCGTCCAGCAGCTCCGCCAGGCTGCTACCCGGCACCAGCTCAATGACGAGCCAGGAGTAGAAATCTTGCCCTCCGTCGATGACGTGATGGATCGTCACTGCGTGGGCGTGGGCTGAGCCAGTGCACGGGCCTCGCGCAGCACGCGTTCGCGCAGCACCCGCGAGACGTCGGAGCTTCGCTCCTCTCCTCGGCGGCTACACGGCCCGCTAGGGCGTGTAGCGAATGTGCTGGTCATAGCCACTCATTGATGGCTGCGACGAGAAGGGTCGCTTCGTATCGGACAGCGAGCTTGTCGTATCTCGTAGCCACCGCTCGGTGCCTTTTGAGACGATTAATGCCGCACTCGACCGCGTGCCGAGCCTTGTAGTCCTGCACGTCGAACTTCGGTGGCCGACCGCCGCGGGAGCCGCGCTTCTTCCGGTTGCGCGCCTGGTCGGCCTTGTCCGGGATGGTGCAGTGGATGCCGCGACGCCGCAGGTATGTGCGGTTCTTGCGGGAGGCGTACGCCTTGTCCGCGCGCACGCGGTCGGGTCGGGTGCGCGGCCGGCCCGACCCGATGCGGGGCACGCGGATCTTCTTCAGGACGGGCTCGAACTGCGGGGAGTCACCCCGCTGTCATCTCCGTAATCAGCGACCGAAACGCATATCTCAATCAGCAGTCAGGGCGCCCCGGAGAACCGGACGGCCACTCCCAGAGAGCCACACTCAAGGCAAGTCAAGATCCTCATCAGCCACATCCGGCCCTCCCGGGCCACCAAACAACTTACGGAGATCCTTACCGGGACTCTTACACAAAGCCCCGGCGTTCACGCCGGGGATGAATGCATCTCAAGGCTGCTCTGACCTGCACTCTAGAGTGGGCTTTTTTGCTGTTCGATGTACTGGCGGACGATCGCCAACGGTTCTCCGCCGCACGATGCGGAGAAGTACGAGGGCGACCACAAGTGTCCTTGCATGATGGCGGGGTTGATGCGGCCGGTGAACTCCTGGCGTATCCGGCGGGCGGAGACGCCCTTGAGGCTGTTGACCAGCTTCGAGACGGCGACCTTGGGCGGGTAATGCACCAGGAGGTGGACGTGATCGCGTTCGCCGTTGAACTCCTTCAGCTCCGCCTCGAAGTCCTCGCACACCTTGCGCATGATCTCTTCGCAGCGTGTCAGCATCTCGTCGTTGAAGACTCCACGTCGGTACTTCGTCACAAAGACCAAATGCACATGCATCGCCGAAACAACGTGCCTGCCCCGCCTGTAATCGTTCTGCCCATCCATGAGACCAATCGTAGTAGATTCTTGGTTGTGCAGCTCCGCTACAACTGCGGATGGACACAGCGCCTGCAGGCAAGGGGGCTGTTCCGAGACGTGGCCTACGCGACGTCGTATCCACTGGCCGCTGGGGCTCTGACGAGGCGCTGGCTGCAGCCGAGGCCATCTTCACCGGACTCCCGCACGGTGCTGACCCAGCTCACGCCAGCCGGTTTGCCCGGCAGGCAGGCCCTGACCGCTGCCCAATTCGCTGGCTTTGCGACCGCCTACACCGGCGGCGCAGCACTGGGGATGCAGTGGTGATGAGGATCTTTGAATTTTCAAAGAGCGCCAACATCGTGGGCGTCGGGCTCGATCAGAGCGTACTCACCAGGGTTGGCAAGTTCCGTGGCGTTGGCGCGCAGCGCTTGGTCGAGAGCGGTATCGCGATCGATGCCAGGCCAGGTTGCGACCAGGGCGTCTGCGGCCGTGCGAGCGTAACGGTGGCGCTGGCGGGGGCTGAGGGCGTCACGAGTGGCGCGCTGAACCAGCGCGTGGACCCGCACGGCGCGGTGGGAGATGGCTGGGGTGTGGTCGATGAGGCTTAGCCGGTGCGGGACGCGAAGAGACTGTGCGACCCGGTCCGCAGTTACTGCCGACTGGCGGTGCTGGTCCGCCTGACCTGGCATGGCCAAAAGCTCCGCCAAGAGCGTGACGACGGGGGTGGAGGTGAACCGTGCGCCGGGGCAGTACCAGCTCAGTGCGCTACCGCCGGGCGATGATGCTGCTGGCGTCCGCCGGCGGGAACCGACTCCCGGTGATCGCCCAGCTGGTCCAGGCCGACGAGGGCACCGTGCGGGAGGTGTTCCACCGATTCAACGAGATCGGCCTGGCCTGTCTGGACCCTCAATGGGCGGGAGGCCGTCCCCGCCTGCTCACCTCTGACGACGAGCACTTCGTCATCCAGACGGCCACCACCCGTCCCACCAAACTCGGCCAACCTTTCACCCGCTGGTCGATCCGCAAACTCGCCGCCTACCTGTGCCGCGTCCACGAACGCAGCATCCGCATCGGCCGTGAAGCCTTACGCTGCCTGCTGTCGCGCCGCGGCATCACCTTCCAGCGCACCAAGACCTGGAAGGAGTCCCCCGATCCCGGCCGCGACGCCAAGCTCGACCGCATCGAGCAGGTGCTGGAACACTTCCCGGACCGGGTCTTCGCCTTCGACGAGTTCGGGCCTCTCGGAATCCGGCCCACCCCGGGCTCCTGCTGGGCGGAACAGAGCAAGCCCAACCGGCTTCCGGCGACCTACCGCCGCACCCACGGCGTCACCTACTTCCACAGCTGTTACTCCGTCGGCGACGACACCCTGTGGGGCGTCAACCGCCGTCGCAAGGGCACCGCCGACCGACCCTGCGATCGGGAAGGTGAGGTGGTAATACTCCGGGTCGGATTGCCGGATCAGACGCGGCGTCCTCCGCCAGCTCATAGGCTCAGCGATAGTCGGCCACACACTGACCGGCCCCAGTTCCAACAGCCGTGTCTCCCCTTGGAACTGTGCGGCGTGTTCGCTGTTCATGTCCATGGGACACAAGGTTTTTCGACATCAGGTCCCGCCAGCAGTCGAACCGTCGGCCGGTTCCACATCACCGGTCCGGAACACCGTCGCTTCCAGCATGGAGCCCCTCCTCGCCATGCCGTTCTGGCCCTCGTCGCCCAAGAGACTGACACGGTCGTCTCGGCGGTTCACGGCGGCTCGCCTCCCCACTCGCAGGATGACCAGAACTCACCCCAACCGGTGGCCAATCCCCGGGCCCAGAACCACCAAGGCGTGCCCACCTCCCAAAGACACCGCAGCTTGCAACGCACGGTGGCCTTAGCCGCGCCGGCTTCGTCGCTGGCTCCTCCTGCCATGCCACCGGCGGGCCCGGAGGCCAATGTCGCCCGTGACACGGGCAAACTGGAGTGCCTCGCGCAATCCGTCGAGTGCCCAGAACAGGGCTACAGAGCCTCACCAGGTGAGGGCGAATCCGACGTCCGCTGCAGCCTGCGTGGTTCCACACCCTCTGCAACAGCTCTAGGCTGTCAATTCATGGATCGCAGAAACCGTTTACGGCGGTGGGGTGCGCTGGTTCTGGTCCTGCTCCTCGCACTTGTGACCGCGTGCTCGCAGGACGAGGACACAGCACCCGACGACGGGATCTCTCCGAAACCGCGGGCATATCTCACGGCCGCACTGGACCTCATCCAAAAGCGGGCGCTGAGACGCGGCGAGGTCGACTGGCCTGAGGTACGCCGCACAGCGTTTGTCCAGGCAGCGGGCGCCCGCGAGCCAAGTGGCACCTATCCCGCGATCGAGGGGGTCATCCAGGCCCTCGGGGACGGCCACACCCGCTTCCTGCGTCCGGCGGCCGCCAAGCAATCGTTTGGCACATCGTTGGACACGATCCCCGGCCTGGTTGCCAAGCGGCTGCGGAGCGGTCCGGGGTACGTGGCACTCCCGGGCGTGGAGGGCTCGAAGCACACGCTTGACACGTACGTGCGTCAGGGCCGGGCCGCGGTGCAGGCAGCCGAACGCAAGCGCCCCTGCGGCTGGGTGGTGGATCTGCGCGGTAACAGAGGCGGGAACATGAATCCCGTGTTCGCCGTCGTAGCGGCGATCCTGGGCGACGGGAATGTGGGCGCGTTTGTGGGGGCCGACGGCAAGCGCATCGCATGGACGGTGAAAGACAGGAACTTCAAGATCGGCACCAATCCGCCCTGGTGGCCGGCGGCCGAGCCGCTGTCGCGTACGCACCCGCCCGTGGCCGTCCTTACCGATGGCGCGACCGCGAGTGCCGGAGAAGCGGTCACCGTGGCCTTCCGGGGCCGCCCCGCGACCCGGAGTTTCGGCATGAGAACTTCTGGGGTGCCCACCGGTAACACCCCCCACCACCTTTCCGACGGTGCAGTGATACTGCTCACCGAAATGAAGGAAGCAGACCGCACCGGGCGCGCGTATCACGGACCGATTCCACCGAACGAGGAGTTCTTCGTGGGACGCAAGGACATCGGCACCAGCCGTGACCGCGCTCTGGCCGCAGCCACCCGCTGGCTCGGGAAACAACCCCACTGCCAATGAATGGAGGGCCCAGCGCCGTGCCTGCTCAACAGCAGCACCATAAGAAACGACGTCTAAGGCCGTGTGCTCAGTAGCCAACTGCGGCGCTGAGCGACGGGCGGCGGTGGCGCGTAGCACCGTCCGTCGCGTAGGAGGGCCCAGAGGACGTTGACGCGGCGGCCGGCGAGTGCGAGCACGGCCTGGGTGTGGCGTTTGCCTTCGGCTCGTTTGCGATCGTAGAAACGGCGGGATTCCTCGGCCGAAGACGGTCATGTCGCCGCCGGTGGCGGCGAGGAACTCGGCACCGAGGATGACGCCCAGGCCGGGCATGCTGGTGATCATTTCGAAGGTGCTGTGGTCGCGAAACCGGGCCTCGATGGCTTTGTCGAGTTCGGCGACCTGTTGGTTGAGAGCCATCACCTCCTTTCGACACTCCGTCAGCGGTTCGCTCTCGCTCGCCTTCCCAGTCCCCACCTGACGCCTCTTGGACGCCTTTCCTCAACGCTCACCACGACGGACTTCAGCACCGCATGGGGTCTACCTACATCAGCCTCACTCTCTGCGCTCGTGGCGCGCTTAAAGATCAAGCTAGGGGCACCCACGGCCCGCAAGTGTGCTTGCGTGATCCCGATCTCGCGCAGAACCTCGATCGACCGGGGATTCACCGCTGAGCCCGTGGCAGTGTCTGCGGATGGAGTTCGCGTTCGAGGACGACGGTGGACACGCCCCGCCGTGCAAGCATCAGGGAAAGCGTGATGCCGACGGCGCCTCCTCCCGCGATGACGACTGGGGTGAACTCGGTGTTCCTCATCATGGGGCTCTTCATGACGGCGTCGTCTTGTGTCAACGACTGCACGCGGCCGATGATTTTCCGGCCGGTGACGCGTTTCCAGGGCGGGGGAACAGCGGGACATGCTCCTGTGGCTTCCACAGAACGGACAGCCGGCGCGTTCAGGATCACCGTGGCCTCAGCCGGATGAGCACAGTCGGCTCTCTGCTCGCGGTCGGCCGGGGTTGCTAGAAGACGAGGCGGTGACCTCGAACTCGCAGGAAGCGCCAGTGTCCGCCTACGGTCACGCGAGCCGTGCCGCGTGCTGAGGAGTTCGTGCGTAGGGGTGACTCGTCGGGGTGAGTCCACGAACAGGTCGGGTTCCGGGTGGTCGCCACCGCCGTAGCGGTTGAGGTCCGTCAAGCCGCCGGTGGCCAGGACGTCGGCGTCGATGAAGGTTCGGCCGGTCCGTTCGTGCGGCGGGCGGACCAGTATGGCGAGGGCGGCGTCCGCCATGATCTCTGGGCTCCGGGAGCGGACCGCCAGGGCTTCGCCGCCGAGGAGATTGGTCACAGCGGTCGTCGCGATGGTGGTCTGGGGCCACAGGCAGTTCGCGGCTATGCCGCATTCCGCGTACTCGGCCGCCCAACGAGGGTGAGCAGGGTCATGCCGCATTTCGCCACGGTGTAGGCCGGATGGGCGCCGAGCCAGTGTGGGGCGAGGTTGAGCGGCGGTGACAGGGTGAGAACGTGTGCGTGGTCGGACCGCTTCAGGTGGGGCACGCAGGCCCGAGTCAGTAGAAAGGTGCCTCGGGTGTTGATCTGCTGCATGAGGTCGAAGCGCTTGACGGACAGGTCTTCGGTTCCCCGAAGATCGATGGCGCTGGCGTTGTTGACACAGATGCCGATGCCACCGAACCGGTCGGCGGCGGTCGCTACCTCCCGCTCGACGTCGGCCTCTTGGCGAACGTCACCGACGACGCCCACGGCGGTTCCACCGGCGGCCCCGACGGCGGCGGCCGCGGTGTGGACAGTGCCCGGCAGTCTCGGGCCGGGCTCGTCGGTTTTGGCGAGGATCACCGCGTTGGCACCTGCTCGGGCCGCGGCCGCAAGGATGGAGAGGCCGATGCCGCGACTGCCACTGGACATCAGGATGGTTCGCCCCTTCAGTGGTGTATCCACGGGGGTGCTCCTCTCGTCGGTCAATCCCTGGCCGTCACTGGCCCGTGAATCGCGGTGGCCGCTTCTCCAGGAAGGCCAGTGCGCCTTCCTGGAGATCCCGGGAGGCACGGCAGCGAGCGATGGCCTCCCTCGCGAGGTCCCGGGCGGAGGCGGCTGCCGTGGGGTCGCCCTCGCTCAGGCGTACGGCGCGGATGGCCGCCTTGGCGGCCCGGATCGTCAGGGGTGCGTTCGCCGCGATGACCGCGGCGACTTCGTCCACCGCGGCCCCGAGATCGTCCGGTTCCACGACCTGGTCCACCAGGCCCACGGCGTGTGCTTCCCGTCCCGTGAGACGCCGTCCGGTAAAGAGGAGGTCGCTCGCGGTCGCGGCTCCCACCGCCTGGACGAGAGCGGCGGTCTGCGCCAAGGGATAGCCGACGCCGAGCCGGGCGGCGGGGATGCCCAGGACGCTTCGGGTGTCCGCGAAGCGCAGGTCGGCGCCCAGGGCGAGTGCCATGCCGGCGCCGAGGCAGTGGCCGTGGATGCGCGCGATGACGGGCACCGAGATCGCGGAGAGCTGTTCGAACAGCCGCGTCGCCGCTTCGTCCACGGCCTGTCGGCTGCCGTCGTCCCGCTGGCCGGAGAACTCGCGGATGTCGGCACCGGAGACGAAGTCCCGCGTGCCTGCGCCGCGCAGGAGGACGACCCGCACGGCCGGGTCGTCCCCCAGTTTCCGCAGAGCGAGGGAGAGATCGGTCATCATCGCCACGGACAGCGCGTTGTGCCGGGCCGGGTTACTGATCTCCACGGTGCCGACGGCATCGAGCACCGTGGTGCGGATCCGTGCTGTGGCGGAGGTGGTCATGACCGTCGTCCGGCCTGCTCGTCGACGAACCGGTTGCGCAGCGCGCCGATTCCCTCGATCCGTACCTCGAACTCCGCCCCGTCACGCAGGAAGACCTTGGGCTCACGCACGAATCCCACTCCCGCCGGAGTACCGGTGAGGATCACGTCACCGGGCTCCAAGGTCATCACCGTGGTGATGTAGGCCAGCAACTCCGGTACGCCGAAGAGCAGTTTCGACGTACGGTCGTCCTGCACGACCTCGCCGTCCAGAGTGCCGGCGATGGCCAGGTCCGGCCGGACACCGCCGAGCAGTGCGGCGGGCACGACGACCGGGCCGAGAGGCGTCAGTCCGTCCCAGGCCTTGCCCGCGGTCCGCTGGGCGGTGTGGAACTGGAAGTCGCGGACCGAGACGTCGTTGGCCGCGGTGTATCCGAAGACGAAGCGCTCCGCGTCCTCGACCGCGACTCGCCGGGCGCGGACGCCGATGACGACGGCCAGTTCGCTCTCGTAGTCGATCTGCTCCGACTCCGGCGGCAGCTCCACCTCGGCGAAGGGGGCCGCGAGCGAGGTGTGCCATTTCGGGAAGAGGTCGGGATGAGCCGGACCCGCGTCGCGACCGCCCTCGTGCACGTGCGCGAGGTAGTTCTGCCCGATGCAGATGATCTTGCCAGGGCGTCCCACGGGGCTGAGGAGCCGGTCGTCCGGCGCGTCGATCACGGCACCTGCCTCGATGGCCGCCGCGTCCCCTCGCGCGGCTTCGAGCAGCGCGGGTAGGTCGTCGAAGGTTTCGCCGTCCACCAGGGCGAGCCGCGCCTCGGACGCTCCGTCCCGCCGCAGAGCGGCCACGGGGCCGCTGCCGTGGAGAACCCGGGCGAGACCGAGCCGGTAGGTCCAGTCCACCGGGGACGAGGGTGTTGCGTCGTTCATGAGTCCAGTCTCCTGGTTTCAGTCAGGTCTGAGCTTCAGCGGAGTCCAGAGCCGCACCCACGACCCCGGCCTCGACAAGAGCGGTGATCCGCTCGCCGTCGTAACCGAGTTCGGAAAGGACCGCGACGGTGTTCTCTCCGAGCGCGGGAGCGGGTCCACGAGCTCGCGGCGCACCGTCGGACACGATGGGGGTGTTCACGATCGTCCGCTCGCCGAAGCGGGGCTCGTCGTGCACGAACAGGCCGCGTGTGGCGAACTGCTCATCGGTGAGGATGTCGCCGATGCCGTTGACCGGGCCACAGGGCACGCCTGCGGTACGCAGTGCCTCCATCCAGTGGTTCCGGGGCGCGGTGGCGAAGCGTGCCTGGAGGATCTCGGCGAGGGGAACACGGTGCAGGAAACGCTCGTACTCCGTGGCGAAGCGCGCGTCCTCGCTCAGGTCGATGTCCAGC
Source organism: Streptomyces coffeae (assembly GCF_016741875.1). GTDB lineage: Bacteria > Actinomycetota > Actinomycetes > Streptomycetales > Streptomycetaceae > Streptomyces > Streptomyces coffeae. The sequence continues at coordinate 71,134 of NZ_JAERRF010000029.1, read as the reverse complement.
ACGCCGCACAGGGCCTGCCATGCCCGGTCGACCGCGCCGAGGACCAGGGTGGCACCGTCGGAGCAGGCGAACGCCTCGTAGGGTGCGGCCAAGCGGTGGGCAGTGCCCAGCGGGGCCGGCTCGATCCCGGTCGCCACGTAGTCGGCGACCTCCCACAGCGACCACGAGGCCACCGCGTCCGCGAGAGCCACGTCGACGTGCGCGCCACCCCCGCCGGCTCGTGCGCGCAGCAAAGCGGCCAGCACTCCGATGGCCCCCCACATTCCGGTGCCCACGTCGGATATGGGGAACCCGGCCTTGGCGAGTTGGCCGTCTGTGGAGCCGGTTACCGACATGAGGCCGCCGTATGCCTGTGCGATCAGGTCGATGCCTTTCGCGTCCCGCAGGGGTCCGAACTGGCCGAAGCCGGAGATCGAGCAGTAGACGAGGTCGGGGCAGTCCGTCCGGAGGTCCTCGTAGCCCAGGCCGAGGCGCCTCATCGCGCCCGCCCGGAAGTTCTCCACCAGCACATCGCTGCGGCGGGCGAGGGATCGCAAGATACCGGCGCCCTCGGGTGACTTGAGGTCCACCGCGAGGCTCCGCTTGTCGCGGTGGACCAGGTCGAAGGGGATCGGCCTGCGGTCCGGTCCCATCCGGCGTGCGCGCAGGGTGTCGCCGGTGGTCGGCTCGATCTTGAGGACGTCGGCGCCCAGGTCGGACAGGATGGTCGTGCAGTACGGGCCGGCCAGGGCCCCGGTCACGTCGAGGACGCGTACTCCTTGAAGGAATGCGGTGCCGGGTTCGGCGGGATGCGTGGTCATCGTCATGCACTGCCCTCCGCTGGGTCGATCAGCCGATCAGCCGATCAGCCGCATGTGTCGGTCCGTAATGCGGACCAATGGACCAGATTAAGGACCTGTGGCAGAGTCTGATTCCACATCCCGGCAACGTCAAGCGATTGTCTGGAAGGCTTCACACCGACGACGAACCGGACCTGGGCGGTGCCTTCCAGGACAGCCGGGTCATCCCCGACGAAGGAATCCGCGGCACGGAACGCGCCCGGCCCAGCAGGAGGGACTGATCGACATGGTCGCCCATCACGCGCCAGCAGGGCACCGAACTCGTGCTGCCCCGGCGCACCATCTGCTGCAACCGTTGCCCCTCCTGGTCGGTCGGTCTGCGCACACGGACAGGCTCGGCCACCGTGCCTCCAGAAGTCGGAACGGACGTCACCGCACATCCGACCGCCACCCCGGCGAACCTATGCGGTCACAGCATTGAGGCGTCACGGAGTACGGGTCGATGGCCCCGCCGTGTGCGACCATCGCGCAGAGAGGCGCTGCCGAGCGCCGGGAGACGAAGGAACGAAGGCAGGAGAATGCGGAGCGTCGCTACTGCGCTGCAGGTAATGGAGGCCGTCGCGGTCAACCAGCCCATCGGGCTGAGTGCTCTCACCCGCACCCTGGGCCTGCCCAAGACCACGGTCCAACGCAGCCTGGCGGCGCTCGCGGAGGCCAGCTGGATCGAGCAGGAGACGGCGACAGGCCGGTGGCAGGTCGGAGTACGCGCCTTCGTGGTCGGCAGTGCCGTCAGTGCCCGTGGCGGGCTGCGGCCCGCCGCGCTGCCCACGATGCGGGACCTGGGCGCCGAAGTCGGCGAAACAGTGCACCTCATGGTGCCCGCGGGCCGTGAGGTCGTCCTCGTGGAACGGGTCGACAGTCCTCAGCCCGTCCGCGCCGTGGCGCCGCTCGGCGCCAGGGCGGTGCTGCATGCCACCTCGAACGGCAAGGCCCTGCTCGCGGCCCTGTCCACACGTGAGGTCGATGCCTACATCGAGGGCGGACTCGAGGCTGTCACCCCACACACGATCACCGACCCCGAGCGACTGCGCAGCGATCTCCGGGGGATCGTCGAGGCCGGATTCGCGGTCTGTCGCGAGGAGCTCGAGGAGGGAGTCGTCTCCGTCGGCGCCGCGATCCGTCCCGGCTACGGCAGACCGATCGCCTCTCTCTCGATCTCGGGCCCCACGAGCCGCATGCTGCCCGAACTCCTCAAGTCCTACGGTGAGAAGGTCCGCCTGGCGGCAGAAGCGATCGCCATCGCCCTGCCGACCGACGCCGACCTACCGTGATTCCAGGCTTGGTCGGGGACTGATCCGCTCCGACGGAATTCCGAGTGCCGACGGTCATGCGATTCGGCTCTGTCGGGGATCTTGCGCACAGCGGATGAGGAATGCCGTGTCGACGCGGAGTGCGAGCAGCCTTGCCTGGGCCGGCGGCCACGATGTTCGCCGCGCGCGGAGACGGCGGCGCGAGCGTCACCCGGTACCGGAGCCCGGGGCGCGCGACGCGGTCAGGGGTGAGCCGAGGGAAGCCGGGAAGCTACCTCGGCCAACGTTCGCCGGGTGCGAGTCAGATCTGCAAGGCCTCCGGCCTGGCTGCTGCTGAGCGTCGAGCGGGTTCCCGAGCGCCGTACCGGCGGCAATTTCGTTCGTTTCACCGGCCGCGGCTGCACCGCCGCCGAACGCCTGGGCATCCTGGACTCGCTTGGCTGCAGCCCCCCTTCGCGGTGAGTGCGAGGCGCCTCAGCCGTTGCCGGGCCGGGCGAGCCCGAGGTCGTAGGCGAAGATCACGGCTTCGATGCGGTCCCGCGCTTTGATCTTGGCCAGGACGCGGCCGACGTGGGTTTTGACGGTGGACTCGGACAGGACGAAGTGGGCGACGATCTCACCGTTGCCGTTGGTCCAGCCCTTGCCGATGGCGAGCAGGATCTCCCGCTCGGTGAGCGAGCCCAGCCGCAGGTCCTCGGCCTCGGCTCCGCCGACGGGTTGTCGGCGGCCTCGCTCAGCACACCGAGCACGCGCCGCACTTCGCCGAGCGCCGTGCGGCCGGTGTCGCCGATGAGCTGGAGGGCCTCCTTGCCACGCTCGGGGGCGAGGTTGGTGGCATACGCGCCGGCGTCGGCGAGGGTGATGATGACGGACAGGTTGTGGCCGACGATGTCGTGCATCTCTCGGGCCACACGGGCCCGCTCGGTGGCGGTCGCCAGTCGGCTGCGCTGGTCGCGCTCCACCTCCAGTTGGGCCGCCCGCTCCCGCAGCCCGGCAAGCTGGGCCCGGCGGATCCGCACCACCAGTCCGAGGGCGAGGGCCGCGACCGCCGCGCTCAGCAGAAAGAACAGCGCGTACCAGACGGACACGGCCGACGACAGGTGTACAGCGACCAGCACGTGCCGCCCACCGTGACCGCGCAGGCCACGGCAGCAGCCGCAGCCGCCCGTGCAGGGCCAGGCTGTACAGGGCGATGAGCAGGGCGATGTCCGCGCGCAGCGCCACATCCAGCGACCACTGCAGCAGGAATACGACGGTGACGGCGCCGAACGCCGCCAGGGCCTGCGCCGCCGCCACAGCAGGGGCAGCACCAGCCCGGCCTGAAGCGCCAGAGTCCGGGCCCGGGGGAGCTGGGCGACCACTAGCTAGACAGGGCCGTCGAGCCGATGTGGGGAGCCGGTCGCCCGTCGGACCAGTTCGGCGCCGTAGTCGTTGCCGTTCGGTGTCCGCACGATGGTGTGGGTGTGGAACTTCTCGGGTTCGCTATTCGCCAAAAAGACGCCGGCGTGGTGGTCGAACTCGACGAGGATGACCGGGCTCTGCACCCGGTAGTAAAACGGGTCCTCGTCGCCGCGCCCGCCGATCCAGCAGAAGCGGGTGTCGTCGATGTGACGGCGGACGTCCGTCATCCGCGCCTGGCGCGGACCGTCGGGCTGGTAGTCCAGGAAGAGGGCCACCAGGTCGATCAGTGCCTCCTGCTGAGCCGGGGCAAGTTCCGTGCCGCGGACCCCTTCGTAGGGGATGACCCGGTTGTCCTGGAAGGCACCGCCGAGATGCAGTTCGTCGCCGGGGTGAAGACGTGCGGGCGGCATCCCCCGGTCCCGCTTCCGGTGGTACAGCACCGCCCGATCGGCCTGGCGGCCCGTCAGAGTCTGTACGAAAGCAAGGCCCGCGCACTCCTGCTCGTCGAAGAGCGACAGTCCGGCGTGCCTGCCGGTGTCGATCGTGTTCGGTTCGGAGCCGAAGAAGACCGGGGTGAGTACCTGTCGGCCGCCAATCAGCAGACAGTTGACGGCCAGATGGTGTCCCCAGAGGTTCCATCCCCACGGCTTGGTCGGCGAAGGAGTGCCGAAGATGTTGATGTTGTAGCTGTGCTCGTTGAGGAGCTGGGGCAGGTCGACGAGTTCACCAAGGAACCCGTTGACGGTCATGACATCCCGCACCCTCCGGTAGCCGGTCGGGCTCAGGCATGTCGCGATGAGCTCGAACACCCGCTTGCGCACGTCCTCGTCCACCTCCTCCAGCCGGAGGCCGAAGCGGTTGAGGTAGATCTCCGGGTTCATCCAGGCCCGCCACACACGGCTGTCGAGCGGGTGCTGGACGCGTTCGCGGTCCTGGGGACCAAGGGCTTCCATCAGAGCTCGGGCGGCGTCGGCGGCCGGGGCGGCCGGACCCCCTTCGTCGTGGTCCGTCCCGAAGAGACCCCGCACCGGTCGGCCGTCCGTGGTGATGCCCTGGAACTCGGTGGTCTCGAACAGGGAGCTCCACTCCGACAGCACTTCGTCGAACTGCGGGTTGCGTCGCAGCGCGTCGACGTAGGAGTACGGGTCGCAGGACCGGTACTCGGACAGCCGTGGATGGTTGAGAGGGTAGAGGTGATCGCGGAAGTCGCCGGCCATGCCGCCTCCGAAATGGTCAACGCGAACCCGGTCGGCTCGCTTCGTCCCGGCGTGTCCCTCGCGTCCAGCGGGGCCCGGAACGCTATCGCTTGACGTTGCCGGGATGTGGAATCAGACTCTGCCACAGGTCCTCAATCTGGTCCATTGGTCCGAATTGCGGACCGACACATGCGGCTGATCGACCCGGCGGAGGGCAGTGCATGACGATGACCACGCATCCCGCCGAACCCGGCACCGACCGGGGCCCTGGTCGGCCCGTACTGCACGACCATCCTGTCCGACCTGGGCGCCGACGTCCTCAAGATCGAGCCGACCACCGGCGACACCCTGCGCGCACGCCGGATGGGACCGGACCACAGGCCGATCCCCTTCGACCTGGTCCTGGGCTACGAGGATCTCCGGCCGGACTGTGGCGGCCTCATGTCGGTAACCGGCTCCACAGACGGCCAACTCGCCAAGGCCGGTGCACGAACACTCACGCGGAGCATCACCCGAGGATCTCCCTGGAGACCTGGCCGCCCCAGCGGATGTGATCGACCGTGCGAGCGGCGGCCAGCTCGCCGTCCCGGTCGGCGCAGGCGGCGTAGATCGCCTCGTGCTGCTCGTGGATGATCTCCACGAAGTGTTCTCCGATGTGACCGACCGGGGAGAGCATCAGCCGGTACGTACTGGTGTCCCGGTGCGCCGCTTCCGCGAGGGTCCTGAGTTTCGTGTTGGGGCACCGGACGAGCAGCGACAGGTGGAAGGCCGCGTCCAGCTCGACCCTGCGCCGCACCTCGTCGGTGGGGACCCCTCGGTGTTCGTCCAGCCGACGCCGGGCGTCGGCCAGTTCCTCGTCGGTCAGCAGCGGTACGGACGCAGCGATGCAGGGGCCCTCGAGAAGCTCCTCCACCTCCGAGGCTTCGAGCACATCGGCCAGAGTGGGCCTCACAACCCGCACCCCGCGATGCTCGATGCTCGTGGCCAGTCCCTGCCGTCGGAGTTCGGCGAATGCCTCCCGTACCGGCGTGCTGCTGACATCGAACTCGCGCGCCACGTCGTTCTGCTGCAACCGTGCTCCTGCAGGGATCTCCCCGGAGAGAATCCGGACGCGCAGCTCCTCGGCGATCATGCTCGCGATGGTCAGCCGCCGGGCTCGCCGACCTGTCGTCGTCATGCCACGCCACCCTGCGCCGGCAGCACGCGACGCGCCTCCGGCGCGTCTTGGTCATTGGTGTGCATGCCAGCGACATTAGGTCGCCCTCGCCTCTCCGGGCAAGACGACTATGCATAGTCGTCTGCCCAGAACTTCTCAAAAATCGATTATGCATAATGCCTTGCTACTAGTGCACACGCAGGTCTACTGTCGCCGTTACGACGGCGTTGCCATCTGTTAACGGCGCCCACGGTCTTGCCGCCTCGCAGTTCACAGGTTCTCAGTGCGGCTTCGGGCTCTGCCGATGAGCAACGTCCACATTCCTCCGGCACTGCCGGGACACGGGCAGCGTCGCTACGTGGAGAGGACAGCCACATCATGGAGATCGGGATCTTCGGTGGCACCGACTATCAAAACCCCCAGATGCCGCATGGCTGGCCACGCCGGCCCCGGTACTGGGACGCGGATCTGGCGCGCAAGGCGCACGAGGCCGGGATGGCGCTGTACGAGCGGGCCGACGACCTCGGCATCGACTTCGTCACCGTCTCCGAGCACCACTACGGCGGTCCGCACCTGGAGCCCAACGCGCACGTGGCCGCCGCCGCGCTCGCGCCGCGGATGAAGAACGCGCGGATCGCCCTCCTCGGCCCCAACCTGCCGATGAACAACCCGGTGCGGATCGCCGAGGAGGTCGCGCAGCTGGACATGATCAGCGGCGGCCGACTCTACGCGGTCGCGCTGCTGCGCGGCACACCGAACGAGTACCTCACCTACTTCAGCAACCCGGCAGAGTCCCGCGCCGTGTGGGAGGAGAGCGTCCAGCTCATCCTCCGGGCCTGGCGGGAGCCGGAGCCCTTCGGCTGGGAGGGCGTCCACCACCGCTTCCGGACGATCGCCGTGTGGCCGAAGTTCCTGGACCCGGCCGGCCCCCGGGTGTTGCTGTCGGGCAACAGCCTGGACTCGGTCGACTTCGCCGTCGCCATGACGGGCGACATAGCGATCAGCTACGGCAGCCCCAAGACCGTCGCGCAGTCCGTCGAGCGGTACCGAGCCGGGAACGCGGCCCTCGGTCGCACCGTGGGGCCGGCGAACGTGCTGTACCGGAACTTCGTGTATGTGTCGGACACCGAGGAGCGTGCGCGTGAGGAGTGCACGCAGTACGGCTTCGGTGCGATGGACTTCTTCCGCCCGCCGACCTCCGGCGCCCAGCGCCTGATGGCGGAGGTCAACGCCTCCGGGTACGCGGGCGCGGGCGTCACCGCCGAGCTGGTCAATAAGCAGAACTGGGGGCTCCCGCGCTTCATCGGCACGCCCGACCAGGTCATCGAGGCCATCCGCGAATACCACGAACTCGGCGTCGGCGCGATCGACTTCAGCTTCGGCGGGTTCGGGCTCCCCGCCGAACTGGCGACCAAGAACCTCGAACTCTTCTGCCGCGAGGTCCTGCCCGAGGTCCAGAAGCTGCCCACCACCGTCCACGCCGCCACCGTCTGACCGCGTCCAGAAGGAGGAAACGATGACCACCACCGCACCGGAACTCAACGGCTTCCAGGAGCACTTCGTCGACGCCGACGGCTTCCGGATCCGCTACTACGAAGGCGGGGAGGGCGAACCCCTTGCCGTCGTGCACGGCGCCGGAGGCCCCGCGGACTACGCCGCCGGGCCGGCCCTCGAACTGCTGGCGCGCGACCGGCGCGTGATCGCGTTCGAGCTTCCCGGCTTCGGCCAGTCCGAACCCAACACGCGCACCGCCGACGGACGCCAGATGGCGACCACCGTGGCGAGCGCGATGGCCGCGCTCGGTATCGAGACGTACTCCGTCATGGGCACGTCGATGGGCGGAATCGTGGCGCTGTGGTGGGCGGTAGACCACCCCGAGCAGGTGACTTCCGTCGTACTCGAAGCACCCTCGGCGTTCCGCGCCGACACCACCCGCCCGGCCGCCATGCTCAGCGACCGCGACGTCTACATCCGCGCCTTCCACGCACACCCCGAACGCAAGCCGTGGCTCGCCGATTTCCAGCTGGCGCTGCCCCCGAACTGGGACCTGGTCACCAAGATCATGGGGCCGGACCGGGACGAGAACCTCGTCGAGCGACTCACGTCGCTGGAGCAGCCGGTTCTCGTCCTGTTCGGAACGCAGGACGGGGTCATCTCCCCCGATGAGGGCCGTCACTACAAGGAAGCGATCCAAAACTGCTACTTCATGCTCGTGTACAGCGCTGCACATGACCTGAAAGGCGACCGGCCGGAGGCGTTCTCGGACGTCGTGGGGGACTTCCTCACCCACGGCCCGAAGTTCCTGGTCGACCACAAGAGCACGGTCATCAACCCATGACCACCCACACGCAGGTCGCCGACTCTCCGCAGGAGGCGTTCCGTGAGGCCATGGCGGCCGTGTGCGCCCCCGTCACGGTGATCACGGCCCGGCGGAACGGACTTCCCTACGGCACCACCGTGAGTGCCTTCGCATCGCTGTCCTTGGCCCCGCCCATGGTCGTGGTCGCGCTCGACCGGGGCTCGCAGTTGCTCCAAGTCATCCACGAGACGGGCGAGTTCGGCGTCAACGTACTCGGCCGCGAACAAGCCGGTCTCGCGGCGAACTTCGCCCGCAAGGGCGGGTCGGGCAAATTCGCGGGCGTCGCCTGGCGTCCCGACAGCGGTCTGCCGCGCCTTCCCGACGCGGGAGCGTTCGTCAGCTGCCGGGTCGCGCAAGTGATCGAGGGCGGCGACCACCTCCTGGTGCTCGCCGACGTGGTGGCCGCCGACAGCACCGATCGCGCGCCGCTGACCTACCACCGGCGGACGTTCGGCACCCATACGGTCCTCGGGGAGGCCTCGTGACGGCCGGCGCCATGCCCGACGACACCGGACACGGCTCTGCGTGGCAGGTCCACCGGGGGGCGTTGAGGGGGCTGAAGGTCCTGGACCTGTCCCGTATCCTGTCCGGCCCGTACTGCACGATGATGCTGGCCGACCTCGGCGCCGACGTCATCAAGATCGAGGAACCGCGGCGCGGCGACGACACCCGGATGTGGGGTCCGCCGTTCCAGGGCGCGGACGCGTCGTACTTCCTGAGCGCCAACCGCAACAAGCGCTCCTGCGCGGTGGACCTCAAGCACCCCCGGCTGCGGGCGGTGGTCCAGCGGCTCGCCGGTGAGGCGGATGTCGTCGTGGAGAACTTCCGGCCCGGCACCGCGGAGCGCCTCGGGCTGGGATACGACCAGGTGGCCGCCGCCAATCCGGGCGTGGTGTACGCATCGATCAGCGGCTACGGGCAGAGCGGCCCGTACCGCGACGCCCCCGGCTATGACGCGATCGCACAGGCGCTGAGCGGCATGATGAGCATCACCGGCGAACCAAACGGCCCCCCGGTCAGGTTCGGGGTGGCGGGGGCGGATCTGAGCGCCGGGATGTTCGCCGCCGTCGGCATCCTGGCCGCGTTGCACAGCCGACGGCACACCGGCGTGGGCCAGTGGGTGGACATCGGACTGCTGGACGCGCAGATCGCCTGGCTGTCGTACGTCGCCGCGGGCTGGTTCGCCACCGGGGACACACCTCCGAGGTACGGTTCCGCCCACCCCACGATCGTCCCCTACCAGGCCTTCGGCACCGCGGACGGCCATGTGATGGTCGCGGCCGGCAACGACGGCCTGTGGCACGCCTTCGCCGACGCCGTCGGACTGGGTCACCTTGCCAAGGATGAGAGGTTCGCCACCAATCCGGACCGGGTCCGCAATCGGGCCCACCTGTTGGCCCTCATCGACGAGGCCATCGCCCGGCGGCCCACCGCACACTGGGTTCGCGTGCTCGGCGCCGCCGGGGTGCCCGTGGCACCGATCAACGACGTCGCCGGAGCCCTGGCCCATCCGCAGGTCGTCGCCCGGGAGATGATCCGCGACGTCAAGCACACCGAGGCCGGCCCCGTCCGGGTGCTCGCCTCACCGATCAAACTGTCCGGCACACCCCCCGATGTCCGGGACGCGCCACCGGTCCTCGGCGAGCACACCACCGCGATCCTGCTCGACTGCGGGGTGGGCGACATCGAACTGACCTCACTCACCGAGTCCGGCGCCATCGGCTGACGCCGCAGGACACCACGCGACCCGTCCTTGCTCTCACTGCGATCACTCCGCCCGCTCCAGTCGGCCCCGCCGCCATCGGGCTCGCCGAATCGTGCGCGGCCGAGGGGTACGCAGGGAGTACGACCGTCGACTGCGACTCGGAGGGCGGCAGGTGAGCACGCTCGACCTGCCGCCCGGGCCTCCGAGTGCGGGATACGGCCGCCCCATGCGCAAGGCCGGCGCCTGCGTTTTCCTGACCGGGAACACTCCCCGAGGTTCACATGTACCCCCAGAATGAACTGGCCGACCCGCACCACGTTGTGCGCCGAGCGGTCCGAGTGCCCGCGCTTGAACGCGCGGACCGCCACGACGCAGCGCGCGCCGTCTCCAGCGCCGCAGTTCCGAGGCAATGGGAAGGCGGGCGTGAACATGAGTCCCGATCTGACCCGTAGGCTCCCCGACGCCCAGCGGTGGCCGCGCGAGCACCTCACCGCCCGGCGCCACCCGCTCGCCGACGTGGATCCCGATGCCGCCGCGCGGACCATCGACACCCTGCCGGGCACCGACCCGGTCGCCTGGGCCGGGCACTGGACCGCGACTGCGGCGGAATGCGCCGAGCGGGCCACCGCCCTGGACGACCCTCCGCTCGAACAGGTCACCGTGCCGTTCGCGGGACGCGAGGGCGAAGGCGACAGCCTCACCTTCCACGTGGCCCGCCCCCGTGGTCGGCAACGCCCCCCGGCGGTGATCGCCGCGCTGGGGATGTCCTTCGGCGGGTACGGGGCGATGAAGCTCGCGCACACCCACCACGAACATCTGGCCGCGGCGGTCAACTGGGGCGGTGGGGTGCACATCACCTTCCAGCCCGAGTGGCAGGAAAAGTCCCGCAACGCCGCCTCGTATCTCATGGACCTGATGGCCGCCCGCGAACGCATCTTGGGCGGGAGCACCTTCGAGGACTGTGTGGCCTCCTGCCCCGCGCTGTCCCTGCTCGATCAGGGCGTCCTGGACCGCACGTCGGCGCCGCTGTTGCTCGTCAATGGCACCGACGACCTGCAGAACAGCTCCGAGGACAGCTACCTCAGCCTGCGCTACGGCGACCCGAAGACCGTGCGCATGTTCCCCGGCGGGCACATGGGCACCGGCCCGGTCCGGCTGACCATCGCGGCCTGGCGCACCACCCGCCTGACCGACGGAGGGCGCTGAGCGCCATGGACGACACGCCGTACACCCTACGCGCGGACACCCCCGACCGGCGGCGCCCCGCTGTGACCGCTCTCGTCGAACTGACGGCACAGGGCGGCGTCGCCCGCATCGTCGTGGGCGACGGCCGTCGGCGCAACGCGTTGCCCACCTCGGCGTGGACCGAGCTGGCGCACACGGTCGAACGCGTCGGCCGGGACCCTGCGACCCGCGCCGTCGTCATCCGCGGACGGGGGCGGCACTTCTGCGCCGGATCGGACCTCACCGAGTGGCGCGACGCGGCCGAGGCCGCCGTGGAGGAGTCCTTCACGGCCATGGAGTCGGCCTTCACGGCGATCGAACACTGCCCGGTCCCCGTCCTCGCCGAGGTTCGCGGTGCCGCCGCCGGAGCGGGCTGCCAGCTCGCCCTGGCCTGCGACCTTCTCTACATCGCCGAATCCGGCCGCATCGGCATGCCCGTCGTACGGCTCGGAATTCTGCCCAGCGTGCGGTTCGCCGCCCGGATGGCCGAGCTGATCGGACCGTCTCTGACCCGCGAACTGTTCTACACCGGTGCCCTGTTGGACGGGGCGGAGGCGGCCCGCTGCGGCCTGGCCACCCGGGCCTTCCCCGACACCGACCTCGAGGGCGCGGCCACCGGCCTGCTGAAGCGGATCCTCGCGCTGCCCCCCGAGGCGGTACGCGCCGCCAAACACGCCACCCGTCTGGCTGGACGGACCACTCCGGCCCCGCGTCCGCCGACGGTCTCCCCCGGCGACTTCCGCCGGGCGATCGGCACCTTCCTGGACAACGGCGATCCGCCCGCGCGTCGTGGGGTGTCCCCTGCGGCGCTGCTGCCCGAGTAGTGCGGGGGCCGCGCGTCGCGGATGCCGGGGCGCGGTGCCGCAGCGTATCCGGGAGCCGCCCGATTGACGCTCTTGACGTCTGCCAACCAGTCGAGGTGAAAGGGATGATCACCATCACAACGCCTGTGCAGCTGCACCACGACGGCGACGTCGCTGTCGTCGTACTCGACCGGCCGCCTCTGAATCTGTTCGACGAGCAGGTGCTCGCCGCGTGGGAGGGGGTCGTCGACGAGCTGCACACCCTCACGGACCCGACGCACTCCCGTCGCGCCAGGGCTGTACTCGTCGAGGCGCGGGGCAAGGTCGTGTCCGGAGGGGTCGATGTGGCGCTGTTCGCCGCGATCGCCGAGAGCCTCGGCCCGGTCGAACGGGCCGGGGCACAGTGGAAACGGCTGCTGCGTATCACGCAGGGGATGGAGGACCTGCCGGTGCCGACGGTGTTCGCCGCGCACGGCCTCACCCTCACCGCGGCGTTCGAGATCGCCCTGGCGTGCGACATCCTTCTCGCTGCGGAGTCCGCGTCGTTCGGGCTGGTGGAGACCGTCGTGGGGCTGACGCCGTCGATGGGCGGACCGCAGCGGCTGGCCCAGCGCGCCGGGCCGGCCAGGGCGCGTGAGCTGATCTACACCGGGGAGCGTTTCACGGCGGCCACTCTGGAGCGATGGAACGTGGTGAACCGCGTCCTTCCCGACGAGGGTTTCGGCGAGGCCGCACGGGAGCACGCGCGCCGCCTCGCCGATGGCCCCACATGCGCGCATGCCGCCACCAAGCAGCTGATCGCGACCGCGGGGCGCGACGGTGTGCGTGCCGCGGACGACGCGGTGCCGGCCGTCTCGGGTGCGCTGTTCGCCACCAACGACCTGCGCGACGGCATCGCCTCCTTCCTCCGTGACGGTCCCGGCAAAGCGGTCTACCGAGGCCGGTGATCTGACGAGGTGGCCGGTCCCGTGGTCAGGCGCAGGCCGGGGCCCCGGTTGCGCGGTCCCGGTCGTCAGAGCACGTCGGTGTCGAGATCCAGCAGCTGAGTGTCGCGCTCGGCGAGGAGGTCCAGTTGGGCGTCGACGCGTGGCAGTTCGTACGTGAAGAAGTAGCGCGCCGCGGCGTGCTTGCCCGCATAGAAGGTGCCGGAGTGGCCATTCGCGACGACAGCCTGTTCGAGCCACATCCAGGCGATCACGATGTGGCCGACGGCTTCGAGGTACAGGGTCGCGTTGGCCAAGGCGCGTTCGGCGTCGCCGTCTCGCCACAACGCCCTGGTGACTGTGACCAGCCGATCGATGCGAGCGGACAGCTGAGCGGCCCACGGTGTGAGGCCGTGGGGCGCTCTCCCAACCGCCTCGCGCATCGTGGTCACGAGCAGGTCGAGGCCTGCACCGGAGTCGACGACAACTTTGCGCCCGAGGAGGTCCAGGGCATGGATTCCGTGCGTCCCTTCGTGAATCTGATTCAGCCGATTGTCGCGGTAGAACTGTTCGGCGTCGTGATCCCTGGTGTAGCCGGCGCCGCCGTGGATCTGGATCGCCAGGTCGTTGGCGCTCAGGCACCACTGCGACGGCCAGCTCTTGACGATCGGCGTCAGCACGTCCAGCAGCCTGATCGCGTCGGCTCGTGCCGCGTGGTCCGCAGCTGTGGTGCTCTCGTCGAGGAGCCTGGCCGCGTACAGCACCAGTGCCATGGCCCCCTCCACATAGGACTTGGAGGCCAGGAGCATGCGCCGCACGTCCGCGTGCTCGACGATCGGCGACTGGGGCGTGGACGGGTCCTTGCGGCCTGGCTGCCGTCCTTGCGTACGGGTACGGGCGTAGTCGAGCGCCTGGAGGTAACCGGTGCAGCCCAGGGCGGCCGCACCGGCTCCGACGCCGATCCTGGCCTCGTTCATCATGTGGAACATGTACGCGAGGCCACGGTTTTCCGCGCCGACCAGGTATCCGACGGCGCCCGCCTCGCCGTCGGGACGGAAGGCGCCTTCGCCGAAGCTCAGCAGAGTGTTGGTGATTCCCCGGTAACCCATCTTGTGATTGAGTCCGGCGAGCGCGATGTCGTTCCGCTCGGGGCCGTCGTGTTCCGAGGTCAGGAACTTGGGAACGACAAACAGGGACAGGCCTTTGACGCCCGGTTCGGCACCCTCGACGCGGGCGAGCAACAAGTGGACGATGTTCTCGCCGAGTTCGTGATCACCTCCCGAGATCCACATCTTCTGCCCGAAGAGCCGGTAGCGGCCGTCGGCATCGGGCCTGGCCCGGGTGGTGACGTCGGCCAGCGACGACCCGGCATGCGGTTCCGACAGGCACATGGTCCCGAAGAACCGGCCCTCGAACATGGGGACCACATAATCGCGTACCTGGCCGGCGCTGCCATGCTCGATGAGAAGGTTCGCGTTCGCCATGGTCAGCATCGGGTAGGAGGCGGTCGCGATGTTGGCGGCCTGAAAGTAGGCGAAACAGGCGCGGTGCACCACATGAGGCAGTTGGATGCCGCCCAGACGCTCGTCCGCTGTGCCGGCCAGCAGACCACTCCTGGCGAAGGCAGTAAGCGCCCGCCCGACCTCGGGAATCATCCGCACGCGCGAACCGTCGAAGCTCGGCTCGTTGAGGTCGCTCGCGCGATTGTGTGATCGGAATTCCCGGCGCGCCAGGTTCTCGGACAGATCGAGCGCCGCGTCGAAGGTCTCACGGGAGTGATCGCGGAAGCGCGGGGCCTTCGTCAGAGCCGACACGTTCAGCCACTCGTGGAGCAGGAAGTCCAGGTCCCTGCGGCGCAACAGATCGAAGTTCATGATCGGATCCCTGTGTCGACTTCCCGGAAACCCGGCCGACCGCCTTTGGTCCGTAATGCGGACCACTGGACCACTGTGAAGTCCAATGGCAAGGTATGTGGCACCTCGTCGGGCGTCAAGCGACGCCCGGTCACCGTGTGAGGCCGATCCCGGGAGGACGGAGGCCTCCGTGAGTCCGGCGTTCCGTGATCACCTTCACCTCGACCAACGCCGGATGGAATGCACCGCGGCCGATCACCCGATGTTCCTCGGTCCCGGAGCGGCACCGGGTCGGCCTGCGGCAGGGCCAGCAGGACGTCCAGTCGTTGTCGCCTCAGTCATCTGACGTTCCGAGCGGTTCGCAATCGCTCTTCCGTTTCACAGGGAAGGACGCCCATGTCCTCACAGCAACCTCTCGCCGGCCGCACCGTGCTGATGTCCGGGGGCAGTCGCGGGATCGGCCTCGCCATCGCTGTCCGCGCTGCGCGAGACGGCGCGAACATCGCCTTCATCTCCAAGACCGACAACCCCGACCCTCGTCTGCCTGGCACGGTCCACACCGCCGCCGCGGAGATCGAAGCCGCCGGCGGCCAGGCCCTGCCGATCGTCGGCGACATCCGCGACGACGACACCGTCAACGACGCCGTGGCCAGGACCGTCGCCCGCTTCGGCGGAATCGACATCCTCGTCAACAACGCCTCCGCCATCGCCCTCACCGGCATCGGTGAGCTGCCGCTCAAGCGCTACGACCTGATCCAGGACATCAACGCACGCGGCACCTTCGTCCTCACCACGGCCGCGCTGCCGTACCTCCTGAAGTCGTCGGCGCCACGCGTCCTCACTCTCTCGCCGCCCCTCAATCTCGACCGCCGCTGGCTGGCCCGCCACGCGCCGTACACCGTCAGCAAGTACGCGATGACCATGCTGACCCTCGGCGTCGCCGAGCAGTACCGGGACCAGCGCATCGCGGCCTGCTGCCTGTGGCCACGGACCCTCGTCGCGACCGCCGCCGTGCAGAACGTCGTCGGCGGCGACGGCGGCATGCGGGCCTCTCGCCGGCCGGGGATCATGGCTGACGCAGCCGCCGTCATCCTGGCTCTCCCGGCCTCGGAGGCCAACGGCCAGTGCTACGTCGACGAGGACGTGCTGCGGGCCGCTGGTGTCCGCGAGTTCTCGCGCTACCTCCACGACGGCGCCACCGAGGACGGCCTCGAAACCGACCTCTTCCTGTGAGCGGGATCCGGCACGTCAACGGCGCAGGACCATCCCTGGCCGATGCGCGAGTGCCTCACTCCCGTCCCCGTCGTGCGCGTCTCGCTGAACTCAGGCCTCTTCGGCGGAGTGATCGGCGCGGTGCTGAGCGGCCTGGTCAACGACGCGTTCGTCGCTGTGCCGGACAGCGCCGTCAATCACGCCCTGACCGGCCTCGCCAGCGGTTTCGCCTCCGCCTTCTTCGGGCTCCTACCGGCGGGCCGCTTCCGGCGTTCCTGTCGGTGTCAGGGCCGGTGCCGGGTGTAGTGCTGACGGAGCAGATCCTTGCCGTAGTCACCGCCGTTCGGGGTACGGACGATCGCGTGGACGTGAACGGCTCGGGCTCGTCGTTGTCCAGGAAGACCCCGGGGTGATTGTCGTACTGGATAAGCAGGACAGGGCTGTGGAACCAGTAGGAGAACGCGTCCCCATCCCCCAGGGGCCGATCCAGCCGACGTGCGCGTGGTCAAGGTGGCGTTCCACCTGGGCGCGGCGGGTGGGCTCGGGGCGCGTCAGGAAGGTTCGCCACCGAGGGCAGAACGAGGTTGTCGCGGCCCGTGCCTTTGGGTGTGCCGGTAAGATCGCCACCCGCTCGCCGGGGCTGAAGCCCGCGTCGGCGATTCCGGCGGCGAACGCGTCGGTCAGCCCGTCGAGTTCCCGGAAGCTGATCCGGCCGTCGAAGTAGCGGATGGCGTCGGCTTCCGGAGTGCGCTTCACAGTGGCTCGGAAGGCGGTCAGGATGTCGTTGTGCTCGGGTGTGATGGTGGCCTGCTGGCCCGGCCCGTAGCGAGCGAGCCAGGGATCGGCGTCGTGGACGGTCATCGTCGTCCTCGGCTGAGTTCGGGTGTGCCGCTCTGACGGTGTGAGAGCACACGTAGCGGGAGGCGGAGCCGGCGATGCTGCTTCGGTGGACATGATCGGCTGGCGCGACCGATCCACGGTGGTCGTTCGCCGGTGGGAGCGGCCGATGCGAGCGGTCGTCGACGCGGGCGACGAGACCTTCCTGGTCGGGCTCACCGAGCGGGCTTCGCTCAGAAGACGGCACGGCGGCCGTGTGGTACCACCCGGCGACGCGGCGTATCCGGCCTTCCCGACGATCGGCCAGGGCACTGTCCGGATCGTCGAGGACGCGATGGCGCCGGCCACTCGCCTCAGCGCGCGCTGACCCGAATACATCCAGCTGGCGCGGTTCCGCGGGCCGAAGGGGTACAGATCGCCTCGGCCGGACACCCTGGAACCGACTGTGGAGCCAGGATGCCGCCCGCGGTGGCGTCGGGTGCCGCCGTCCCCGAGCTGACGCCGAGTGCCTCTTGAGTGCCAGGTCCGCATGCCGTGCAGGGGCCGACACGGCTGGTCGTGCGGCACCCGGCGGGCCTGACGATCCGTGCCACCGAAGCCGATCTCCATGATGTGGGCCGTCTCCGCCAGATGACTCAGAGGTCGCGTTCGGTTATGGGCTGTATGAAGGGCCCGAAGCTCACGTGACCGGCGGGATGGCGCCTCAGGAGGCCGCAGAACCTCCGGGCAGCGGCCGATCACAACCTTGTGTGTGGCAGCGACAGTAGCCCGGCCAACAATCGGCAAGCGATTATGCACAATGTATTGCCGCCAGGTGTCGTGCGGTCTACTGTCGCTCCCATCCGCTCAAGGCGGTGGCCGCGGCACTCTGGCCGCGACCCGGACAAGCTTCGGGTGGTGGGTTACTACCAGGACCAGTTCCACACATCTGATCGCTGAACCAATAGGCCCGTGCCCTAGCTGACCGATCCTGGTCGGCGTGCGGTACCTGCCTCACGAGCGCCACAGAGTGCTGTAGCCGGAGCCGCGACGCGCGCCGGAACTCGATACAGCCTCCATACGGGGTTGCTCGTCCGTGTCCCACGCGAGAACTGCGAGCCTCACGAAAACGGCGCGCCAGGACGCCGTGGTGCAACGGTGATGCTCCGACCGCTCGGCAACAGCGGCACAGTCGAACACTTCGCGGAAATCCTCCTCAGCAACACGAAGCCATCTACCCGGTGTGCCCCGACCGGGACGGAGAGGTGGCTGCCACGCGCGCGCAGAGGTTCCACCCCCATCTGAGAGATTTCACCCCCATCCGGAGGTCAACGTGGACCCCACATATTCGACGGCCAGGCGTGGGCTGGTCATCCTCGTCTGCTGGCTCGGCCTCCTAGCCGACGGCTATGACATGGCGTCGTACGGTGCGGCGCTGCCCAGGCTGATCGGCCCGCAGCCGTGGGGCATGACAACCGAGACCGCGGGCATCGTCGGCAGCCTGGCCTTGGTCGGCGCGTTGATCGGGGCCGTCGTATCGGGGACTCTCACGGACGTCTTCGGCCGACGGCGCCTGTTCATCGGCGGACTCGTCCTGTTCTCCCTGGCGATGATTCTGTGCGGGATCGCGCCCAACCTGGAGGTGTTCGCCACCGGACGGTTCATCTGCGGTCTCGGTTTCGGTGGGGTGATTCCGGTCTCCGTCTCACTGGCCGCTGAATTCGCGCCGCGTCATTACAGGGCTCGCATCATCGGCCTCGTGCTCACCGGTCTCGGTGTCGGCACGGCGCTGGCCGCCTTCGTGGCTCTGTGGTCGCTGGACAGCCACGGCTTCCGACCGGTCTTCCTGATCGGCGGCTTCCCGCTGCTGATCACCGTTCCGCTCGCGATCGCCTTCGTTCGGGAGCCGGCGTCGTCCCCGTCGCGGGGACGCACGGGCCGGGCTTCCAGCGCGGCCGCGGGCACGGTTCGACGTCTCCTCTCGCCGCCGATGCGCTGGGCCACGCTGACTCTGTGGGTCGTCGCACCACTGCAGCTGGTGAATCTGTGGGGCGCAACGACCTGGCTGCCGAAACTGATGAGCCAGGCGGGATTCGGTCTGAAGGCCTCGCTCACCTTCCTGCTGGTCTACACCGGCGGCTCGATCGTCGGCACGCTGATCAGTTCGGCGATCGCCGAGCGCGTCGGCGCTAAGCCCATGGTGATTCTCGGCGGCATGCTGAGCGGCTTCGGCCTGTCCGCGCTGGCCGTCACGGACGCCTTGCCGGTGTTGCTGACCACGGTCGGCGTAGCCGGGTTCGGCATCGGGACAGCACAGAACCTGCTGCAGGTGCACATCGCCGAGTTCTATCCGCCGGATATGCGGGCCACAGCCCTCGGCTGGGCAGGGGGCGCCGGGCGTATCGGCTCCATCGTCGGCCCGGCCTACGGGGGGTACTTCGTCGCCACGGCCGGCGGCGTCTCGTCGGCGGCCCTGGCGTTCGCTGCACCGGCCCTGCTCGCGGCGCTGGTCATGATCACAGTCAAGCCCCAGCTCGTACCCCGGAGCAGCCTCGACCCGGCACGCACCGCTGACCTCCAACACGCTGCCGGGAGAATCGCAGAGGAAGGCGCCCCGTAATGACATTACCAACACCGACCTGCCGTACCTTCCCGACGCTGCGCGCTTCTCAACCGCCGGGTCGCACAATTGGCCGCGGCCACCTCCTGGTGCTCGGCGATGCAGGCATCCTGACGGCCGATGCGGCGCCCGAGTTCGAAGCCCCTCCCCGATCAGACGCTGTTGGTAAATCTGGGGCCTGCGTGACGACGGCCTGTACGACCCCGTTGGGGTAGTGCAGGCCGTCGTCGTGTTCAGGGCCGGCCCGGCTGGCGCTGGTGTGTCGGTGTTGCAGTTCGCGCCGCCCAGTGCAAGGAACGCGCCCGCATCCGCAGCGAGAGAGGCATCCGCTGGGGAGGTCGGTCGCTTCCAGTAGCAGTTTGATCAGACAGGAACTTCAAATATGAGCTCGAGGCCGTCTTCCTCGTCCCATTGCTCCCCGACCTCCACGAAGCCGAACCCGGAAATCGTGGCCAGGGAGGCGGTGTTGTCAGGACTGATCGTCACCCGCACGGTCCTGGCTCGGGCTTCGGCAGCGGCCCGGTGCACCAACGCGGTCAGCATCGCCCTGGCGTAGCCCTGACGGCGGTAGACGGGGACCACCGAGTAACCGAGCTCCACCATTCCCGCCTCATCCGGCGGCCCATGGAACCCGGCATGCCCCACGACGGCGCCTTCCGGCTCGGCTACCACGATCTGAGTGAGCCACCCCGCGCACGCCGGGTCCGAGGCCAGCTGATTGACCCGATACTGCCACACCCACTTTGCCGTGTCGGTGACGAAGTACTCGGTGAGAGCGACACCTGCCTCGGCGCTGGCGCGAGCCAGGTCGTCCTTCAGCAACGCGATCATGGCCGTGCTCGATAACTCAACAAATCGCACGGACTTCGGGCTCGTGGGGGCCGGGGTCCGGCGCTCGGCTTTGTCTGTCACAGCGGGAATCGTCGTAAAGAGTCCAGGGCGTGTCCAACAGTTTTCGCAGTGGCGGATGCATGCCCGACCAGATTGCGGCCCCATCCACTCGCCCTCACCTGCGCCCCGGTGAACCTTCTCGGTCAGAGCACTAGTGAGGAATCAGCCGGAAAAGAACCGGTCAGTTCACTTGATCGGCTGAACCTGTAGCCCGGGTAATCACCGAAATGTCACAATCTTATACGAAGCAATGCACTCGGATTGGTGGAGGGGTGGGCATGGCGGATACGGCCAAGGCACCGTACCGACGAGGCCGTCTCCGCTGGCCATTGCTGGAACGCGAGGCCGAACTCGCCGCTGCCGACAAGGCATTGGAAGAGCTCTGCGCACCTACCGGCGAGACCTCAAGGATGCGATGCGGCGGCTTGCTCGCCTATGCGGGAGCCGCGGGGCTGGGGAAGACCGCCTTGCTTTCCACGGTGCGACGTCGGGCCGCCGCACGGGGGTGCACGGTGCTATGCGCCAGTGGCAGTGAGCAAGAGCAGCACCTGCCGTTCCACGTCGTACGGCAGCTGCTCCAGCCTGTCCTTTCCACCTTCGATGGGGAGCCTCTGGAGAATGTGCTGGGCGGGTGGTACGGCATCGTCGGACGAGCTCTCGGCCTGACGGCGGATCAGCCAACTCAGTCGACGCAGGACTCATGGTCCCCGGACCCACATGGTGTGCGCGACGGTCTGGACTGGGCCGTGACGCACGTGGTCGTGCGCCGTGCGCCCGTGCTCCTTGCGCTCGACGACGCACACTGGGCCGATCGGGAATCCCTGGACTGGCTGACCGCGTTCGCTCCGCGCGTCGCACAGCTGCCGATACTGATCGTCGTCACCTACCGACCGGAAGAACTCACCTACGAGAGGGCGGCGGTCAGCCGTCTCGCCGAGCGCCACGGCTCACGGCCGCATTCCTTGACGCCTCTCACCTCCGACGCGGTCAGTCTGCTGGTACGCGACCGGCTGGGAGCCGACGCGGACGACGCGTTCTGCCGCGCATGCTGGGCGATCACCGGGGGCAGCCCGTTCGAGACAGTGGAACTCGCCGCCGCGGTCAGTGACCAGGGCCTGGAACCGCGAAGGGAGAACGTCCCCCGTATGCGGGATCTGATTTCGGCCGTCCAGAGCAATGGGCTGATCGCACGCATGGAGCGGCTCGGCGCCCCCACGGTCCGTCTCGCGTGGGCTGTCGCCGTACTCGGAACCGAGGCATCGCTGGCGCTCGCCGCGCATGTGGCCGGGCTGTCGACTCAGGAATCCCGCGACGCCGCCGACCGGATGCGCATCGCGCGCATCCTGGCAGGCGATGCAAGAGACCTGGCGGAGACCGGCGGCTCCGGGATGCCCACTGTCCACGCGCTGCAGTTCCTTCATCCGCTGATCGCCTCCGCCGTGTACCGGGCGATCCCGGCCGCCGCGCGCGCCGCGATGCACCGCCAGGCCGCCACGGCTCTCCTTGATGCCGGTTCTGGCGCCACCACCGCGGCCCGCCACCTGCTGGAGACCCATCCCGGGGGCGACCCTTGGGTCGTTCGCCAGCTGCGCACCGCCTCCCGCGATCACCTTCGTACCGGCGCTCCCAACGCGGCTCGCCGCTGTCTGGCCCGGGCCCTGCGTGAGCCTCCCGCCACCGAGGACCGTGCCGCCCTTCTCTTCGAACTCGGCTGCTCCGCGCTGTTCAACGACCCCACAGCGACCGTCAACCACCTCACCCGGGCTCTGGACGAACCCGCGATCGATCCCGCGCTACGTGAGGCCGTCACCTGCCGCCTCGCTCAAGCCCTCGCCCACACCAACCGGCTCCCCGAAGCCGCCCAGCTCGTCGCCTCCGCGGCCCGGCGGGCCAACAGCGCCGACTCCCGGCTGCGGATGCAGGCCGAACACCTCTTGTGGGGCGGCCTCCACGCCGACAGCAAGAACGCGCACCTCCGCTCGCGCCGGCTCGCCAGGCTGGCCGAGCGGCTCACCGGGCGCAGCAGAGCCGAACAGCAGATCCTGGGCCTACGGGCAGCGGACGCCGTCATGCGATCCGAATCGGCCGCCACCGCCCTGCACTACGCGGACAAGGCACTGAGCCCCGGTCTCACCTGGGCCCACGAGGACTTCGGTTTCGAGGTGCCGACGATCGTCGCCCTCCTCTATATGAACTGCGATCAGCCCGACCGTTCGGCGGAGCTGTTCGCACAAGGCATGGCCGAGTTCGAGCGGCGCGGCTGGCGCGGAACCCACCTCTCGCTCGTCCACACCCTTCTGGGCTACGTCCGCTTCCGGTGCGGACGGCTCCACGAGGCAGAGGCCCTCGCGCGCACCGGCCTGCGACTGGCCACCCGGGTGACCAAAGGGGGTCCCGCGGAAAGATACGCGGTCGGCATCCTGACGCAAATCCTGCTCGCCCGCGGGCAGATCGAGGGGGCTCAAGCGCTCACCGAAGCGCACACCGACGGCGGACCACCGCCCCCTGAGGCCTCTGTCCTGCCCGATCTGCAAACCGCGATCGGCCAACTCCTCCTGGCCCGCGGGCGGGCCCGGCAGGCGGCGGCGCTCCTCTCCGACGCCGGGCGGGACCTCGAATCTCGCGGGATGCACAACCCCTCCTGGTGCCGATGGCAACTCGACCTGGCCCAGGCCCAGGCCTCCCACCACCCCAGCCAGGCCCGCGCCCAAGCACACCAGGCCCTCGCCCGCGCCCGCGCCTTCGGTACCCCCAGCGCCATCGGCCAAGCTCTGCACACCGCCGCCCAGATCACCGAGGGCCCACAAGCACTCGACCTGCTGAGCGACGCCATCGCTCACCTCGAACGGTCCCCCGCCGCGTACGACCTCGCCTGCGCCCTCACCGATCACGGCACCATGCTGCGCCGTTCCGGCCACCTGACCCGGGCCGCCACCCAGCTGTCCCGAGGAATGGAGGTCGCCGCCAAATGCGGCGCCGACGGTCTCACCGACCGCGCCCGCGCCGAACTCTCCGAGGCGGACAAGCACTCCCGTGGGAGTCGCCGGACGCCGTGACCATGCACGCGTGGGTGGACTGCTTCAATGGGAGGTTGGCAAGTTTCAGCATGTCCAGCAGATCGAAGGCAACGCAACGGCCCATGGCCTCCTCCACCGCCTGAAGCCCGGTGGGCTCACCCAGCCCTCGGCACGATGATCCAACGGTCGCCTCATCGTTGCCGCAGAGCTGGATTTCTGATGAAGCCCTGGCAGCACGGCCTTTGCGGGACGAGCGGCCCGCCGCACCTTGTGCGACGGGCCACGGTCATGCCATCGGCGGCCGATGAGGCCCGGCCGCCGGGTGTGGGGTCAGGCCACCACGGTGATTCCCAAGGATCCGCTGCCCAGCGCGGAGACACTCACGGTAGCCCCCGGAGCCACGGTGACCGTGGCGCCACCGCCCGCGGACAGCTCGAGGGTGGCGTTGGTGTTATTGGTCACGGAGGTGATCACGCTGATCTGCACGCCGGTGTTGAGAGTGGTTCCCACGGACAGCAACGAGCCGGGAATGGTGACGGTGGCACCGCCGGTCAGCTTGATCGACACCGAACCGGAGACGGCGTCGGCGCGCTGCGAGACCGCGGACGCCGCCGGGGCGGCAGACGCGGCCACAGCGGTCGGTGCCGCCGACAGGCAGCCGGCGGCCACCAGCGCGCACACCAGGAAGTTCACACCACGACGACGGGATGCAGAAGACATGGCACTCCTGTCAGATGGGGAGCAACTCACAATGCGGGGACGGGATGTCCCACACCGCACACTCAATCGGCCCATACGATGATCCGACAACCCGCGCACATCAGGGCGCGGGAGGCACGCCGAGAAACGGCCAGCACACCAAGCGCCCCAACGAAAGCCACTCCCCCACCAGCGCAAGCGGGTAGCCGGACTGTGGGCACACCATCGATCAACCGACGGCCGCCACCCGCGAACACACCTTGGGCCGGCTGACGCACCACCGCCGACTCATGCGCAATCTCTCTGCTTGCCACTACTCCGCCGGTACCTGAACGCACATCACCCTGCCGACCACACCGGCGGCGAGAGCACGGTGTTGTCGGCTTCGAACCATGTTCGGATACCCTCCGGGAACCGCTCGCGGGCGTACCCCGCCGAGGCAGGGTCGGCCACAGACGTTCATGAGCGCCGATACGGGCGCCGAAGGCCAGGCCGGGGCCGATGTCGGCTGGGTCGACGCGGACGACGGGCACCTGGCGCTCGTTCAGCACGGTGATGACCCGGTCCGCGGTGACGTCTTCCAGCGCGGTGACGACCAGGACGGTGGAGACCATTGGATCAGTCCGACTCGTACTCGGGTGTGGTCGTCCTGCGTTTGCGGCTGCGGGTTCTGTCCGTCGCCTCCGCCGGATACCGACGCGGTTCCCGTCGTACGCGACGTGCCGTGCTTGCCCCTCTCCACCATCTGGCCGGCGGCGTCGGTGTAGACGGCGGTCTGGGTGACCGCGTCCAGCTCGACGGCCGCGTACGAGGGCGGGCCGACCGGCAGCCGGTCGGTGATCAGCCGCATCGCCCACGGAGTGTGAGCTTGGGATGCAAGCGTCGCCATGCGAGTCCTTCCCCTTGCCTCAAGTGGATGGCCCGGCGGCTACCCGCTCCAGCAGAATCGCCCTCCCCCACTGGCGGTGACCAGTACCGTGAGGGCCGCGAACCGTGGCGAAGCCGCGCGCGTGACCAGCATCCACCTCGGCCTTGCGGACCCAGGTCCGCATCGAAGGGACGGACCTGCCATGACTCGATCCTCTCAGGGAATCGAGCCTCCATCAGGCTTGGAGCGGCTCACCGTGAGGGCGGGCGGAGTCCTCAACGTGAAAGTCATCCCTGTCAGGAGGCAGCCTTGGCGAGGGCTTGGATGAGCTGATGTGGGTTCATCTCGGACCGGGCGGGGATGGCCAGCTTGGTCGCCTGCTCGTACAGCTCGGCCTTGCTCAGCTGCTCAAGTTGCGCCTTCGCGCTCTTTCCGGCCTTCTCATCGCCGTCTTTCCGCTCGCCGACCGGGAGGCGCTTGACCTTTCCCTGGTTGGCGAGCTCGCTACCCTTTTGGGTCTGTGCGACGTTGCGCCGGAGGGCCTCCGGCAGGGCTTCCTCGCTGCAGAACCGACCAACCTCGACCCAGATCCTCTTCCCTTCTCCAAGGGACTCCTGGCCCCAGCGGTCTGCCAGCACATTCACCAACGTCAGCCCCCTCCCATGTTCGTCGAAGGCAGCTGCCTGCCGCTTGCTCGCGGGCTTGGGGGACGTGTCGGCCACGGAGATGCGAAGTGCGCAAGGACTTCCGGCGCTCCATTCACGCGTCACCGAGAGCTGAATAGGGCCGCAGCCATGCGTCACGGCGTTGGTGACCAGTTCGCTGACCAGCAGCTGTGATCTGTCTGCACACTCGCTACAGATCACCCAGTCGGCCAGCACCGATGCCAGGAGCCGACGCGCGGCCCTAGGAGCACTGATCGATTGTGGTAGACAGAACGAGGCGTCGGGCAGGTTTCCGATTCTGGGGGGAGTGAGCCTCGAGTACATGATGGGTGCCAATCAGAGAGTGGATCGTACAGCTTGTGGGGACTTGGTCCAGTCGCTGGGGCTAGCGCAACGGTCAAAGGCGACAAAGCCTTCTGTTTCAGACGCTAGGTTGGGGGCCGGTACCAGTCACGGTGCAGCATGACCAGCGGTACGGCCTACGCGATGCACAGTGCACCGTATGGAGCCCGAGCGAGCCGCGACCGCTGCCCCTGCCGCCCAGGGCACATAGGGAGACGGCACATCTCGGCCACTACTGCATGGTTGCCCCGGCCACCCTCTTCGGAGTGCGTCGACCGGCCTAGCACCATTGGGTGCTCGAGTCAGCGCACCGGTCCGGTGCAGACCGGCCTATCGCATCCACGCCTTGGCCAGCGCCAAGAAGGCGTCGTTCTCCTCCTCGAGGGCCACTGACACACGTATCTGCTCTTCGGGGAACGGGCGTACCACTACTCCGCCGGCGAGACGCGCGGGCCGCGCCCCCTCCCGCAAGGTCGCGGGCCCGCTTGGCCAGCCGGAGGGCTGCACTGGGCGGCGGTGGGGAAAGCGGCCCGGGCCGGATCGGTGAGGACTGGTGACGAGGTCTGCCACCAGCGCGGAGGATCGACCGGCGGCAGCGGCAGCATCCGTGCCTTGTGCGTCTCGATCCGGTCGGCCGGGCCTTGGGACCGCCCTGAGCCCGGCCAGCGGCCGCCAGCGCCCGGTGATCAGGTCGGCTGCGGTCTTCGTCGACAGGATCCTCCGAGCGGGATCTGTGCCGGCGGGAACCACAGATCACACTGGGCCGGCTCGCCCGGCTCATCGCCGGTCCGCGACACCGGGTCCGCCTGACAGGCCGGCCGCAGTTCACGCACTCGCCAGCGGATCACCGTAGAGGAACGACTCCAGCCAATCCGTTCCGCGACACTGCCGCGGGCACCTCCGGAACCGCCGCAGCAGGTCGCGGATGTGCGGCTCGACCACATCGACGATCAAGCTCTTCGGCTGATACTTCGGTGCAACCTCGCTCTTCAGGACTGCCGTACCGACGTCCTGCGAGATCTCCAGACGCCTCGCGACCGCCCGGAGCGTCCTCTGCTCGGCCCGGTGCAACCGGCGGATCTCCACCCAGTCCTCCACGCTGATCACCCATCCTCCCGGCCTGACACACCGGGCCAAAACCTCGGCGGGGGTCAACTTTAAAAAGTCGGAGAAAGAAAACGTGCGCACGGGCGAATGTGCAACACGCGCAGATTTCCTTCCTGGATCGAGAAGAAGTCATAGCCCTTGACGCATACGCAGTCATCGGAGTTCAAGGGGCCCAGTCGATGCGTCCCTGGCTGGCCCCCAGGATCCGCGCAAGGTGTGACTTCGCCGAGAGGTGCTGAGGGGTCCGTGCCTCGCCTGCCTCATCGGCGGGGATGTCGGCGGATTCCTCGGCTCCGCCCGCCCGCTCCGGCGTGTGCAGCGGATACGCCTCAACGTCTTCTCCGTAGACGCGCTGCGCGAGAGTGCGCGCGAAGGACGCCAGGTCGGCCTCGGGCTCGGTCAGCGCGTGTGCCACCAATGGTCGTGCGAGTTCCGGCCATTCGATCAAGAGGAAAGCACGCAGGGCCGCTTCCCGCACCGTCTGCTGCGGCGCGAACAGAGCGGACGTCATGACCTCTGCGATGGTGGGGCTATGGCGCTCCGGAGCCGACGCGGCAAGAGCCGTCAGCAGGGGTGCCCACGCCGTCCCCTCCGCAGACGACAGCAGGGCGAGAACGTCCGCCAGGGCGAAGGAGCCGAACTGGCGGTACATCAGAGCGTGCGCCTCAGCCATCGCGCGCTGATACCTGTCCGGATCGTCTGCGCTGACGTCGGCGAAGGCGACCGACAGCGCACTGCAAGGGGAGAAACGGATGAACGCGCCGTCGGCGCTGCTCCACACAAACACCGGGCTGCGCCAGTAGGGCTCACGGCCTTCATACCACCAGCCGGCCCCGGAAGCGAACGCCCCGAATTCTTTCTCATCCAGACGTTCCCGAAAAGCTATCTTCCTCCGCCGCAGACGGCCGCCCACGTCGGATTCCCCCTCTCGTCGGATACTCGCCAATTGCACTGAAGTGTCCCTTGTTACGCCCGTCGTGATGGCAGCGGGACAGGCATGTTTTCACTATTGGACGGCAGTCCTGCCGGACGGGCTGGGCCCTGGCACCCGGTCGGGTCCAGAGCCCAGGCCCTGGTTGCCGCCGCGCCGTTGTGGCGGCTGTGCGGCGTGTTTGTCGTTCCCGATCAGCCAGTGCTCTGCCGGGCGACCGGCTCTGGAGTTCGGCTCGCTCCTACGGAGTGCGGTGGCCTGTCCCAGAACTGGTGGCCCCAAGACGTCCCCGGCCCTGACTCGGCCCGTCGGCTCTATTGCTCAAGCTCGTAGCCGAATGCCTGGGGCCCGGCGAGAGCGAGGCCATCGGATGTGTGCCAACGCGGGTCTGCGGGCGCGACCAGTACAGTGACGCGGTGGCCGTACCGAAGCGTCTCGGTGGTGATCGCTTCACCCGTGTCGCGGTCGAGGACGCAGATGAGGTCGGGGACGGTGGCCACCGCCACGCCATCGCGTCGGGCGATCAGGTTCTCGTTCTGGAAGGCGATTGTCAGCCGGGACTGCGCGTCGTGGTCCAAGCCCTCGATGATCGCCTCTCCGCGGGCGAACCCTTGCTCGGTGCGTCGGGCCACGTCAACGACCTTGCCGTCGAAGACCCGCCGCCCGTCGAGCCGGGCCGCGACCGCGTCGGCCGGCGCGGTGCCGTTGCGGGCGGATGTGACCAGACGGCCGAGTTCGACGCAGAGTGAAACAGTGCCGTCTACGAGGCTCGCCCGTGCTTCGCTGCCGGTCATCCCATAAAGACTGACCATGGTCGAACAGCCCATATCGACCGTAGCCGATCGTGCCAGGCGCTCCGCCCAATGGTTGTCGATGGCCGCGACGATCTGATGGTTGCCCTTCTCGTCCGTGATCGACGTGGGAGTGGCCTGGACACCGATGAGTGTTGGCAGGACCATCTGGAGCTCCGGGAACGCACGCCCCATGCCGTCGGCGTCGATGAGCGGGAGGCCCAACTGAGCCGCGGCGACCACTGGGGTCAGGGAGTTGATACCCCCGGCCTCGATGCACGCGATGTGGGTGGCAGCCTTCCCCCGGTACTCACCCAGAGCGCGAACCGCATTCCCCACCTGCTCGATTGACGGAAGTTTCTCCAAGGCGACGGTCGGCGCGCCCATCATCGCGACGGGAAGTACCTCGGCATCGTCGGGCAGTTCGTCCAACGCCGTCAGAGGAACAGGGCCGTACTTGTCCAGCGCCGCTTGAGCGAGCAATCTGCCGATGTAGGGATCGCCGCCGCCGCCGGTGCCAAGGATGGCAGCACCTCGCGCGAGGTCGCCCAGGTCATCCGCGGTCAGTTCACGCATGTTTCAGTCCTCCAGAGAGAGGTCGCCGACTGCCCTGACCCGGATTCGGGCGGCGTTTCCGGGGAGATAGGGAAGAGGCACTTCTTCGCACTCGACGACCGACACACTGCCCGGCGTCGCTCCTGCTGCCACAGCACGCTCGACTGCCTCCTGTTTGGCAGCGTCGAGTACGCTCTCGCGCTGTCCCGGTGGTGTGGGGAAAACGCGGTCGACTTCGCCCCCGACCTGGGCGATGGCCGCTCCTACGGCATTGGCCACCGCATAGTGGTCGGGTCGGTGCACGCCGTCGCAGCCGGCGATCTGTTCGGGAAGGAGAATGGATCCGCCGCCCACTGCGACGAGGGGCAGCGGGGCGGCCGTCGTGTGCATCCTCTCGACCAGATCGGCTACGTCTGCTGCGATCCGTGTCAGTGCGGCGTGGATGAGTTCCTTGTCGAGATGAGCGACGAGGCTGGCGTCTCCGACGTTGGCGCGGCCTGCCGCGACGGCGATGTCGGTGGCGGTCAGGGTGTCGCCGCCGAAGACAAGAGCGCGCTGTGTCAGCGCGGACCCGACGGAATCCGGGCCGATGGTCACCTCCTGCGGCTCGCGCCTCACCTTGCTGCCTCCTCCGATCCCGATACTCAGCACGTCAGGCATGCGGAAGTTTGTGCGGATGTCTGCCACGCTTACCTCGGTCGTGGCTTCGCGGGGAAAGCCGCGTTGGAGGATGCCGATGTCGCTGGTGGTGCCACCGATGTCAACGACGGCACATGTCTCAAGGCCGGAAAGGAGTGCCGCACCACGCATGGAGTTGGTGGGACCTGAGGCGAACGTCGCGACGGGGTAGCGCCGTGCGAAGTCCACGTCCATGAGGGTGCCGTCGTTCTGGCTCAGGTACAGAGGCGCTTGGATGCCTGCCTTGGCCACAGAGCGGGCGAGGCCGTCGACGATGTGCGTTGCCAGTTCCCGCAGTGAGGCGTTGATGATGGTTGCGTTTTCCCGCTCCAGAAGTCCGATGCGACCGATTTCGTGTGACAGTGATACCGCGATTCCCGGCAGTTCTGCCTGGAGCAACTCGGCCGCGCGTTCTTCGAATTCGGCGTTGACTGGGGAGAACACCGAGCTGATGGCTACACTGCGTACGCCGTGTTCGGCCATGTCTGCTGCGGCTCGGCGTACTTCGTGCTCATCGAGTTCTGCGATGTGGCGACCGTCGAATTCGTGGCCGCCATGGCAGAGGTAGTGGCGGCCTCGGATCGCCTGGACAAGGCGGTCCGGCCAGTCTGTCATCGGCGGCAGCGAAGTGGTCGCTGGGAGGCCGAGCCGAAGCGCCGCGGTCGGTGCGAGGCGGCGGGCTTCGACCAGGGCGTTGATGAAGTGCGTGGTGCCGATCATGACGGCTCGCACGTCGGCGGGCTCGAAGCCGCGCTTCCGTTGCAGCTCTTCGAGAGCTGAGACGATGCCGGAGGTGATGTCGTCGGTGGTGCTCGTCTTTACCGCAGCCAGTACCTGGCTGCCGCTCATCAAGACGGCGTCGGTGTTGGTTCCTCCGACGTCGATGCCAATGTGCACGGAATGGCTCCTCGGAAAGGGTGGCGGTCAGACGCCGGCTGCGGGATCGGGGGTGAGCGCGCTCTCAGTGGTGGCCTCGGTGGCAGTCTTGCCGACTCCGCGCACGAGGTGGAGCTTGCCGGCGATCACGTAGAGGACGAACGCGAGCACCAGAGCGTTAACGCTGCCGAGGCCGAAGGTCGCGTATTTGGCCACGAGAGCGGAGACGAGCCAGATCACCACGGTGGCGGGCACCCAGGTGGGTGCTGTCCGGGGCGCTCGGTTGGCGGCGCGGCCTTCGTCGAGCTCTGTCCGCCAGCGACGTACGACGAAGTATTCCGCGATCATGATGCCGGAGATGGGCGGGAAGGCGACGCCGAGCAGGATGAGGAAGTCGGTGAAGCGCGAAAGGACACCGCCCGCGGCCAGCAGGGACCCGGCGACGCCGACCGCGAGGGTGGCCACGCCCCGGGGGACGCTCCTGCCGAACACGGTGCTGGTGAAGTTCACGACGCCGAGTCCCGCGGAGTACAGATTCCAGTCATTGATCTTGAAAGTGCCGAAGAGGATCACCAGAACTCCGACCCATCCGACCGATGAGGTGACGATCGCGATGATGTCGCCGGTGCCGACCGCATGGGCCAGGAGCACTCCGGCGAGGCCGATGGCGTACTCCCCGAGAGTGATGCCCACAACGGTTTGTTTCACGACGTCGGCCGTGGTCCGGTTGAAGCGGGTCATGTCGGGGGTGACGACTGCGCCGATGATGAAGCTGCCGGCGACGAGCGCGGTGCCTTGCACCAGGCTGATGTGCGGGCCCGGTGCGGCGGAGTCGACGAGCGCGCCGAGGGAATGTCCGGCCAGCCCGGAGCTGACGGACCAGGTGACCAGCGTGAGGAAGAGCGGAACGGTCAGGTAGGCGGTCCACGCCATCGATTTGAAGCCGAAGACCACGATGGCCGTCACGCCGAGTCCGAATACCAGTGACCAGCCCCACTCAGGCAGGCCCCCGACGAGCTGGGTGAGACCCTGTGCCGATATCTGGGACTGTATGCCGAACCACCCGACGAGGCTGATGGCTATCACGAGCCCGATGAGGCTCGCCCCTCCCTGGCCGAAGCCCGTCCACCGGGCGATCATGGAGGTCGACATTCCCTCGCGGACTCCGATCACCCCGATGAAGATCGTGACGACCTCGAGGATGACGGCGCCGAGGGTCAGCGCCCAGAAGGCATCCCAGAACTTCATCCCGAAGCCCAGAGTGGAGCCGAGCAGGAATTGACTGAGCGCGGACATCTGCCCGAATCTCTGGACCGCCACCGAGAACCAGGCGTACCGCTCGCCCTCCGGTATGCGCCCGAGAGCGTGATCATCGACACCAACGGCTTGGGACATCGGACCTCCCCGAATGAGTGAAAGCCTGTGCGATGCCCGGGACGCTAAGATCGAAAGTGGCACCCGTCACGATGCAGCATGACCAGCAGATGCGCTTTCGGAGTGCACAGTGCACAGCTTGCGGGCGGCCCTCGGCACCGGTGCGTTGAGGCCATCCGGATGCGCGCGTGTCAAACTGAACGCGTGAAGACCCTCTCCCTGGTCGATGTGGGAGCACTGGAGCGAGGATTCGCACTGCTCGGAGCCGGCGGGGCCGGCGAGACGGGGACCTGCGCGCTGATCCTGCGGCACCAACTCGAGCAAGAAGGGCTCAACCTTCTGCAACCTGCTGAACTCCCACCAGACTCCTGGGTCGTCCCCGTCGCCTACATCGGCACACCCAGCGTCTTGGATGAGAAACCGCCCAGCGGTAAAGAGTTCACTGCCGCAGTCCGCGGAGTCGCCCAATGGTCGGAAAGACAGCCGGTGGCCGTGATGCCCGCCGAAGGTGCGGGACAAAACGGCATCATGGCCATGATCGCCGCCGTCAACCTGGGGCTCCCGCTCGTCGACGCAGATCTGTGCGGACGCGCTCTGCCCCGCCTTGACCAGGTCGCTTCCTCCATCGCCGGCGAGCCGCTGGTGCCGCTGGCACTCGCCGACCCAGGTGGCCGACTCATGGTCCTTGACGATGCCGATGCACCGGCCATCGAGGCCATCGTGCGCGCAGCCATCCCAGCCTCCGGCGGGTGGGCAGCAATGGCGTTTCCCCCCTTGCCGGCCGGGCGCCTGCCTGAGGTGGGGGTCGTAGGAACAGTAAGGCGGGCACTGGGTTTGGGCCACGCCCACGCGGCCGCCGCGCTGGGCAGCGCCCAGGACCTGGCTGAGTCTCTCGAAGCGTGCCTGCTCGGGCAGGGGCGCGTGCTTGAAGTCGTGCGGGAGGGCCGCGCGGGTGGATTCGGACGCGGAAGTGTCTCACTGGTCGACGCGGTGAGCGGTTCTCTGGTTCGCGTCGAAATGGAGAACGAGTATCTTCTGGTCCTGCGCGACGGCGCCGTCGTGGCGACCACACCCGACATCATCTGTCTGGTCGATGCCCGGACAGGCGAGCCGATCACCTGTGATCGGGTGCGCGGCGCACTCGACGTCGCAGTAATCCAGCTCGCCGCGGCACCGTTCTGGATGCACAACGGGCGGCTCGAGCACGTCGGCCCCCGGGCCTTCGGGTTCCCCCACGACCCTGTCCTGCTGCAGGAGGCGAGGTAATGGGAGAGAGCGCTTCCCTGGGACTCACAGGCCTGCTCGCCCACCCGCGCTGGCGCGCTTCGGTCGTCGTACTCGCCGGCAGCAAGCTGGAACGTCCTGTCGATCACGTAGTCGCCCACAGCGGCGTGGGGACGATCCCCGCTGTTCCCGCGAACACTCTGCTCGCACTGACCTCGCGACCCGAGCCACTGGACTGGCGCCTGGACGCGCTGCTGCGCCGACTCGCCGACCAGGCAGCCACGGCCCTGCTCCTGCCGATGCCGATGTCGCTTATCCAGGCGACCGTCCGCCTTGCCGACCGGCTGGGCATCGTGATCTTGGGGACCGCCGATGACGTCCTGGCACTTGTCGTCGAAGCACGGACCCTTCTGGCAGGGCCGAGCGTCGACGCGGCGGCGCTCGTCTGCCGCGTGGCGCGAGCCATGGGGCCGCAACTGCTCGATCCGGAGATGCTCGTAAAACGGTTGCATGTGCTGATCGACCTCCCCGTTGCGGTTCTCGACGGAGACGGTGTCCGCGTCGCAGGTGATGTCGAAGTCACCGCCCGGCCCCACCCGACCTGCGCTCGCCAGCGCCTTCCCGTCGCCAACGGTGAACTGCTGCTTGCGCCCGCCCCCGACGCCGCGGGGCGCCGGGCTGAGTACTGGATCGCGGCGCGGGTTTCCCGGAACGCCGCGTGGCGGGCGCCGGCGGTGTCGGACGCTCTGGATCTGGCCGCCCTCTCCCTGCAACGCTGGGTATTCGCCCGACGTCTTGTG
This sequence comes from Streptomyces coffeae, assembly GCF_016741875.1. Lineage (GTDB taxonomy): Bacteria > Actinomycetota > Actinomycetes > Streptomycetales > Streptomycetaceae > Streptomyces > Streptomyces coffeae. Next base: position 36,959 of record NZ_JAERRF010000029.1, on the reverse strand, counting down.
GTGGAACGAGACGCCCGACATCGCGCCGCCCTCCTGGGTGAACTGCTCCAGCTGACCACCGAGCCACAGGTCGAGACGCGTCGCCGTGCGGCCGATCTGGGCTGGCGGCTCGACGGATGGCACATCGGAGTGCGGATCGGTGTACCGCCCGATGTCGAGGTTCTTGGCCGCACGGCCGACGTTGCTGCCGCGCTGCGCGGCGAAGACCTCGAAGCCGTTGTTGTGGAGTACGGCGACGGTTGGTCAGGCTGGGTCACTCTCGACGCAGAACCCACAGCCGACCAGGTGAGACAGCTGTCCCAAGCCATCCGCCACGCACACGCGCGCCTGCGTCAGCGCATCGATGCCCACGTAGGCGTCGGCCGCCCCGAAGCCGGCCCCCCGGGCATCGCCCGAACCGTGGCCGAGGCAGATGACGCAGCCCGGCTCGCTGTCGGCCGACCAGAAACCGGGCGGTTCCTCCAGGTCGACAGCCTCGGGATGGCCCAACTCCTCCTGGGGTGGGGCCGTACGGAGACCTTTATTCCAGCCGCTCACACCATGCTGACGCCTCTGCGCAACCAGCCCGGCGACCTGATCCGGACGCTTGGCACCTACCTCGATTCCGAATCCTCCCTCAACGAGACCGCCGCTGTCCTGGGTGTGCACCGCAACACCGTGGCCAGCCGTGTGGACCGGATCAAGAACCTCCTCGGCGTTGACCTCCAAGACCGCGACGAGCGGCTCGCCCTGCACCTTGCATGCCGCGCCGTCCTGATGGACTAGGGCCTGTTGCGAAACTGCTCGTCACAGCCGCTCGTTGACGGCTGCGACCAGCACGGTCGCGTAACAGCGGACTGCTCGGGATCTCCGGCTCCCGGAACACGAAGCAGCCGACGGTGCCACCCAGCCGATGGGCGCGCCCACCCCGATCAGCGTCCAGGCCGAGCGCATCACGCCGATCCCCGGTGGACTACTCGACTGTGCCCACGGAGGGAGCGGTGGCGGGCCGCCAGTGGGTTGCTGCAGAAGATTCACCAGTACAGCGAGGACTTCCCATCCCACGGCCTGCACCGTCGTGACTGCTGGCAGGCTCGGGACAGCCACACCCGCATCACCACCGAGCAGGCAGTCGAGCTGTGCGCGGGCCAGACGGTGGCGATCTGCGACGTGTGCCGTCCGGACCGGGCCCTGCGGCGCTGGCCAGGATCGGTTTATGGAGTCGCTGCTCGGCAACCCGTGGCCGTGACCACGGCGAGAGGAGTCTGCGATGAGCACGGTGCGGGAGTCTGTCGAGGTAGAGGTTCCGCTGCACGCGGCCTACAACCAGTGGACGCAGTTCACCGAGTTCCCGCGGTTCATGGAAGGCGTAGATCAGGTGACGCAGGTGGACGACCGGCACAACCACTGGTCGACCTCCATCGCCGGAGTACAGCGTGAGTTCGACACCGAGATCGTCGATCAGCTCCCCGACGAGCGCATCGCCTGGCGCACCACATCGGGCGACGTCCAGCAGCGGGGCATGGTGAGCTTCCGCCGCGTGGACGAGACCCACACCGAGGTCAAACTGACCATGGACTACGAACCGACCGGGGTCGCGGAGAAGGCCGCGGACATGACCGGGACGGTCGACCGCCGGATCAGGGGCGATCTGCACCGGTTCAAGGACTTCATCGAACGACGCGGTGAGGAAGAGGGCGGCTGGCGAGGCCGTATCAGCCCCAGCTGACCACCAGCGCCGCACCAGGGCAGCCCGGCACAACAACGATCAGCAAACGAACACATGAGCAGCGCCGAAGCCGATGGGGCAGACGCTCCATCGGCTGCGGATAGCCGGGTCAGGCCCGCGCCTCGAGAAGCCACCCCCGGCAACTCCCATAACCCCCTGAGCAGCCTGGCGCCGCTGGGAGAACTGCTTGGCGACCTCGCCTTACGAGGCGACCTCATCCAGGAGCTGTGGGCCGTTGTTGCCGGTGTTGTTCACCGCCGTCGAGACGGGTCGGGCGTCCAGGCGGCCCTCTGCGGGCTGGATGAGCAGGCCGCGCAGCTCGTCGGCATTGTCGCGGTGGGGGTCGAGCCAGGCGTCGTAATGGTCCGGTGCCAGGGCGAGCGGCATGCGGGGGTGGATACGGCCAGCCGCGTCGGTGGCCTCGGTGGTGATGATCGTGCAGGTCATCAGCCAGGCAGCTGGGTCGTCCTTCGCCATGTCCGGGTTCAGCCAGTACTCGTACAGACCAGCGAGGGCCATCACCTGCCCATCAGCGGGATGGATGAAGTACGGCTGCTTGCGCGCCTTGCCGCGTTGGTCGCTCTTGAGCTGCTGCCACTCATAGAAACCATCGGCCGGGAGCAGGCAGCGGCGCCGGGCGAAGGCGCGGCGGTAGGCGGGCTTTTCGTGCACGGTCTCCACCCGCGCGTTGATCATGCGGGAGCCGATCTTCGGGTCCTTCGCCCAGGAGGGCACCAGGCCCCACCGCAACGGCAGCAGCTCCCTGCGCACCGCCCCCTCATCGTCGTGGCGAGGGGTGCGCTCGAGGACGGCGTAGACGTCGTCGGTGGGGGCGACGTTGTAGTTCGGATCCAGAGCTTCTTCGGAGCGCCAGTCCTTGACGCCGAAGAGCCGGGTCAGGTCCTTCGGACTACGGGTGGACACGTAGCGGCCGCACATACCGCCACTGTGCCACGCACCCGCCGGAATGGCGGATCAGCAATGAGGGACCCCAGGGACCTCTACCCCTACCGGTTGTCCAGCCGTAGCTGGACCTCCGATTCGTCATTCCGGTGCGTCGGCCTGTCGGCGCACCGGACGACGGGCGTGCATCAGCGGCAGCTGTTGAGCATGTCAACCAGCGCAGCGCGTTCTTCCTCGTCCGTGGTGAGTGAGTAGGTGTACTTCACCGAGATCCAGGCTCGCGCGTACGTGCAGTGGTAGTCGAGCCGGTCAGGCCGCCAATCGGAAGGGTCTTTGTCACTCTTTGCCCGGTTGGAGTGAGTCGAGACAGCGATGAGCTGGGAGTGGTCGAGATCGTTGGCGAACGCTCGGCGGTCCGCAGTCGTCCACTGCGAGGCCCCGGACCGCCACGCTTCTTTCAACGGGACCACATGGTCGATGTCGATCTTCGACGCCGCGTCCGTCTGCATGCCGTCGCACTCCGAGTTAGTACCAATTGTCGGCCACAGCGCGGCACTGCCCATCGCTGGCGACGGCCTCTCCGTCCCGGGCGAGCACAACTTCCCGGGCGTCGCACGTGCCGTGCTGGGTGATCCAGTGGGGGAACTTGCCCCTGCTGTACCCGGGAGCGCCGTCCTCGGGCGCGACGGTCAGCTCGTCCGGCTCCGCTTCGGCCTACACCGTCGCTGCGGCAAGGCGGCGCTGAATCTATACGAGCCTGGTTCCTGCGGGGGCTGGTTGGGCAATGCCTCTCGGAAAACCGACCAAGTTTCATGCCGAACCAGGAGTCTCTGCTTTGACCTCCGCCTCGGATCTGCTAGCCCCTCGGCGGCCGAGGAAGAAGGTAATGACCGCAACCACGATGGGGGTCAGAGCTGTGCCCACAGCAGCGATATAGGAAGAAAGGTCGGGGCGTCCTCCTCCGGACCCCGGGACGTTGACCACAACCGTCACCGGCAGGGCGGGGGAGCGAGTCGGTGATGCCGTTGGCGTCGCCGGTGCACTCAGCGATGGCGCAGCTGTCTCGGTGACAGTCGGTGACGGCTTCGATGTCGGTGGTGATTCCTCGATCGCGTTGAAGCTGAACACAGCTGCAGCAATAGCGCCGAGGACTGCGGTGAGGACAGCGGCGATGCTCTCCACTCCTACCCGGGTTCGAGTACGTCCATTTCGTCCCATGTGGTCAGGATTTCAGTGAGTGCTCGTCCGACAAGCGAAGCTCACGTTCATGTCCCACGTGGCAGGGTCTGCTGTTGGCGGTCAGCGTCGTGGCCCCGCACCGTCTATGGGGTCGGCGACGGAAGCGCGGCCGACAGGAGCCGGAACAGCGCGGCAGGCCACGCCACCAGCAGTAGCGCCACCAGGCCAGAGCCTTGGGCGCGCCGGGGCGGAAACTCGTCCCACATCCGTCCGTCCAGCAGTCGGCCCGCAGCCGTCTTGCCGACCCGGACCATCGCGGCTGACTCGACAAGGCCGACGGCACCCGGTCCGTCGAAGGCCACAGGGCGATGGCGATGAGGGGCGTCGCCGACTTCGGCCGGCCACCACGCTCGAAGAAAAACGCTACGCCAGCTTCCTGGCATTGGTCACGGAGGGACGTGGCCCAACCCGGGTGGATTGGTGGAGCCTTCGGACCGGACTCGCCACCGACGATCACCCAGTCAAGGCTGTCAGCCAGCCACAGCCGGATGTGCAGCGCGCCCAGCAGCGGCTCGCAACTGGCCAAGCGCACCACGACTGGGGTCTCGACCAGAAGTGGCAGCCGGATCCGCGCCCACCGCTGACTCTCGACCGACACTCCTAGCCAAGCGTTCGGCAGCACGGCCTGGCATCCTCGGTGCCTGCGCTACGTGGTCGTGACCGCACCAACCATGTTCGGCTGCCGCCTCGATCCAAACGACCTGCTGGTCACGGTCGCCCCTGATGGGGATCCGCGATTTTGGCTCTGTCCGCAGTTTCGTGAACGACCTTGATGCACCATTGGCGAGCGTCGCATTATAGAGCACTCGTGCGCCAGCTTCCGTAATTTGCCCCAAAATATGGGCCGTGCCCGCATCCGGTGGAATCCTGTGCCTATACACCGTGCAAGGTTGTCCGTTGTGAGGGGGGAACGGATGCGAGTGTGCTCGGGCGCCGTGATCGGGGGCCGGACTGCTGCAGCGGTTGTCATGACGGTGGTCCTGGGCTACGGAGCCGCAGGGTGTGGTACTTCGGGCGGGCCGCCTGGCGGAAATCAGCCTGGCAGTATATCGGCCCCGGAAGCGACAGCCGCCGGTCAGAGCGGCAGCGGATCCGTTGGCGGTCAAGACGCCAGTGGTGCGGCAAATGGGGACCCGGGCATTCCCTCTGTGGATCCGCCGCCATCGGATACCGGGCCAACCGATGGGCCTGGCGCCGGTGTCACCGGCAGCCCGCCGGCGCATCCAACACCATCCTCTTGCAGCCCGACGCCGGCCCCAGGTGACACCTGTTCGACACCTCCGACTGCGTCGGAAAGCAGCATGTTCCCCGAGGCAAGCTGACGGGATGGGCGCATCCGCAGCCCGAGGCCCGGCACATCCCCCCGCCTCGCCGAGGCCGCCTACCGGATCGCGCCGCCGCGCAGTCCGCCGTGGGCCTGCCTCTCATCACCTCCGCCGTCTCCGTGACAGGCAGGGGCCACCGCGACCCCCTCCCGCCCCGCAGACTGAGAGCGGCGGCCACCTGGACCTCGTCAACTCAGCTGTCGGAGCGACATCGTTCGTCGGCGGCCTGATGCTCTACGCGGGCTACATATACACCAACGCCTACTTCGGCTACTTCCACTTGGACAGCCTCGCCATGGGCTTCAGCACCTTCGAACTGGTGATGCGCAGCCTGCGGCTCGCCGCCCTGCCCGCTCTGGAAGTCATGGCTCTGGCGCTTGTAGTACCGGCCATTCCCCGACTGCTGATCGCCATGCAACTCCCCGAGCGCCACATCCGCCGCATGCGCGTGCTCGGGCGCGCGGTGGCGCGAGCCTATCTCGGGTTCGTCGCCACGGGGGTCGGCCTGATGATGCTGTGGCGCTGGATCCAGCCCTTCGCCTGGTCAGCGCCCCTGCTCGTGGCGGCCGGACTGCTCCTCAGCCAGACCAGCGCCGCCGCTCCTGCGGGCGGGCCACGCAAACCGGCGTGGGAGCGCGCCCTGTCCCTTCTGGCCGCGGGCCTCTTCCTGATCTGGGTGGTAGCCCTGGTAGCAGGGCAGCTCGGCCGTCAGGACGCGCACCGTGACGCGGATCAATTGGTACGCCGTGTGGCCGTGGTCGTACTGAGCACCGAGCGGCTGAGCATCGCTCCGCCGGGACCCCGCGTGGAGGATCTGGGACGCGATGCCCACTACCGGTACCGCTACAGCGGCCTACGCTTGCTGATTGAACGTGATCACCGGTACTACCTGCTACGGCTGGGATGGAAGAAGGCCACGGATCCTACGTACGTCATCGAGGACGACGACACCATGCGCATCGAGCTCAGGCCCGGCACCCAGCCGCGCACTTGATCAGCTTTGAGAAAACCTGCGGCCACAGGGCGGCGAAGCCGCCACCTGGGTCGCGCCTGAGTGAAGGTGAAGGCGTACTGATAGGCCGATGGAGGCTCCGTGTTGGCTTCGTCCAGCAGAGCACTTCTTCGAGTGAAGGGCGCCTGCGGTGGCGCTGCGCGCTGCGCTTGGTCTTTACCGGGACTCTTGCAGAAAGCCCCGGCGTTCACGCCGGGGATGAATGCATCTCAAGGCTGCTCTGACCTGCACTCTAGAGTGGGCGTTTTTGCTGCTCGATGTACTGACGGACGATCGCCAATGGTGCTCCGCCGCACGATGCGGAGAAGTACGAGGGCGACCACAGGTGTCCGTGCATGATGGCGCGGTTGATGCGGCCGGTGAACTCCTGGCGTATCCGGCGGGCGGAGACGCCCTTGAGGCTGTTGACCAGCTTGGAGACGGCAACCTTCGGCGGGCAATGCACCAGGAGGTGGACGTAGGGTCTTGGTTATGCAGCTCCGCTACAACTACCGGGCCTACCCGGATGCCACCCAGCGCCGTGCGCTGGCGAGTGCGTTCGGGTGCGCCCGCGTGGTATGGAACGACTGCCTGCGCGACCGCAAGGAAGCACACGCAGCGGGGCTGCCGTATGTGAAGTCGGCGGAGTTGTCCCGGCTTCGCATCACCCAGGCCAAACGCACCGAGGAACGGGCCTGGCTCGCCGACGTGTCGGCGGTCGTCCTGCAACAGTCCCTTCGGGACCTCGACACCGCCTACAAGAACTTCTTCGACAGCCTCAAGGGCAAACGGCAGGGCCGGATGGTTGGGCCGCCCCGGTACAAGTCGAAGAAAGACACCCGGCAGTCGATCCGCCTCAACACCAACGCCTTCTCCCTCCAAGCGGGCGGCGCGGTGTACGTGGCCAAGGTCGGCAATCTCAAGGTCAAGTGGTCCCGCCGGCTTCCGGCCGCGCCCACGTCCCTGACCATCACCAAAGACAGCTGCGGCCGGTACTTCCTCAGCTTCGTCGTGGACACCGGCCGGACATCCTCCCGCAGGCGGAGACCGACACCGGTCTCGACCTCGGCCTGTCCGCCTTCGCCGTCCTGTCCGACGGCAGCAAGATCGACAGCCCCCGCTTCCTGCGCCGGGCCGAGAAAAAACTCAAGCGCCTTCAGCGGGAGCTGTCCCGCAAGGCCAGGGGATCGAAGAACCGGGCCAAGGCCCGCATCAAGGTCGCACGCCAGCACGCCAAGGTGGCGGACCGGCGCCGGGACTGGCACCACAAGGCATCCACACAGATCATTCGCGACAACCAAGCGGTGTACGTGGAAGACCTCGCGGTCTCCGGCCTCGGCCGCACCCGCCTCGCCAAGTCCGTACACGACGCGGGATGGTCCGCCTTCGTCGGCATGCTCCAGTACAAGGCGGTCAAGCACGGCCGCACCTTCGCCAAGGTGAACCGGGCCTTCCCGTCCTCTCAAGTCTGCTCGGCCTGCGGATTCCGGGACGGCCCCAAGCCCCTGCACATCCGAAAGTGGACGTGCCACGAGTGCGGCACCATGCACGACCGCGACCACAACGCAAGCCGCAACGTCCTCCTCGAAGGACGCCGCATCGTCGCCACCGGACGGGCGGAGACGCTCAACGCCTCGTGGAGCGCCGGTAAGCCAGGACGAAAGTCCCGGCACAGCGCGTTGAAGCAGGAAGCCCCCGGAAGGGTCAGACAACCCAGGCCGGAATCCCTGGACTTTAGGCCAGGGAGCACGTCAATCTTCGGCTGTCACGCGGAGCGACCGTGTCGGTTTGGCCTCTTGTCCGCGGCTCTCGAACGGGGTTCGCACTTGAGGCGGGCCTGCGTAGTTCACCGCTCTTGCGGGCGGCCTTCGCGCGATCGTGTGTGCCGTATCGAATCAGGCACCTGATCAGCACGAAGGCCGGGGGAATGCGTCTGCTCCTACCGTCGGGCGGCTCCGCGTATGGCGCGTCGGGTTCAGTCGGTGATGTACCAATCGTTCTTGAGGTACTCCAGGGTGTAGCTGCCGAGGTCGTTCTCGGAGAAGGTGGCGGAGGCCCTGACCGCTTCGACCGGCATCTCGATCTTGTCGGGCGTGCGCACGGCGATGCGCTGCGGGTCGACCGTCGCGGTTTGCAGGGCCTTCTTCTGCGCGGGCGAGATCATCTGGAACACGGCGGCGTACGTCGAGGTGCACGGGCCGAGCCCCTGGTCCTCTGCCTTCTTCGCGGCGGGCCCGGCCACTTCGCAGACCGTGTCGATGTCCTCACGGCCCAGGGCGTGGAGGTACTGCTCGTACCGCTGGATCGCGCCCTCCTTCGTCCTGGGCGCGGGGTGGTCGCCGGTCGGGGTGGCCGACGGTTTCTCGGTCCGCGTGGACGCGGACGGCGTGGCCGACGGCTCTTTTGCCCGCGTGGACGCGGACGGCTGCGAAGGCTTCGCGTCCGTGTCCTCCTTCGTCTTCTCCGGACCGCACGCGCACGCCACCAGCGCCACACAAGCCGATACCGCCACGCTCACCATCGTCCGCGCTCTCATCTGGTCCCCTCCGGTCGCCTCACCACGAGCCGACAACACATCAAGAGGTCACGCAAGATCTGGGAGAACGGTTCCCGAGCCGGTCCAGGCCTCCTCCTCGTCCCGCGGCGAATGCCTGGGCGACGGTGAACCCGGGTGGCCACGGCGTTTCCTCCTGGCGCAGATGTCCCACCCGTCCGAGGACGTTCACCGAGCCACCGTCGGGTGGGAGTTCTCCCGCCAGGACGCGCGTCAGGGTGGTCTTGCCGGCTCCGTTGGGGCCGGTCACCAGCAGCCGCTCGCCGGGCCGAATGGACAGGGACGGGATGTGGAGCCGCTCGCCGACGTAGAGGTCGGTGAGCTGGGCCGCCTCGGTGAGGACGCCAACCGGCAGGCTCTGGCTCGCTTCATCACCACCAGCCCGTGGGATCCGGCACACGTACGGGCCCGTCTGGCCTGGCGAATGCAGCCGGTCATCAAGCCCACCGCGCTGCTCATCGATGACACCGGGTTCTCAAGGACGGCGATGCCTCGGCATGCGTGTCCCGGCATGTGGTCAGCCGACGGTACGTGGGAACGTCTGCTCCAGCAGGTCCAGGCTGCGGCCGACGCGGCCGGTGAGGTCGACTGGGACATCTCCGTGGACTCCACCATCGTCCGCGCGCACCAGCATGCGGTCGGCGCCCGCACCGATCCGCCCCCGGCGCCCGCCTCAAAAGGGGCCGACGAGCTGGAACACCAGGACGAGACGCCGTGGCAGTGCCTCGTCGGTCGCCTGGTGGAGGTGGTGCTCGAGGTGAGCAATGCAGCAGGCTCGGCCTGCTCCGCGAGCGTCACCCTGGGACACCCGGAGTTGTCACGGGCCCCTGCCGAAGGTTCCGTGCCGCGGGTCCGTGGCGCCTTACCGGGCGCGCCGGACCCGCGGCACGGGACGCCTCACACCGTGATGTCCGTCATGCCCCAGAACACCAGGATCTCGCGGATCTTGCCGTCGCCGCCGATACGGATGACGTCGACGCACGGTATCTCCATGCGGGCGCCGTCACCCGTGCCGAGCTGGTTGAGGCGGCCCACCAGCGGCACCGCGATGCGGGAACCGTCCTGGGCAGCCACTATGGTGCCGACCTCGATCTCGGACTTGGCCTTGATGACCGAGGCTATGTACTCCTTGACCTCCTCGATGCCGACCCGCGGCGCGCTGCCGACCGGGTCCTCCATCCGGATGTCCGGCGCGAACATCTCGACCGCGCCCTCCAGGTCGCCCGCGTTGAGCCGGCGGAAGTACTCCTCGACGACTGCCTTGCGGTCGGCCTCGTCGAGCAGTTCCTCCCCTTCGAGAGCAGCCCAGTTGCCGGCGTTCCGGCCTTCCAGGGTCTCGCCGAGCAGGGCCACCGGGTTGGCGTTGAGCCAGTAGGTATCCCGCCGGAACGCGTACGTGGGCAGGTCCACGACCCGGCCCTCGGCGCCGGCACCGACCAGCGCCTCGCGCCAGGCGACCGGTACGCCGGTCACGTGCAACCCGGCCAGCAGGCACAGGAGTTGCTCGGCCGCTGCCCGGCCGTCCTGCTGCACCGCGACGTCCAGCCGGACGAGAGCGGTGGCACCGGCCGGCGTGGGCAACTGCCCGGACAGCGGCTGCGTCGCCTGCCAGTGCGCCGGGTCGAGCAGGGTGTCGGCGGTGAGGGTCTCCCCGGTGCTCGCGCGCACCAGCGGCGCCGAACCGGGTTGCGGCGCCACGCCCTTGAGCGTACGGCGGAACAGGTCCTCGGCCTCGGCCCGCAGCGCGTCCCGCGCAAGGAGCCGGGCCGCCGCGACGACCAGGCTCGCCGCGTCCGGCAGCGGCAGGGCCCCGGCCACGTACGCGGCCGCGACCTCGCCGAGACCGTGCCCGGCGACCACATCGGGCGTCACACCCATGCCCTGCACCAGTTGGGCGAGGGCCACCTCATGCGCGAAGGCCACCGCGGCCGCGAGGGTCGCGTCCGCGGGGCGCTCCGCCGCGAGTGCCGCCGGGTGCGCCGGGGTGTGGAGTTGGGCGTCAAGGTGGGCGCACACCTCGTCGAGGGTGTCCGCGAAGAGCGGGAACCGCTCGTACAGCTCGCGTACGCCCGGCTGGATGCCGCCCGCGCACACGAACACGGTACCGGCCCCGGCCGCGGCCTCGGCCTGCACGCCCTGGTCGAGCGGCTCACCGTTCTCCAGCGCGGCCAGCCCGGCGAGCAGTTCGTCCCGGCCGGAGGCGAAAAGCGCCGCCCGGTGGGTGAATGCGGTACGTGTGGTGGCCAGTGACCAGGCGACGTCGCGGAGTTCGGTCGCGGGTCGGCCGGCCACCGATTCCCGCAGCCGCCGGGCTTGCTCCCGCAGACCCTCGGCGCTTCGGGAGGACACCAGGAACGGCAGGACGGCGGGGCCGCCGCTCTCCTGTGCGGCGGGGCTCTTTGCGGGTGGCTCGTGTTCGAGGATGAGGTGGACCTTGGTGCCGCTGGCTCCGAACGAGGACACTCCGGCGCGGCGCGGCCGCCCCGTCTCGGGCCATGGCGTGTCCTCGGCGAGCAGCGCGACGCCGCCCCCGGACCAGTCGACCTGCATGGTGGGCGTGTCGGTGGATAGCGTCCTCGGCAGCACCCCGTGCCGCATCGAGAGGACCGTTTTGATCACCCCGACCAGGCCGGAAGCCGCCTGCGGGTGGCCGATGTTGGACTTCACCGTGCCGAGCCACAGCGGCCGGTCGGCGGGCCGGTTCCTGCCGTACGTGGCGAGCAGGGCCTGCGCCTCGATCGGGTCGCCGAGCGGGGTGCCGGTGCCGTGCCCCTCGACGGCGTCGACCTCGTCGGCGGTGAGCCCGGCGCCGGTCAGCGCCTGGCGGATCACCTTCTGCTGGGACGAGCCCTTGGGTGACATGCCGTTGCTCTCACCGTTGTGGTTCACGGCCGAACCGCGGATCACGGCCAGCACCTCGTGCCCCTTGCGGCGCGCGTCGGACAGCCGCTCCACCATCAGCACCGCGGCGCCCTCGCCCCAGCCGGTGCCGTCGGCGTCCTCGGAGAACGGCTTGCACCGGCCGTCGGGGGCCATCCCGCCGAGGTCCGGTACGGCCAGTGGGCTGGACAGCACGGTCGCGCCGCCGACCAGCGCAGCCGAGCACTCGCCGCGGGCGAGCGCCTGGCAGGCCAGGTGCAGGGCGACACCGGACGAGGAGCAGCCGGTGTCGACGGTGAACGTCGGCCCTTCCAGACCCATCAGGTACGCGACGCGGCCCGAGGCGAACGTCGGCACCATGCCGATGCCCAGGTACGGCTTGACGTCCTCGGCGATGCGGTTCGAACCGGCCCAGTACGGCTGGAAGAACGTACCGACGTAGACGCCGGTGTCGGTGCCGCGCAGGGTCTGCGGATCCACTCCGGCACGTTCCGCGGCCTCCCAGGAGAGCTGGAGCAGCAGCCGGTGCTGCGGGTCCATGGCCAGCGCCTCGGCGTCGGAGATACCGAAGAACTGCGGGTCGAACTCGGTCGCACCGGTCAGGAACCCGCCCCGGGTCAGCCAGCGACCGCCTGGCATGTCGACGCCCATCTCGGTGAGCTTCTCGACGGCGTCCCAGCCGCGGTCCTCCGGCAGCGGGCCGACGACGTCGTGACCGTCGGCAACGACCCGCCACAGGTCCTCCGGCGACTCGACGCCGCCCGGCAGCCGGCAGCTCATGCCGACGATGGCGATCGGGTCGGCGTCGACGAGGGCGAGCGGTGCCACCGTGTCCTGGCCGACCTCACTGTCCTCGGCGCCGACCAGGTCGATGCGCAGCCGGCGGGCCAGCGCGGTGGGGGTCGGATGGTCGAAGACGAGGGAGGCGGGCAGCTTGAGCCCGGTCGCATCGCTGAGCCGGTTGCGCAGTTCCACCGAGGTGACGGAGTTGTAGCCGAGCTCCTGGAACGTCCGTTCGCGGTCGACGGCCTCCGCGGAGTCGTACCCGACGACGGCCGCCGTCTGGGCGCGGACCAGGTCGAGCAGAACCCGCTGCTGTTCCACCGCCGACATGCCGGCCAGGCGCCCGGCCAGCTCGGAGACCGGGCCGCCCTCGGTGCCCCGGTCGCCGGTTGTCCCGGCGGCGGACGGGCGGCGCAGCTCGGGCAGTTTGCTCAGCAGCGTGCTCGGCCGGTTCGCGGTGAAGACGGCGGCGAACCGCTCCCAGTCCATGTCGGTGACCGACAGGAAGGTCATGTCCCGCTCCAGTGCCTGCTGCAACGCCGCGACAGCGAGCACCGGCTCCATCGGCAGCAGACCGGTCCGGCGCAGGGCGTCTTCCACGCCCTTGTCCGAGGCCAGGCCATCCCCGGCCCACATGCCCCATGCCACCGACAGTGCCCTTCGGCCGCGGGCGCGCCGCCGCTCGGCCAGCGCGTCCAGGTGGGCGTTGGCCGCCGCGTAAGGGCCCTGGCCGGCGCCGCCCCAGACGCCGGCGTTGGAGGAGAACAGGACGAACGCGTCCAGTTCCTCGTCGGCCAGCAGCTCATCCAGCGCCTCGGCGCCGCCCGCCTTCGCGGCGAGCGTCTCGGCCAGATCGTCGGCCGAGGCGTCGGCGAGTGTGACGAACGGGCCTGGCACGCCGGCTGTGTGGACCACCGCGGTCAGTGGTGAACCGTCGGCCCGGAGCCCGTCCAGGAGCGCGGCGAGCGCCTCCCGGTCGGCCACGTCGCAGGCGGCGACGGTCACGCGGACGCCCGACTGCTCCAGTTCGTCGCGCAGTTCGGCCGCGCCCGGGGCGTGGGGACCGCGGCGGCTGGTCAGCACGAGGTGCTCCGCGCCTTGCCCGGCCAGCCACCGCGCCACATGCCCGCCGAGACCGCCGGTACCACCGGTGACGAGCACGGTCCCCCGCACCTGCCACTGGCCGGCCGGCGTCTCCACCAGCGGTGCATGTACCAGCCGCCGCACGAACACACCCGACGGCCGCAGCGCCAACTGATCCTCCTCGCCACCGGCGGCGAGGATGCCGCACAGGCGGCCGGCCGCCCGGGTGTCCGGACCGGCCGGCAGGTCGACCAGACCGCCCCAGCGGGCTGGCTGCTCCAGCGCGGCGACCCGGCCGAAGCCCCAGATCTGGGCCTGCGCCGCGTTCTGCGCGCGGTCGGCACCGCTCACGCCGACCGCGCCGCGGGTCGCGCACCACAGCCTGCCCTTGACGTCGGCGTCGCCGAGCGCCTGGAACAGGGTGAGTACGGCTGCGGCTCCCTGGGTCAGCACCGGGTTGCCGCCGAGCGGCGCGTCGTCCAGGGCGAGCAGGGACAGTACGCCGGCCAAGGGGCCCTCGGAGGCCAGGCGCTGCGCCCAAGCCGCGCGATCGGGGGCCGCGGTGTCCAGGGCCACCGTGCGGACGTCGGCGCCGGCGGCGCCGAGCGCCTGGGCCGCCGCGTCGATCCAGGCGTCCCGCGGCCCGTCCACGGGGTGCACGAGTAGCCACGTACCGCCGGCGAGCGCGTCGGCGGACGGTGCGGAGACACCCAGCGGGTGCCAGGCGACCCGGTACCGCCAGGCGTCGACGGTGTTCTCCTTGCGCCGCTCGCGCCGCCAGGCGGACAGGGCCGGCAGCAGCGCCCCGAGGGAGGCGCGGACATCGGCACCGGCACCGGGCTGCAGGGTGGCGGCGAGCCCGTCGAGGTCCTCGCGCTCGACCGCCTCCCAGAAGGCGGCGGTGGCCTCGTCGTGGGTGTCGTCGCCGGGCCGCACGGGAGGTTCGGTCGTCAGCCACAGCCGCTTGCGCTGGAAGGCGTACGTAGGCAGGTCGACCGGGCGGCCGCCGGCCAGGGGCCCGGCCCAGTCGACGTCGACGCCCTGGGTGTACACCTCGGCGGCCGAGGTCAGGAACCGGTCCCAGCCGCCCTCGTCGCGCCGCAGCGAACCGACGGCCGTGCCGGGCAAGCCGCTGTCCTCGATGGTCTCCAGGAGGCCGTTGACCAGGACGGGGTGTGCACTGGACTCCACGAACACGCTGTAGCCCTGCTCGAGCAGCGACCGCGTGGCCGACTCGAACTCCACCGGCCGGCGCAGGTTGCGGAACCAGTACTCCGCGTCCATGCCCGCCGTGTCCTGCCAGTCCCCCGTCACTGTCGAGAAGAACGGCACCGCGGAGGTCTGCGGGCGGATCGCGGCCAGGACGTCCGTCAACTCGTCCTGAATCCGCTCGACATGGGCGCAGTGCGAGGCGTACGACACCGGAACCCGCCGGGCGTGCACCCCCAACTCTTCGGCAGACTCGACCAGTTCGTCCAGTGCGTCCGTGTCGCCGGACACCACCGTCGATTCGGGGCCGTTGGCCGCCGCGACCGACAGCCGATCCCCGTACGGCGCGAGGATCTCCTCGGTGCGCGCCCGCGACACCGCGATCGAGGCCATCCCGCCCTGCCCCTGCAACGCCACAAGCGCCCGGGCGCGAAGCGCCACCACGCGCGCCGCGTCCTCCAGTGTGAGACCGCCGGCTACGCACGCGGCGGCGATCTCGCCCTGGGAGTGCCCGACGACCGCGGCCGGGACCACGCCGACCGAGCGCCACGCCTCGGCCAGCGACACCATCACCGCCCACAGCACCGGCTGCACCACGTCGACCCGTTCCAGGAGCGGCGCGGTCGCCCCGCCGCCGGTCAGGACCTCGGTCAACGACCAGTCCACGTGCGGGGCCAGCGCCTGCTCGCACTCGGCGATCCGGCGGGCGAACGCGGGTGACGCCGCCAGCAGGCCCTCGGCCATGCCGACCCACTGCGAGCCCTGCCCCGGGAACACCAGTACCGGGCGCACTCCGCCGCGGGCCACGCCGCGCACCACACCGGCGGTGGTCTCCCCGGCGGCCAGCACGGCGAGGCCGGCCTGCAGTGACTGCGCTGTGCCGTCAGCGGCGACCACCACCGCGCGGTGCTCCAGCGCGGACCGGGTCGTCACCAGCGAATGGCCCACGTCGATGGGGTCCGCCTCCGGCCGGTCGGCCACGTACGCGGCAAGGCGCGCTGCCTGCCCGCGCAGCGCCTCGGCACTTCGCCCCGACAGCACCCACGGCACCACTGCGCCTGCGGGCGCCTCGGCGGTGCGCTCGGGCTCGGGCTGCTCGGGAGCCTGCTCCAGGATGGCGTGGGCGTTGGTGCCGCTGATCCCGAAGGACGACACACCGATACGGCGCGGGCGTCCCCGCTCGGGCCAGTCGCACTGCTGCGTGAGCAGTCCGACGGCGCCCGCGGACCAGTCGATGTGCGAGGACCGCTCTTCGGCGTGCAGCGTCTTGGGCAGGATGCCGTGCCGCATCGCCATCACCGCCTTGATCACGCCGGCGACGCCGGCCGCGGCCTGCGGGTGGGCGATGTTCGACTTGACGGAGCCGAGCCACAGCGGCTTGTCCGCATCCCGCCCCTTGCCGTATGTGGCCTGCAAGGCCTGCGCCTCGATCGGGTCGCCCAGCGGGGTGCCGGTGCCGTGCGCCTCGACCGCGTCCACGTCCTGCGGCTTGAGCCGGGCGTTGGCGAGCGCGGCGCGGATGACGCGCTGCTGGGAGGGGCCGTTGGGGGCGGTGAGGCCGTTGCTGGCGCCGTCCTGGTTGATCGCGGAGCCACGCACCACGGCGAGCACCTGTCGGCCGTTGCGGCGTGCGTCGGACAGCCGCTCCAGGAGGACCAGGCCGGCGCCCTCGCCCCAGCCCGTACCGTCGGCGGACGCGGAGAACGCCTTGCAGCGGCCGTCCGGGGACAGACCGCGCTGGCGACTGAACCCGACGAAGGTGCCGGGGTTGGGCAGTACGGCGACGCCGCCGGCAAAGGCGAGGTTGCACTCGCCCTGCCGCAGCGACTGGGCGGCCATGTGCAGCGCGACCAGGGACGACGAGCACGCCGTGTCCACCGTCACGGCCGGCCCCTCGAAGCCGTAGGTGAAGGCGATGCGGCCGCTGAAGACGCTGGAGGCGCTGCCGGTCATGGCGTGGCCCTCGACGCCGCCCGGCACCTCGGGCGCGCCCATGGCGTAGTGCCGGGAGATGTAGTCGGTGCCGACGCCGCCGGTGAAGACGCCGACGGGCGTGCCGCGCAGCGAGTCGGGGGCGATGCGGGCCCGCTCCAGGAGCTCCCAGGAGGTTTCCATCAGGACGCGCTGCTGCGGGTCCATCGCCAGTGCCTCGTGCGGGGAAACGCCGAAGACCTCGGCGTCGAAGTCTCCCGCGTCGTACAGGAAGGCGCCCTCGCGGACGTACGTCTTGCCCTGCGCGTCGGGGTCCGGGTCGTAGAGGGCCTCGAGGTCCCAGCCGCGGTCGTCGGGGAGCGGGCCGACGGCGTCGCGGCCTTCGAGCACCAACTGCCACAGGTCCTCGGGGGTTCTGACCCCGCCCGGGTAGCGGCAGGCCATGCTGACGATGGCGACGGGTTCCCGGGAGGCCTCGGACATGTCCCGGTTCTGCCTGCGCAGGCGCTCGTTCTCCGTGAGCGACGCACGCAGCGCCTCGACCACCTTGTCCGCGGATGCGCTGCTCATTCTGCGTACGTCCCTTCGGTGTCGTTCTGTGGGTCTGTGTCGGTGGCGTCGCCGAGGGCGACGCGGACGAGGTCGTCCACGTCCATCTCGGCGATGGACGTCCCCTCCGGCTCGTCCGTGTGCTCTGTCGTGCCGTCGCCGGGACCGTCCTCGGTGGCGAGGCGGAGCAGGGTGTCCAGGACACCGGACTGGCGGATGCGGTCCAGCGGCACGGAGGTGATGGTCCGCCAGATCTCGGCGTCGGTCAGGGAGCCCGCGGCGGCCTCGGCCCCGGTGGTGCCGTCCGGTGCCACCTCGGCGAGGATGTGCCGTGCCAGGGCCTGGGGGGTCGGGTGGTCGAAGACCAGGGAGGCAGGCAGCCGCAAGCCGGTGGCGCCGTTGAGCCGGTTGCGCAGCTCGACGGCGGTGAGGGAGTCGATGCCCATGTCCTGGAAGGACCGGGTCGGATCGATGCCCGCGGGCGAGGAGTGGCCGAGGACCGCCGCCAGGTCACCGCGGACCAACTCCACCACCAGGCGTTCGTGCTCGGTCGCGGGCACCCTGCTCAGCCGCTGGACCAGGGTCGGGCCCTCGCTCTGCGCAGGACCGGCCGCGGCCCTGCGGGCGGGCGCCCGCACCAGGCGGCTCAGCAGCGGCGGCAGGGTGCCGTCGCCTGCCTGCTTGCGCAGTACCGACCGTTCCAGCCGGACCGGTACGAGCAGCGGCTGATCCTCCAGGATTGCCGCCTCGAGGAGTTCGAGCCCCTGCTCGTTGGTGAGCGGTGCCAGACCGCCGCGGGAGAGACGGGCCCGGTCCTCGCCGCCGAGTTGCCCGGTCATGCCGCTCGCCTCGGCCCACAGGCCCCAGGCCAGCGAGACCGCTGGCAGACCCTCGGCCCGGCAGCGGTGTGCGAAGGCGTCCAGGAAGACGTTGGCGGCCGCGTAGTTGGCCTGCCCGGGGCTGCCGAAGACACCGGACGCGGATGAGAACAGGACGAAGCCCGCCAGGTCGAGGTCGCGGGTCGCCGCCCGCAGATTGACCGCGGCGTCGACCTTGGCGCGGAACACCGTGTCGATGCGCTCCGCGGTGAGCGACGCCAGCACGCCGTCGTCGACCACGCCCGCGGTGTGCACCACGGCGGTCAGCGGGTGCGCCTGGGCCAGACCGGCCACCAGGCGCCGCACCGCCTCGGCGTCGGCGAGGTCGCACGCGGTGACCGTGACGTCGGCGCCCGCGGCAGTGAGTTCCTCGCGCAGTGCGGCGGCGCCCGGTGCGTCGGCGCCACGCCGGCTGACCAGCACCAGGTGGCGCACCCCGCGCGCGGTCACCAGATGGCGGGCGGTCAGCGCGCCAAGGGTGCCGGTGCCGCCGGTGACGAGGACGGTGCCCTCCGGGTCCCAGACCGGAGGCATGGTGAGCACGACCTTGCCGGTGTGCCGGGCCTGGCTGATGTGCCGGAAGGCGTCGGGCCCGTGGCGTACGTCCCAGGTGCTGAGCGGGAGATGGTGCAGTACTCCGTCCCGGAACAGCCCGATGATGGTGCCCAGGATTTCCTGGAACCGGTCGAGCCCGGCGTCGATCAGATCGAAGAACCGGTACCCGACGCCCGGGTGCTGCTCGGCGACGCGATCGGCGTCCCGCAGGTCGGCCTTGCCCATCTCGATGAACCGGCCGCCATGCGGCAGCAACCGCAGCGAGGCGTCGACGAATTCGCCGGTCAGGCTGTTGAGGACGACATCCACACCGCGGCCCCGGGCCGTCTCCCCGAACGCCTGCTCGAAGTCCGTGGTGCGGGAGGAGGCGATGTGGGCATCGTCCAGGCCGGCGGCGCGCAGTGTGCCCCACTTGCCGGGGCTGGCGGTGCCGAACACCTCGGCGCCCAGCTGCCGGGCAAGCTGCACGGCAGCCATGCCGACACCGCCGGCGGCCGAGTGCACCAGCACTGCCTCGCCCGCCTTCAGGCCGGCCAGGTCCATCAGGCCGTAGTACGCGGTGGCGAAGGCCACCGGCACGGAAGCGGCCTGCTCGAAGCTCCACTCGTCGGGGAAGCACACGACGGAGCGGCTGTCCGCCACCACCGTCGGACCGAAGGCCTCCGAGAGGATGCCCGTCACCCGGTCCCCGACTCGCAGACCGGTCACCTCGGCGCCGACTTCGGTGACCACACCGGCGCCCTCGCCACCCATGAACGCCCGGCCCGGGTACATGCCCAACGCGAGCAGTACGTCGCGGAAGTTGACACCCGCCGCACGCACCGAAATGCGTACCTCCTGCGTGCCGAGCGGGTCCTCGGCCCGGGAGGCCGGGAGCAGGGCGAGGTTGTCCAGCGTGCCGGGGGTGGTCACGTCCATCCGCCACGCGGCGCCGGCGGGCGGCACCAGCGCGCCGCGGGCGGCGGAGCGCATCAGGCGCGGAGCCAGCGGTTCGTCGGCGCGGACGGCGAGCTGCATCTCTCCGGTGGCAAGGGCGGTGGGCAGGACCGCGGCGAGGTCGGTGCCGGGCTCCAGGTCGAGCAGCAGGAACCGGCCCGGATTCTCGGACTGGGCGGAGCGCACCAGGCCCCACACGGCGGCCTGGGCCGGGTCGCCCACTTCGGCAGCGGCGGTTCCGACCGCGTCGCGCGTGACGACGACCAGATGGCTGTCGGCGAACCGTTCCCCCTCCAGCCAGGTCTGCAACACCGTCAGCACCGCGCCGGTGTGCGCCCGCGCGGCGGCCGGCAGGTCGTCCCCGACGCCGTCCGCGGCGCACTCGAGGACCGTGAACTCCGGTACGGGCGCGCCCTCCAGGCCGACCAGACCCTGCGGGCCGAGAACGGTCCACCGGTCGGCGGCCACTGGTGTGCTCTGCGCCACCACCGGCACCCAGTCGAGCCGGAGCGGCTTGTCCTTCTCCTCCGCGCTGACCCGCTCCAGTTGCTCCGGGGTCATCTCCGGGATCAGCAGCCGCTCCACCCGGGCCACCGGCGCGCCCGTCGGGTCGGCCAGGTCGAAGGTGACCGCGTCCGGACCCGACGACGTCACCCGCACCCGCACGGCGGCGGCACCCCCCGCGTACACGGAGACACCGCTCCACGCGAACGGCAGCCGCATCGAGCCGCCGCTGTCGAAGAACGACCCGACCCCGGCGGACTGCAGGCAGGCGTCGAGCAGCGCGGGGTGCAGCGTGAACTCGCCGGCCGCGGCAAGCTCCTCATCCGGCAGTGCCACCTCGGCGAAGATCTCCTCGCCCCGCGTCCAGGCGGCCTTGAGGCCCCGGAAGGAGGGGCCGTAGTGGTAGCCGAGGCGCTGGTACGCGGCGTAGAACCCGTCGATGTCCAGGTCGAGTCGGTGCGCGCCCGGCGGCGGCCAGGCCGTCAGGTCGGCCTCGGGCTGTGCCGCGTCGGCGCTCAGCGCGCCGCTCACGTGCCGGACCCACTCCTCGTAGGGCCCTGCCTGCGAGTGCACCGTCAGCGGCCGCCAGCCGGCCTCGTCCTCGGCGCCCACCCGGATCTGCAGGGTCACGCTTCCCTCGCGGGGGATCATCACCGGCATTTCCAAGGTCAGTTCCTCGACCCGGTCGCAGCCGATCTCGTGCCCGGCACGTAGCGCCATCTCGACCAGGGCGGCGCCGGGCAGCAGCACTGTCCCGCCGATCTCGTGCCCGGCCAGCCACGGGTGGGTGCGCAGGCTCAGCCGTGTGGTGAGCACCGCGCCCTGCCCGTCGGCGAGGGGCACGGCGGCGCCGAGCAGCGGGTGCTCGGGGTCCCCGAGGCCGAGGGCCGTCGCATCGGCGGCCGCGCCGTCGTCCCCGTCCAACCAGTAACGGCTGCGCTGGAACGCGTACGTCGGCAGGTCCACCCGCCGGGCGCCCGGCAGGAGGGCCGCCCAGTCGAGCGGGGTGCCGTGCGCGTAGGCACGCAGCACGCCACCGACCAGCGCGTCGACCTCGTCCCGGTCCTTGCGGGCCAGCGCGACGGCGGTGCTCTCGCCGGACACCTCGTCGAGGGTGTCCTGTGCCATCGCGGTCAGGACCCCGGAGGGACCCACCTCCACGAACACATCGGCACCCTCATCCGCCAGCGCCCGCACGCCGTCGGCGAACCGGACGGCCTCGCGGACGTGCCGCACCCAGTACTCGGGGGTGCTCAACTCCCCGCCGTCCCCCAGCAGTCCGGTCGTATCGCACACCACCGGGATGCGCGGCGGGGCGTACGTGATCGAGGCCACGACCTCGCGAAACTCCGCCAGCATCGGCTCCATCAACGGCGAATGGAACGCATGGCTGACCACGAGCGGCTTCGAGCGCCGGCCCTCGAGGCAGGTCAGCACCTCCTCCACCGCCTGCCCGGCACCGGACAGCACCACCGAGCGCGGACCGTTCACCGCAGCGACCGAAACCCGGTCCTCATAACCCTCCAACGCACTCCGCGCCTCGGCCTCCGCAGCCTCGACCGCCACCATCACCCCACCGGCCGGCAACGCCTGCATCAACCGACCCCGCGCAGACACCAGCCGCGCCGCATCCGCCAGCGAGAACACCCCCGCAACATGCGCCGCCGCAATCTCACCAACCGAATGCCCCAGCAGAAAGTCGGCCCTGACACCCCAGCTCTCCAACAACCGGAACAACGCCACCTCAAACGCAAACAACGCACCCTGCGCATACCGCGTCTGCCCCAGCAACTCCCCGTCACCAAACACCGCCGGATCAAGCTCCAGCGCCGCACACACCTCCCCCAACCCCTGCGCAAACACCGGGAACGCAGCCGCCAGACCACGCCCCATCCCCACACGCTGCGCCCCCTGCCCCGAGAACAGGAACACCGTCCGGGCGCTGCCGCGGGCCACCCCGCGCTGGACCTCGGCCGCCGTGGCTCCGTCCGGCTCACCTGCCAGGGCCCGCAGACCCGCGAGAAGTTCGTCCCGGTTCCGCACGGTAAGGACGGCCCGGTGCGGCAGTGCGGAGCGCGTGGTGCCGAGCGAGAACCCGGCGTCGAGCAAGTCGAGTTCGGGGTGGGCGTCCAGGTGGTCGGCAAGGCGGGCCGCCTGTGCTGCCACGCCGTCGGCGCTGCGTGACGACAGCGTCCACGGGATCAGTTCCCCGGCCACGGGCACGGGGGTGGTGGCCTCCTCGGCCTGCTCCGGAGCCGGTGCCTGCTCCACGATGACGTGGGCGTTGGTGCCGCTCACGCCGAAAGCGGAGATGCCGGCCCGCCGGGGACGGTCGGTCTCCGGCCAGGCGCGGGCCTCGGCCAGGAGCTGGACGGAACCCACGGACCAGTCGACGTTGGTCGACGACCGGTCCACGTGCAGCGTCCGGGGCAGCAGGTTGTGCTGGAGCGCAAGCACGACCTTGATGACACCGGCGACGCCCGCCGTGGACTGGGTGTGCGCGATGTTCGACTTCACCGAGCCGAGCCACAGCGGCCGGTCGGCGGGGCGGTCCTTCCCATACGTGTTGATCAGCGCCTGCGCCTCGATCGGGTCGCCGAGCGAGGTACCGGTGCCGTGCGCCTCCACCGCGTCCACGTCCTGCGCGGACAGCCGCGCGTTGGCCAGCGCGGCGCGGATCACCCGCTGCTGGGCCGGACCGTTGGGCACGGTGAGGCCACTGCTGGCGCCGTCCTGGTTCACCGCCGAGCCACGGATCACCGCGAGCACGTGGCGTCCGTTACGGCGTGCGTCGGACAGCTTCTCCAGGACGAGGACGCCGGCGCCCTCGCCCCAGCCGGTGCCATCGGCGCTGTCGGAGAACGGCTTGCAGCGGCCGTCGGGGGCGAGCCCGCGCTGCCGGCTGAAGCCGATGAACGGGTACGGGCTGACCAGCACCGACACGCCGCCGGCCAGGGCCAGCGAGCACTCGCCGTTGCGCAGCGCCTGGGCCGCCAGGTGCAGGGCGACCAGCGACGAGGAGCACGCCGTGTCCACCGTCACCGCCGGGCCCTCCAGGCCGAGGGTGTAGGCGATGCGCCCGGACAGCACGCTCGAGGACCCGCCGGTGATGGCGTACCCCTCGGCGGTGTCCGGGACCTGGCGGCCGGAGATGTAGCCGGAGGCGGCGGCGCCCGCGAAGACGCCGACATCCCTGCCGTGCAACGAAGCCGGGTCGATGCCGGCTCGCTCGATCGCCTCCCAGGACGTCTCGAGCAGCATCCGCTGCTGCGGGTCCATGGTCAGCGCCTCGCGGGGCGATATCCCGAACAGGTCGGCGTCGAAGTCGGCAGCGTCGCGGACGAACGCCCCCTCCTTCGCGTACGACTTGCCGGTGGCGTCCGGATCCGGGTCGTACATGTCCGGGTCCCAGCCACGGTCGTCGGGGAACTCCCCGACGGCGTCCTGCCCTTCGGACAGCAGCCGCCAGAAGTCCTCCGGAGAGGCGACACCACCGGGCAGCCGGCAGCCGATGCCGACGACGGCGACGGGCTCCCGGGACCGGGACTCGGCCGCCTTCAGGCGCTGCTTGGTGTCCGACAGGTCCGCGGTGACGCGCTTGAGGTACTCACGAAGCCGTTCCTCGACACCGGCCATATCACTTTCTCCAACCCGTTAGTGGTGCGTGTTCCAGGGCGTGTTCCGGGGCGTGTTCCAGGGCGTGGGGCGTTGGTGCACGGGCGGACGCGTCCGGCCCGTGCACCAACGGCGGCCAAGGGCACGTCAGTCGAGCCCGAGCTGCTTGTCGATCAGGGCGAACATCTCGTCGTCCGAGGCCGCATCCAGCGCGTCCCGGTCGATCGCGGCGTCGCCGTCCGCGGTGGCGTCCTGGCCCTCGACCTTGCGGAGCAGTTCCCGCAGTTGTCCGGCGACGAGGTCGCGCTCGCCGCCGGCCGGCGGGCGGACCAGTACGGCCGTCTCCATCTGCTGGATGCGTTCCAGGACGGAGCCGTCCTTGGCGGAGCCGGCCGGGTCCATCTGAGTGCGCATCCGACGGGCGAGGGCCGCCGCGTTGGCGTGGTCGAAGATCACCGACGGCGGCAACTTCAGGCCGGTCACCTCGTTGATCCGGTTGCGCAGCTCGACCGCGCTGAGTGAGGTGAAGCCCAGCTCGGTGAACCCGCGCTGCGGGTCGATCTCGCCGAGCCCCGCGTACCCGAGGATCGCGGCCGCCTCGGCCCGCACCAGGTCCACCAGGATCCGGTGCTGCTCCGGCGGCTGCACCGCTGCGAGGCGGGCGACCAGCGCGGAGCGCGAGCCGTCCTGCTCGCCGGCCCCGGTGCCGTCCTCGGCCTCCTGCGCCGGCGCGAGTTCCGCGAGCAGAGGGCTCGACCGGGCCACGCTGAAGACGGCCGTGAAGTGCTCCCAGTCGGTGTCGGTGACCGACAGGAAGGTCTCGTCCCGGTCGATCGCCTGGTGCAGGGCCGAGATGGCGAGGGCGGGTTCCATCGGCCGCAGACCACGCATGCTGAGCTGTTCGCCGATGTCCTCGGTACGGGCCAGGCCGTCGCCGGCCCACATCCCCCAGGCCACCGAGGTGGCCGGCAACCCGGCCGCCCGGCGCCGCTCGGCCAGCGCGTCCAGGTGCGCGTTCGCCGCCGCGTACGCGCCCTGGCCGGCGCCGCCCCAGACACCCGCGTTGGAGGAGAACAGGACGAACGCGTCCAGTTCCTCGCCCGCGAGCAGCTCGTGCAGCGCCTCGGCACCGCCGACCTTCGCGGCCAGCGTCTCCGTCAGATCGTCGGCGGACGCCTCGGCCAGGGGCAGGTAGCGGCCGGGCACACCGGCGGTGTGCACAACGGAACGGATCGTGGAGCCCTCGGCCTTGAGCCCGTCGAGCAGCACGGCAACGGCATCGCGGTCACCGACGTCGCAGGCGGCGATGGTGACGCGGGCGCCCAACTTCTCCAGTTCCGCCCGCAGTTCGGCGGCCCCTGGGGCATCCGGCCCGCGACGGCTGGTCAGCACCAGGTGTTCGGCGCCCTGCCCGGCCAGCCAGCGCGCCACATGCCCGCCGAGGCCGCCCGTACCGCCGGTGACGAGCACGGTTCCGCGCGCCCGCCACTCCCGTACCGCCGCGGACTGCGCCAGCGGCGCGGGCACCAGCCGCCGTACGAACACACCCGAGGACCTGAGCGCCAGTTGGTCCTCCTCGCTGCCGCCCGCCAGCAGGCCGGGCAGCCGCTCGGCCGTCCGGTCCGTCACCGCGGCCGGCAGGTCGACCAGGCCGCCCCACAGGTCGGGCTGTTCCAGGGCGGCCACCAGGCCGAGGCCCCACGCCTGCGCCTGCACCGGGCTCTGTGCACGGTCCGCCGGGCTGACGGACACGGCGCCCTGCGTGGCGCACCACACCCGGGCCCCGAGGCCCGCGTCGTCCACGGCCTGCAGCACCGTCATGGTGCCGAGCACGCCCGCCGTCACCGTGGACGGCCGCCCGGGCACCGGCGCCTCGTCCAGGGCGAGCAGCGACAGCACGCCGGACGCCACGGGCGAGGCCGACTTCAGGCGCGCGGCCCAGGTCTCGCGCTCCGGGTTCGCGGTGTCCAGGAGTACCTGGCGCACCTCGGCCCCGGCGGCTGTCAGCGCGCCGGCGGCGGCCTCCACCCATGGGTGGTCCCGCAGCGTCTGGGGTACCGCGACGATCCAGCTGCCCATCGCCACGGCCGGCCTGTCCTGCGGGGCCGGCCGCCACACGATGCGGTGGCGCCAGGAGTCGACGGTCTGCTCCTCGCGGCGCTGCCGCCGCCAGGCGGACAGTGCGGGCATCAGCGTTTCCAGCGACCCGCGTACGTCGCCGTCGATGCCGGGCTGCAGGGTGGCGGCGAGTTCCTCCAGGTCCTCCCGCTCGACAGCCTCCCAGAACCGACTGTCGACGGCGTCCTGCGTCCCCGTACCGGCCTTCTGCTCCGCGGTGGCACGCTCCAGCCAGTAGCGCTTGCGCTGGAAGGCGTACGTGGGAAGTGCGACCGTGCGGCCACCCGCCAGGAGGCCGGCCCAGTCGACGTCCACGCCCTGGGTGTACACCTCGGCGGCCGAGGTCAGGAACCGGTCCCAGCCGCCCTCGTCCCGCCGCAGCGAGCCGACGGCCGTGCCGGCCCGGTCGGTGTCCTCGATGGTCTCGAGCAGAGCGTTCACCAGAACCGGGCGCGCGCTCGACTCGATGAACACGCTGTAGCCCTGGTCGAGCAGCGACCGCGTGGCGGCCTCGAACTCGACCGGTCGGCGCAGGTTGCGGAACCAGTACTCGGCGTCGAGCTCGGTGGTGTCCTGCCAGTCGCCGGACACCGTGGAGAAGAACGGCACCGCCGACGCCACCGGCCGGATCGGGGCCAGGGCCTGGAGCACCTCGTCGCGGATCCGGTCGACGTGGGCGCAGTGCGAGGCGTACGACACCGGAACCTGCCGGATCCGCACCTGCAACGTGTCAGCGGCGGCGATCAGTTCGGCCAGCGCATCCGCGTCGCCGGACACCACGGTCGACTCCGGCCCGTTCGCCGCCGCCACCGACAGCCGCTCCCCGTACGCCGCGATCAGCTCCTCCGTACGGGCCCGAGAGGCGGCCACCGACGCCATGCCGCCGAGCCCCTGCAGCCTGACCAGGGCCCGCGCCCGCAGCGCGACCACGCGCGCCGCGTCGTCCAGGGACAGCGCGCCCGCCACGGTGGCGGCCGCGATCTCGCCCTGCGAGTGCCCGAGGGCCGCGGCCGGAACCACACCGATCGAGCGCCACGCCTCGGCCAGTGACACCATCACCGCCCACAGCACCGGCTGCACCACGTCCACCTGGTCGAGGAGTCCGGCGGTTTCCTCGCCGCCGGTGAGCACCTGTGTGAGCGACCAGTCCGTGAACGGGGACAGCGCGGCTTCGCACTCGGCGATCCGGGCGGCGAACGCCTCGGACGCCTCGAGCAGGCCCTTGGCCATGCCCACCCACTGCGACCCCTGCCCGGGGAACACCAGCACCGTGCGCACCCCGGCCCGCGCCGTCCCGCGCACCAGGCCCGCGGCAGGCTCCCCGGACGCCAGCGCGGCGAGCCCGCCGTGCAGCGACTCCAGGCCGCCGCCGGCGCAGAGCACGACCGCCCGGTGCTCCAGCGCCGAGCGCGACGCCACCAGGGAGTGGCCGACGTCGAGGGGGTCCGGCTCCGGGTGCCGCGCGAGGAGTTCGGCGAGCCGGGCCGCCTGGCCCCGCAGGGCTGCGGCGCTGCGCCCGGACAGCACCCACGGCACCACACCGCCCACGGGCGCACCGCCGGTGCGCTCCGGCTCGGCGGCCCGGGCCGCGTTGTCCGGAGCCTGCTCCACGATCACGTGTGCGTTGGTGCCGCTGATGCCGAACGAGGAGATACCGACCCGGCGCGGACGCCCGGTCTCGGGCCACTCGCGCGACTCGGTGAGCAGTTCCACCGCTCCCGAGGACCAGTCCACGTGCCCGGAACGCTCCTGGGCATGCAGCGTCTTGGGCAGCACCCTGTGGTGCAGCGCCATCACCATCTTGATCACACCGGCCACGCCGGCCGCCGCCTGCGTATGCGCGATGTTCGACTTCACCGAACCCAGCCACAGCGGCCGGTCCGCCTCGCGGCCCTGCCCGTAGGTGGCGAGGAGCGCCTGCGCCTCGATCGGGTCGCCGAGCGGAGTGCCGGTGCCGTGCGCCTCCACCGCGTCCACGTCCCGTGGCCTGAGCCGGGCAGCCGCCAGGGCTGCCTCGATGACCCGCTCCTGGGAGGGGCCGTTGGGCGCCGTCAGGCCGCTGCTCGCGCCGTCCTGGTTGACGGCCGAACCTCGCACCACCGCGAGGACGTTGTGGCCGTTACGGCGCGCTTCGGAGAGGCGTTCCAGGACCAGGAGGCCGACGCCTTCGGCGAAACCGAAGCCGTCCGCGTCGGCCGAGAACGCCTTGCAGCGGCCGTCGCGGGCAAGACCGCGCTGGCGGCTGAACTCGACCATCTCCTGCGGTCCGGCCATCACGGTGACACCGCCCGCGAGCGCCAGCGTGCTGTCGCCGTTGCGCAGCGACTGGGCGGCCAGGTGCAGGGCGACCAGGGACGAGGAGCACGCCGTGTCGACCGTCACCGCCGGGCCTTCCAAGCCGAAGGTGTAGGCGATGCGGCCGGAGACCACGCTGCCGGTGCTGCCGGTGACCGCGTAACCCTCCAGACCCTCGGGCAGTACACCGCCGGGCAGGTAGTCGGTGCCCATGTAGCCCGCGAACACGCCGACGCGGCTGCCGCGCAGCGACTCGGGCGCCAGCCCTGCCCGCTCGAACGCCTCCCAGGACGCCTCGAGCAGCAGCCGCTGCTGCGGGTCCGTCGCCAGCGCCTCGCGCGGGGAGATGCCGAAGAGTTCGGCGTCGAAGTCGCCCGCGTCGTAGAGGAACGCGCCCTCCTTGACGTAGCTGCGGCCCGCGGCTTGCGGGTCGGGGTCGTAGAGGCCCTCCAGGTCCCAGCCGCGGTCGGCCGGGAGTTCGCCGACCGCGTCCCGTCCCTCGCTGACCAGGCGCCACAGCTCCTCGGGGGAGGCGACGCCGCCGGGAAACCGGCAGGACATGCCGATGATGGCCAGCGGCTCGTCCGGCGCAGCGGCCGTGGCGGGCGCGACGGCGGTGCTCGTACGCGGGCCGCCGCTGAGCCGGGTCGCCAGATGGACGGCGAGGCCGGACGGCGTCGGATAGTCGAAGAGCAGCGAGGCGGGCAGGCGCAGACCGGTGGCGCTGCTCAGTTGGTTGCGCAACTGGACCGCGGTGAGTGAGTCGAAGCCCTGTTCCAAGAACCCGCGGCCCGGGTCGATCGCGTCGACGCTGCTGTGCCCGAGCACCGCGACCGCGGTTTCGCGCACCAGGTCCAGCAGCGCCCGCTCCCGCTGCTCGGCGGAGAGCCCGGCCAGGCGCCGCACCAGGGCTGAGGACCTGCCGTCGGTGCCGCCGCCGGCGGCGGCGCGCCGGGCCGGCACCCGTACCAGGCTGCGCAGCAGTACGGGCACCGCGTCGGCGCCCATGGACATGGCGCGCGAACGCATCACGCCGAGGTCGAGCCGGATCGGGACGAGCAGCGCGCGGCCGGGCACCGAGGTTGCCGCGTCGAAGAGGGCGAGGCCCTGCTCGGTGCTGATCTCGCCGACGCCGCCGCGGCCGAACCCGGTCCGGTTCGCCTCCTCGCTCATGCCGCTCTCCTCGGCCCACAGGCCCCAGGCGAGCGAGACGCCGGGAAGGCCCTCGGCGCGGCGCTGCTGGGCGAGGGCGTCCAGGAAGGCGTTGGCAGCGGCGTAGTTGCCCTGGCCCGGGTTGCCGAAGACGCCGGCCGCGGAGGAGAACAACACGAACTCGGCGAGCGGCAGCTCACGGGTCAGCTCGTGCAGGTGGAGCGCGGCGTCGACCTTGGGCCGCAGCACCGTCTGAAGGTGCTCGGGGGTGAGCGCGGCGAAGGTGGCGTCGTCGAGGACGCCGGCCGCGTGCACGACGGACACCAGCGGGTGCGCCGGGTCGATCGCGCTGAGCAGGCCCTCCAGGGCGTCCCGGTCGGCGGCGTCGCAGGCAGCGATCGTCACCCGGGCACCCAACTCCTCGAGTTCTGCCCTGAGCCCGGCGGCTCCCGGGGCGTCCATGCCGCGGCGGCTGGTCAGCACCAGGTGCCGGGCGCCTCGGACGGTGATCAGGTGTCGGGCAGTCCGACGGCCGAGCAGGCCGGTGCCGCCGGTGATCAGGACGGTGCCGTCGGGGTCCGGTGCGGCCGTGCCCGTACCGGCCGTGTCCTCGGGGAAGGTGCGGGTGAGGCGGGGCACCAGGACGGTGCCGGCGCGCACCGCGGCCTGCGGTTCCTCGGTGGCGAGCACCGCGGGCAGCACGCTCTCCCATGCGGTGTCCTCGTCGACGTCGACGAGCAGCAGCCGGCCGGGGTTCTCGGACTGCGCCGACCGCACCAGCCCCCACAGCGCGGCCTGGTCGAGGTTGGCCACGGGCTCGCCGTCCCCGGTGGCGACGGCGCCGCGGGTGAGGATCACCAGTCGCGGCCCGGTTCCGGAGTCGGCCGCGAGCCAGCTCTGTACGGTTTCCAGGAGTTCACGAGTGCCCTCGTACACCATCTCGGCGAGGTACGCGCACTTGACGGGCGTGCAGGGCAGTACCAGGAACTCCGGTTCGCCGTCGGCACGTTCGTGTGCACGGTCGCCGAGGATCTGCCAGGCGGCCGGTGCGGGCGGCTCGGTGCGGGCCGGGGCCGGCACCCAGTCGACGCCGAGCAGCAGGCCCTGGTCGGTGCCGATGGCGGCCCGCTGCAGGACCTCCTTGGCCACCGGCCGGGTGACCAGTGCCTCGACGGAGGCGACCGGCTGTCCCTCGGTGTCCGCCAGCCATAGGCTCGTGCCTTCGCCGTCGCGCGGCGCCAGCCGTACGCGGGCCGCGACGGCGCCCTCGGCGTGCAGGGCCACTCCGTTCCAGGTGAACGGCAGTTGTACCTCGTCGGTGTCCGATGCGGCGGCCAGGGCGGTGTGCAGGGCCGCATCGAGCAGCGCCGGGTGCAGGCCGAAGGCGTCGGCGCCCTCCGCGTTCGCCTCCGGCAGGGCCACCTCGCCGAACAGTTCGTCGCCGCGCCGCCAGGCGGCGTGCAGGCCCTGGAAGGCGGGCCCGTATCCGTACCCGGACTCGGCAAGCCCGGCGTAGAAGCCCTGGAGGGGCAGGGGGTCGGCGCCGGCCGGGGGCCATGCCGCCAGGTCGAACCCGGCGGTCGGCGTCTCGGCGCTGAGGACACCACTGGCGTGCCGGGTCCACTCCTGGCCGTCGCCGCCCCGGGCGTGAACGCTCACCGTGCGGTGCCCGTCGGCGTCGGCCGCGCCGACCCGGACCTGTACGGTGACGGCGCCGTCCTCGGGCAGCACCAGCGGGGCTTCCAGCATCAGCTCGTCGAGCCGTCCGCAGCCCACTGCGTCGCCGGCTTGGACGGCCAGTTCGACGAAGCCGGTACCGGGCAGCAGGACGGTGCCCGCGACCGCGTGATCGGCCAGCCATGGCTGTGTCCGGGCGGAGATCCGGCCGGTGAGGACGACTCCCTGGTCCTCGGCGAGCACCACCGCGGCACCGAGCAGCGGGTGGCCGACGGCGGCCAGTCCGAGGGCGTCCGGGTCGCCGCCGGCCAGCGGGTCGGCGGCCCAGTAGCGCTTGTGCTGGAAGGCGTAGGTGGGCAGGTCGACGGTCCGGCCTCCCTTGAGCAGCGCGGCCCAGTCGACGTCGACGCCGCGGCTCCATGCCTCGGCGAAGGAGTTCAGCACCCGCCCGAGGCCGCCCTCGTGGCGGCGCAGGGTGCCCTGGGCGTGGACCTCGGCGCCGGTTTCGTCGGCGGTCTCGCTGATGCCGTAGGTGAGGACCGGGTGGGCGCTGGACTCCACGAAGACGTCGAATCCGTCCGCGATCAGCGCCCGTACCACCGGCTCGAAGGAGACCGGGCGGCGGCAGTTCTCGTACCAGTACGCGGCGTCCAGATCGGCGCCGGTCAGGACCTCGCCGGTGACCGTGGAGTACATCGGGACCGAGCCGGCCCGCGGCCGGACGAAGGACAGCAGCTGAAGCAGCCGGTCGTGCAGCGGCTCGACCTGGGAGCAGTGCGAGGCCACCGTCGAGCCGATGACCTTCGCACGGATCCCCTCCGCCTCGAGCTCGGCCACCAGTTCCTCCAGGGCGGCGACCTCACCGGCGACCGTCACCAGACGCGGACCGTTGTTCCCGGCGATCGACAGGACGTCGCCGAAGCGCGCGATCCGGGACTCCACCTCCGTGGCGGACAGCGGGACCGAGGCCACCGCGCCCTTGCCCACCAGTTCGTCGGCGAACAACTGCGAGCGCAGCACCACGATCTGTGCGGCGTCCGCCAGGGTCAGCGCACCGCTGACGGCCGCGGCGGCGATCTCGCCCTGCGAATGCCCCACCACGGCCTGCGGCTTGACGCCCGCCGAGGCCCACACCCCGGCCAGCGACACCATGATCACGAACAGCACCGGTTGCAGCACCTCGATGCGGTCCAGGGACGGCGCGCCGTCACCACCGCGTACCGCGGCCTCGACCGACCAGTCGACGTGTGCCTCGATCTCGGCGGCCACCTCGGCGAACCGGGCCGCGAACACCGGTGAGGAATCGAGGAGTTCGACCCCCATGCCGGCCCACTGCGAGCCCTGCCCCGGGAAGACGAACACTGCGCGGGTCCCGCCGCGGGCCACCCCCTGCACGGCGCCGCCCGCGCCCTCGCCGCCGGCCAGCGCGCGCAGCGCCGCCAGCGAGGCGTCACGGTCGGACGGGTCGACGGGGACCACGGCCCGGTGTCCGAACCGCCCGCGGGTGGTCACCAGGGAGGCGCCGACATCGAGCGGTTCCAGCTCCGGCCGGTCCGCCAGGAAGGCGGCGAGGCGAGCCGCCTGGCCCCGCAGGGCCTCCTGGGTCCCGCCGGAAAGCACCCACGGCACAAGGCCGCTCGAGGGTGCGTCGGCCGCGGGGGCCTCTGCGGAGTCGGCGTCGTCGGCGGGTGCCTGCTCCACGATCACGTGGGCGTTGGTGCCGCTGATGCCGAACGAGGACACACCGGCCCGGCGCGGCCGCCCGGACTCGGGCCAGTCCCGGGTCTCGGTCAGCAGCTCGACCGAGCCCGCGGTCCAGTCGACGTGCGGGGAGCGCTCGTCGGCGTGCAGGGTCTTCGGCAGCACACCGTGGCGCAGCGCCATCACCATCTTGATCACACCGGCGACACCGGCCGCGGCCTGGGTGTGCGCGATGTTCGACTTGATGGAGCCCAGCCATAGCGGCCGGTCCGCGTCCCGGCCCTGCCCGTACGTGGCGAGCAGCGCCTGCGCCTCGATCGGGTCACCGAGCGAGGTACCGGTGCCGTGCGCCTCCACCGCGTCCACCTCGAGCTCAGTCAGCCCGGCGGCGGCGAGGGCGGCACGGATCACCCGCTGCTGGGACGGGCCGTTCGGCGCGGTGAGACCGTTGCTGGCGCCGTCCTGATTGACCGCCGAGCCCCGCACCACCGCGAGCACCCGGTGCCCGTTGCGCCGCGCGTCCGACAGCCGCTCCACCAGCAGCACGCCGACGCCCTCACCCCACCCCGTGCCGTCCGCGTCCGCGGAGAACGCCTTGCAGCGGCCGTCGGGCGCCAGCGCGCGCTGCCGGCTGAACTCGATGAACGCCTTGGGCGAGGAGACCACCATGACGCCGCCGGCGAGCGCGAGCGAGCACTCGCCGCTGCGCAACGACTGGGCGGCCATGTGCAGGGCGACCAGCGAGGAGGAGCATGCCGTGTCCACCGTCACCGCCGGGCCCTCCAGGCCGAAGGTGTAGGCGATCCGGCCGGAGACGACGCTGGAGGCGCTGCCGGTGGCCGCGAAGCCCTCCAGTTCGGCGGGGACGTGCAGGGTGGCGAGATAGTCGGAGCCCATCGCCCCCGCGAACACGCCCACGTCGGTGCCGCGCAGCGATTCCGGCGCCAGGCCGGCCCGCTCGAACGCCTCCCAGGAGGTCTCCAGGAGCAGCCGCTGCTGCGGGTCCATCGCCAGCGCCTCGCGCGGCGGGATGCCGAAGAACTCGGCGTCGAAGTCGCCGGCCGCGTCGAGGAACCCGCCGGCCCGCGTGTAGTTCTTGCCGATGGCGTCCGGGTCCGCGTCGTACATGGCCTGGACGTCCCAGCCGCGGTCGTCGGGCAGCGGCGAGACGGCGTCCTTGCCGTCGCGCAGCAGCTCCCAGAGGTCCTCGGGGGTTTCCACGCCACCGGGGAACCGGCAGGCCATGCCGATGATCGCCAGTGGCTCGTCGGTGTCCGTGGTGCGCACCACGGTGGCGGTCGCACCCTGACGGGTGCCGACGAGCACGGTGCGCAGATGGCGGGCGAGCACCGCGGGGCTCGGGTAGTCGAAGACGAGGGAGGCCGGAAGCCTCAGGCCGGTGACCGCGCCGAGCTGGTTGCGCAGTTCGACGGCGGTCAGCGAGTCGAAGCCGAGGTCGCGGAACGCCTGGTCGGCCTCGATGCCCGCGGACGAGCTGTGGCCGAGCACGGTGGCGGCCCGGGTGCGCACCAGGTCGAGCAGCGCGCGTTCCTGCTCCGGCTCGGACAGTGCGGCCAACTGCCGCACCAAGGCATCGGCGTCGCCGCTGCCGGTGTCGGCGGTACGGCGCACCGGGACCCTGACCAGGCTGCGCAGCAGCGGCGGCAGCGTACCGCCCGCGGCCTGCGCGCGCAGGGCCTGCTGTTCCAGGCGGACCGGTACGAGCAGCGGGTGCCCGGCGGTGAGGGCGGCGTCGAACAGTGCCAGGCCCTGCTCGCGGGAGAGCGGAGCGATGCCGCCGCGGGAGAGCCGGGCGCGGTCGCCGCCGCCGAGCCGGCCGCCCATGCCGTCCTCGGCCCACAGGCCCCAGGCGAGGGAGCTGGCGGGCAGGCCCTGGGCGCGGCGGTGCTGCGCAAAGGCGTCGAGGAAGGTGTTGGCCGCGGCGTAGTTGCCCTGCCCTGCGTTGCCGAAGACGCCGGCCGCCGAGGAGAACAGCACGAACGCGCGCAGTTCGAGGTCGGCCGTGGCTTCGTGGAGGTTGATGACGGCGTCGACCTTGGCGCGGAGTACCGCGTCGAGGCGCTCGGGGGTCAGTGCGGTGAGCATGCCGTCGTCGAGCACGCCCGCGGTGTGCACCACCGCGGTCAGCGGATGGTCGCCCGGGATACCGGCGAGCATCAGGTCCACCGCGTCCCTGTCGGCCACATCGCAGGCCACCACCGACACCGAGGCGCCCGACACCGCCAGTTCCGCGCGCAGTTCGGCCACACCCGGGGCGTCGGCGCCGCGCCGGCCGGCCAGGGCCAGGTGCCGGACGCCGTGCTCGGTCACCAGGTGCCGGGCCAGCGTCCGGCCCAGGGAGCCGGTGCCGCCGGTGATCAGGACGGTGCCCTCGGCGTCCCAGACCGGGGCCTGGGACGGTGCGGCGGCCGTGTCGGCGGCGCGGGTGAGGCGGGGTGCCAGGGTGCGCCCGACGCGCACGGCGACCTGCGGTTCGCCGGTGGCCAGCGCCAGGCGGACGGAGTCCTCCCAGTCGTCGGGGGCGTCGGTGTCCACCAGGACGAACCGGCCTGGGTTCTCGGACTGGGCGGCACGCACCAGACCCCACAGCGGGGCCTGAACCAGGTTCTCCACCGGGTCGTCACCGGCGGCGACGGCCCCGTGCGTGACGACCACCAGTCCCGTTTCGGCGTACTGCTCGGCGGCGAGCCAGGTCTGGATGACGCCGAGCACCTGAGCGGCGCACTCGCGCGCTGCGGCAGCCGTGCCCGCCCCGTCCGCCATGGATACAGCGGTCGGCGGCAGCACCGCCCAGTCGGCACCCAACGTGCTGTCGGGCAACGGGAGTTCGGGGCCGATGACCGTCCAGGAGGCCGCCCGGCCGTCGGTCTCGCCCGGCACCGCGGACCATTCGACCGCGAAGAGCGGCGCGCTCCGGTCGGCCGTCACCGACCGCCGCAGTTGCTCGGCCGACACCGGCCGGGAGGCCAGCGCCTCGACCGAGGCCACCGGGCGCCCGGCACCGTCGGCGACCTCCAGGGAGACCGCGTCCGGGTCGGCCAGCGACAGGTGCACCCGCAGCGCGGTGGCTCCCGACGCGGCGAGGGTCACCCCGTGCCACGCGAACGGCAGCCGGATCACGTCGCCGTCGAGACCGTCGGCGGCGGACACCGCGTGCAGCGCGGCATCGAGCAGTGCCGGGTGCAGCCCGAAGCGGCCCGCCTGCTCCGCCGTCTCCTGGGGCAGCGCCACCTCGGCGTACACGTCGTGGCCGTCCCGCCATACGGCCGTCAGGCCCTGGAACGCGGGCCCGTACCCGTACCCGGCGTCTGCCAACCGCTCGTAGAAACCGTCGAGTTCGATCGCCTGCGCGCCGGCCGGCGGCCAGGCCGTCGCCCGGAGGGGCTCGGTCTCACCGCCGGGTGCGACCAGGCCCTCGGCGTGCCGCACCCAGGTGTCGGGGTCGTCGTCGTCACGCTGCGAGAACACCCCGACCGGACGGCGGCCCGCGGCGTCCGGCGCCCCGACGCGGACCTGCACGGCCACCGGCTCGTCGGGCAGGGCGAGCGGCGCCTCCAGGGTCAGTTCTTCAAGGCGGGCGCAGCCGGCCTCGTCACCCGCGTGCACCGTGAGTTCGACGAAGGCGGTGCCGGCCAGCAGCACCGTGCCCGCCACCGTGTGGTCGGCCAGCCACGGATGCGTACGGGTGGAGAGGCGGCCGGTGAGTGCCACGCCCTGCCCGTCGGCGAGCCGGACGACGGCGCCCAGGAGCGGATGGTCAGCCGCGCCCATGCCGAGGGCGCTCAGGTCACCGCTGGAGCGGCCCGGGTCGTGCAGCCAGTAACTCCGGTGCTGGAAGGCATAGGTGGGCAGGGCTACCGAGGTGCCCGCCGCGAGGACGGAGCCCCAGTCGACGCCGACGCCGTGCACGTACGCCTCGGCAACGCCCGCCGTGAACGACTGAGTCTCGTCCCGGTCCTTGCGGGCCAGCGCGACGGCGGTGCTCTCGCCGGACACCTCGTCGAGGGTGTCCTGTGCCATCGCGGTCAGGGCCCCGGAGGGACCCACCTCCACGAACACATCGGCACCCTCATCCGCCAGCGCCCGCACACCATCGGCGAAACGCACCGCCTCACGAACATGACGCACCCAGTACTCCGCCGAGGACAACTCACCCGGCCCGGCAAGACGCCCGAACACATTCGACACCACCGGGATGCACGGCGGGGCATACGTGATCGAGGCCACGACCTCGCGAAACTCCGCCAGCATCGGCTCCATCAACGGCGAATGGAACGCATGACTGACCACGAGCGGCTTCGAGCGCCGGCCCTCGAGGCAGGTCAGCACCTCCTCCACCGCCTGCCCGGCG
>NZ_JAERRF010000028.1 GCF_016741875.1 Streptomyces coffeae | reverse complement strand
GCCCCGAGGAGGTGCGCGAAGCGCTCCAGATCGGCCCCGACGCGCCGATCATCATCACCGACGCCCGCCACCGCAGCGAGGCCAAGAGCGCGCTGATCACCCTGGTCGAGCACGCGCTGATGGCCCGGCTGCGCTAGCGGGTCCCGGCGGTCCCGTACAGCGGAAAACCCCCTGCTCTCCGAGGAGAGCAGGGGGTTTTCTCATCGCTTCGGCCGCAGCTGCCGCTTCGGACGATGTGCGGTCGCCCGGCGGCGGCGCGGCGGCCTTACACGCTCAGCCCTGCCAGCTGTGCGGGGCGCGGAAGGCCGACTGGCGCTCCAGGCGGCGCCAGCGCGCGGCGCTGCGGCGCGGGCGGGCCGAGGCGCCGGTGCGGTGGTGGCCGGCGGTGGCGGCGGCGCGGGCGAGGAGAACCGCGGTGACCGCGGCCAGTTCCTCGGCGTCCGCGTGGCCCTTCTCGACGCGGACGAGCGTGGCCGCCGCCGCGGCGATATCGGCGGAGTCCTCAGACGTACTCATGGTGGGCTTCTCCCTCTGTTCCCTCTGTCGCGATGCCGCGGTCACTGCGGCGGGTTGCCGTGCTTACGGGACGGCAGGTCGGCGTGCTTGTCGCGCAGCATCGCCAGGGACCGGATCAGGACCTCGCGGGTCTCGACCGGGTCGATGACGTCGTCGACCAGGCCCCGCTCGGCCGCGTAGTAGGGGTGCATCAGCTCGGACTTGTACTCCTTGACCATGCGCGCGCGCATGGCCTCCGGGTCGTCCGAGTCGGCGATCTGACGGCGGAAGATCACGTTGGCCGCGCCCTCCGCGCCCATCACCGCGATCTCGTTGGTCGGCCAGGCGTAGGTCAGGTCCGCACCGATGGACTGGGAGTCCATGACGATGTAGGCACCGCCGTACGCCTTGCGCAGGATGACCGAGATACGCGGAACGGTGGCATTGCAGTACGCGTAGAGCATCTTGGCGCCGTGCCGGATGATCCCGCCGTGCTCCTGGTCCACACCGGGCAGGAAACCGGGCACATCGAGCAGCGTGATCAGCGGGATGTTGAAGGCGTCGCACATCTGGATGAAGCGCGCGGACTTCTCCGACGCCTCGATGTCCAGCACCCCGGCCAGCGACTGCGGCTGGTTGGCGATAATGCCGACCACCGCGCCGTCCAGACGGGTCAGGGCGCAGATGATGTTGGTCGCCCAGCGCTCGTGGACCTCGAGGTACTCGCCGTCGTCGACGATCTCCTCGATGACCTTGCGCATGTCGTAGGGGCGGTTGCCGTCGGCCGGGACGAGGTCGAGCAGCGCCTCACCGCGCCGGGAGGCCGGGTCGTCGCACTCGGCGACCGGCGGGTTCTCCCGGTTGTTCTGCGGCAGCAGCGACAGCAGGTAGCGCACCTCCTCCAGGCACGTCTCCTCGTCGTCGTAGGCGAAGTGGCACACACCGGAGGTCTCGGCGTGCACATCCGCGCCGCCCAGTCCGTTCTGCGAGACCTTCTCGCCGGTCACCGCCTGGACCACATCGGGTCCGGTGATGAACATCTGCGAGGTCTCACGGACCATGAACACGAAGTCGGTGAGGGCCGGGGAGTAGGCGGCGCCGCCCGCGCACGGGCCGAGCATCACGCTGATCTGCGGGATGACACCGGACGCCTTGGTGTTGCGCTGGAAGATGCCGCCGTAACCGGCGAGGGCGGAGACGCCCTCCTGGATCCGGGCTCCGGCGCCGTCGTTGAGGGACACCAGCGGGGCCCCGGCCGAGATGGCCATGTCCATGATCTTGTGGATCTTGGTTGCGTGGGCCTCCCCCAGCGCCCCGCCGAAGATCCGGAAGTCGTGTGCGTAGACGAACACCGTCCGGCCGTGGACGGTCCCCCAGCCAGTGACGACCCCGTCGGTGTAGGGGCGCTTCGCTTCCAGCCCGAAGCCGGTCGCACGGTGCCGCCGCAGCGGCTCCACCTCGTTGAAGGACCCCTCGTCCAGCAGCAGTTCGATCCGCTCGCGAGCTGTCAGCTTGCCCTTGGCCTTCTGGGCCTCGGTCGCCCGCTCGCTCGGGCCGCGCCGAGCCTGCTCGCGGATCGCGTGCAGCTCGGCGACGCGCCCGCGAACGTCACTCGCCTCAGCGGGCGCACCTTCGAGATTGGTCATGCATCGACGGTACGTTCCCGGACCCCTGGAAGCTCATGTCAATTCCATACAACGTCGGGCGCGTTTTGGTGGGCAGGCGGGACAGAACTGGACAGCGGATTTCACGCCACCTGGTACGTCGCACCCCATTCGCCGCTGTGGGTCCTCCACAAACTTCCGACCGCCGCACGGTCACCGTCCGGGCTTGACCACCCGGATGGTCCGCAGCCGCCGGGGCGGTCCCGCCGAGGTCACCGCACCTGCTCCGCATCCTGGCCCAAGGTGGTTAAACACTCAACCACGCCTCCGGTGCGAAGCCGCGCATCCGCGGACGCCGATCCCGCGGCCCCGGCAGGGCCACGCCCACCAGAGCGGTGCCGGGGCCGCGGCCGTTCACTCCTGCGGTTCCAGTCCGGCCCGCAGCAGTCCGTAGGCGTAGGCGTCGTCCAGCGCCTGCCAGGACGCGGCGATCACGTTCTCCCCGACGCCGACCGTCGACCACTCCCCCTTGCCGTCGGTGGTGGAGACCAGCACCCGGGTCGTGGACTGCGTACCGTGCTTGCCTTCCAGGATGCGGACTTTGTAGTCCACCAGCTCCAGCGCGGCCAGCTCCGGATAGATCCGCTCCAGCCCCACCCGCAGCGCCCGGTCGAGGGCGTGGACCGGACCGTTCCCCTCCGCCGTGGCGACGATCCGCTCGCCCTTGGCCCACAGCTTCACGGTGGCCTCGTTGGCATGGGTGCCGTCCGGGCGGTCCTCGACGATCGCCCGCCAGGACTCGACCCGGAAGAAGCGGCGGGCCCGGCCCTCGGCCTCCGCGCGCAGCAGGAGTTCGAAGGAGGCGTCGGCGGCCTCGTAGGTGTAGCCCGCGAGCTCCCGCTCCTTGACGCGCTCCACGACCCGGCCGACCAGTGCCCGGTCATCGCCGAGGTCGATGCCCAGCTCCTTGCCCTTGAGCTCGATCGAGGCGCGGCCCGCCATGTCCGAGACCAGCATCCGCATGGTGTTGCCGACCTGCTCGGGGTCGATGTGCTGGTACAGGTCCGGGTCGACCTTGATGGCCGAGGCGTGCAGCCCGGCCTTGTGGGCGAAGGCGGAAACACCCACATAGGGCTGGTGGGTGGAGGGCGTCAGATTGACGACCTCGGCGATGGCGTGCGAGATCCGGGTCATCTCCGCCAGCGCGCCCCGGGGCAGCACCGGGCGGCCGTACTTCAGCTCCAGCGCCGCGACGACCGGGAAGAGGTTGGCGTTGCCGACCCGCTCGCCGTAGCCGTTGGCGGTGCACTGGACATGGGTGGCACCCGCGTCCACCGCGGCCAGGGTGTTGGCCACGGCGCAGCCGGTGTCGTCCTGGGCGTGGATGCCCAGGCGCGCCCCGGTGTCGGCGAGGACGGTGCGGACCACCGCGTCGATCTGGCCGGGGAGCATCCCGCCGTTGGTGTCGCACAGCACCACCACCTCGGCACCCGCCTGGTATGCGGTGGCCACGACCTGCTTGGCGTAGGCGGCGTTGGCGCGGTAGCCGTCGAAGAAGTGCTCGCAGTCGAGGAAGACCCGGCGGCCCTGGGAGCGCAGATACGCGACGGTGTCGCGGATCATCGCGAGGTTCTCCTCGAGCGAGGTGCGCAGGGCCAGCTCCACATGGCGGTCATGGGACTTGGCGACCAGGGTGATCACCGGCGCGCCGGAGTCGAGGAGCGCCTTCACCTGCGGATCGGCCTCGGCGCTCACCCCCGCCTTGCGGGTCGCGCCGAAGGCGACGAGCAGTGCGTGCTTGAAGTCGATCTCTTCGCGCGCCCGCGCGAAGAACTCCGTGTCGCGCGGATTGGCGCCGGGCCAGCCGCCCTCGATGAAGCCCACGCCGAAGTCGTCGAGGTGACGGGCGATGGTCAGCTTGTCCGCGACCGTCAGATTGATGCCCTCGCGCTGCGCGCCGTCGCGCAGCGTGGTGTCGAAGACATGGAAACCGTCGTCGGGCAGATCCTTCATGGTGGTCGGGCTCCTGTCGGATGGATCTCGGTCTACCGGAATAACCGGTTCCGCGCCCTCCTATGATCCCTCACGCTCCGCATCCGGTGGGATGGTCCGGAAAACGAAAAGACCCCTCGCGGGTGCGAGAGGTCTGCGCGCGGGTCTGGGGCACGGTGTCCACGCCGTACCGGGTCGTACGGGGCGGTCACTGCGGACCGGCGCGCCTGCTGCCAATAATCATGGCGAACGAGAGCACGGGGGCAGTCTGGCACATTCCGCCCCCGGGCTCCCTTCCGTCTCAGTATGCGAACCGCGGGCGTCAGCCCAGGCGGTGCATCCAGCCATGGGTGTCCGGGGCGGCACCGGTCTGGATGTCCAGCAGCGCGCGGCGCAGCTTCATGGTGACCTCGCCGGGCTGCCCGTCGCCCACCGTCCAGCTGCCGCGGGCGGACTTCACCGAGCCGACCGGGGTGATCACGGCCGCGGTACCGCAGGCGAAGACCTCGGTGAGGGAACCGTCCGCGTTGCCCTCGCGCCAGTCGTCCACCGAGATCCGGCCCTCGGAGACCTCGTAGCCGAGGTCGGCGGCGATCCGCAGCAGCGAGGCGCGGGTGATGCCGGGCAGCAGCGAGCCGGTCAGCTCGGGGGTGACGATGCGGTTCCCGTACACGAAGTACAGGTTCATCCCGCCCATCTCCTCGATCCAGCGGCGCTCGATGGCGTCCAGCCAGACCACCTGGTCACAGCCCTGCTCGGCGGCCTGCGCCTGGGCGACCAGCGAGGCGGCGTAGTTGCCGCCCGCCTTGGCCGCGCCGGTGCCGCCGGGGGCGGCGCGGACGTACTCCTCGGAGAGCCACACCGAGACCGGCTTCACCCCGCCGGGGAAGTACGCCCCGGCCGGGGAGGCGATGACGACGAACAGGTACTCGTTGGCGGGCCGGACGCCGAGCCCGACCTCGGTGGCGAACATGAACGGCCGCAGGTAGAGCGACTCCTCGCCGGTGCCGGGCACCCAGGCCCGGTCCTGGGTGACCAGCGCGTCACAGGCCGCGATGAAGGTGTCCACGGGCAGCTCGGGCATGGCCATCCGGCGGGCGGACGACTGGAAGCGCTCGGCGTTCCGCTCGGGGCGGAAGGTGGCCACGGTGCCGTCGGGCTGCCGGTACGCCTTGAGCCCCTCGAAGATGGTCTGGGCGTAGTGGAGCGTCATGTTCGCCGGGTCGAGCGGCAGCGCGGCGTACGGCACGAGCTGGGCCTCGTGCCAGCCGCGGCCCTCCGTCCACTTGATGGTCACCATGTGATCGGTGAAGTGGCGGCCGAACCCGGGGTTGGCCAGAATCCGCTCCCGCTCGGCGTCGGAGAGCGGGTGGGCCGAGGGCTTGAGCTCGATCGTGGGCGTCGTCATGAGTGGTAGTCCTTCACCGTTCGGTTGTCACGGACCGCGCTCACACCGTCCTGACCGTGATCGGTACGAGGACGTCCAAGTTTCGCTGCACACAGCGGCCCCACCAGGATTATCGCCTAGGTGGGGCCGGGGGAAGAGGTGTGCGGGTTGCGCGCGGCCCAGGGGTCGATCGTCGCACCCGGCCGCGCACCGGCACCGGCTGGGGTCAGCCGGCCACCCGCGCGGCGAGCGCGTCGCCGGTCTCGTCGGTGGTGCGGGGCGTCGCGGCGTCCCGCTCGGCGAGGTCCTGCGCGACGGCGGCCTCGATCCGGGCCGCCTCCTCCGCGTAGCCGAGGTGCGACAGGAGCAGGGCCACCGACAGCACGGTCGCGGTCGGGTCGGCCTTGCCGGTGCCCGCGATGTCCGGCGCGGAGCCGTGAACCGGCTCGAACATCGAGGGGAAGGCGCCGGAGGGGTTGATGTTCCCGCTCGCGGCGAGCCCGATACCACCGGTGACGGCGGCGGCGAGGTCGGTCAGAATGTCACCGAAAAGGTTGTCGGTGACGATCACGTCGAACCGCTCGGGCTGGGTGACAAAGAAGATCGTCGCAGCGTCGACATGCAGATAGTCGGTGGTGACCTCGGGGTACTCCTGGCCGACCTGGTCGAAGATGTTCTTCCACAGATGACCGGCGTGCACCAGGACGTTGTTCTTGTGGACCAGGGTCAGCTTCTTGCGCGGACGGGCGTTGGCGCGCTCGTACGCGTCGCGTACCACCCGCTCCACGCCGTACGCCGTGTTCAGGCTGACCTCGGTGGCCACCTCGGCGGGGGTGCCGGTGCGCAGCGAGCCGCCGTTGCCCACGTACGGGCCCTCGGTGCCCTCGCGGACGACCACGAAGTCGATGTCGGGGCGGCCGGCCAGCGGGGTCGCGGTGTTCGGGAAGAGCTTCGACGGACGCAGGTTGACGTAGTGGTCGAAGGCGAAGCGGAGCTTGAGGAGCAGCCCGCGCTCCAGCACGCCGGAGGGTACCGACGGATC
Source organism: Streptomyces coffeae (assembly GCF_016741875.1). Lineage (GTDB taxonomy): Bacteria > Actinomycetota > Actinomycetes > Streptomycetales > Streptomycetaceae > Streptomyces > Streptomyces coffeae. The sequence goes on along the minus strand of NZ_JAERRF010000028.1, from coordinate 112,611 downwards.
GCCGATCGCGCCGAGCAGGATCGCGTCGTGGTCCTTCAGCGACTCCAGGTCGGCGTCCGGCAGGGTCTCGCCGGTGGCGTGCCAGCGCCGGGCGCCCAGATCGTAGTTCCGGGTCTCCAGCTTCACGTCCTGCGGAAGGGCGGCGGCGAGGACCTTGAGGCCCTGGGCCACGACTTCCTGGCCGATACCGTCACCGGGGATCACTGCGAGGCGAAGGGAGCGAGACATACCGGGACCCTACTCCTCGTCCCATGGGCTGACACCGACCGTCCGCCATTCGGACAGACGCCGACCGGAAAGCCACCGTTCACCCCTCGTACCGCGCGCGGTTGACCGCCCGGGGGAGATTCCGGTGCATGGACACACCACGGTTCGGCATCCCTGAGCCGCTCGCGCGCCGGATGAGCCTGGCCGAGCAGCACGAGTACCTGCGGGCGCGGTTCTCCCGCCGGAGGGTGCTGCGCGGGGGCGCGGCCACCGCCGGCGCGGCCGTGGGCGCGGGACTGCTGGGCGGCTCGGCGTGCGCCACCGGCGCCCGGCCCGCCCCCGCGTCCGTACCGGTTCCGCGCCGGGCCACGGTGGACGGCTCGCTGGTGGCCCCGTTCGGCCGTCATCTCGCGTTCGGCGCCGACCCCACGACCGAGATGCGGATCTCCTGGCAGGTGCCGCTGGCGGTGCACAAGCCCTATGTGCGGATCGGCACCGGGCCCGGGGAGCTGACCCGGAAGGTCGAGGCCGAAGTACGGCCGCTGCACACCCCCGCGCTCAGCGACGATCTCCCCGCGGTGGACCAGTACTACCTGCATGCCGCGGTGGACGGACTGAGCCCCGATGTCACCTACTACTACGGCGTCGGCCACGAGGGCTGGGACCCGGCCGACCCCCGCCGCTTCTCCTCGGTGGGCACCTTCCGCACCGCGCCCGATCGGCCGGTGCCGTTTGTCTTCACCGCCTTCGGCGACCAGGGCGTGAGCTATCACGCGCTCGCCAACGACCGGGTGATCCTCGGCCAGAACCCGTCCTTCCATCTCCACGCGGGCGATCTGTGCTACGCGGACACCACCGGCCACGGCAAGAAATCCGACCTCTACGACGCCCGCGTCTGGGACTCCTTCCTCGCCCAGACCGAGGCGGTGGCCGCCACCGTGCCCTGGATGGTGACCACTGGCAACCACGACATGGAGGCGTGGTACTCCCCCGACGGCTACGGCGGACAGCTGGCCCGCTGGTCGTTGCCGCGGAATGGGCCCGCCCCGCGCACATCGCCCGGCGTCTACTCGTTCAGCTACGGGAACGTGGGCGTGATCGCGCTGGACGCCAATGACGTCAGCTACGAGATCACCGCCAACGCGGGCTGGAGCGGCGGTGAGCAGACCCGCTGGCTGGAGCGGCGGCTGACGGAGCTGCGGGCGCGGGAGGACATCGACTTCGTGGTGGTCTTCTTCCACCACTGCGCCTTCTCCACCACCAGCTCGCACGCCTCGGACGGGGGTGTGCGCGACGCATGGGTGCCGCTCTTCGACAAGCACCAGGTGGATCTGGTGATCAACGGTCACAACCACGTCTACGAGCGCACCGACGCCATCCGGGGCGGGAAGGCCGCCCGCCGGGTCCCGGTCGGCGGCGACGCGGACGCGGTGCGCGACGGGATCGTCTATGTGACGGCGGGCGGGGCGGGCGCGGATCTGTACTCCTTCCCCGTGCCCGACAGCTACGAGGGGAAGGTCCGGGACCTGGACGAGGTGAAGACCTACCACTGGACGAAGGACGGGGAGAAAAACCGCGACACCGTGGAGTGGTCGCGGGTCCGCTACACCGGCTTCTCCTTCCTCGCGGTGGAGGTGGAGCCCGGTGCGGAGCCGAAGCTGAAGGTCACGGCGCTGGCGGAGTCCGGTGAGCGCGTGGATCACTTCACGATCACGCGCTCCCGGCGTCAGTGACCGGTGGCGCCGCCGTTGTCCCGGCGGTCCAGCGCGCGCTGGAGCGCGGCGGCCGCCTTCTGACGGTCGGTGTTGTCGGTCTTGCGGCGGACCCGGCGGATGGTCTGCTCGGCCATGTACACGTCTCCTTGGCTCAGCCCCGGAACAGGCCGGGGGGAATCCCCGAGAAGGTGGCAGCCGGAAAGGGCGGGGGCCTGGGTGCGGCAGGGGTCGCCTGCGGCTGTGCACCGGCCACGTCCGCCGTCGCTCGATGGAGCGAGACGTTCGGCTTCCACAAAAGTACGACAGCCCGGCTGCGCTGTCTGCACAATTAGTCGGACGTCCTACTATCTGAGACGCAAAAAACGGCCGATGGAATCCATCGGCCGTCCTGCTGCCCCACGGCAGGGCCGTGGCGGGCCCGTCCTGATGATCGAGGCCGACCCCCGTCCGACCTCGACCACCCTGGCCGATCCCGTACCGCTGTGGGTGACCCCGCACCTGGTTACCCACGTAAACTGCGGTAAATAATGGCTACTTGATTGCCTGACGCTAGCATCGTTGCCGCTCGGGCGTCCACAGCTTTACGGCGTATTCCACTTCCGCACGCACTCCGCCCCCGGCCGGATAGGACACGGCCGGGGGCGGGGTTCAGCGGGCGCGGAGTGCGCCGGGCAGGTCAGCCCATGTGCGGGTAGCGGTAGTCCGTCGGCGGGACCAGGGTCTCCTTGATGGAGCGGGTGGAGGTCCAGCGCATCAGGTTCTGCTTGGCGCCCGCCTTGTCGTTGGTGCCGGAGGCGCGGCCGCCGCCGAACGGCTGCTGACCGACCACCGCACCGGTGGGCTTGTCGTTGATGTAGAAGTTGCCGGCCGCGAAGCGCAGCGCCTCGCAGGTGGCGGCGGCCGCGGCGCGGTCCTGGGCGATGACGCAGCCGGTCAGGCCGTAGGCCGAGGCCGACTCCATCTGCTGGAGCATCGCGTCGTACTCCGCGTCCTCGTAGACGTACACGCCCAGGATCGGGCCGAAGTACTCGTCCTTGAAGATCTCGTTCTCCGGGTCGGTGGAGACCAGGACGGTCGGACGGACGAAGTAACCCTCGCTGTCGTCGTAGGTACCGCCCGCGACCACCTCGATGGTCGGGTCGGACTTCGCCCGGTCGATCGCCGCCTTGTTCTTGGCGAACGACCGGTCGTCGATGACCGCGCCCATGAAGTTGCCGAGCTCGGAGACATCGCCCATCGACAGCCCGTTGACCTCGGCGGCGAACTCCTCCTTGAGGCCGCCGTCCCACAGCGAGCGCGGGACGTAGGCGCGCGAGGCGGCGGAACACTTCTGGCCCTGGAACTCGAAGGCGCCGCGGGTCATCGCCGTCTTCAGCACCCCCGGGTCCGCGGACGGGTGGGCGACGATGAAGTCCTTGCCCCCGGTCTCGCCGACCAGACGCGGGTAGGTCTTGTAGTTCTCGATGTTGGCGCCGACCGTCTTCCACAGGTACTGGAAGGTGCGGGTGGAGCCGGTGAAGTGGATGCCCGCGAGGTCCGGGTGGGTCAGCGCCACCTCGGAGACCTCCTTGCCGTCACCGGTGACGAGGTTGATGACGCCCTTGGGCAGCCCGGCCTCCTCCAGCAGCTGCATCAGCAGCACGGCGGCGTGGGTCTGCGTCGGGGACGGCTTCCAGACCACCACATTGCCCATGAGGGCGGGGGCGGTGGGGAGGTTGCCCGCGATGGCGGTGAAGTTGAACGGGGTGATCGCGTAGACGAACCCCTCCAGCGGCCGGTGGTCGGAGCGGTTCCAGACCCCCGGGGAGTTGGTGACCGGCTGCTCGGCCATGATCTGGCGTGCGAAGTGCACATTGAAGCGCCAGAAGTCGATCAGCTCGCAGGGGGTGTCGATCTCGGCCTGCTGGGCGGTCTTGGACTGGCCGAGCATGGTCGAGGCGGCGAGGGTCTCGCGCCACGGCCCGGAGAGCAGATCGGCGGCTTTGAGGATGATCGCGGCGCGGTCGTCGAAGCTGAGCGCGCGCCACGCCGGGGCGGCGGCCAGCGCCGCGTCGATCGCGTCCTGCGCGTCGGCCTTGGTGGCGTTGGCGTAGGTACCGAGGCGGGCCGCGTGGTTGTGCGGCTGTACGACGTCGAAGCGCTCTCCGCCGCCCATCCGCTTCTCACCGCCGATGGTCATCGACAGCTCGACCGGGTTCTGGGACAGCTCCTTGAGCTTGGTCTCGAGGCGGGCGCGCTCCGGGGTGCCGGGGGCGTAGGTGTGCACCGGCTCGTTCACCGGGACGGGGACCTGGGTGACGGCGTCCATGGTGGCCGTTGTCTCCTTCGATCGTCGGATTGCGAGGGGAAGTCTTCGGGGGGCTGCGGGCGGGACGATCAGCCGCGGCTGACCAGCGAGCGCAGGAAGAACGCGACGTTCGCGGGGCGCTCCGCGAGGCGGCGCATGAAGTACCCATACCAGTCTGTTCCATACGGGACGTAAACCCGCATCCGATGCCCTTCCGCCACCAGCCGCTCCTGCTCGCCCTCGCGGATCCCGTAGAGCATCTGGAACTCGTACTCGTCCAGCTTGCGGCCGACGCGGCGGGCCAGCTCCTGGGCGATGGCCACCATGCGCGGGTCATGCGAGCCGATCATGGGGTAGCCGTCACCGGCCATCAGGATCTTCAGGCAGCGCACATACGCCCGGTCCACCTCGCGCTTGTCCTGGTAAGCGACGCTCGCGGGCTCCTTGTACGCGCCCTTCACCAGCCGCACCCGGGAGCCTTCCCCGGCCAGCGCCCGGCAGTCGTCCTCGGTGCGGAACAGATACGACTGCACCACCGCGCCGGTCTGCGGGAACCGGGAGCGCAGCTCGCCGAGGATCGCCAGGGTGGAGTCCACGGTGGTGTGGTCCTCCATGTCCAGGGTGACGGTCGTCCCCGCCTCGGCCGCCGCCTCGACGACCGGGGTGACATTGGCGAGCGCCACGTCGTGGCCGCCGGGCAGCGCCTGGCCGAAGGCCGACAGCTTGACCGACATCTCCGCGCGGGTGCCGAGCTCCTCGGTGGCCAGTGCCTCGGCCAGCGCGAGATAGGCGTCCCGGCTGCGCAGCGCCTCGGAGCGATCGGTGACATCCTCGCCCAGATGGTCGAGGGTGACCTCAAGACCGCGCGAGGCCAGGGAGCGCACGGCCACAAGCGACTCGTCCAGCCGCTCACCGGCCACGAACCGGTCCACCATCGGGCGGGTGACCGGCGCGGCCGAGACGATGCGACGGATGGCAGCACTGCGCGAAGCGGCGAGCAGCACGGGTCCCAGCACGGGCACCTCCACGATGACGGCCGTCGAACGGCTTCAACAACTCACCGTGAAACTTAAGGATCGCGCGTATCCGCGGCCATCGACAGCTGTCCTACATCCGTGTCCGGGATCTCAGACATCTGTATGAGAATGGGAGAGGCGGATCCGGGAAGGAGGCGAGCGACCGGTGCGGGACGACTATCAGCAACTGGTGGACGAGATCACGGCGGCGCTCGGCGCGCCCGCGACCCTGGAGAACCGCGACTTCGCCCTGATCGCCTTCGGTGCCCACGACAGCGGGGACGCCGAGGAACCGGCGCTGGATCCGGTGCGTACCCGCTCCATCCTCCAGCGGCGCTCGACGGCGGCGGTGCGGGCGTGGTTCGAGGCGTTCGGGATCGCCCGCGCCCAGGCCCCGCTGCGGATTCCGCCGGATCCGGCGGCCGGGGTCTTCATGGGCCGTATCTGTCTGCCCGTGCGGCACCGCGGTGTGGTGCACGGCTATGTGTGGCTGCTGGACGACGGCCATCTCTCGGACCTGGAACTCGGCGGCCCCTTGGTCGCCCCGGACCCGCGGCTGGCGCGGGCCGTGGAGACCACCGCGCGGATCGGCGCGCTGCTGGCGGCCGAGGCACGGGCCGGGGAGGAGCTGGGCGAGCTGCTCGCCGAGCTGCTGACCGGGCCGCCGGGCGGCCAGGACGCGGCCCGCGCGGGGCTGCGGGCCGCGCTGCGCCCAGCGGCCGACGGCCCGCTGGCGCTGGTGGCGGTGGTGCCCTGGACCCCGGACACCGGTGCGGAGGCCGATCACCCGGGGCTGCCCCGGCTGCCGGGGATCGCGGCCGCCAGTGTGGTGCCCGGCGCCGGGGACGTCACCCTGGCCGCCCTGGTGCGGCTGCGCGCCGCCAGCGCCCTGGACCCGGCCCGCACCACCGCCGAACAGCTGCTGCGCTCCCCCCGCGCGAGCGCCCCGAACACCCCCGGCCCCGAGCTGCCGCCGGGCGGCGGCCGGGAGACGGCCGCCGGGGTCTCCGGACCGCGCCGCGGCCTGGACGAGCTGCCCACCGCCTGGGGCGAGGCACTGGCCGCCGCCCGCGCCGCCCGCGCGGACGCCCGGCTCGGACCGGTGGCCGAGTGGACCGCCATCGGCCCGTACCGCCTGCTGACCGCCCTTCCCCCGACCGCGCCGGACGCGGCCGTCCGCCCCCTGCTGGAGCGCTCGCACGCCGAACTCGCCCGTACCGCCGAGGCGTTCCTCGACTGCGCGGGGCAGGCAAGCCGCACCGCCCAGTTGCTCGGCATCCACCGCCAGACCCTCTACTACCGCCTGTCCCGCGTGAAGCAGCTGACCGGCCTCGACCTGGACGCGGGCGAGGACCGCCTGCTCCTCCACATGGCCCTCAAGGCGGCCCGGCTGGGCCCGCCGGGCGGGCCGGACGCCGGCTGAGCGGGGTCGGCACACGGCCCGGTGTCCGAGGGGGTGCGACAGTAGCGCCCTGACAGCGGGGAGGAGTGGGGCGGCGATGGGCGACTCCTACGAGCGGATCGTCGACGTCGAGGTGACCGGCGAGGGGGCCGGGGCGCTGGCGGAGCGGATGGTGGACTGGATGGTCGCCGAGGGGCTGATCACCCGGGAGCTGTCCGGCGACGGGGTGTACAGCCTGACCGTGGACCAGGGATATGTGCCCGGCCCGCGGTGGGTCCGGGCGGTTGACGACTCCTCGGATCCGGCGTGGGTGCCGGGGCCGGTGGCGGTGCTGGTGGGGCGGGATGACCACGTCGGGGGCAGGGGGAGAGCACGGCGGACGAGGTGAGCTGTCCGCGCTGCGACGCCCGCACCGTGGTCATCGACTATCCGGAGAGCTTCGAGCCGGACGAGGAGGTCTGGCGGCCGTTCGGGGAGGCGATCGAGCGCTGGAAGGAGACGGGTGAGGCGGATGTGGTCTGCCCGGCCTGTGCGGCATCGGTCCCGGGTCACCGAGTGGCGGTTCGGGGCCGGTTTCGACCTCGGGGCGCTGGCCTTCGACTTCTGGGGGTGGCAGCCGCTCTCCGCGCGGTTCCACGCGGAGTTCGCCCAGCGGCTGGGGCATCGCACCGCGGAGCAGGCGGGGAAGTTCTGAAGCGGAGTCGGGGGGGCGCGGCCCGCGGGTGGGCGGGCCGCGCCGGGGGCGTCACTTCACGGGGAACGCCACATCGCAGACCTCGTCCTCCGGACCCGCCGCGCACCAGTCGGCGAAGTAGACCTCACGGCAGGGGCCGGTGACGGTCAGGCCCTCGTCGGAGGTCCAGCGCTCGACAGCGTCGAACGCCGAGGTGATCTGCGGATGGACGACCTGGGCCTTGGTCAGCCGGGTGTACGCCAGCCGGTGAGCGGGCTCATGGCGCAGCGACACCTCACGGCTGTGCGCGGCGGCGTACTTCTCGGCTGCGGCGCGGTCGGCGACCGGGACACATGCCTCGGCCGGGCCATCGCTCTCCTCGCTGACCTCGGCGTGGTAGAGGACGAAGGCGGGACCGGCGGTATCGCCGCACGCCGCGGCAGCGGCCTCGAGCCTGCCGAGGGCGGCGCTGATCCACATGGGGAGGTCGTCCGCGAGCAGATGGCGGCGCTCGGTGAGCACGGTCTGCTCGCCGACCTCGCGGATGTTGATGTCATACATACGGGGTCTCCTGCCTGACAGCCGGTCACGGAGGTGTGCCGCGAGGGAACGCTGCCGGGCGGTGCGCGCCTCGACGGCGGCCCAGTAGTCCGCCACCTCGCGCGCTGCCCGCTCCCCCTGGAGCTCCAGCACCCGGCCGATCCGCTCCAGCGGCATGTCCAACCGCCGCAGCAGCGCCACCAGCCGGGCCCGCTCCACCTGGTCGTCGCGGTACCAGCGATAGCCGGTGGCCTCGTCGACATGGTCGGGAGCCAGCAGCCCCAGCCGGTCGTAGAGCCGGAGCGCCTTGGGCGACAGCCGCGTTCTGCGCGCGAAGGCGCCAATGCTGAGCAAAGGTGATTCCACGGTCGCCATCCTCCGTCCCGGGCACCGTGCCCGGTGACCCTCACGCTGGGGTCTGACCCTTGGTCAAGGTCAAGCGGCCCCGGGCGCCGCGCGGCCCGGGACGTCAGTCCGACGGACCCGGCAGGGTGCCGCCCAGGATCCGCCGCATGGCCTCGACCAACTCCTGGGCGTCCGGGGTGAGGTCGGGGTTGATGGCCATCTGGACCACCATGCCGCTCACCAGCGTCATATAGAAGGAGCCCAGGGTCCGGGAGGTCTCCTCGTCGACCTCGCTCTCGTCGACGCCGTGGAAGAGAGCCACCAGCCCCGACCGCCCCTCCGGCTGGGCCCTGGCGAACGCCTCCCGCAGCTCGGGGTCGCTCTCGGCCTGCATGATGGCCTCCAACTGGGCCCGCCACACGGCCTGGTGCTTGCTGAACAGCTCCAGGGCCCGGGTCCAGCCCGACTCGAACCGGCCGACCAGATCGCTCCCGGTGGTGCTGTCTTCCTCGAGGGACCGCTGGACGTCATCGCCCCAGTCGCCCATGGCCGCGAAGAGCGCCTCCCGCATCAGGGCGTCCTTGGAGCCGTAGTGGTAGCCGATGGAGGCCAGGTTGGCGCCGGAGGCGGCCACGATGTCCCGCGCCGTCGTACGCGACCAGCCCTTCTCCAGCAGGCAACGCTTCGCCCCGGCCAGCAGATCCTCTCGATGTCCCATAGCACCAGCCTATCCCGCTGTCATACGGGCGTCCCAGACGTACGTATTACACGCTCGTACTAGACAGTTGTTTTATACGACCGTATATTTCTTGGCATGACAACGACTTCCCCCAACTCCCGTGCCGGACGCAAGGAATGGACCGCCTTCGCGGTCCTGATGCTTCCGCTCCTCCTGGTCTCCATGGATGTGTCGGTGCTGTACTTCGCGGTCCCGCAAATCAGCCGGGAGTTGCACCCGAGTTCGACGCAACAGCTGTGGATCTTCGACATCTACGCCTTCGCGCTGGCCGGGCTGCTGATCACGATGGGGGCGCTGGGAGACCGGATCGGACGCCGGAAGCTGCTGCTGTGCGGCGCCGTGGCGTTCGGCGCCGCCTCCGTCGCGGCGGCGTACGCGCGGAACGCGGAGATGCTCATCGCCGCGCGGGCCGTGCTCGGCATCGGCGGCGCGACCCTGATGCCCTCCACGATGGCTCTGGTCCGCAATATCTTCCAGGACGAGAAGCAGCGCGGTCAGGCCATCGCGATCTGGTCGTCGGCCATGGCGGGCGGGATCGCGCTCGGCTCGGTGATGAGCGGAGTGATGCTCAATCACTTCTGGTGGGGCTCGGTCTTCCTGGTCAACGTCCCGGCGATGGTGCTGCTGCTGGTGCTGGTGCCTGTGCTGGTACCGGAGTTCAAGGACCCCAAGCCCGGCCGGTTCGATCTGCTGAGCGTGCCGCTGTCGATGGGCGCGGTCCTCCCGGTGATCTACGGGCTGAAGAAGATGTCGGCCGACAACAGCGTGGCTCTGGTCCCGGCGCTGTCGATCGTGGCCGGTCTCGCCATCGGCGCGGCCTTCGTACACCGTCAGCGCACCCGGCGCGAGGCCATGATCAGCCCCGAGCTGTTCCGCAACCGCGGCTTCGGACCGTCGATCGCGATCAACTCACTCGCCACCTTCGCCATGATGGGCTCGGCCTTCTTCACCACCCAGTACCTGCAATCGGTGCTGGGGAAGGGCCCGCTGGAGGCGGCGCTGTGGAGCCTGCTCCCCTCGATCTCCGTCGCGTTCGCCGGGCCGATCGCGAGCGTGCTCGTCCAGCGCGGCGCCAACCGCGCCTATGTGATCAGCGGCGGCTTTGTCGTCGGAGCGGTGGGCTACGGGGTACTGGCGCTCGCCGGTACGGACGCGCTGTGGACCGTGCTCATCGGCGCCGCCGTGCTCGCCAGTGGCATCGTCATGGTGATGGCGCTGGTCACCGACATGGCGATCGGCTCCGTACCGCCGAAGCGGGCCGGGTCGGCCGCCGCCCTGCTGGAGACCGGCCAGGAGTTCGGCGGGGCGATGGGCATGGCCGTGCTCGGCAGCGTCGGCACCGCCGTCTACCGCGCCGACGTCAAGGACACGCTGCCGGACGGGCTGCCGCCCGCCGCGGTGGACGCGGTGCGCGAAACCCTGGGCAGCGCCAACGCGGTGGCCGAGCGACTGCCCGGACGGACCGGGGACCTGGTGCTGGACGCCGCGCGTGACGCCTTCACCCACGGCATGCAGATCTCGAGCCTCACCGGAGCCACTGTCCTGATCGCGGGCGCCGTCCTGGCGACCGTGACCCTGCGTCATCTGCGGGTCGCCAGGACCACCACCCCGGCCGCGGCCGGCACCCCCACCGACACCGGCACGGACGACACCACCGATGACGCGGCGGCCCCGACGACCGCCTCCGGCCGCTGACCCCGGACCGCGTCACCCGGGCCGCCCCTCTGCCGAGCCGGGGGGCGGCCCTCCGGTGTCCCGGTCAGTCCCCCAGACCCCGCAGTACCACCGCGAGCCCCCCGAAGAACTCCCGGTCGGCGTCCACCCCAAGGGCGTACCGCGCCGTATCGGCCAAGTGCGGGAAGTCGGCGGGCTGGGGGGTGCCGGTGAGTGAGGGTGAGCGGAAGCACGGCGGGATGGCCGCCGATGACGGTCCGCAGCCGGGCGACCATGGCCTCCACCCGCTCCCGCCAGGTGCCGCCGGGCGGGGGCGGGCGGCGCGCGCCCCGCAGCCGGACTCCGCTGTCTGACGCCCCGCCACAGCGCCGAAAGGCCCACCAAGGCCCCCGTTCCGCGGGAGAGCGCGGAACGGGGGCCCGTGGGACAGCGGTCGGGGGCGCCGCCGTCAGCCCAGGTGCACGGCCTTGGGGCTGGTGTCCCGCGCGCCGGGCTCCCGGGAGGGCCGTGGCGTGTTCATCAGCAGGGTCACCACGATGGCCGCGCCGGTGAGGATCGCGGACGACCAGACGAACGCCTCCGAGAAGCCCTCGACCAGACCGGCCTTCATATGCGCGTGCATGTTCTGCCGGGTGATCTCGTGCATGTGCTCGGCCTTGTAGTCATCGGTCGCGCTGGTGGCGATGGTGTTGAGCAGCGCCGTGCCGATCGAACCGCCGATCTGCTGGGCGGTGTTGACGGTGGCGGACGCGACACCGGCGTCCTGCTCGCGCACCCCGTGCGTCGCGTAGTTCATCGCCGGGGCCATCACCAGGCCCATACCGAAGCCGACCAGGATCTCCGAGGGCAGCACACCGGCCGCGTAGGAGCTGTCGACGTCCAGCGGGACGAGCAGTGCCACACCGGTGGCCGCGATCAGCAGACCGGGGCCGACCAGCATCCGCGGCGCCACCCTGGGGATGAGGCGCGAGGCGAAACCGCCCGCGGAGACCAGCACCGACGCGGTCATCGGCAGGAAGGCCAGACCGGTGGTCAGCGCCGAGTACCCCTTCACGACCTGCATGTAGTAGGTGAGGAACAGGAACATGGCGAACATGCCGACCACCGAGAGGCCGACGGCCAGATAGGCGCCGCCCCGGGTGCGGTCCGCCAGCACCCGCATCGGCAGCAGCGGGTTCTTCACCCGCTTCTCCACCAGGATGAAGGCGAGGAGCAGCACGACGCCCGCGGTGAGCAGACCGGCCACCATGCCCGAGTCCCAGCCCTCGGACTCGGCCTCGCTGCATCCGTAGACCAGGGCCACCAGACCGGTCACGGCCAGGAACACCCCGGGGATGTCGAAACGGGCCCGGCCCTCGGCGCGGGTGTCGGCGGGCAGCACCCACCAGCTGATGACCGCGATGGCGGCGATCGGCACATTCACATACAGGCACCAGCGCCAGTCGAGGTATTCGGTCAGCGCACCGCCGACGACCAGGCCGATCGCGCCGCCGCCCGCGGCGATGGCGCCGAAGATGCCGAACGCCTTGGCGCGTTCACGCGGTTCGGTGAAGTTCACCGCGAGCAGGGAGAGCGCGGAGGGGGCGAGCAGCGCGGCAAACGCGCCCTGGAGGGCACGGGCCAGCAGCAGCGTCTCGAAGCCGGAGGCCGCGCCGCCCAGCGCCGAGGCTCCGGCGAAGCCGAGCAGACCGATCAGGAAGGTACGCCGGCGGCCGGTGTAGTCGGCGATCCGGCCACCGAGCAGCAGCAGACTGCCGAACGCCAGGGTGTACGCCGTGATCACCCACTGGCGGTCGCCGTCGGTGATGCCCAGGTCCTTCTGGGCGGACGGCAGGGCGATGTTCACGATGGTGATATCGAGGACGATCATCAGCTGGGCGAGGCCGATGAACAGCAGAGCCAGCCAGCGCCGAGGGTTGGCCTCGGGCTGTATGCCGGTGGGCTGGGACATGAGGGGCTGCCTTTCCGATCTTTCTGATGGTGCAGAAGCCGAGCGGAGAGAAAGGGAGGTTCAGTCGTCGGCGCGGGCGTCGTCGAGCACGCGCTCCCGGAGTCGCTTGAACGCGGGGGCGTCCACGGCCGGGCCGCTGAGCATGGTGGTGGGGCGTGGCGACCCGCTGGGGCGCAGCCCGTCGACGTACACATCCAGGTGGCGGTGGGCGAGGGCGTCGTCGTCCGGGAACTGCCCACCGCCGGGCAACGGCCGGGACAGCCGCATGATCATCATCGTGATGTCGCCGAAGACGACATCGGGGCGGATCTGTCCGGCCGCCTGGGCGCGGAGGAGTAGTTCGTCGATCGGGTCCACGGCGTCACCGCCTGCGCCGTCGAGGATCTCGTCGAGGCTGACCCGGCCCAGCAACGAGGGCATCACGGAGCCGATCTTGAGATCGAGGGCCCGGTGCATAAAGCGGCGCAGCGCCTCCACCGGGTCGCCCTCGGCGGCGAGGGCCTCCCGCGCGGCGTCGGTGAGTGCGGTGAGGACCTCGTTGGCGACCCCACGGAAGAGATCGGCCCGCTGCGGAAACCGCCGGTAGAGCGTGGCGATGCCGACCCCCGCACGCCGGGCGATCTCGTCCAGCGGCGCGTCGGGCCCCTCGCCGACGAAGACCTCACGGGCGGCGCGCAGGATCTGCTCGCGATTGCGCCGTGCGTCGGCCCGCATCCGGGGCGCGGCAGAGGTAGGGAGGTCAGCAGACACGGGCGTACTCCTGCGGGACGTGCTTCGGGAGAGCCATAACGGCTATCTGGAGAGTTTTTCTCCACATAGCCGTTAGCGTAGCGAGCTCGCCCCGATTATTCAACACATGATGAAAAAGATCAGGAAGCCCCTGTGCACAGCTGATACGCGGACACACAACGGGGCCCGGTTCCCGCCGAAGCGGGAACCGGGCCCCAGGTGGGTCCGTGGTGCCGGACTAGCCGTCCAGATTGACCGAGCGGGCCGAGGTGGCCCCGATCTCACCGGCGATCTCGCTGAGGACAGCCGGCGGAATGGTGTCGTCGACGGTCAGCGCCACCAGGGCGGCCCCACCGGCCGTGGCACGCGAGACCTGCATGCCCGCGATGTTGATCCCTGCCTCGCCGAGGATGCGGCCGAGCGTGCCGACCACACCCGGACGGTCGGTGTAGCGGAGGAAGGCCATGTGATCGGCGAGGGCCAGATCGACATCGTACTCACCGACGGCGACGATCTTCTGAAGGTGCTTGGGACCGGCCAGCGTGCCGGAGATCGAGACCTCCTCGCCACCGGCGAGGGTGCCGCGCACGGTCACCACATTGCGGTGCTCCGACGACTCCGAGCTGGTGGTCAGCCGCACCTCGACACCGCGCTCCTGCGCGAACAGCGGGGCGTTCACATACGACACGGTCTCGTCGACGATGTCCTCGAACACACCCTTGAGCGCGGAGAGCTCCAGCACCTTGACGTCATGCTGGGTGATCTCGCCGTACACCTCGACATCGAGCCGCACCGCGACCTCGCCCGCGAGCGCGGTGAAGATCCGGCCCAGCTTCTCGGCCAGCGGCAGCCCGGGGCGGACGTCCTCGGCGATCACACCGCCCTGGACGTTCACCGCGTCCGGGACCAGCTCGCCCGCGAGCGCCAGCCGCACCGAGCGGGCGACCGCGATACCCGCCTTCTCCTGGGCCTCACCGGTGGAGGCGCCCAGATGGGGGGTGACGACCACATTGTCGAACTCGAAGAGCGGGGAGTCGGTGCACGGCTCCTGGGAGAACACATCCAGACCGGCCGCGGCGACCCGCCCCTCCTTGACGGCGGCGGCCAGCGCCGTCTCGTCCACGATCCCGCCGCGCGCGGCGTTGACGATCCGGACCTCGGGCTTGACCTTGCGCAGCGCCTCGTCACCGATCAGGCCGAGGGTCTCGGGGGTCTTGGGGAGGTGGACGCTGATGAAGTCGGAGACCTCGAGCAGCTCGTCCAGCGAGAGCAGCTTCACACCCATCTGGGCGGCGCGCGCGGGCTGCACATAGGGGTCGTAAGCGACGATCTTCATCCCGAACGCGGACATCCGCTGGGCCACCAGAACGCCGATCCGGCCGAGCCCGACCACACCGAGGGTCTTCTCGCTGAGCTCCACACCGGTGTACTTGCTGCGCTTCCACTCGCCGTTCTTCAGCGCCGCATTGGCCTGCGGGATGTTACGGGCGGTGGCGACCAGCAGACCGCACGCCAGCTCGGCGGCGGTGACGATGTTGGACGTCGGGGCATTGACGACCATGACGCCCGCCTTGGTGGCGGCCGAGACGTCCACATTGTCCAGACCGACACCCGCGCGAGCGACCACCTTCAGCTTCTTCGCCGCGGCGATGGCCTCCGCGTCGACCTTCGTCGCGCTGCGGACGAGGATCGCGTCCACATCGGCGAGGGCGGGAAGCAGCTCGGCGCGGTCCGCGCCGTTACAGCTCCGGATCTCGAAGTCCGGGCCCAGGGCATCGACGGTGGCCGGCGACAGCTCTTCGGCGATGAGTACGACGGGTTTACCGGTGGAAGCAGTGCTCACGTGGTCTTCAGTCCTCACTAGTCCTCAGCGGACGGCCGTCCCTACGGCCGCTGGCGGTGAAGGGAGCCGCGTGGAAGACGCACGACGCTGTGAGCCTGACGCGCTTGTTGCACTTGAGTGTAGTGGCGGTCCGGCATGTGTCTTGCGCCAATGCGGCAGGATCACCCGCACGTGGTGGTGCGGGGTGGACAATGCGCGAACCGGTGCGGCGGGGGTTCCGGGGAACCCCCGCCTGGCCCGGGGCACGGCCACCCGCGCCACCGGGCGCTTACGCCTCGTCGTCGACCCAGCTCATGAGCTTGCGCAGCTCCTTGCCGGTGGTCTCCAGCAGGTGGTCCTGGTCCGCCTTCTTCAGCTCGTTGTACTTCGGCAGACCCGCGTTGTACTCGGCCATCCAGTTCTTGGCGAAGGTGCCGTCCTGGATCTCGCCGAGGACCTTCTTCATCTCGGCCTTGGTGGAGTCGTTGATGATCCGCGGACCGGTGACGTAGTCGCCCCACTCGGCGGTCTCGGAGATCGACCAGCGCATCTTCTCCAGGCCGCCCTCGTACATCAGGTCCACGATCAGCTTCAGCTCGTGGAGGCACTCGAAGTACGCGATCTCGGGCTGGTAACCGGCCTCGACCAGGGTCTCGAACCCGGCCTTGACGAGCGCCGCGGTACCGCCGCAGAGCACCGCCTGCTCACCGAAGAGGTCGGTCTCGGTCTCCTCGGTGAAGGTGGTCTTGATGACACCCGCGCGGGTGCCGCCGATGCCCTTGGCGTACGACAGGGCCAGCGCGAAGGCATTGCCGCTGGCGTCCTGCTCGACGGCCGCGATGCACGGCACGCCGCGGCCCTCCTCGTACTGGCGGCGGACCAGGTGGCCCGGGCCCTTGGGGGCGACCATGCAGACGTCCACATGGGCCGGGGGCTTGATGAAGTCGAACCGGATGTTGAGGCCGTGACCGAAGAACAGCGCGTCGCCGTCCTTCAGGTTGTCCTTCACGGACTCCTCGTAGACCTTGGCCTGGATCGGGTCCGGGACCAGGATCATGATCACGTCGGCCTCGGCGGCCGCCTCGGCCGGGGTGACCACGCGCAGGCCCTGCTCCTCGGCCTTGGCCTTGGACTTCGAGCCCTCGTGCAGGCCGACCCGCACATCGACGCCCGAGTCGCGCAGCGACAGCGCGTGGGCGTGGCCCTGGCTGCCGTAGCCGAGGATGGCGACCTTGCGGCCCTGGATGATCGACAGGTCGGCGTCGTTGTCGTAGAACAGCTCGGCCACTTCGGGATTCTCCTAGCGTTTGGGGTGTGCGTCCCACCGTATGACGGGCGGGCCGGGAAGGGTCCGGGGGTCTCGCAATACGGTCGGTCGCGACGGATGCCCGCCGCGGCCCGCCGGTCAGGCGGAGCGGTCGAGCGCGCGCAGGCTCCGGTCGGTGATGGAGCGGGCGCCGCGTCCTATGGCGATGGTGCCGGACTGCACCAGCTCCTTGATCCCGTACGGCTCCAGCATCCGGAGCATGGCCTCCAGCTTGTCGCTGCTGCCGGTGGCCTCGATCGTCACGGCCTCAGGGGAGACGTCCACGGTTTTGGCGCGGAAGAGCTGGACGATCTCCACGATCTGCGAACGGGTCTCGTTGTCGGCGCGGACCTTCACCAGGACCAGCTCCCGCTGGATCGCCGCGCTGTCCTCCAGCTCGACGATCTTCAGCACATTGACCAGCTTGTTGAGCTGCTTGGTGACCTGCTCCAGGGGCAGCTCCTCGACATTGACCACGATAGTGATGCGGGAGATGTCGGGGTGCTCGGTGACGCCCACCGCGAGCGAGTCGATGTTGAAGCCACGGCGGGAGAACAGGGCGGCGATCCGGGCCAGGATGCCGGGGGTGTTCTCCACCAGGACGGAGAGCGTGTGCTTGGACATGGGCTTGTGTCTCTCTTCTTCTCTCGTCTCGGTCCTGGTCTTCAGTCGTCTTCGCCGTCGCCGAAGTCCGGGCGGGTGTCGCGCGCCGCCAGGATCTCGTCGTTGGAGGTGCCGGCCGCGACCATCGGCCAGACCATGGCGTCCTCGTGGACGATGAAGTCCACGACCACCGGGCGGTCGTTGATCGCGTTGGCCTTCTCGATGACGGCGTCGAGGTCGGCCGGGTCCTCACAGCGCAGGCCCACACAGCCCATGGCCTCGGCGAGCTTGACGAAGTCCGGGACCCGGGTGCCCAGGTTCTGCTGGTCGGGGGTGTCGGGGCCGGAGTGCAGCACGGTGTTGGAGTAGCGCTGGTTGTAGAACAGGGTCTGCCACTGGCGGACCATGCCCAGCGCGCCGTTGTTGATGATCGCGACCTTGATCGGGATGTTGTTCAGCGCGCAGGTGACCAGCTCCTGGTTGGTCATCTGGAAGCAGCCGTCCCCGTCGATCGCCCACACCGGACGGCCCTGGGCACCGGCCTTGGCGCCCATGGCGGCCGGGACGGCGTATCCCATGGTCCCGGCACCGCCCGAGTTCAGCCAGGTGCCCGGCTTCTCGTAGTCGATGAAGTGGGCGGCCCACATCTGGTGTTGGCCGACCCCCGCGGCGAAGATCGTGTCCTGCGGCGCCAGCCGGCCGATCCGCTGGATGACCTGCTGCGGGGACAGGCTGCCGTCGGCGGGCTGGTCGTAGCCGAGCGGGTAGGTCTCCCGCCACCGGTTCAGATCCTCCCACCAGCCGCTGTAGTCACCGGTGTGGCCCGCGTCGTGCTCGGCCTGGACGGCGACCACGAGATCGGCGATGACCTCGCGGGCGTCACCGACGATCGGCACGTCGGCCGCGCGGTTCTTGCCGATCTCCGCCGGGTCGATGTCCGCGTGGACGATCTTGGCGTGCGGGGCGAAGGAGTCCAGCTTGCCGGTGACACGGTCGTCGAAGCGGGCTCCGAGTGCCACGATCAGATCGGCCTTCTGGAGGGCGGTGACGGCGGCGACGGTGCCGTGCATCCCCGGCATGCCCAGGTGGAGCCGGTGGCTGTCAGGGAAGGACCCCAGTGCCATCAGGGTGGTGGTGACGGGTGCCCCGGTCAGCTCGGCCAGGACCTTCAGCTCGGCCGTGGCCTGGGCCTTGATCACACCGCCGCCGACATACAGCACCGGGCGCTCGGCCTGGGTGATCAGCCGGGCGGCCTCGCGGATCTGCTTGGCGTGCGGCTTGGTGACCGGGCGGTAGCCGGGCAGATCGGTCTGCGGCGGCCAGGAGAAGGTGGTCCGGGCCTGGAGGGCGTCCTTGGCGATGTCGACCAGGACCGGGCCGGGGCGGCCGGTGGAGGCGATGTGGAACGCCTCGGCGATCGTCTGGGGGATGTCCTCGGCCCGCGTGACCAGGAAGTTGTGCTTGGTGATCGGCATGGTGATGCCGCAGATGTCCGCCTCCTGGAAGGCGTCCGTACCGATGGCCTTGGACGCGACCTGACCGGTGATCGCGACGATCGGCACCGAGTCCATATGGGCGTCGGCGATCGGGGTGACCAGGTTGGTGGCGCCCGGACCCGAGGTCGCCATGCAGACGCCGACCTTGCCGGTGGCCTGCGCGTAACCGGTGGCGGCGTGACCCGCGCCCTGCTCGTGACGGACGAGCACATGCCGGACCTTCGAGGAGTCCATCATCGGGTCGTACGCCGGGAGGATCGCACCACCGGGAATGCCGAACACGGTGTCGGCGCCGACCTCCTCGAGCGAGCGGATGAGGGACTGCGCGCCCGTGACGTGCTCGACGGTGGCGGACTGCGATCCGCCGTTACGGGCCCGCGGCTGGGGATGGTGGGCCCCGGTGGCCTGCTCGGTCATCGGCATTCTCTTCTCGAATGAGGGTTTGTGCGGGGAGGGAGAGGGCGCTGCACCAGGTGTCTGTGCAACAAAAAACCCCTCGTGCCAGGAGGCAAGCGAGGGGAGCGCGCCGGTGAGGGTCCGCAGGGCTTTCATGAGGCCCTGCTCAGCCGACGCGCTGTCCAAGTACGAGAATTCGGGTGCGCATAGCTCCGACCCTCCACCCGGCGCATATCGGGTGTCAAGTGGGTGGGACGGGCGTCTCAGTATTTGAGCGGGTTGGAGGGTGGCTGTGAGACTCCGCCCGGCGCCCTGCGTGCAGGCCGCCATGGCCGCCGTGACGCACCGCCAGCGCACCCCCGACCAGCAGCGGAGCATCCGAGCGGGGCACCGGATAGGCGCCGCGCGTCAGCGCCCTGCGCAGCCGGTGCTCATCGAGCGGGCCGCTGAAGGCCATGCCCTGGGCGTGGGTGCAGCCCATGCCGCGGAGGGTGACGAGCTGCTCCGGAAGGTCCACTCCCTCGGCGATGGACTGCATCCCCAGATCGCCCGCGATCCTCAGCAGCCCTGAGGTGATCTTATGCAGCCGGGAGGATTCCACGACCCCCTCCACCAGCCCGGGGTCCAGTTTGAGCACATCGACAGGGAGTCTGCGCAGCGACCTGATCGCGGCATAGCCGCTGCCGAAGCCGTCCAGGGCGATCCGCACCCCGAGCCGGCGCAGCGCGCCGAGCCGGTGCTCCAGCTCCTCCAGCGGCATCCGCGGATCGCTGTCGGTCAGCTCCAGGATCAGCGATCCGGAGGGCAGTCCGTGCCGGGCCAGCAGCGTCTCCACGCTCTTGGGCGGCATCGACTTGTCCACCAGACGCCCGGCGGGCAGCCGTACGCAGACGGGCACGGAGTGGCCGTCCCGGCGGCGCTGGGCGGCCTGCTCGACGGCGGCCTCCAGCATCCAGCGGGCGAGCTCGGCGGTGCGGGCGGCCTCGTCACCGCCGCCCCGGCCGTTGTCGGCGACCCGGAGGAACTCGGCGGGGGTGAACAGGATGCCCTGCGCCGAACGCCAGCGGGCCTGCGCCGCGACGGCGGTGATCCGGCCGCTCGCCAGCTCCACCACGGGCTGGTGCAGCAGGACGAACTCGCCGTCGTGCAGGGCCGCGCGCAGCCGGGTGGCGACCTCCGCGCGGCGGGCCACCTCGGCCTGCATCTGCGGTGCGTAGAGCTCCACGCGGTTCTTGCCCCTGGCCTTGGCGCGGTACATCGCCAGGTCGGCGTTGCGCATCAGGGCGCCGGGGCTGATCCCGGGCTCGGCGAAGGCGACGCCGATGCTGGCGGCGACCCTGACCTCGGTGCCGCCCTCGACCCGGTACGGCTGGGAGAGCCGGGCGCGCAGCCGGTCGGCGATCTCCAGGATGCGGCACTCGCGGTCCCCGGCGTCCCCGTCCCCGTCCCCGACGATGAGGGCGGCGAACTCATCACCCCCGAGGCGGGCCGCGCAGTCGCCGGAGCCGGAGCGCACGGACTCCTGGAGCCTGCGGGCGGCCTGGACGAGCAGTTCGTCGCCCGCCTGGTGGCCGACGGTGTCGTTGACGGCCTTGAAGCCGTCGAGATCGATGAAGAGCACGGCGGTGCCCGCGTCGGTGCGGCGGCGCCCGGCGACGGCGTGCCGGACCCGCTTGGTGAACAGGGCGCGGTTGGGCAGGTCGGTGAGCGGGTCGTGCTCGGCGTTGTGCTGCAACTGGGCCTGGAGACGCACCCGCTCGGTGACATCGCGGCTGTTGAAGATCAGGCCGCCGTGGTGGCGGTTGATCGTGGACTCCACGTTGAGCCAGTCGCCGGAGCCGGAACGGAAGCGGCACTCGATCCGGGTGGTGGGCTCCTCCCCCGGCGAAGCGGCCAGGAACCTGCGCACCTCGTGGACGACCGATCCGAGGTCCTCGGGGTGGATGAGCGAGGCCAGTTCGGAGCCGACCAGGTCATCCGCGTCACGGCCGTAGACACCGGAGGCGGCGGGGCTGACGTAGCGCAGGATGCCGGTGGGCGCGGCGATCATGATCACATCGCTGGAACTCTGCACCAGGGAGCGGAAGTGGTTCTCCTTCTGGGCGAGTTCCTGGGTGAGGGTGATGTTGTCCAGGAGCATGATCGCCTGCCGCACGACCAGGGCGAGCACAACCGCGCAGGCGGTGAAGAGCACCACCCCGTCGATCGGCCGCCCGTCCATCACGTTGAACAGGATTCCCAGGGTGCAGACGGCCGCGGCCAGATAGGGCGCGAGCGCGCCCAGGGAGCCCGCGATGGGGCGGCTGGGCTGGGCGATGCGGCGCACCGGCGGCGGGGCCTCGACGGCCTCGCGCCGGGCCACCCACGGGGCGTACGCCAGCAGCAGCGAACCGGCGAACCATCCGGCGTCCAGGATCTGCCCCGAGCGGTAGTGCTCACGCAGCATCGGGGAGGTGAAGAGCGCGTCGCACAGCACGGTCAGCGCGAAGGCGGCGATGGCCGTGTTGATCGCGGAGCGATTGCTGCCGGACGAGCGCCGGAAGTGCAGCACGATCACCATGCTGACCAGCACGATGTCCAGCAGTGGATAGGCCAGCGAAAGGGCTCTGCGAGCCACCGACTCGCCGCTCCCGCCGGCCTGTCCGGTGTGGGCGAGCGCCAGGCTCCAGGAGAGCGTGACCAGGGATCCGGCGATCAGCCAGGCGTCGAGCCCCAGACAGATCCACCCGGCCCGGGTGACCGGACGCTTGGCGAGCACCAGCATGCCGACGATGGCGGGCGGGGCGAAGAGCAGGAAGCAGAAGTCGGCGGCCGACGGCGTGGGTACGGAGCGGCCGAGCACCACCTCGTACCAGCCCCATACGCCGTTACCCAGCGCCGCCATGGCGGAGGAGGCGGCGAACAGCATCCAGGCGGGGCGCATCCGGCCGGAGTGCCTGCGGCCGTACCACAGGCAGGAGGCGGCGGCGGCGAGCGCGGCGGCGCTCAAGCCGAAGTCCCCCATGAAAACGGCCAGTTCGGGCGATCCCCAGCCGAGCACGGCGCCCGCCGCATAGCCGCCACAGACCACGGCGAGGACGACCTGAGGCAGCAGCCCCGCACCACCGCCGGACACCGACGGGCGGGCGAGCACCGCTCCGGTGGCGGTCACCGGACACCCGTCCACTGCGCGAGGGACCGCCGCTCCGGGAGCCGTATCCCCGTGCGCCTCATCGAGTGCGAGAGCCGCGCGGCTGCGCGGAAAGGTCGCGGTCGACGCCTGAGCTGCGTCGGGTCGTTGGTCCATCGGCCATACATCGCCCGTCGCCCCCCTCGAGTTCCGGTCCATCGCTGACGCCGTCAGGTCAGTGGCGCAGCCCCCGCTCGGGACGATACACCAGACTGGTCACTCAGGGACATAGGCCATCTACACACCGTAACCGACTAGGGTGTTGTATATACGGAGTGCAGTCAATCGGTGCCTGTATGTGGTGCCAGAGGCATGTCTACCCCGTGATGGCCACCCGATGACGGAGCGACTCGCCGGACGCGAAGCGCGTCAACTGGTCGCGCAACAGCCGCTTGGCGCGCGGCAGGAACGCCGACGAGGGGCCACCCACGTGCGGCGTGATGAGCACTCCAGGAGCGTGCCACAGCGGGTGCCCGGCGGGCAGCGGTTCGGGGTCGGTCACATCCAGCGCGGCGAGCAGCCTGCCCCTCTCCACCTCGGCGAGCAGGGCCTTGGTGTCCACCACCGGACCGCGTGAGACATTCACCAGCAGCGCCCCGTCCTTCATGCGCGCCAGGAAGTCCGCCCCGGCCAGACCGCGGGTGGCCTCGGTGAGCGGGGTCACCAGCACCACCACATCGGCTTCCGGGAGCAGTTGGGGCAAGGAGTCGATCGGGTGCACCGGACCGCGCTCGGTGGTGCGTGGGGAGCGCGCGACGCGCATGACCCGCTCGCACTCAAAGGGCACAAGCCGGTCCTCGATCGCACGGCCGATGGATCCGTATCCGACGATCAGAACGGACTTGTCGGCCAGCGCCGGACGGAACCCGGCCCGCCACTCCCCCGTGTCCTGGCCGCGGACGAAGTCGGGGATGCCGCGCAGCGACGCGAGGATCAGGGTCAGGGCCAGCTCGGCGGTGCTCGCGTCGTGCACCCCGCGCGCGTTGCACAGCTGTACGCCGGGTGGGAGACCGGCGAGCGCGGGCCGCATGTCGTCTATTCCGGCGGTCAGGGTCTGGATCACCTGGACGTTGGTCATCTCCGGCAGCGGGCGTACGGACACCTCCACGCCCTTCATGTACGGCACGCAGTAGAAGGCGCAGCGGGCGGGGTCCGTGGGGAATTCCGGACCGCCGTCCCAGAAGGCGTAGGAGAGGCCGTCGGGAAGCCCGTCGATCTCCTCGGGCGGGATCGGCAGCCAGGCCAGCGGACGTGCGGAGCCGTCCGGAGAACCATGAGACGGATCATGGTGTCGGAACGTATCGCTGTGGTCTGCACTCATGCCAGGAGGCTATGCGAAGAGGGGTCCCCGGCAGAGGTTAGTTTTGGTGCGAGGAACGGGAGGGGTCAGGCCAGGTGGAGCGCAGGACAATCGGACCGGCGGCGCTCGAGGTGGGCGCGATCGGCCTCGGATGCATGCCCATGAACTGGGCGTACACCGCTTCGCAGCGCAACGGCGAGGACTCGCTGCGCGCGGTGCACACCGCGCTCGACGCGGGCACGAACCTGCTGGACACCGCCGACATGTACGGGCCGTTCACCAATGAGCTGCTGGTGGGGCGGGTGCTCAAGGAGCGGCGCGCGGACGCCTTCGTCTCCACCAAGTGCGGACTGTTGGTGGGCGACCAGCACATCGTGGCCAACGGACGGCCCGGCTATGTGAAGCGGGCCTGTGACGCCTCGCTGCGGCGGCTCCAGACCGATGTGATCGATCTCTACCAGCTCCACCGGGCCGATCCGGAGGTGCCGATAGAGGAGACCTGGGGCGCGATGGCGGAGCTGGTCGCCGCCGGGAAGGTACGGGCGCTGGGACTGTGCGCGGTGGGCGCACGGGCGCAGCGGCGCACGGGCGCCGGGATGCACGACGCCACGGTGCGGCAGCTGGAGCGGGTGCAGCAGGTCTTCCCGGTGGCCTGTGTGCAGGCGGAGCTGTCGGTCTGGTCACCGGAGGCGCTGGAGACGCTGGTTCCGTGGTGCTCCTCACGCGGGGTCGGGTTCCTGGCCGCGATGCCGCTCGGCAACGGCTTCCTGAGCGGCACCCTGACCCCGGGGTCGGGGTTCGAGCCGGACGATATGCGCGCCCGCCACCCCCGCTTCACGGCCGAGATGATGGCGGCGAACCAGCCGATCGTGGTGGGGCTGCGGAGGGTGGCGCGGCGGCACGGGGAGTCGGTGACGGCGGCGCAGGTGGCGCTGGCGTGGCTGCTGGCGCAGGGGCCGCATGTGGTACCGGTGCCGGGCACCAAACGGGAGCGGTGGGCGGCGGAGAACTGCGCGGCGGCCGAGGTGATGCTGACCGGCGAGGACCTGGTGGAGATCGCCCGCCTGCCGCGGGCGCGGGGGTCGTGGGACTGACGCCCGGGGTCGGGGGGCGGGGGTCGGGGATTCAGGAGCCCGAGGCTGGGGGCCGGGATCCGGGGCTGGGATCCGTGGGCCGGCGGGGGATCTGCCTGATCGCGGAACGTGCATGATCGGTGGAGGGAACCCGGCACGGGGCTGCGGTGTATAAGAATCAGTGTCGCGCCGCGGCATCTGTGCCCATGGAGAGGAATCCGACCGTGCGACGTCCCCGCGTCATCCCCGTCATCGCCGCCGCTGCCACGCTGCTGCTCGTGGCCGGCTGCTCGTCCGACGGTGACAGCTTCGCCAGACCGGAAGACCGGAAGTCGTCCTCGGGGAAGCCGGGTTCCGCGGGCGACTCCTCTTCCCCGGGCGCCCCGTCGCCCACCGCCTCCGCCGCGCCCAAGAAGGGGTCGGTGAAGGTCGAGCGCACCCTGACCACCAAGCTGGACTCGCCCTGGGGCGTGGCTCCGCTGCCCGGCGGGGATCTGCTGGTGTCCTCGCGGGACACCGGGAAGATCTTCAAGATCTCGGCGGACACCGGGAAGAAGACCGAGCTGGGGTCGGTCCCCGGGGTCGCCGCGGCGGGCGAGGGCGGTCTGCTGGGGCTGGCGGTCTCCTCCGACTTCGGCTCGGACCACATGGTGTACGCGTACTTCACCACCGATTCCGACAACCGCATCGTGCGGATGATGTACGACGACAAGCGCCCCGCGGGTGATCAGCTGGGCGCCCCGGACACCATCTTCAAGGGCATCCCCAAGGGCGCGATCCACAACGGTGGGCGGATCGCCTTCGGCCCCGACAAGATGCTCTATGCGGGCACGGGCGAGAGCGGGGACCGCGGACTGGCCCAGGACCTGGACTCCTACGGCGGCAAGATCCTGCGGATGACCCCCGAGGGCGAGCCCGCCCATGGCAATCCGGATGCCGATTCGGTGGTCTATTCCTCCGGCCATCGCAATGTCCAGGGACTGGCCTGGGACCGGGACAAGCAGCTGTGGGCCTCCGAGTTCGGCCAGGACACCTGGGACGAGCTCAATCTGATCAAGCCGGGCAAGAACTACGGCTGGCCCGAGGCCGAGGGCAAGGCGGGCAAGAAGGGCTTTGTCGATCCGCTGGAGCAGTGGAAGCCCGCCGATGCCTCACCCAGCGGTATCGCCATCGCCAAGGGTTCGGTGTGGATGGCGGGTCTGCGCGGGGAGCGGCTCTGGCGGATTCCGCTGAAGGGTGAGCGGCCGGTGGCCAAGCCCCAGTCGTTCCTGGTGGAGAAGTACGGGCGGCTGCGGAGTGTGGTGGCCACGGACGACGGGGGGCTATGGGTGACGACCAGCAATACGGACGGGCGGGGTGAGCCGGGCAAGCAGGACGACCGGATCCTGAAGCTCAAGGTCAGCTGAGCGAGGGCGGAGGCGGGTCCGGCACGGAAGCGGGTAGGGCCCGGTGGCCGGTGCGGGGGCGCGGCGGGTGTGGAGAGGGGTGAACGGGCCGATGGGTTCTCGGTGTTCGCCGGAGATGTCATGGCGCGCCCGATTCCGGGCGGGGTCTGCCTACACTGGCTGGAGCCGTACAGCCAACGGGGGTCGCCATGTTCAACCTCATCGAGGAACTGTTCGCGCCCGGCCGCAAGCACACCGAGGAGGAGCGCAACCGGCTGGAGGTCACCCTGGACGAGGTCGGCAGCAACGACCCGGGAAAGGGCCCTATAGACCTCGACTCCGGCCGGGTGGTGGTCCGCCCCCGCGGGACCGACTGACCCGGGGGAGCACACGAGCCCGTTCGGGCAACCGGGCCACGGTCCCGAGCCGCCGTCCGTCCCCTGCTTCCGGTCCCTTGCTTCCGGTCCCCTGCTGCGGGTCCGTTGCTTCCCGTCCGGGCAGCTCGTCAGCGGGCCACCGCGCCGTCGGGCAGGCCGTCGACCACACGCAGCCGGTGCGCCACGGCGGCGGCCTCACCTCGGCCCGAGACGCCCAGCTTCGCCAGGATGTTGGAGACATGCACACTCGCCGTCTTCGGCGAGATGAACAGCTCCTCGGCGATCTGGCGGTTGCTGCGGCCCGCGGCGACCAGCCGCAGCACATCGCGCTCGCGGGGCGTCAGCCCCAGCTCCGCGGCGGGATCGGCGGCTTCGGGGACCGGGGGGTTCGCGGGGGCGGCCGTCATGGGGAGCGCACGGGTTCCGGTCGCGGCGGCGGCGAGTGCGGCACGGGTGGCCGCGGGCGCCAGCGGCAGCCGGGCGCGCCGGGCCAGCAGCTCGATCTCCTCCCGCAGCGGGCGCGCCCCCAGCCGCTCGGCCACGGCATGCGCCTGGGCAAGGAGTTCGGCGGCCTGCTCGCGGCCGCCGGTGCCCACCGGGCCAGGGCCCGCGTCGAGCAGCGCCTCCGCCCAGCGGTGCCGGGCGCGGGCCAGCGGATACGGCCGGTCCAGGGCGGCGAAGGCATCGGTGGCCTCGGCCCAGTGGTCGGGGCGGCTGTGCCCGTCGGCGCGCCCCAGTTCGGCCTGGAGCATCGCGGCGTAGGCCCGCCACATCGGCACCGCCTGCGGCAGCCGCTTGGCGGCCGCGGCGATCCGGGCCAGGGTGGTGGCGCGGCCGGGCTCGGCGGTGGGCAGTCCGCGGGCGGCGGTCTCGGCGGAGGCGGCCGCGTTCAGCAGCGGCCAGGCGTAGCGCTGCATTCCGGGCGGGAATCCGGCGTCCAGAGCCTGGTCCAGCAGCGCCCGGACGTCCAGGATGCGGCCACGCCCGGAGGCCAGCTCGATGGCAAAGCCCGCGGTCTGGATGGTGTACTGCGGCTCGTAGTTATGGGGGCCGAAGTGTTCGCGGGCCGCGGCGAGTTCGCGTTCCGCGGCGTCCCAGTCGCCGCGCATCAGGGCCAGCGTGGCCAGCCGGTTGCAGGCGCTGCCACGCGGTTTGGTGCCCAGGGCGAGCCGCAGGGTCTTCCGGGCCGCCTTCTCCGCCTCGTCCACCCGGCCCAGGGAGAACAGCGACTCCGCGAGGTTGCCGTACACCCAGGCCCGGGAGTCCACCAGACCGAAGCGGTCCAGCACCTGGTCGCCCTCCTCCGACGCCTCGACCGCCTCGACCGATCTGCCGACGCCCTCCAGGGCCGAGGCCAGATTGACATAGCAGCGCCCCAGGACGCTGATGTCGCCCAGGGCCACGGCCCGTGCGCAGACCTCACGCATCGCGGCCAGCCCGCGCTCGGTGTCGCCCGAGTCGCCGGTGAAGTGGCCCAGGGTCAGCCGGGCGTGCAGTTCGGTGCTCTCCGCGCCGACCAACCGGGCCAGCTCCACCGCCCGTTCGGCGACGGCCAGCCCCTGCGGCCCCGGGCGGTGGGTCATGGTCCAGCCCGCCAGATGGGCCATGACCTCGGCGTGCACCGGGGACGGCGGCAGTCCGCGCACCAGCTCCTGGGCACGGCTCAGCTCCTCCCAGCCGTCACTGCGCGCCACGGTCTCCAACAGCTTGGACTGCTGGGTCCAGAACCAGGCGGCCCGCAGCGGATCGCTGTCGCCCTTGGCCAGCTTCCGCAGGGCCTTCTTGCTGACCGCCAAGGCGCGTTCGGGCTGGCCGGACATATGGGCGGCCACCACCACCTCGGCGAGCAGATCGAGATGGCGCAGGGCCTCGTCCTCGCTGCCGTAGGGCGGATACGCCTCGGCGTAGCCCAGGGGGCGCTGTGTCTCGCGGATCTCCTTGGGGGTGTCCTCCCACAGCTCCATCGCCCGCTCCAGCAAACGCAGTTGCTCGGCGTGGGCGTAGCGCCTGCGGGCTTCGACGGAGGCCCGGAGCACGGCGGGCAGCGCCTTGGCCGGGTCATGGGCGTGGTACCAGTAGCTGGCCAGCCGGGCGGCCCGCTCATCGGCACGCACCAGGGAGGGTTCGGCCTCCAGGGCCTCGGCCAGCTGCCGGTTGAGCCGGGAGCGCTCGCCGGGCAGCAGATCGTCGACGACGGCCTCGCGCACCAGCGCGTGCCGGAAGCGGTAGCCGTTCTCATCGGGCGTGGGCTGGACGATATTGGCGCCGACGGCCGCGCGCAGCGCGTCGATCAGTTCGTCCTCGTCGAACCGGGCGACCCTGCGCAGCAGCGGGTACTCCACCGAGGAGCCGCCCTCGGCGAGGATCCGCACCACCGCCTGCGATTCCTCGGGCAGTGCCTCGACCCGCACCAGCAGCAGATCGCGCAGCGATTCGCTGAGCCCGCTGCTGCATCCCTCGTTGAGGGAGCGGGCGATCTCCTCGACGAAGAAGGCGTTGCCGTCGCTGCGCTTGAAGATCCGGTCGACCAGCTGGCGTTCGGGGTCGCTGCCGTTGATCCCGGCGATCTGGTCCCGTACCTCACCGCGGTTGAAACGGGCCAGCTCGATCCGCTGGACCTCGCGCATCCGGTCGACTTCGGCGAGGAAGGGCCGCAGGGGATGGCGCCGGTGGATGTCGTCGGAGCGGTAGGTGGCGACGACCAGCAGCCGGGCGCTGAGCAGCGAGCGGAAGAGATAGGCGAGCAGTTCACGGGTGGAGCGGTCGGCCCAGTGCAGGTCTTCGATGGCGACCACGAGGGTGCGGTCGGCGGCCAGCCGCTCCAGCAGCCGGACGGTGAGTTCGAAGAGCCGGGCCCGCCCGTCCCCGTCGTGGGACTCGCGGGCGGTCTCGCCCAGTTCGGGCAGCAGCCGGGCGAGCTCACCCTCCTGTCCGGCGGCGGCTCCGTCCAGTTCGGTGCCCAGTTTGCGGCGCAGGGAGCGCAGCACGGTGGAGACGGGGGCGAACGGCAGCCCGTCGGCGCCGATTTCGACACAGCCGCCGGTGGCGGCGACGGCTCCAGTGGCCACGGCGGTGGCCAGGAACTCGTCGACCAGCCGGGTCTTGCCGACCCCGGCTTCCCCGCCGATCAGCAGCACCTGCGGCTCGCCCAGGGTGGCGCGGGCGAGCGCGTCGTCGAGGAGGGACAGTTCCTCGGTGCGGCCGACGAACACCGGGCTGACAGACGTGGTGTACACGTCACTGAGCATCGCACAGGAGTCCGGTGTCCGGGCACGGTCTTTCCCCGTGGCCCCCACGGTCGTCATGGCATGGAAGCCGTGGTCAGGCCGCGGTGCCGTAGGACCGGGGCGAGCGGTGTCCGTGGCCGGACCGCCGGGTCAGCTTCACCCGCCCTCCCGATTCGGGTTCCGCGGACCGGCCGCGGCGTCCGGTGGCGGCCTCACGGGCCAGGCGCTCGGCGGCGGCCCGGCGCAGCAGCTCGGCCTCACGGACGCGGTGGAGTTCGTGGTGCAGCATGGTGTTCTCCCTGAAGACGAAGTGTTCTTCGAAGACGAGACATGCTCCGAAGGTGACTCCACTTTCGTCCGCCGGGGGGTTCCGGCACATCGGGAGGCTGCCCGATCTTCGTCCGGCCTCGGGCCTTAGGCCGCTCGGCCCGACGTGGGCGGGGGCCTTAGGCAGGTCCTTAGGCATCGGCCTCGGACGGTGCTCAGGACACCGGGCGACCGGGCCGTACCTCCTCAGACGCCGAAGACCCGCCCAGCCGCCCGCCTCAGACGCCGCCCCGTGTGCCCGCCTCCACGGTCTGTCCGTCGCGCTGTGCGGGCAGGGTCACCGGACCGGCCGCCGCGCTCTCCCCCTCGATGCTGATCCGCGGCAGCAGCCGCTCCAGCCACCCCGGCAGCCACCAGTTGGCGCCGCCGAGCAGATGCATCAGGGCGGGCACCAGCAGCGTGCGCAGTACGAAGGCGTCCAGGGCGACGGCGGCGGCGAGCCCGATGCCGAACATCGCGATGATCCGGTCGCCGCTGAGCACAAACGCGGAGAAGACGGCGATCATGATGACGGCGGCGGAGTTGATGACCCGGCTGGTCTCGGCGAGACCGACCCGGACCGCGATCCGGTTGTCCCGGGTGTGCTGCCACTCCTCGTACATCCGGCTGACCAGGAAGACCTGGTAGTCCATGGAGAGGCCGAAGAGCACCGAGACCATGATCACCGGAAGGAACGGTTCGATCGGACCCGCCCTGCCCAGCCCCAGCAGCTCGCTCCCCCAGCCCCATTGGAAGATCGCAACGACCACGCCGAAGGACGACGCGACGGCGGCCACGTTCATGACCGCCGCCTTGACGGGGATGCCGATGCTGCGGAACGCGAGCAGCAGCAGCACACAGCCGAGGGCCACCACCACCCCCACGAACAGCGGCAGCTTGGCGACGATCACCGCGGCGAAGTCGTCGTAGCCCGCGGTCAGTCCGCCCACGTACACCCTCAGCGAACTGTCCCGTTCGGCCTCCGGCAGCACCTCGGCGCGCAGCCGGTGGACGAGTTGGGAGGTGGCCTCGGCCTGCGGGGCGGTCTTCGGGACGACGGTGATGAGCCCGGTGTCACCCCCTCCACCGAGGTCCGCGGCGCTCACCGACGCCACGCCCTTGGTGGCGCGCAGGGTGTGGGGCAGCTCGGTGAAGGCCATCCGGTCGTCCGCCCCGTCGATCCGGCCGATGAGCGTGAGCGGGCCGTTGAAGCCGGGGCCGAACCCTTCGGCGAGCAGGTCGTAGGCGCGTCGGGTGGTGGAGTCTGCGGGGTTGTTGCCCTGGTCGGAGGTGCCCAGATGGAGGGAGAAGGTGGGCACGGCGAGGACGAGGACCACGGCGGCGGCCACCCCGCCCAGCAGTTTGGGGCGGCGTTCGACGAGGGCCGCCCAGCGGCCGGCCAGGCCGTGATGGCGCACCGGCTGTGGACCGTGCGCGGCCAGCCGGGCGCGTTCCCGCCGGCTCAGGGCCTTCGTTCCGATCAGGCCGAGCAGCGCGGGCAGCAGGGTGAGCGAGGCGGCGACGGTGAACGCGACCGTGAGCGAGGCCGCCACCGCGACCCCGCCCAGGAACTCCAGCCGCAGCACGAGCATGCCGAGCAGGGCGAGACAGACAGTGGCGCCCGCGAAGACCACCGCACGGCCCGAGGTGGCCACCGCGCGCCGTGCGGCCTCGTCGACCGACAGCCCCCGCCGCAGCCCCCGGCGGTGCCGGGTGACGATGAACAGCGCGTAGTCGATGCCGACACCGAGGCCGATCAGCACCCCGAGCATGGGCGCGAAGTCGGCCACGGTCATCGCGTGGCCGAGCAGTCCGATGGCGGCGTAGGCGGTGCCGACACCGATGAGCGCGGTGGCGATCGGCAGCAGGGCCGCGGCGACCGAACCGAAGGCGAGGAAGAGGACCACGGCTGCCACCGCGACCCCGATGATCTCGCTGAGATGCGCGGAGCCGGAGCTCTCGGTCAGGCTCGCGCCCGCCCCGCCCATCTCGACCTGGAGTCCGGGGACTCCGTGGGCGGCGGAGCGTGCGGTGTCCAGCACCCGGCGCACCTCGGCCTCACCCAGGTCGGTCGCGGGTTCGCGGAAGACGACGGTGGCATAGGCGGTGTGCCGGTCGGCACTGATGCGGCCGCCGCTGCCCTCGGCGCCGTACGGGCCGGTCACGGAGACCACGCCGGGCAGCCGCGCGATCCGGTGCAGCGCCGGGGTCATCCGTTGCTCGACGTCCGCGGAGGCTACGGATCCGGCGGATGCGGGGGTGTGCCAGACCAGGGTGTCGCTGTCCCCGGACCGGTCGGGGAAGCGCTGTTCCAGCAGGGCCGAGACCCTGGAGGAGTCGGTTCCCGGGATGTCGTAGTTGTTGGAGTATGCGGAACCGGCCGCCACCGCCGCCGAGGCGACTCCCGCGAACGCCGCCAGCCACAGCACGATGACGAGGACGGGGCGCCTGAGACACCACCGGGCGAGTGCGGCCATGGCTGCTTTCCGGGTACGGCGCCGGTCTCGCGCGGGCTCCCGGCGATGGCCGGGTCCGTGGCGGTGAGCGCGTGATGTGGTTGTGACCTGTGCACTCTGCCAGCCGGAAAAGATCCTTTGTCCCCTTTGTGGCGATCACCACATTCTTGGCACGGGCCTGGCCGGCCACCCCCGTCACCTCACACCGCGGCCGCCGGGACCAGCGGGAAGTGGCAGGCCGCCCGGTGCCCGGGGCCGCCGGTTCGGACTCCACCGGGTCGGCACGGGCGCAGATCTCCCGGGCTGCCGGGCAGCGGGTGCGGAACCGGCAGCCCGAGGGCGGATCGGCGGCCGACGGCGTCTCGCCGCCCAGCGGCGCCCCGGCCCGTTCCGCCGCCGGGTCGGGCCGCTCGGCGGTGTCCAGCAGCCCACGGGTGTGACGCAGACCCATGCTGCCTCCGCGGGATTCATCGGCCGCTCGGCCGCTCGGCCGTTCGAAGACAGCGAGCAAAGTACGGACGCCTCTGAGATGACGTCACGAGTCTGGTGTGACCGGTGCCGAATATTGTCACTGAATGTCGCGAGATACCGGGACTTGATTCGGCCAGCAAATAAAGTAGTCATGCCGAGTTCCGGAGAAGTACCACAACAACCCGATGGAAAGCGCGCCCTATGACCGTCGCCGACGAGCAGCCCGGCTCCGCCGCCCATGTCCGGATATCGGACAGCGGGGCCGTGGCGCTCGCCGCCGACCTGGGCAGCCATCACGCCCGGACCGGAGCGGTCGGGCTGACCGAGCCGGCCGACCGCCGGCGCGCCGCGGGCCGTACCGTACGGGCGGTCGGGGTGGGCTTCCCCGGACCGGTCGACACCGGCACCGGCCAGGTCATCGCCCCGTCCCGGATGCCCGGCCGACATCTGTACGAACTGCGCGACCGGCTCTCGAGACGTCTGGAGCTGCCCGTCCTCGTCGACAACGACGCCAACATGATGGCCCTCGGCGAGCACCGCGCCGCCCGCTGCGGGCTGCGCCACCTCGTGGTGGTCAAGGCCGGGCGCGGTATCGGCTCCGGGGTCATCAGCGATGGCCGCCTCTACCGCGGGGCGCGCGGCTCGGCGGGCGACATCAGCCATGTACGGGTCGACGCCGCCGAACGCAGGCGGGGCGGCACATCGGCGCGGTGCTGTCCGTCGTCGTCAACTCCTTCAACCCCGAGGCGGTGGTCCTCGGCGGAGCCCTCGCCGAGGCCGAACCGCTGGTCGCGGCGGTCCGCGGAGTGCTGTACGAGCGCTGTCTGCCGATGGCCACGAGCGAGCTGACCATCACGGCCGCTACCAGCGGCGCCGACGCGGGGCTGCTGGGCGCGGGCCACGCCGCGGTGCGCGAACTCGCCGCGGGAGGCCGTCCGATGCCCCTGGCCGGGGCCGCCGCCCGCTGCCCCCTCCCCACCGCCCCCTGAGATGTCCGTACCGCGAAAGCGAGACAGCATGGCTCCCCCCGCACCCCAAGGCCGCCGCCTGCGCATCGGGATCGGCGGTATGTCCATCGAATCCAGCACCTTCTGCCCGCACCGCACCACCTACGACGACTTCCGGATCACCCGCGGCGCCGAACTGCTGGACCGCTACACCTGGACCGCGGCCGACGGCGATCTCGCGGAACGGGTCGCATGGGTTCCGCTGGTCCACGCCGTCTCCCTCCCCGGCGGGCCGGTGGAACGCGACACCTACGACCGCATCAAGGACGAACTCACCGACCGGCTGCGCCGCGCGCACCAGGACGGCCCCCTCGACGGGCTGGTCTACGACATCCATGGCGCGATGAGCGTGGTCGGCATGGAGGACGCCGAGGGCGATCTGACCGACGCGGTACGGGAGGCGATCGGCCCCGACGCGCTGATCTCCGCCGCCATGGATCCGCACGGCAATGTCTCCCGCCGGTTCGCCGACCGGCTCGACCTCCTCACCGCCCACCGGCTGGCCCCGCACGAGGACGCCTGGGAGACCCGGGAGCGCGCCGCCCGCAAGCTGGTGGAGCGGCTCGTCTCCGGCAAGGGCCGCCCCCATGTGGCCTGGGTCCAGATCCCGGTACTGCTGCCCGGTGAGAAGACCAGCACCCGGCTGGAGCCCGCCAAGTCGCTCTACGGACGGCTGGCCGCGGTAGAGGCGCTGGACGGCGTGGTGGACGCCGCAGTGTGGGTCGGCTACGCCTGGGCGGACGAACCGCGCTGCCGGGCCGCGGTGGTGGTCACCGCCGACGACCCCGTCCTCGCGGTGGAACAGGCCCGCTCCCTGGCCCGCGAATACTGGGAGGTGCGCCGCGACTTCGTCTTCGTCGGCCCCACCGGCACCGCCGACGCGTGCATCGCCGAAGCCGTGGCCTCCCCCGCCCGCCCGTTCCTGATCAGCGACTCCGGAGACAATCCCACCGCCGGGGGCGCCGGTGACCTGGCCTATGTGCTGGGTCGGCTGCTGGCCCACGAGGAGCTGGCCTCCGGCCGCGTCACCGCCCTGCACCCGGGCATCACCGATCCCGCGGCGGTCGCGGAGTGCTTCACCGCCGGGCTCGGCGCCACCGTACGGCTGTCGGTCGGCGGCGCGGTCAGCGCCGGGACCGGGGAGCACGCCGCACCGTACGCGCTCACCGGCGAGGTGGTGGCACTGCGGCGGGACGACGAGGTGGGCGGCGATCTGGCGGCCGTGCGCAGCGGCGGAGTCACCGTGGTCCTGGTCAGCCGCCGCAAACCGTTCCACACCCGGGCCGACTTCGGGGAGCTGGATCCGCGCGGCTACGACCTGGTGGTCGTCAAGATCGGCTATCTGGAGCCGGAGTTGTACGAGATGGCGGCGGACTGGCGGCTGGCGCTCACCCCCGGCGGGGTGGACCAGGACCTGCTGCGGCTGGGCCACCACCGCATCGAGCGGCCGCTGTACCCGTTCGACGACGCGGAGTTCGACACCCCGGATCTCACCCCCCGGCTGCTCACCCGCTGACCGGGCCGCCCCGTCGTACCGGCCGGTCGGCGACGGCTGGACCCTCCGCCGCGTACAGCACAACGGGGTGGGCCCGCCCGGGCCCACCCCGTCGTCGTACTGCGGTGACGCTCAGCCCTCGACGCCGAGCTTCTCCAGGATCAGCTCGCGGACGCGGGCCGCGTCCGCCTGGCCGCGGGTGGCCTTCATGACCGCGCCCACGAGCGCGCCCGCGGCCGCGACCTTGCCGCCGCGGATCTTGTCGGCGATGGCGGCGTTGGCGGCGATCGCCTCGTCGACGGCGGTGCCGAGCGCGCCCTCGTCCGAGACCACCTTCAGACCGCGCTTCTCCACCACGGTGTCCGGGTCGCCCTCGCCCGCGAGCACGCCCTCGATGACCTGGCGCGCCAGCTTGTCGTTGAGCGAGCCCTCCTTGACCAGGGCGCACACCCGCGCGATCTGCTCCGGGGTGATCGGCAGGGCGGCGAGCTCGGTGCCCTCCTCGTTGGCCCGGCGGGCCAGCTCGCCCATCCACCACTTACGGGCCTGGTCGGCCGGGGCGCCCGCGTCGATGGTGGCGGAGATCAGGTCGATCGCGCCCGCGTTGAGCACCGACTGCATCTCGTGCTCCGAGATGCCCCAGTCCTCGCGCAGTCGGGTACGGCGCACCCGCGGCAGCTCCGGAAGCCCGGCCCGCAGCTCCTCGACCCACTCCCGGGACGGGGCGACCGGCACCAGGTCCGGCTCGGGGAAGTAGCGGTAGTCCTCCGCCTCCTCCTTGACCCGGCCGGGAGTGGTGGAGCCGTCCTCCTCGTGGAAGTGACGAGTCTCCTGGATGATCGTCCCGCCGCCGCCGAGCACCGCGGCATGGCGCTGGATCTCGAAGCGCGCCGCACGCTCCACCGAGCGCAGCGAGTTGACGTTCTTCGTCTCCGAGCGGGTGCCGAACTTCTCGGCGCCGTGCGGGCGCAGCGAGAGGTTCACATCGCAGCGCATCTGGCCCATCTCCATGCGCGCCTCGGAGACCCCGAGCGCCTTGATGAGCTCCCGCAGCTCGGTGACGTACGCCTTGGCGACCTCGGGGGCCTTCTCCCCGGCCCCGACAATCGGCTTGGTGACGATCTCGATGAGCGGGATCCCGGCCCGGTTGTAGTCCAGGAGAGAGTGCGAGGCACCCTGGATACGGCCGGTGGCACCGCCGACATGGGTGGACTTGCCGGTGTCCTCCTCCATGTGGGCGCGCTCGATCTCGACGCGGAAGATCTCTCCCTCGACCTCGACGTCCAGATAGCCGTTGAAGGCGATCGGCTCGTCGTACTGCGAGGTCTGGAAGTTCTTCGGCATGTCCGGATAGAAGTAGTTCTTCCGGGCGAAGCGGCACCACTCGGCGATCTCGCAGTTCAGCGCGAGACCGATCTTGATGGCGGACTCGACACCGGTCGCGTTGACGACCGGCAGCGAGCCGGGCAGGCCGAGGCAGGTGGGGCAGGTCTGCGCGTTGGGCTCGGCGCCCAGCGTCGTCGAACACCCGCAGAACATCTTGGTCTTGGTGCCGAGCTCGACATGCACCTCGAGCCCCATCACAGGCTCGTAGGCGGCCATGGCGTCCTCGTACGACACCAGTTCAGTGACGGTCACGGAAAACTAACCTCTCAGTCCGCGAGGACGTCGTCGTCGCCCATACGCTTGAGCTCGCGGACGAGCAGGGCGACGCCGGTGACGATGGCGGCGGCCGAGACCACCGCATCGGCCAGCTGGAGCTTGTCGTTCTCGAAGCGGGCCTTCTTGGCCTGCTTGAAGACATTGACCGCGCCGAACAGCGTGGTCCCGATGGACAAGTAGGTGCCAGGCTTGGACTTCTTGAAGCCCTTGGCCTTCTTCAGAGCGCTCACAGGGACGGTGCCTCCTCAAGCAGCGGGTGGCCCCACGTGGCGGTGAGCGCGGCCTCGACCGCGGCACCGACCTTGTAGAGCCGGTCGTCGGCCATGGCAGGGGCGATGATCTGGAGGCCCACCGGCAAACCGTCCTCGGGCGCCAGCCCGCAGGGCAGCGACATGGCCGCGTTGCCCGCGAGGTTCGCCGGGATGGTGCACAGGTCGGCCAGGTACATCGCCATCGGGTCGTCGGCGCGCTCGCCGATCGGGAAGGCGGTGGTCGGAGTGGTCGGCGAGATGAGCACGTCGACCTGCTCGAAGGCCTTCTCGAAGTCCCGGGTGATCAGGGTGCGGACCTTCTGCGCGGAACCGTAGTACGCGTCGTAGTAGCCGGAGCTGAGCGCATAGGTGCCGAGCATGATGCGGCGCTTGACCTCGGCGCCGAAGCCCTCCGCGCGGGTCAGCGCGGTGACCTCCTCCGCGGAGCGGCTGCCGTCGTCGCCCGCCCGCAGGCCGTAGCGCATGGCGTCGAAGCGGGCCAGGTTGGACGAGCACTCCGACGGGGCGATCAGGTAGTAGGCGGCCAGCGCCTTGTCGAAGGACGGACAGGAGATCTCCACGATCTCGGCGCCCAGCTCGCGCAGCAGCTCCACGGACTCGTTGAACCGCTGCATCACGCCGGCCTGGTAGCCCTCGCCCGCGAACTCCTTGACGACACCGATGCGCATGCCCTGCACACTGCCGTTGCGCGCGGCCTCGACGACCGGCGGGACGGGCGCGTCGATGGAGGTGGAGTCCATCGGGTCGTGTCCGGCGATCACCTCGTGCAGCAGCGCCGCGTCCAGCACGGTGCGGGCGCAGGGGCCGCCCTGGTCCAGGGAGGAGGAGAACGCCACCATGCCGTACCGGGACACCGCCCCGTAGGTGGGCTTGACGCCGACGGTGCCGGTGACGGCGGCGGGCTGGCGGATGGAGCCGCCGGTGTCGGTACCGATGGCCAGCGGGGCCTGGAACGAGGCCAGCGAGGCGGAGGAGCCGCCGCCGGAGCCGCCGGGGATACGGGTGAGGTCCCACGGGTTGCCGGTGGGGCCGAACGCGCTGTTCTCGGTCGAGGACCCCATGGCGAACTCGTCCATGTTGGTCTTGCCGAGCACGACGACGCCCGCGTCCCGCAGCCGCTTGGTCACGGTGGCGTCGTACGGCGGGAGCCAGCCCTCGAGGATCTTGGAGCCGACGGTGGTCGGGATCCCCTGGGTGGTGAAGATGTCCTTGAGCGCGAGCGGAACACCGGCCAGCGGGCCCAGCTCCTCGCCGCGCTCCCGCTTCTCGTCGACCGCGCGCGCCTGCGCGAGCGCGCCCTCCCGGTCCACGTGCAGGAAGGCGTGCACCTTCTCGTCGACGGCCTCGATACGGGCCAGATGGGCTTCGGTGACCTCGACGGCGGTGAGCTCGCCGGAGGCGACCTTGACGGCGATCTCCGCCGCGGTGAGCCTGGTCAGATCGGCCATGGTGGTCACTCCTCCCCCAGGATCTGCGGCACCTTGAAACGCTGCTGCTCCTGCGCCGGGGCGCAGGCCAGCGCCTCCTGCGGGGTCAGCGACGGACGGACCTCGTCCGGGCGCATGACGTTGGTCAGCGGCAGCGGGTGAGAGGTCGGCGGTACGTCTTGGTCGGCGACCTCGGAGACGCGGGCGACCGCGCCGATGATGTCGTCCAGCTGTCCGGCGAAGTGGTCGAGCTCTTCGTCCTTCAGCTCCAGACGCGCCAGCCGGGCGAGGTGGGCGACCTCCTCGCGCGTGATGCCAGGCATGCAGATCCTCGGGGTGAGTGTGTAAGTTCCGGCCCCAATCCTATGGCGCCGCCCGCACCGGGCGCGAAACGCTTTCCCCCGCCCCGCCGGGCCAGTCCCGGGGCGGGGCCCCGGGCGCCGTCATGGGGCGGTTCGTACACGGCGCCGGAGCATGCGCCCCGCCGTACACCGGTGCGCGGGGCCCGTGGCCGCGGGGTTCGGGTGCGGGGCCGGCAGCGGGAAGGACGGAGCGCGGCCGGCGTTCAGGGCGCGGGGTCGGAGAGGGCCCACAGACGGGCGCGAGGGTCGGGGGGCGGCGCCGGGCGCGCGCGGCGGCGGGGCATGGGCCCCGGACGTACGGGGCTAGATGACCGGCTGGTCGGCGTCGGTTTCGGCCGGGGACGGCTCGGCGTCCGGGTCCTCGCGGCTCCAGCCGCCCTCACCGCGGGCCCGCAGCCAGGCGGTGGTCTCCTCGGGCGGCATCGCGGCGGCCACCAGCCAGCCCTGGACCGCGTCGCATCCCAGGTCGCGCAGGCGCTCCCAGGTCTCGTCGTCCTCCACGCCCTCGGCGACGACCAGCAGGCCCAGCGAATGGGCGAGGTCGACCGTACAGCGGACGATCTCCGCGTCCTCGTTGTCCACGGCCAGCCGCGCCACAAAGGAACGGTCGATCTTGAGCTCGCTCACCGGGAGCCTGCGCAGATGCACCAGGGAGGAGTAGCCGGTGCCGAAGTCGTCGAGGGACATCCGCACACCGTGGCCGGTCAGCCCGGCCAGGGTGTCGGCCGCGCGCTGGGGGTCCTCGAGCAGCACATGCTCGGTTATCTCCAGCTGGAGGGCACCGGCCGGGACGCCGTGCCGGGCCAGCCGTCCGGCCACCGCGCCCGCGAAACCGGGGGTGTGGACATCGCGCGGCGAGACATTGACGGCGACCGGCACCTCGAGGCCGTCCGCCCGCCATCGGGCGACCTGGCCGAGGGCGGTCTCCAGGACGTATTCGGTGAGCCGCGGCATCAGCCCGGAGCTCTCGGCCATGGCGATGAACTCGTCCGGCGGCACCCGGCCGCGGTCCGGGTGCACCCAGCGGACCAGCGCCTCAAGGCCGGAGACATGACCGTCGAAGCCGACCTTGGGCTGGTAGTGGAGCTCCACCTCGCCCGCGTCCAGGGCGCGCCGCAGATCGCCCAGCAGTCCGAGCCGGTCGGGGGTGTTGCCGTCGCGGCGGGCCTCGTAGAGCTCGACCCCGCTGCGATCCCGCTTGGCCTGGTACATCGCGACATCGGCGCGGCGCAGCAGCCCTTCGGCGTCCAGCGCGTGGTCGGGGTAGACCGCGACCCCGGCGCTGGCCTCCAGCACCAGGGTGAGCCCGTCGAGGTCGAGCGGTGAGCCGAGGTCGCCGACGAGGACGCGGGCCGAGCGCTGGGCGGCGGTGAGCGAGTCGGTGGTGGGCAGCAGCACCGCGAACTCGTCTCCGCCGAGCCGGGCCACCTCCGCCCCGCGCGGCAGGGCCAGCCGCAGCCGCTCGGCGATCTGGAGCAGCAGCCGGTCGCCCGCCAAATGACCCAATGTGTCATTGACCGAACGGAACCGGTCCAGGTCGAGCAGGACCAGTGCGGTACGGGTCCCGGCCCGCTCGGCCTCGTCCAGCGCGGCCCAGGTGCGCTCCAGCAGCCACTGGCGGTTGGGCAGTCCGGTGAGCGGATCGCGCAGCTGCTCCTCGGCGCGCACCCGGGCGATCCACAGCGTGGAGTCCAGGGCGACCAGCGGGACCGCGAACAGCGGGAGCAGCAACGGGGTGTCCCCGGCGACGACGACGATCAGCGGGGCGATACCGAGCAGCGCGATGCCGACGAGGGCGTGGCGGAAGAGCGCGGTGCGGGCGGCGGTGGGCAGTCCGGCGCCGGGCGGGGCGAAGGAGTACCAGAGCAGGGCGCGGGTGACGGCGAGATAGGCAAAGGCGGTCAGGGCCGTCTGGGGGATGGCGGACATCTCCCAGGTGTCGGTCTGCCAGGGGTTTTCGACGGAGGGCGTGGTACCGAAGGCGGCGAGGGTGAGGGCCCCGGCGCCGACGCCGAGGATGTCGACCGCGCCGTGCAGAACGGCCTGCCGCCAGCGGTGCCGCCGGGCGGCGCCGACCAGCACCACGACGGCGAGGCTGATGAGCACGGCCGGGATCCAGCCGTAGAGCAGCAGCGCGGCCAGGGTTAACGCGGCGCCGGAGCCGGTGCCGCCCCACCAGCGGTCCCGGCCCAGGGCCACGAGATGGCCGACGATGATGCCGGTGAGCACGGCGAACGACCAGCCCACGGTGCCGTCGGGAAAGAGCGCGTGGCCCGCGTCGAGCACCCGGAACACTCCGATGCCGAACGCGAAAGCGGCCATGGCGACCGCCGCGGCCGGCAGCGCGGGCAGGACTGCCCGGCGCAGCCGCGACGCCGGGGCGGCGCTTTCGGTCGGTTTCATACCCGTCCCTCTCACAGCCGGCGGTGCCCGCGCCACGGCAGGCGCACACCTCAACAGTAGGCGGCAGAAGGCCATGACGGGCGGGGATCGGCAGCGGTTGCCCGAATGCCGTCCGACGATCGGTGACCTTCTGGTATGCGCTGTAAGGGTGATGCCCGCCG
Source organism: Streptomyces coffeae (assembly GCF_016741875.1). Taxonomy (GTDB): domain Bacteria; phylum Actinomycetota; class Actinomycetes; order Streptomycetales; family Streptomycetaceae; genus Streptomyces; species Streptomyces coffeae. The sequence continues at coordinate 71,157 of NZ_JAERRF010000028.1, read as the reverse complement.
GCTACGCGCGGGAAGTGCTCCCAGTCGTAATCCGGCCACCTTTGAACTGCTGTGCAGACAAGATGGCCGGACCGCTGCGCCGGTCGGGTGGACCGGGCTACTCCTCGGATGACTCCGGAGCCGCCAGAGCCACTTCTTTCGCGGCGTCGGGCCCCTGTTCGAGCAGCACGGCGAAACCGTCGTCGTCCAGAACCGGAACTTTCAGCTGCACAGCCTTGTCGTATTTCGAGCCGGGATTGTCGCCGACAACGACGAAATCGGTCTTTTTCGAAACAGAGCCGGTGACTTTGGCACCGCGGTTCTGGAGCGCCTCCTTGGCGCCGTCCCGGGTGTGCGAGGCCAGGGTGCCGGTGACCACGACGGTGAGACCGGCCAGCGGACGCGGGCCCTCGTCCTCGCCCGCCTCCTCCTCCAGCCGCACCCCGGCCCGCCGCCACTTCTCCACGATCTCGCGGTGCCAGCCCACGGTGAACCACTGCTTGACCGAGGCCGCGATGATGTCGCCCACGCCCTCGACGGCCGCCAGCTCCTCCTCGCTCGCCTCGGCGATCCGGTCCAGCGAACGGAACTCGCGGGCCAGCGCGGTGGCCGCGACCGGTCCGACATGGCGGATCGACAGACCGGTGATGATCCGGGCCAGCGGACGCTGCTTGGCGGCCTCGATATTGGCCAGCATGGCCAGGGCGTTCTTCTTCGGCTCGCCCTTCTGGTTGGCGAAGAAGGTGACCACCTTCTCCTCGCCGGTCCTGGGGTCGCGCTTGGGCAGCCCACTGTCCGGATCCAATACGTACGACCTGATGGGCAGCAGCTGTTCGATATCGAGATCGAACAGATCCCCCTCGTCCTTCAGCGGTGGATCGGAGGGCTCCAGCGGCTGGGTGAGGGCGGCGGCGGCCACATAGCCCAGATTCTCGATGTCCAGGCACTTGCGGCCCGCGAGATAGAAGATGCGCTCCCTCAACTGCGCCGGACAGGAACGGCCGTTGGGGCAGCGCAGATCGACATCGCCCTCCTTGGCGGGCTGCAACGGGGTGTGGCACTCCGGGCATTCGGCGGGCATCACGAACTCCCGCTCGCTGCCGTCCCGCAGATCGACGACCGGGCCCAGGATCTCCGGGATGACATCGCCCGCCTTGCGCAGCACCACGGTGTCACCGATGAGCACGCCCTTGGCCTTGACCACGTCCTGGTTGTGCAGGGTCGCGAACTCCACCTCCGAGCCGGCCACCGTGATCGGCTCCACCACCGCGTACGGCGTCACCCGGCCGGTGCGGCCCACCCCGACCCGGATGTCGACCAGCTTGGTGTTGACCTCCTCGGGCGGGAACTTCCAGGCGATGGCCCAGCGCGGCGCCCGGGAGGTGGAGCCCAGTCGCCCCTGCAACGGGATCTCGTCCAGCTTGACGACGGCGCCGTCGATCTCGTGCTCCACCGAGTGCCGGTGCTCGCTGTCGCCGTAGTACGCGATGTACTCCCGCACACCCTCCAGGGAGTCCACGACCCGGGAGTGGGCCGCGGTCGGCAGCCCCCACTCGTGCAGCAGCTCGTACGCCTGCGACAGCCGGTCGATGTCGAAGCCCTCCCGGGCGCCGATGCCGTGGACCACCATGCGCAGCGGACGGGAGGCGGTGACCTTCGGGTCCTTCTGGCGCAGCGAACCGGCCGCCGCGTTCCGCGGGTTGGCGAACGGCGGCTTCCCCGCCTCCACCAGCCGGGCGTTGAGCTCGTCGAAGCGCTCGCGGGGGAAGAAGACCTCGCCGCGCACCTCCACCAGCTCCGGGATCCGGTCGCCCTTGAGGCGGTTGGGGATCTCGGCGATGGTGCGCACATTGGGCGTGATGTCCTCACCGGTGCGCCCGTCGCCCCGGGTCGCGGCGCGGGTCAGCCGCCCGCGCTCATAGGTGAGGTTGACCGCCAGACCGTCCACCTTGAGCTCGAGGAGGAAGTGGTACGCGGTGCTCCCCAGCTCGCGGGCGATGCGGTCGGCCCACGTCCCCAACTCCTCGTCGTCGAAGGCATTGTCCAGGCTGAGCATCCGCTCGCGGTGCTGGACCTCGGTGAACTCCGTCTCGTACGCCCCCGCGACCTTCTGGGTGGGCGAATCGGGCGTCCTGAGCTCGGGGTGCTTCTCCTCCAGGGCCTCCAGGCTGCGCAGCAGCCGGTCGAACTCCGCGTCCGAGACGATCGGGGCGTCCTTGACGTAGTACCGGAAGCGGTGCTCCTCGACCTGCTCAGCGATCTTGGCGTGCTGATCCCGTGCCTCGGCGGGCACTGTCGACTGCTGTTCGCCGGCCACCGTGTCGTCCTCCCGTTACTCAGGGTTGTCCGCGAGCGATCTCGCCGCCCGGACGCAATGGGCCAGCGCGGTACGGGCATACGCGGGCGAAGCACCCGCGAGACCGCACGACGGAGTGATCACCACGGACTCCGCGAGAGTCCCTGGAGACAGCCCCAGCCTGCGCCACAGCGTCCTGACACCCCTGACGCTACCGGCAGGGTCGGACAATGGACCCTCCACGCCGGGGACGGCACCGACGAAGAGTGCCGTACCGCCCTCCACGGCCTCTCCGATCGCCTCCTCCTCACTCTCCGTGAGGAGCGAGAGGTCGAAGGAGATCCCCGCGACCCCGGCCCTCCGCAGCAGCCGGAACGGCACGGACGGGGCGCAGGAGTGGACCACCACGGGCCCGTCCGCCACCGACATCAGATCGCGCAGCGCGCCCTCGACCACCGCCCGGTCCACCGCCGGGTGGGTGCGGTAGCCGCTGGCCGTACGGACGCTCCCGGCCAGCACCGCGGTCAGCGACGGCTCGTCGAGCTGGAGCACCACCTCGGCGCCCGGCACCCGCCGGCGCACCTCCGCGAGATGGGTGCGCAGCCCCTCGGCGAGCGAGGCGGTCAGGTCCCGGCAGGCTCCCGGGTCGCTCAGCGCGGCCTCCCCGCCGCGCAGTTCCAGGGCGGCGGCCAGGGTCCACGGCCCGACGGCGGAGACCTTCAGCGCCCCCCGGTGCCCTTGTGTGTACTCCTCCAGGGCGTCGAGGTCCTCGCCCAGCCAGGACCGCGCCCGCCGGGTGTCCCGCCCCGGCCGGTCGCTGATCCGCCAGCCGCTGGGCTCGACATGGGCGTACAGCTCGACGAGCATCCCGGCGGTCCGCCCGATCATGTCCGCGCCCGGCCCCCGCGCGGGCAGCTCCGCCAGATACGGCAGGGCCTCCAGCGATCCGGTGACGGTCTTCGCGGCCTCCCGCGCGTCGCCGCCCGGCATCGACCCGACGCCGGTCGCGGCCCCGGCGCCCCAGCTGTGGTGGTTGCTGCTCTTCTCGCTCACCCGGGAAGCCTAAGGCCCGGCCGGAGCGGCGGCACGGACGGCGGCGCGGACGTGCGGGTCAGCCGCGCGGACGCACCGACAGATCGGTGATCTCCGCGTCACGCGGCAGATCGAGCGCGGTCAGCACGGTGGTGGCCACGGTCTCCGGCGCGATCCAGCGCTCCGGGTCGTACTCCTTGCCCTCCTGCTGGTGCACCTTCACCTGCATCGGGGTCGCGGTGCGCCCGGGGTAGACAGTGGTCACCCGCACCCCGTTGTCGCTCTCCTCCCAGCGCAGCGCGTCGGCCAGCGCCTTGAGGCCGTGCTTGCTCGCGGCGTACGCGCCCCACTGGGCGTTGGCGCGCAGGCCCGCACCGGAGTTGACGAACAGCACATGCCCCTTGGCCAGCCGGAGCTGGGGCAGCAGCAGCCGGGTCAGCTCGGCGGGCGAGACGAGGTTGGCGGCGAGCTGGCGGTTCCACGCCTTGGGGGTCAGCTCCCCGATCTCCCCGAGGTCGACCACACCCGCGATGTGCAGCAGTGAGTCCAGCCGGTCCGGCAGCGCCTGGTGGCTCAGCGCCCAGGACAGCTTCTCCGGGTCCGCGAGGTCTCCGACGACCGTGCGCGCCCCGGGGAACCGCCGCTCCAGCTCCTTCGCCCGTCCGGCGTCCCGTGCCAGCAGCCACAGCTCGTCGCCGCGCTCGGCCAGCCGCTCGGCCACCGCCGTGCCGATGCCCGAGCCTGCCCCAGTGATCAGATGCGTTCCCATGCCCCCAGCTTGCCTCACCGCGTACACGTGCACGTCCTGGCTTGGCGCAATCCCATGCACCCCGGGCGGGCGGCCTTCACGCCGGACGCTGCCGTCCTGTAACGGCCCCGGTGAGGTCCGTCCGCCCCGGAACGGCCCTCAGACGGACTCGAGATACGCCATGGCGGCCACGCCGTCGTCCGCGAAGAAGACCAGCTCGCTCAGCGGCCGGGGCAGGAAGCCCTCTTCCTCCATCCGCTGGAACTGCTGCCTCAGCCCGTCATAGAACCCGGCCGTGTTGAGCAGCACCACCGGCTTGATGTGCAGACCGTGCTTCTTCAACTCCAGGATCTCGGTGGCCTCGTCGAGCGTCCCGGTGCCGCCGACCATGACGACCACGGCGTCGGCGCGGGCCAGCAACTGCGCCTTGCGCTCGGCGAGATCCTTGGTGATTACCATCTCGTCGGCGTTCCGGCGGGCCTTCTCCGCCAGGAACTCCACCGAAACCCCCACCAGCCGCCCGCCGTTCTCCTGCACCTCGTCCGCCATGACCTTCATCAGCCCGACGTCCGACCCGCCCCAGACCAGCGTGTGCCCGCCCTTGCCGATCAGCTCGGCGAACTCACGGGCGGGGGTGGTGTAGCGGGCGTCGAGATCGGCGGCGGAGCAGAAGACACAGATATTCATGGCGCCACTCTACGAGCGCCGCCCGGACCCTCCGGCCCGCGCTCACGGCAGCCCGCGGGGCCACGCGCGGCGGGCTGGGGTCCGTCTTCAGGGGGGCGCCCGGCCGCGAGCGGCGTGTGGGCGCACGGGGCACCTCCCAGCGGTAGCCGGGGGCGCCGTGCCAGGCGTCGGGAGCAGGGAGCCGCGGTGAAGACGGCCCTACGGCTGGGGATGGGGCTGCGAGCGGAAGTGCAGTCCGCGGCCCGCTCTGCGCGGTGGGTGGCCACTGCCGACGCGCAGCTGGATGCCGTGGACCACTTCGATCACGCCCAGGGCGATCAGCCACACCCCGGCCGTCAGGGCGAGCGCCTTGATGGAGCCGAAGGGCAGGACGACCAGCAGCACCCCGGCCAGCGCGGTGATCAGCCCGAGGGCGATCTGCCAGCCGCGGGCGGGCAGCTCCTCGGCGGAGATGGCCGTGGCGGTCAGCATGACGCCGCGCAGCAGCCAGCCGAAGCCGATCCACAGCGCGAGCAGCAGGATCGACTGCGCGGGCCCCCGGAAGCAGAGCAGTCCGAGAAGCACCGAGAGGGCGCCGCTGACGAAGCCCAGGACGCGCAACTGCCGGGGCACCTGCGAACTGAACGTCCCGGCCAGCTGAAAGATGCCGCCGACCAGCAGATACACACCGAAGAGAGCGCCAACGACCGCCAGCGTGGGCCCCGGCCACGCCAGCACGATGACACCCAGCGCGATGGCCACCAGACCCGCGGTGACCAGGACCTGCCAGGTGGCCTCGGACAGGACGCCCATGAGACCGGCGTGCGGACCGCCGAGGCCGCCGGGACTCTCGTCCCGCGGCCGGTTCTCGGCGCCATGAGGGGTATCGGAGGAAAAACTCACGCTCGTCCACCTCCTGGGGCTCCTCGGGAAGGAGGATCGCGGTAGACCGGACGCAACCATCGTCACCCCGCGCCCACCGCTTCGCCTGGGGAACGGCCCGGAGCCCGGCGCTCCCGGCCCGCCGCCCGGCTGCGGGGCCCCGCGCCGGGCCGGTCCTACGCCGGGGATACGACCGGGCGCGCCCGCTCGGTGGTGGCGATGGTGGCCGAGCCGACGACCCGCGTCCCGTCGTAGAGGACGATGGCCTGGCCGGGGGCGACGCCCCGGACCGGCTCGGCGAAGGTCACCCGCAGCTCGGCGCCGTCGACCAGCTCCGCGGTGACCTCGGTCTCGCCGCCGTGGGCGCGCAGCTGGGCGGTGTAGCCGCCGGGGCCGCTCGGCGGGGCCCCGCACCAGCGGGGCTTGATGGCGGTGAGGGCGACGACGTCCAGGGACTCGGCGGGGCCGACGGTGACCGTGTTGTTCACCGGGGAGATGTCCAGCACGTAGCGCGGCTTGCCGTCGGGCGCCGGGTGGCCGATGCGCAGCCCCTTGCGCTGGCCGATGGTGAAGCCGTACGCACCCTCGTGGGTGCCCAGCTTGCGGCCCTCCTCGTCGACGATGTCGCCCTCGGCGGTGCCCAGATGGCTCGCGAGGAAGCCCTGGGTGTCACCGTCCGCGATGAAGCAGATGTCATGGCTGTCGGGCTTCTTGGCGACCGCCAGCCCCCGCCGCTCGGCCTCCGCGCGGATCTCGTCCTTGGTGGTCAGGGTGTCCCCGAGGGGGAACAGGGCATGGGCGAGCTGGCGCTCGTCCAGCACCCCGAGCACGTAGGACTGGTCCTTGGCCATGTCGCTGGCGCGGTGCAGCTCACGGGAGCCGTCCTCGCGGCGCACGACGGTGGCGTAGTGGCCGGTGCACACGGCGTCGAAGCCGAGCGCGAGCGCCTTGTCCAGCAGCGCGGCGAACTTGATCTTCTCGTTGCAGCGCAGACAGGGGTTGGGGGTGCGGCCCGCCTCGTACTCGGCGATGAAGTCCTCGACCACGTCCTCGCGGAATCGCTCGGCGAGGTCCCACACGTAGAACGGGATGCCGATCACATCGGCCGCGCGCCGGGCGTCCCGCGAGTCCTCGATGGTGCAGCAGCCGCGGGCGCCGGTGCGGAAGGACTGCGGATTGGCGGAGAGCGCGAGGTGGACGCCGGTCACGTCGTGGCCCGCCTCGGCCGCACGCGCCGCCGCGACCGCGGAGTCCACACCGCCGGACATGGCGGCGAGGACGCGCAGACGACGGCCGTCGCGGGGACCGGTGGGCGCACCGGGGAAGTCAGTCATAACCCCTCCAGGGTAGGCCCTGCCCCGGCATGGCCTCCGCGCGGAGCGGCGGCCCGCCGCGCGGTGGCGGGCAGGGCGTCCGCGGGTCCGCCGCACTGGCGCCCTGCCAGTATCTGCGCGGAGCGGAACCGGGCCGCGTCCTCCGGGCGTTGAGCGGTCCGTGAATGAGGACGTCGAGCGGACCGTGAGCGAAGACACAGACGCGGCCACCCCCACCGACGGCGAGCGCCGCCGGTTCAGCAGGCGCGCCGTGCTGCTCGGCGGTACGGCCGCCGGGCTGACCGCGGCCGGAGTCGCCGGGTACGCCGCGCGGGAGCAGCTGAAGCGGCTGTGGTGGCGGCTGCCGGGGGTGGATCAGGAGCGCGAGGCGGGGGCGGTCGACTACCCGGGCGCGGAGTGGGTCGCGGCCTCGGGGGAGAACTGGCGGCGGGCGGACCGGCCGTACGACTACACCGTGGACCGGGTGGTGATCCATGTGGTGCAGGGCAGTTTCGCGGACGCCCTCAGGGTCTTCCGCGACCCCGAGCACCGCGCCGCGGCGCACTATGTGGTGCGCCGCGACGGCCATGTCGCGCAGACGGTCCGTGAGATGGACGTGGCGTTCCATGCGGGCAACCGCCCGTACAACGAGCGCAGTGTCGGCATCGAGCACGAGGGATTCGTCAGCCGGGCGAGCTCCTTCACGGACGCGATGTACCGCTCCTCGGCCCGGCTGACCGCCGCGATCTGCGAGCGCTACGGGATCCCGAGGGACCGCGAGCACATCGTGGGTCATGTGGAGGTGCCGGGCACCGATCACACCGACCCCGGGACCCTGTGGGACTGGGACCGCTATCTGCGGCTGGTGCGGGCGGTCCGGACGAGGACGGCGAGGTGAGGGACCGGCGGACGGTGGCTCAGGCGGGGCCGAAGACCACGGCGAGCGGACGGTGCGCCGTGTCGTTGCTGGAGGGCCTGCTCGCCTTGTCGTCGCCGATGTAGAGCTTCTTGCCGGCGTAGATCATCGTGCAGTCGCCGTAGATGTCCATGCCGGATTCGGCCTCCTTCATGTCGTCCGGATGCTTGTGGAGCGTCTCCATCGAGAAGGACTTGGGATCGATGCGTACGACCCCGCCGGCCTCGCTGTACTGGCTGCCCAGATAGGCCAGGAGAGAGCCGTCCTCCTCGGTCTGGACGGGCATCAGCGACCTGCTCTCGGCCATCTTGGTCTTCCCGGTCTTCTTGCCGGTCTTCAGGTCCAGGCCGGTGATCCGTTCGCCCGGGCCACCGTCGTCCACATCCACCTCCGAGGAGAGGTAGATGGTGCTGTTCTTCTTGTCGAGGGCGAACTCCTTGCACCCCTCCACACCGGCCACCGTGCAGCTGGGCTTGTACCCCGCGGCCACCACGTCGATCTTGCTGAGCAACCTGCCCTGCTTACCGCTGTCGTCGATGGTCAGGATGTCGGTGACGCCACTACCGCCCTCGGAGTCGCCGGTGTCGACGGCGACGACGAGCGGTGCGGTGGAGAGCACATGCGCTTCTTCGACCTTCTCGTCCAGCTTGTAGGTCGACTTCACCGCCCGCGTTGTGGGATCCAGCGTCTGGATCTCCTGCTTCGTCTCGGTGACGGAGGTCGAGGTGTCGCATCCGTACAACGCGACCAGTTTGTCACCGCCGCCCGCGTAGCCGTCGTCGTCGCAGTCCGCGATGTACTTCGGCGTCCACAGCGGCTTGCCCTCGAGCGACCAGGCTCCCCCGCCGCTGGTGCCGCCGGCGGCCACGGTGCCACCGCCGATGGTGACCTCGTCGAACTGCACCCCGGCGTTGCCCTCGCTGTCCGACCCTTCCTTCTGCCAGACCAGCTTGCCCTTCTTCAGGTCGACCAACCCGACCTTGGTGCAGAGCGCGTCCTCCCCTTTGCCGTCCCGGAACAGGACCGCGGTGAGACCCTCCTTGGTGACATGCGGGGACGCCCAGCAGATCTGTCCACCGAGCGGTATCTCCCACTGCGACTTCGCGCCGTCGAGGGAATAACCGACGATTTTGTTGACCTCGCCCTTCACGAAGTTCTTGTCGGTCACCCAGGTGCCCATGGTGTTGGCCTCCTTGCCGACCTTCGGCATGGCGACCTTGCCCAGTGTCTTCGCCTGGACGCCTTCGGAGGAGGACCCGCCGTCCTTACCGCCGTCGTCGTCGCCTCCGGTCGCCAGCGCGATACCCCCGCCCACCAGGGCCACCGCGAGCACTCCGCCGATGATCAGCCCCAGGGGCGGCTTGGACCGCCGGCCACGGCCGCGCCCGCGCCCGCCCGAGCGGCCGTGCCCGCCGGGACCACCACCGTGGCCGCCGGTGCCACCCGGACCACCCGGACCGCCACCGTGCCCGCCAGGACCACCCGGGCCGCCCGCACCGCCAGGACCCCCGTAGCCGCCGTAGCCCTCGGGGCCGCCGGAGCCGCCCGGGGCCGGGGCCGCGCCCGGGTATCCACCGGCGCCGAAGTGCCCCGCCTGGGAGGGTGGTTGCTGCGGCCCTTGCGGCTGCGGCGGCGGGTACTGGGGCTGGTGGTGCGGCGGCAGCGGAGGCTGCGACATCCATGGCTCCTGTTCACACGGGCCCGGCTCAGGAACCGGCGCTCACCGCGTGCTCATCGTGCCGACGGACGCCGCCGACACGAAAAACCGCCCAGGCCGATCCGGCTCGGGCCGGTTCTCATGAAGGCGGCCTGCGCATTCCCCCGGAATCACAGGACCGTTGCGGATCAATTCTTTCGGCCGCATCTCCGCGATATCAAGCGGAAATTCCTGTTCCGGGGACTATTTGAAATGACCGGCAGATCACTTCCCATTCCGCGGTGCCACGAAAGGGGCAGGAGCGGACCAACCCAGCGTGGGACCAGGGTCCGTGTCCCTAACTCAGCCCGGCACCGCGCGCCCGCTCCACCGCCGGGCCGATCGCTTCCGCCACCGCGTCCACATCGGCCTTGGTCGAGGTGTGGCCGAAGGAGAAGCGCAGGGTGCCGCGGGCGAGGTCGGCGTCGGTCCCGGTGGCCAGCACCACATGGCTGGGCTGGGCGACACCGGCCGTACAGGCGGAGCCCGTCGAGCATTCGATGCCCTGCGCGTCCAGCAGCAGAAGCAGCGAATCGCCCTCGCAGCCGGGGAAGGAGAAGTGGGCGTTGGCCGGGAGGCGGCCCGCGGGGTCGGGGTCGCCGCCGAGGACCGCGTCGGGCACGGCGGTACGCACGGCGGCGATCAGCGCGTCGCGCAGCGCGCCGATCTCGCGCGCGAACTCCTCGCGGTGCGCGGCCGCATGGGCACCGGCGACGGCGAACGAGGCGATGGCCGGGGTGTCCAGGGTGCCGGAGCGCACCTGGCGCTCCTGGCCGCCGCCGTGCAGCAGCGGTACGGGGCTGTGCTCACGGCCGAGCAGCAGTGCGCCGACGCCGTACGGACCGCCGATCTTGTGACCGCTGACGGTCATCGCGGCCAGCCCCGAGGCGGCGAAGTCGACCTCCAGCTGACCGAACGCCTGGACGGCGTCGGCGTGCAGCGGTACGCCGAACTCGGCGGCCGCCTCGGCGAGTTCCCGGACCGGCTGGACCGTGCCGATCTCGTTGTTGGCCCACATGACGGTCGCGAGGGCGACGGTCGCGGGGTCGCGGGCGATGGCCTCGCGCAGCGCGTCGGGGTGTACCCGCCCCAGGGAGTCGACCGGCAGCCATTCGACCCGCGCGCCCTCGTGCTCGGCGAGCCAGTCGACGGCGTCGAGGACGGCGTGGTGCTCGACGGGGCTGGCGAGCAGCCGGGTGCGGGCCGGGTCGGCGTCCCGGCGTGACCAGTAGAGCCCCTTGACCGCGAGGTTGTCGGCCTCGGTCCCGCCCGAGGTGAAGACCACCTCGCTCGGGCGGGCACCCAGCGAGGCGGCGAGGGATTCCCGGGACTCCTCGACGGTACGGCGGGCCCGCCGTCCGGCGGCGTGCAGCGAGGAGGCGTTGCCCGTGACGGCGAGCTGGGCGGTCAGCGCCTGCACCGCCTCCGGGAGCATCGGGGTGGTGGCGGCGTGGTCGAGGTAAACCATGGTGGGCTCGATTCTACGAGCCGCGGTGGGGGCGCGTGCCGGGCGCGTGGGCGTAGATGCCGTGCGCCGACCGCCGAAGCACCCCTCGACACGACCTGTAAGGAGTGTTTAGGCTTTTACTCATGACAGTGATCTGGAACCCGGACCGGACGTTCCGCAGCTCCTCCGGCGAGGTCCGCTGGACCGCCTTCGGCGCGCCGGACGCACCGCCGGTCGTACTGCTGCACGGCACACCCTTCTCCTCGTACGTCTGGCGGGCCGTCGCCCGCGCGCTCGCCGACCGCCACCGGGTGTTCGTCTGGGACATGCCGGGTTACGGCGCCTCCGCCAAACACGAGGGCCAGGACGTCTCCCTCGCCGCCCAGGGCCGGGTCTTCGGCGAGCTGCTGGAACACTGGGGACTGACCGCGCCCGGGGCGGAACCGGCCGTCGTCGCCCATGACTTCGGCGGCTGTGTCGCGCTGCGCGCCCATCTGCTGCACGGTGCGCGCTACCGGCGGCTGGCCCTGGTCGATCCGGTCGCCCTCCCGCCCTTCGGCTCCGCCGCCTATCAGTTGTTCGGCGGCCACGCCAAGGTCTTCACGGAGCTGCCTCCGGCGCTCCACCGGGCGCTGGTGCGCGAGTACGTCGGCTCGGCGAGCGGGCCGGGGCTGCATCCGGCGGTGTGGGAGCGGCTCGTCGAACCGTGGTGCGGGAAGGACGGGCAGCCCGCGTTCTACCGGCAGATCGCGCAGAACGACCAGCGGTTCATCGACGAGATCGAGGGCCTGTACGGCGAGCTGGACCTCCCCGTCCTGGTCTGCTGGGGCACCGACGACGCGTGGATCCCGGTCGAGCACGCACATGAGCTGGCCTCCCGCATCCCCGGGGCGGAGCTGCGGCTGATCGAGGGAGCGGGCCATCTGGTCCAGGAGGACGCTCCGGCCGAGCTGACCGCGGCGCTGCTCGGCTTCCTGAGCACCCCCTGAGGCGGAACACCCCGGCGGCGGGCTCGGGAAAGCGCCGGAGGCGGGAAGGACACGCGCAGAAAAAACCTGACGGCGGATGTCAACTTAACGCGGGAAGCTCCCTCCCGATCCCGACGCAGTCCCTCCCGACCAACGGAAAGGGTCCTCATGGACGCCGCATCGCCCCTGCCCGACCCGCGCCCCTTCTACGAGCGCGCCGCCGACCAGATGGCCGCGCTGATCGACCTGGCGACCAAGGACACCCTGGACCGGCAGACGCCCTGTACCGAGTACGACGTACAGGGCCTGGTGTCCCATGTCATCGCCGGCACCCGGCGGTTCGTGACGGTGGGCGAGCACGGCGCCGCGCCGGCCGCCGCCGACGACGCCCCCGACGTCCCGGGCGACGGGCTGGCCGAGGCGTACGCCACGGAGCGCCGCAAGCTCGCCGCGGCCTGGGCGGATGACGCCAAGCTGGACACCGAGGTCACCGTGCCCTGGGGCACGATGCCCGGCCGGTACGCGCTCAGCGGCTCGGTGATGGAGACGGTGACGCACGCCTGGGACCTGTCGCGGACCCTCGGCCATCCGATCCCGCTCGACCAGGAGCTGGCCGCGTTCGCGCTGGGGACCGCCCGGCAGGCGCTTCCGGCGGAGGGGCGCGAGGGGCTGCCCTTCGGTCCGGTGGTGCCGGTCGATCCGGCGGAGACCGACGCCTACGTCCAGCTGGCGGGCTGGCTCGGCCGCACCCCGTAACGCCCGCGCGGGGCGACCGCCCGTCGCCCCGCCCGCGGCGTCAGCCCGGCATCCGCAGCAGCTTCGCCGCGAGCAGCGCGATATGGCGGCGCCAGGCGGTGAGCACCTCGGCCCGCCGCTCCTCGTCCGCCTCCGCGGGCGCGGTCTGGGTGAGGATCAGCCGGGCTCCATGGCCGGTGCCCTGGGTCAGCTCCCAGCGCACCCGGCCGACGGGACGGCCGTCCAGCTCCCAGTCGTAGGAGAGCACCCGGGGCGCCTCGACCTCGGCCACCGGCCCGGCCGGGACGGCGTCCACCCGGAACCCGAAGGGCACCGGACCGCCGACGACGGGTGCCTCGGCCCCGGTCCCGGCGGGGCCGGGCTTTCCGGCCAGCGCCTGCCACGCCGTCTCGGCGGGGCGGACGAGCTGGCGCTCGAAGCGCAGCCGCCAGCCGCCGCCCTCGACGGTCTCGACCGCCCCCTCGGCCAGCCCGAACGCCTCGATGTACTTCTCGTGCAGCTCGGCCATGTCGCCGGGGGCGGTCTCGGCGCCGTCCAGCAGTGCCGCGAGACCGGTGAGACAGGCGTGCCAGCCGGAGGCGAAGCTGGCCGCGCCGAACCGGTCGCCGAAGGTGTGGGTGAGGGTCAGCACACAGCCGTCGCCGTCGGGGCGGAGCTCCCAGCGGAGCTGGTCGTCGCCCCACGTGAAGGCGAAGACCCGGGGCGGGTCCAGCTCGGTGACCGCCCCGCCCATGTCCGGCCCCTCGCGGCCGGGGAAGACAAAGCCCATCTTTCCGCCGACCTTGAGATCCACCCGGACCTCGGAGGGGAACCAGTGGGCCAGCTGGGCGGGCTCGGTCAGCGCCCGCCAGACCTTCTCCGGGGGATGGGCGATCCGCCGCTCCAGCCGCAGGGCGGAGCGGCCGCCGCCGTCCTGGCTGCTGAGTGTGTCCTTCATGGCTCTTCTCCCTCGGAGGCGTCTGGGGCGTCTGGTACGTCGGGGACCTGGCGGGCGTGGCGGGCGCCGGGGGCATCGGCGCCGTCGGGCAGGCTGTCGAGGTGCCGTTCGAGCGCGTCCAGACGGTCGGTCCACAGCCGCCGGTACGGCGCCAGCCAGGCGTCGATCTCGGCCAGCGGCTCGGGGCACAGCTCGTACCACCGGCGCTGGGCGTCCCGGCGGACCCGCACCAGACCGGCTTCGCGGAGCACCCGCAGATGCTTGGAGGTGCCCGGCTGGGTCAGCCCCAGCCGCTCGGTCAGCTCACCGACCAGACGGGGCCGCTCCAGCAGGAGGTCCAGAATCTGCCGTCGGCTCGGCTCCGCGAGCACGTCGAACGGTATGGCCATATCTCGAACATACCTCGGCGGCTATATAACCGCAATGGAATACAGGCGCGGCGCGTCAGACTTCCTCGGCCGCCGTACTGCGCCGGTTCCAGGCGCGCGGCGCCCGCCAGCCGAACCGCATCGCCAGCAGCCGGACGATGAACGCCGTGGTGGCGGCGAGCGCGCTGGTGGCCCCCGTCAGCGCGTCGTAGTGGATGAGCAGCGCCGCGATGGACGCGCCCACAATGGCCGGGACGGCGTACAGATCGCGGTCCCAGCGCAGCAGCGAGGGCACCTCATGGGCCAGCACATCGCGCAGCACTCCGCCGCCGACCGCCGTGACCAGACCGAGGGTGACGGACGAGGTGAGCCCCAGTCCGTGGTCATGCGCCTTCATGGTGCCCATCACACAGAACAGCCCGAGCCCGGCGGCGTCGAAGACGCCCACCGCCCCCGTGATCCGCTCGACCTCCGGGTGGAGGAAGAAGACGATCAGGGTGGCGATGAGCGGGGTGAAGAAGTAACCGAGGTCGGTGAAGGCGATGGGCGGCACCGCGCCGATCACCAGGTCCCGGAACACCCCGCCGCCCAGCGCCGTGGCCTCCGCGAGCACCGCCATGCCGAAGACATCGAAGTTCTTCCGTACACCCAGCAGGGCGCCGGATATCGCGAAGAAGAAGATTCCGACCAGCTCGAACACATGCTGGACGGAGGGGGTGAACCATTCGATGAGCACGCGACATTCTTACCTTCCGGTGCGACCGGCCGGTGTGCCCGAGGCCACCACCCCCCGCCCCGTCTCAGCTGTCGGTCTTCTTCGTCACCTTCCGTGCCGTCTCGGCCGCGGCCTTCTGCCGGGGCACCTGGTCGGACGCGTCGGGTGCGTCGGGTGCGTTCTCGGGGTGGTGGCAGGCCACCTGGTGCCCGGTCCTCAGCGCCACCAGCGGCGGCTCCTGCCGCTTGCACACCTCGGTCGCCTTCCAGCAGCGGGTGTGGAAGCGGCAGCCGGACGGCGGGGAGATCGGCGAGGGAACGTCGCCCTTGAGCAGGATCCGCTCCCGCTTGGCCCGCCGCTTGGGGTCGGGCACCGGCACCGCGGAGAGCAGCGCCTTGGTGTACGGGTGCATGGGGGTCTCGTAGAGCGCCTTGCGATCCGCCAGCTCGACGATCTTCCCCAGGTACATCACCGCGATCCGGTCCGAGACATGCCGGATCACCGACAGGTCATGGGCGATGATCACGTAGGTGAGGCCCAGTTCGTCCTGAAGGTCGTCCAGCAGGTTGACCACCTGCGCCTGGATGGAGACGTCCAGTGCGGAGACCGGCTCGTCGGCCACCACCAGCTTGGGCTTGAGGGCCAGCGCCCGGGCGATGCCGATGCGCTGCCGCTGACCGCCGGAGAACTCGTGCGGATAGCGGTTGTAGTGCTCGGGGTTGAGCCCGACCAGCTCCAGCAGCCGCTGCACCTCCGCCTTGGTGCCGCCCTCCGGTGTGACGCCCTGGAGCCGGAAGGGGGCGCCGACGATCGCGCCCACCGTGTGCCGGGGGTTCAGCGAGGAGTACGGGTCCTGGAAGATCATCTGGACGTCACGGCGCATCGGGCGCATCGCGGCGGTGCCCAGATGTGTGATGTCCCGGCCCTCGAACTCGATCTTCCCGGAGGTGGGTTCCAGCAGCCGGGTGACCAGCCGTCCCATGGTGGACTTGCCGCAGCCGGACTCGCCCACCACGCCCAGGGTCTCCCCCGGCCGTACGTCGAAGTCGAGTCCGTCGACCGCCTGCACCGCACCGGTCTGCCGTTGCAGCAGCCCCTTCTTGATGGGGAAGTGCTTGACCAGCCTCGACACCTTGAGCAGGGGCTCGGGCGTCGCGGTCGCCTGCTCCGGGTCGGTCATCTTCGGATCCTTGTCGTCCGTCACAGCTTCGGCGCAATCTCTTCGGTCCAGATCCGCGTGCGGTCCTCCTGCGCCATGTGGCAGGCGCTGAAGTGCTCCTCGCTCCCGGCCACCTGCACCAACTCCGGCCGCTCGGTGCGGGTGATCCCGTCCCGGGGCACATCGGCGTACGGGCAGCGCGGGTGGAAGGCACAGCCGGAGGGCACGTTGATCAGGCTGGGCGGGGAGCCCTTGACCGGGATCAGCCGGTCGGTCTGGTCGCGGTCGATCCGGGGCATCGAGCCCAGCAGCCCCCAGGTGTACGGATGCTGGGGCTCGTAGAAGACCTTCTCGGCCGGACCACGCTCGACACAGCGGCCGCCGTACATCACCAGCAGGTCGTCGGCGAGTTCGGCGACGACGCCCAGGTCATGGGTGATGATGATGACCGCCGAGCCGAACTCCTTCTGGAGGTCCCGGATCAGATCCAGGATCTGTGCCTGGACGGTCACGTCCAGGGCGGTGGTCGGCTCGTCCGCGATCAGCAGCTCGGGGTTGTTGACCAGCGACATCGCGATCATCGCGCGCTGGCGCATCCCGCCGGAGAACTCATGCGGATAGCTGTCCACCCGTTTGTCCGGCTGCGGGATGCCCACCCGGTCCAGCAGTTCGATCGCGCGCTTGCGGGCCACGTCCTTGGTGACCTCGTGGTGGACCCGGTACGCCTCCACGATCTGTTTGCCGATCGTGTAGTAGGGGTGCAGCGCGGATAGCGGATCCTGGAAGATCATCGACATCTCGCGGCCGCGCAGTTTGCGCACCTCGTCCGGGTCGGCGCCCAGCAGCTCCTGGCCGTTGAGCCAGATCTCCCCGGAGATGCGCGCCTTGCGGCGGCCGTACTGCCCGGCGGTGTGCAGCCCCATGATGCCGAGCGAGGTGACGGACTTGCCGGAGCCGGACTCGCCCACGATGCCGAGCGTCCGGCCCTTCTCCAGCCGGAAGCTGAGCCCGTCCACGGACTTGACCAGACCGTCGTCGGTCGGGAAGTGGACCCGCAGATCGCGTACTTCGAGGAAGGCGGTGGGGGCGGGCGAACCGGCCGCCGCCACCTCCCCGACGGCGGTCCCGGGGGCCGCCACCGCGCCGGTCTCCGGCGTCCCGGATTTGTTCAAGTCGGTCATCCGAGCCTCACTCGCGGGTCGATGACGGCGTACAGCAGGTCCACGACGAGGTTGGCGACCACGATGCACAGCGCGGCGATCAGGGTCACGCCGAGGATCACCGGGAGGTCCTTGTCGCTGATCGCGTTCACCGCGAGCCGGCCGAGGCCGGGCAGGTTGTAGGTGGTCTCGGTGAGGACCGCGCCGCCGAGCAGCGCGCCGAGGTCCAGGCCGAGCAGGGTGAGGATGGGCGTCCAGGTGGAGCGCATGGCGTGCCGCCCGATGACCACCCGTTCCCGCAGGCCCTTGGCGCGCGCGGTACGGATGTAGTCCTCGCCCATGATCTCCAGCATGGTGGCCCGGGTGAGCCGGGCGTACATCGCGGCGTAGAGGAAGGCGAGCGTGATCCAGGGCAGGATCAGGCTCTCGAACCACATGCCGGGGTTGTCGCCGAGCCCCTTGTAGTCCACGTCCACCCACTTCAGCTGGTAGCTGAAGATCGCGAGCGAGAGCAGACCGGTGAAGTAGATCGGCAGCGAGACACCGGCCAGGGCGACGGTCATCGCCGAGCGGTCCCACAGGGTGCCCCGGCGCAGCGCGGAGACCACACCGGTGGCCACACCGCCGACGACCCACAGCAGACAGGCCCCCGCGGCGAGCGAGAGGGTGACCGGCATGGCGTCGGTCAGCTGCGGCCACACCGCCTGCTCGGTGCGGAAGGAGTAGCCGAAGCAGGGGGCGGGGCAGTGGGTGACGTCCGAGCCGTTGGCGTAGTCGCGGCCGACGAACAGGCCCTCGACGAAGTGCCAGAACTGCAACAGCAGCGGATCGCCGAGTTCCAGCTTCTTCCTGATGCCCTCGATCGCTTCCGGGTCGGCCTGTTTGCCGACGAACAGCAGCGCCGGGTCGGATCCGGCCCACTTGGGGATCACGAAGAAGATGGCGAAGGTCGTCAGGGTGACGACCAGCAGCATCATGACGACGGCGAACAAGCGCCGGATGACATAAGCAAGCACGGTACGCGGCCCGGCGGCGGTCCGGGCGCCCCCTGGCGGGGGCTCCCGGACCGCCACGCGCGGCCATCACCTGCCCTTCGGGCCTATCGGGTGCGGCGACGGTGGGGTGGCGGGTGTTCGCTGGCGGACCGTCACTTGACCCCGAGCGAGACGTAGTCGTAACGGCCGTTGTACGCCGCCGCCGTGTAGGCGTTGGTCAGACGCGAGCTACGCCAGGTGATGTTCTTCTCGTAGAGGAACGGCATCTGCACGGCCAGGTCGGTGACCTTGTGGTTCATCTGCTTGTAGATCTCGCCGGCCTGGGCCGGGTCGGTCTCCTTGAGCGCCTCGTCGAAGAACTTGTTGATCTCCGGGTCGTTCGTCTCGGAGACGTTGTAGTTACCCGTCTGCTCGATGAAGCGGCCGTCGATCAGCGGCTGCGAGAAGCCCTGGCCGGTCGGGAAGTCCGGACCCCAACCGGTCATCGACAGACCGTAGTTGCGCTTCTTCATCACCGACGGCGAGCCGGTGATGCTGGCGGACGACGCGCCCTCGATCGGCTCGACCTCCAGCTTGATGCCGACCTTGCTCAGGGACTCCTGGAGCGCCTCGGCCGCCTCGACCTCATTCGGCTGGTCGTTGCGGGCGACGATGTTGGCCGAGAAGCCACCGGGCTTGCCGCACTGCTTCAGCTCGTCCTTGGCCTTGGCCGGGTCGGGCTTGCCGCCGCGCTTGAGGATGCCGTACGGGTCGTAGTTGTCCGCGCCCTTGATGCTCTTGGGGAGCATGTTGGGGGCGATCTCACCACCGGCCTGCGGGCCGCCACGGGTGGTCTGGAGCTGCTTGTAGTCGGCGCCGTAGATGACCGCCTTGCGGCAGTGGATGTTGTCGAACGGCTTGACCTTGGTGGCCATGTCGACGTAGCGGACGAAGCTGGTCTCTATGTTGTCGACGTTGCCCTTGTGCTGCTTGAGCGCGGTGGTACGCCCGGACTGGGTCATACCGGTGGCGCTCAGGAAGACGTCGTAGTCGCCCTTGATCAGGCCCTTGTCGATCACTTCGAGGTTGGAGTTGAAGGTGACCGTGACCTTGTCCGGCAGCGCGGCGCGGATCGGGTCGGACTTCCGGTCCCACTTGGGGTTGCGGACCAGGGCGGCGCTCTTGCCCGGCGAGTACGAGGTGAACTTGTACGGGCCGGAGGAGAAGGGCCGGTTGGTGTACTTGGCCCCGGTGTCCTTGGACGCCTTCACCGGCGAGCCGGTCGGCATCGCGAGCATCTGCTCGAAGTCACCGTTGGGATTGGCGAGGTTGAAGACGATGGTCTTGTCGTCCGGCGTCTCGATCGCCTTCAGACCCAGCTTGTCCTTGGACTTGTCCTTGTACGGACCGGGGTACTCACCCTTGGGGTCCAGCGCCTGGCGCAGATAGCTGGGGCCGCCGGAGACGACGTCCTTGGCCCAGATGCGCTCGATGCCGTACTTGATGTCCTTGGAGGTGATGGCCGAGCCGTCCTCCCAGGTGATGCCGTCCCGCAGGGTGTACTTGTATGTCTTGCCACCGTTGCTGATCTTGGCCGTGGAGGTGGCCAGGTCCGGCACCAGCTCATTGGACGCGTTGCCCGGCTTGGGCGCGTACGTAATCAGTTGGCGCGCGTAGAAGCGGGAGAAGTCCCAGGCGAAGCCGTAGTACTGGCGCTGCGGGTCGAGGGAGTCGAAGTCCTGCTTGTTGACGAACTTCAGGGTGCCGCCCTTCTTGGACGACTTGTTGGCAACGCCCTTCATCGCGGCGTTGAAACCGGCTCCCGAGCCACTTTCCTCATCGG
Source organism: Streptomyces coffeae (assembly GCF_016741875.1). GTDB lineage: Bacteria > Actinomycetota > Actinomycetes > Streptomycetales > Streptomycetaceae > Streptomyces > Streptomyces coffeae. The sequence continues at coordinate 51,302 of NZ_JAERRF010000028.1, read as the reverse complement.
ATCCGCCACCGCAGGCCCCGGTGGCCAGGAGGGCGCAGACGACAGCCGCCGCGCCGACGACCCGCCTGCTTCTCGACGAACGTAGGGGTTTCATGGTTGCTGCAACCTCCGGGATAGCGGTCCTTGGCATGGCGCCGGGGAGTGATCGGATAGCCGCCTGACAGATGAGGCAGGGGGACATACGTCGGGGTGCGCCCGGACTGGAGCCGGGTGTGTCACCGTCATCGGGTGCCCTTCGGGTCGAGGGCGTCGCGGACGCCGTCGCCGAAGAGGTTGAAGGCCAGCACCGTGATGAAGATCGCCGCACCGGGGATGATCATGAACATGGGATCGTCCTCGTAGGTGCCCACGGCCTTGGACAGCATCTGCCCCCAGGACGCGGTCGGCGGCTTGACGCCCGCCCCGAGGAAGCTGAGCGCCGCCTCGGTGAGGATGTTGGTGGGGATCATCAACGTCGTGTAGACGGTGATCGGCGCCACCAGGTTGGGCAGCAGTTCACGGAAGAGGATGTAGCGCCGGCCGGCGCCCAGGCTCCGTGCGGCCTCGACGTACTCCTTCTCGCGCAGCGAGAGCGTCTGCCCGCGCACGATCCGGCCGACGTACGGCCAGCCGAAGAAGCCGATCACCGAGACCAGGATGGCGATGCGCACCCCGCTGCCGGTCAGTCCCAGCAGGTCGTTCGGCAGCACCGACACCAGGGAGATGATGAAGAGCAGCTGCGGGAAGGCCAGCAGCATGTCCATCACCCGGCTGATCACCGTGTCCACCCACCCACCGAAATATCCGGCGATGATGCCGAAAACGGTGCCAAGGACCACGGCGACAACCGCCGCGAGGAAGGCCACCAGCAGGGAGATCCGCGCACCGTAGACCACCCGGCTGAACACATCGCGGCCGTTGGAGGGCTCCACACCGAAGAGGAAGTCGGAGCTGATACCGCCCCAGCTGCCCTTGGGAGTGCCGAACAGCGGGTCGATCTCATCCTGGTGGAACTCGTTCGGCGGATGGCCGAGCAGACTCACGATCAGTGGCGCGAAGACGGCCACGAACACCAGCAGGACGACAATGGCTCCACCGGCCAGCGCCAACTTGTCCCGCTTCAGGCGCATCCAGGCGATCTGCCGCAGCGATCTGCCCTCGACCGATGCCTTGACCACATTCGCCGCTACATCGGCAGTCGCGACCGGCTCCGCCTCCGCGCTCGTGCCGTGCAATGGTGCCGTCATCGTGGCTGGGACCCCTCTCGACCGGTGGTGACCGGCCCACGACTCGCCGCTGTGGCGGCTTTGTTCACAACCTGGAGAAAGTCAGGCTCGTGGTACGGGAACCTTTTCTGAAGGGGCCCTACGCGCCGAACCGCGCCCCTTGGAGCGGGAGTCTTCATCGCGCTTGTGATCAGCCGCCAGACCCCACGGGCAATGGAAACCTAACCGTGATGTGGCGCACACAGTTCCGGTATACGGACAGTCGTGACGCAAGAGCGCAGCAGTAAACCCGAGCCCACTATGGGGCTTTCGCCGGATACGAGTGATGTGCGCATCCGGGCGGCAGGGGTTCCGCAAACGGCCCGCGGACGGCGCGACAGCAGGTGTGCCGGGGCGGAACCGCCCCGGCACAGAAGGGTCAAACCTTGGTAAACGAACGGGTCATGAGTGATTCGACGGGCGGGAGGCCCCTCAGTACGCGGGGCGCGGCGGCGGATAGCCGTAGCCGTAGGACGGCGCGGCGGGCGCGGCACCGTAGGCGTCCCGGTCGAAGAAGGGACGGGCGTTGGCCCGCATCCACAGCGCGACCGGGTCGTAGACGTCCGACAGCGCGACCGTGGAGACCGGCAGCCCGTCCGGCACCGCGCCGACCGACTGCTCCATCATCGTCCGCACCGACTGCACCGCCGGGCCGCTGGTGTCGTACAGGTCCAGGCCGATCGCCAGATACGGCGCGCCGAGCGCGGGCTGCACCCAGGCCCTGCGCAGCGACCGCACCACGGCGGTGCGATGCGCGTTCTGCCCCAACAGGGCGTAGAACTGGGGGATGTCGATGCCGGGCTCGGACACCCGCAGCGGTCCCGCGGGCAGTCGGTCCAGACCTCCGGCGATCCGGCGCAGATCGAGCCAGGGGATGCCCACACCGCCGCCGGGCGCATGCGGGTTCAGCCACAGGCCGTAGCGGTCGCGGTAGAGGGAGTCGGCGATCAGACGCCCCTCCACCACCTCATGAGCGCGGTTCCAGCCACTGGCGGCCAGCTCCTGCGCGGAGGTCACACACGGGGCGTAACTGAGGCCGGCCACGTCCATGTTGCCGTACTGGGCGTCGGACGCACCGGGCGAACCGTTCCACAGCAGCATCCAGACCTGACCCCCGGCGAGGGCGTGCAGCAGCGCCTCATAGGCGTCGTACCGGCCGGGAGCGACCTGTTGCAGCATCCGCTCCACCTGACCGGCGGCCGCCTCCCACTCCGCGCCCGCGCTCACCTGGGTCCGCCCCTCTCTCGGCTGTGCCCGTACCTCGGCGGGGCACGTGGGTGCGCCCCGCCTGGTCATCAAACCAGCTTACGGGCCACGCCTGGGGGCCCTGGGGATGAGTCAGAGGTCACGGTCGTAGAACGGACGCACCCTTTCCAGCATCCAGTCCGCGACCGGGTCCTGTGCGACGTCCAGCAGAACGAGTTGCACGGTCCAGGGCAGCGGCACCGTGCCGAGCGCCCGCCCGAGCGCGTCCACCGCGAGCGCCTGGCCCTCCGGACCGGGTGTGTCGAGCTCGATGCCGACGAAGAGGGCGGGCGGGTCGCCCTCGACGCTGGCCAGCGCGCGCCGGGCGGTCCGTATCCCCTTGTCCTTGGCGAACTCGATCCCGGCGGCGGCGAGGAAGTCGACCGGTTCGTCCTGCCAGTCGGGTTCGAAGAGCCGCACCCGGCCGCCGGAGGCCGGGCCGTCCAGCTCGCTGCGGCCGGTACGGCACAACTGGGCCACGGCGGCGGGCGGAAGCGGTACGCCCACCGCGCCACCGGGGTTCACCGCGATGCCCAGCTGGGGCGGCAGTCCGCGGGCGAACTCCACGGCCGGGGCGACGGTGAACGACATATGGCCGCCGACGATCTGGAGGAACTGCCGCTCGGAGCTGAACACCGGGACATATGCGGCGCCTTCGATCTCCATGGTCGGCAGATCGAGACCGCGGCTGTCCGGCCCCCCGCCGCTGGGCAGCGGAACCCAGACATGACTGCGGCCGAGGACCTCCACGATGCGGGGTCCGGCCCCGGGGACCTCGACCGAGGCGGCCAGCACCTCTTCGAGCTCATTGCCGGGAAACCCGGGTACAGCGCTGTCGGGGAATCCTCCGTGAGCCGGTGGGAAACCGTGCTGCTCCGGGATGCTCATCTCGTTCAACCGCCATCTCGTCCGACCTGCATCAGCACCCTAACGGCTCGGCGGCGCAAGGCCATGGGCCGCATCCTCATCTCCACACCACATCCCCACCTCGGCGCGGTGCGAAGCGCGCGGCGTGCGCTCGGGGCCCGGTCGAGCGCCGCTCACGCTCCGCTCGCGCCCCGCTCGCCGGTCGGTCGGTTTCACTCGAAGGAGATGCCGCGCAGCGCATTGATCGCCGCCCGGTCCAGCAGCACCGCCGAGGCACAGCCCGCCGGCGGCCGCCCCGCCGCCACCCCGGCGACCAGCTGCCGCACCGCGCGCCGGTGCCGTCCGAAGGCGTAACCCGACACCCCGCGGCCGCGGGCGGCCTGGCCCTCCAGGGCCAGCTCGGGGTCCACGTCCAGCAGGACCATATGGAGCCGCCGGCCCCGGCGCCGGGTGTCCCAGGCCAGCCAGCGGCGGACCCAGGGCAGCGCGCCGCAGTCGTGCACCACCACGCTGGCGCCCGAGCGCAGCGCGCGGTGCAGCCCGGCGTAGTGGGCGCACCGGACCAGCGGCCGGTAGAGGGCATAGGGCAGCCAGCCCGGCAGCCGCCGCTCCCATGCCTCACGCATGTCCTGGGAGTCGATCCGGACCACCGCGCGGCCGTCGTCGTCCAGCGGGGCGACCGTGCGGTTGATCAGAGTGGTCTTGCCGCTGCCCGGCAGCCCGGAGGCGACCAGCACATCGTGGGCCGGATAGCGCAGCTCGGGCACACCCGCGCCGCTCCGGGCGGCCGGCGGCACGCCCGCGGCCGGGTCACCGTACGTGTCGGCACCGGTGCGCAGATCGTGCACCACGGCCCTGCGGCCTGGCCGGACCGGCCCCGCGGACGGGGCGCGTCCGCGCCGCAGCGGCAGGGGCCCACGTGACGTCGCAAACGCTCCCTGCCCATGCACCGTGATCGTCCTCCCAGGTCGGTCACTGCGGCTCGTACCCGAAGAGTGTCAAGAAAAGGTAATGCCCTCAAGGCGCCCACCTCACAGACTGGGGGGTTCCCTTCTCGCCGGTACGTGCGATGATGTCCGCGCAACTCCATACCGGCCGCTTGAATCCGCGCGGGAGAGTCCTTGGTCACACCGGCAGTCGCCGGGCGACCGGGCGCCGAAGGAGCAAGTCCTCCCTTGAATCTCTCAGGCCCCGATACCGCGCGGGCGAGGCAGATCTGAAAAGCGAGCCGCTGTGCGTGGCTCCACCCAAGGTGCAAGCCGGACCCCGTGCGGGCGTCACGGCGAACCTCTCAGGTTCCGATGACAGATGGGGAGGACGTTCTGCGTCCTCGATGCCCCGCCGCGACCTTGATCTTGGAGCCTGAATCATGACCGACGCCCCGACCGCGCCACGCCGCACCGCGCTGGACGCGCTGCACCGTGCGCTCGGCGCCACCATGACCGACTTCGCCGGCTGGGACATGCCGCTGCGCTACGGAAGCGAGCGCGACGAGCACAACGCCGTACGCACCCGCGCCGGGCTCTTCGACCTCTCCCACATGGGTGAGATCACTCTCACCGGGCCGCAGGCCGGGCAGGCGCTGGACCACGCCCTGGTGGGCCATCTGTCGGCACTCGCCGTGGGCCGCGCCCGCTACACCATGATCTGCGACTCCGAGGGCGGCATCCTCGACGACCTGATCGTCTACCGCCTCGCCGACGAAGAGTTCATGGTGGTGGCCAACGCCTCGAACGCCCAGGTGGTGCTGGACGCGCTGACCGAGCGGGCCTCCGGCTTCGAGGCGGCCGTCCGGGACGACCGGGAGGCATACGCGCTGATCGCCGTCCAGGGTCCGGAGTCCCCGGGGATCCTCAAGAGCCTGACCGACGCCGACCTGGACAACCTCAAGTACTACGCCGGGCTGCCGGGCACCGTCGCGGGCGTCTCCGCGCTGATCGCCCGCACCGGCTACACCGGCGAGGACGGCTTCGAGCTGTTCGTCGCGCCGGACGACGCCGAGCGGCTGTGGCAGGCGCTGACCGAGGCGGGCGCCCCGGTCGGCCTGGTGCCCTGCGGGCTCTCCTGCCGGGACACCCTGCGGCTGGAGGCGGGGATGCCGCTGTACGGACATGAGCTGACCACCTCCACGACCCCGTTCGACGCCGGTCTCGGCCGGGTGGTGAAGTTCGAGAAGGCCGGTGACTTCGTGGGGCGCGAGGCCCTTCAGGCCGCGGCGCGCCAGGCGGAGAGCGAGCCGCCGCGCACCCTGGTCGGCCTGATCGCTTCAGGCCGCCGGGTGCCGCGCGCCGGATACCCCGTGGTGGGCCCGGACGGCACGGTGATCGGTGAGGTCACCTCGGGTGCCCCCTCCCCCACGCTCGGCAAGCCGATCGCCATCGCGTACGTCGACGCGGAGCACGCCGTGCCCGGCACCGAGGGCGTGGGCGTGGAGATCCGCGGTACCCGGGAGCCGTACGAGGTCGTCGCCCTCCCCTTCTACCGGCGCGAGCGCTGACCGCACGGGCGCGCCGTCGCCCGGTCCCCGGGGCCTTCGGGACCCTCTGCCGTGCCCACCCCGTCCCATCAGCCAAGACCCGTTCCTCAGCATTCCCTCGTATCCAGGAGAATCGGACCATGAGCAACCCCCAGCAGCTGCGCTACAGCAAGGAGCACGAGTGGCTGTCGACCGCCGACGACGGTGTGTCGACGATCGGTATCACCGAGTTCGCGGCCAATCAGCTCGGCGATGTCGTCTATGTCCAGCTTCCGGAGGTGGGCTCCACGGTCACCGCCGGTGAGAGCTGTGGTGAGCTGGAGTCCACGAAGTCGGTGAGCGACCTGTACGCGCCGGTCACCGGAGAGGTCACCGAGATCAACGAGGATGTGGTGAACGACCCGGCGCTGGTGAACTCCGCCCCCTTCGAGGGCGGCTGGCTGTTCAAGGTGAGGGTGACGGACGAGCCGGACGACCTGCTCTCCGCCGATGACTACACCTCCTTCTGCGAAAACTGACCCTCCTCTCGATCGGGACCCCGATGTCGCTTCTCAACAGCTCCCTTCATGAGCTCGACCCGGATGTCGCCGCCGCCGTCGACGCCGAGCTCCACCGCCAGCAGTCCACCCTGGAGATGATCGCCTCGGAGAACTTCGCTCCGGTCGCGGTCATGGAGGCCCAGGGCTCGGTCCTGACCAACAAGTACGCCGAGGGCTACCCCGGCCGCCGCTACTACGGCGGCTGTGAGCACGTCGATGTCGTCGAGCAGATCGCCATCGACCGGGTGAAGGCGCTCTTCGGCGCCGAGGCGGCCAATGTGCAGCCGCACTCGGGCGCCCAGGCCAACGCGGCCGCCATGTTCGCGCTGCTCTCCCCCGGCGACACCATCCTGGGTCTGAACCTGGCGCACGGCGGCCACCTCACCCACGGGATGAAGATCAACTTCTCCGGCAAGCTCTACAACGTGGTGCCCTACCACGTGGACCCGCAGACCGGCCTGGTCGACATGGACGAGGTCGAGCGGCTGGCCAAGGAGCACCGCCCCAAGCTGGTGATCGCGGGCTGGTCGGCCTACCCGCGCCAGCTGGACTTCCCCGCCTTCCGGCGGATCGCCGACGAGGTCGGCGCCTACCTGATGGTGGACATGGCCCACTTCGCGGGCCTGGTGGCGGCCGGGCTGCACCCCTCGCCCGTCCCGCACGCCCATGTGGTCACCACCACGACCCACAAGACCCTCGGCGGCCCCCGCGGCGGAGTGATCCTCTCCACGCAGGAGCTGGCGAAGAAGATCAACTCGGCGGTCTTCCCCGGTCAGCAGGGCGGCCCGCTGGAGCATGTCATCGCGGCCAAGGCGGTGTCCTTCAAGGTCGCGGCGGGCTCGGCCTTCAAGGAGCGCCAGGAGCGCACCCTCGAGGGCTCCCGGATCCTGGCGGAGCGGCTCACCCAGCCCGACGTCACCGAAGTGGGTGTCTCCGTGCTGTCCGGCGGCACCGATGTCCATCTGGTCCTGGTCGACCTGCGCCACTCCGAGCTGGACGGGCAGCAGGCCGAGGACCGGCTGCACGAGGTCGGCATCACCGTCAACCGCAACGCCGTCCCCAACGACCCGCGGCCCCCGATGGTCACCTCGGGTCTGCGGATCGGCACCCCGGCGCTGGCCACCCGCGGCTTCACCGCCGACGACTTCCGTGAGGTCGCCGACGTGATCGCCGAGACCCTCAAGCCGTCGTACGACGCCGAGGCGCTCAAGGCCCGGGTCACGGCGCTGGCCGACAAGCACCCGCTCTACCCGAGCCTGGGCAAGTAACAGGACCGGCCGTGGGGGGCGCCGGCCCCGGCGCCCCCCGCATCGCACCACCGCACGCCCCCGTGCAGACAAAGGAGTTCAACGGTGGCCATCTCCGTCTTCGATCTGTTCTCGATCGGCATCGGCCCCTCCAGCTCGCATACGGTCGGCCCGATGCGAGCGGCGCGGATGTTCGTCCGCCGTCTGAAGAACGAGGGCCTGCTCGCCCACACCACCTCCGTACGCGCCGAGCTCTTCGGCTCCCTGGGCGCCACCGGCCACGGCCACGGCACCCCGAAGGCGGTGCTGCTCGGCCTCGAGGGCCAGTCCCCGCGCACCGTCGACGTCGAGACCGCCGACGACGAGGTGGAGCGCATCCGCACCACCAAGCGGCTGCGGCTGCTGGCCGCCGAGATCGGCCCCGGCCACGAGATCGACTTCGACGAGTCCTCCCAGCTGGTGCTGCACCGCCGCCGCTCGCTGCCGTACCACGCCAACGGCATGACCCTCCAGGCGTACGACGCCGAGGGCGTCCCGCTGCTGGAGAAGACCTACTACTCGGTCGGCGGCGGCTTCGTGGTCGACGAGGACGCGGTCGGCGAGGACCGCATCAAGCTCGACGACACCGTGCTGACCCACCCCTTCCGCACCGGCGACGAACTGCTGCGGCTCTCCCGTGAGTCGGGCCTGTCCATCTCCGCGCTGATGATGGAGAACGAGAAGGCCTGGCGCACCGAGGACGAGATCCGCGCGGGCCTGCTGGAGATCTGGCAGGTCATGCAGTCCTGTGTCGCCCGCGGACTGTCCCGCGAGGGCATCCTCCCCGGCGGCCTCAAGGTCCGCCGCCGCGCCGCCAACGCCGCCCGCGCGCTGCGCGCCGAGGGCGACAAGACCACCCACGCCATGGAGTGGGTCACCCTCTACGCCATGGCGGTCAATGAGGAGAACGCGGCCGGCGGCCGTGTGGTCACCGCCCCCACCAATGGCGCGGCGGGCATCATCCCGGCCGTCCTCCACTACTACACCCACTTCGTCCCCGGCGCCGACGAGGAGGGCGTCATCCGCTTCCTCCTCGCCGCGGGCGCGATCGGCATGCTCTTCAAGGAGAACGCCTCCATCTCGGGCGCCGAGGTCGGCTGCCAGGGCGAGGTCGGCTCCGCCTGCTCGATGGCCGCCGGCGGCCTCGCCGAGGTCCTCGGCGGCTCCACCGAACAGGTCGAGAACGCCGCCGAGATCGGCATGGAACACAACCTCGGCCTCACCTGCGACCCGGTCGGCGGCCTGGTCCAGATCCCCTGCATCGAGCGCAACGGCATGGCCGCCGTCAAGGCCGTCACCGCCGCCCGCATGGCCCTCCGCGGCGACGGCCGCCACCATGTCTCCCTCGACAAGGTCATCAAGACCATGAAGGAGACCGGCGCCGATATGAAGGTCAAGTACAAGGAGACGGCGCGGGGCGGGCTGGCGGTGAACGTCATCGAGTGCTGAGGGCCGGGCTGTCCGTGCCCGCCCCGGACACGGACAGCCCGCCGTCACCGCTCCCCGCCCGCTCCGCCACCGCCCGGCCTACGGCTCCCCGCCGGGCTCCGGGCCCTCGTAGCCCGCCATGGACGAGGCGTCGATGCCGACCTCGTAGCCGATGCCGGGGTCGAGTTCGTTGCCGCCGACATGGGCTCCGGTCGACCCGTGGGCGAGGCCGATGGCGTGGTGTGTCGGGGCGGCGAAGGTGTTGCCCTCGATGGTCGCGTTCCGCACATCCTCGAACATCAGGGCTTGCGATGCCGTGAGCGTCTCGCAGTAGTTGTTCCTGACGGTGATGTCGGATGTGGAGCCCTTGCCGTCCCCGTCCTCGTCGTTCGGCCCTTCGGCCATCAGGCACATGTTGTCCACCCGCCGGCACCGGTTGCCCTCGATGAGGACGTGTCGGCTGGGCGGGGAGTCGCTGGCGAAGGTCTGCATGCAGTCGGCATGGCCGTTGCGGTTGTCCGTGCGGCTGACGGTATTGCTCACGATCTTCAGGTCGTTGCCGAAGAAGCGGATGCCGTCGCCGTCCCCGCCGCGTGGACCGGTCACGGTGTTGTTCCGCACCGTGATGTGGTCACCGGTCAGTTCGATGCCCGGCGCTTCGGGCCGGTCGGTCCGATAGCCCTCCACGACGACGTTGTCGGCCTCGATCGTGATGCCGTGCACGGCGGCTCCACGACCGGAGTAGGTGACCGGTTCCCGGGGGGTGCCTCCCTTGGTGATGACCAGCCGGTCCCCGGAGATGTCGCCGTCGAAGCAGACCACATCGCCGGGCCGGGCGGAGTTCGCCTCGTGCGGGGTGGCGAGGTGGCGCGTGCAGTCCGGCGCCGACGCGGCGGCCACGACGGCGCCGCCGATGCCGCCGCCCATGCCGCCGCCGGTTCCCGAGGCGAGTGCGCAGGGTCCCGCGACGGTGACCACCGTGGTGACAGCGACGATGAGCTGCTGTGTGGCTCTCATGCGGTGGACGTCAGGCCCGGAGCCCCGCGAGGGGGCCCGAAGCGGTGGCGGCAGCGGCTTCCGGAGCACGGCGTTCCCTTCCGTCAGTAGCAGTAGTCCTTGAGCAGCATCGCGTTGATGCGCCTGCCGTCGGCCTCGGTCACCGTGTGCTTCCCGCTGCTGAAGCGCCGGGCGGCGCGCTGGTCGGGGTGGGTGGCGTTCCGGCGGAGGTCGGCGCACTGCTCTCCGGCCTTTTCGATGTCCTCGGGAGAGCCGAGGGCCGGGTGGATGGAGCGCAGCGCGCTCTGGAGTTGGACGGTGCGGAGGGTCAGCAAGTCCTCCTCCACCCGGTCGCTCGTGTCCGTCGGACGATGCGCCGGTGGCGGGGTGTCGGTGGACGGAGCCGAAGCGCTCGGCTTGCCCGGAGTGGCGTTGTCCGGGGCGGTTTTGCCCGGCGCGGCGTTGTCCGTGCCGCCATGCGCGCCGCCATCCGCGTCGTCACTCCCGCATCCGGCGAGTGACAGGGCCGTGGCCAGGGTGACGACGGCGATCGCGCCGCGGCGTCGGGTGACTGGGGTGAAGGGCTTCCCGGGCATGGGCTCCCGCTTCCGTCAACAGACCGGAGGACTCTCCTCGGCGGGATCACGCTGGCACGCCCCGCCCGGGACCGGTCCCGGGCCCGAATAACGGTTCGAGGGTGGCGGGTTGTGGCTGCTAGCGTGCGGGACGTGGCGAAACTCAATCAGATCATCGCAGTGGAGAAGGGCGTCAAGTCCAAGGCCCAGCAGGACCTGACGGCGGCCCAGCGCGGGCTGGACAAGCCGGCGCTGCTGGCGGGCATCTCCCGCACGTACCAGCCGAAGGACGAGGAGGGCGAGCAGCTGCCGCCCGAGTCGACGCGGGTCCAGGTCAAGGCGGAGGACGTGCTCCGTGAGACCGCGGCGACCCTCACCCGGCTGTTCGACGTCACCGCCACCAAGGACTGGGCCAACTGCGAGGCCCGCGCGGACATCGAGGTCGAGGGGCGGACGCTGCTGCGCGATGTGCCCGTGTCGTATCTGCTGTTCCTGGAGAAGCAGCTGGCCGACCTCGGCGGCTTCATCCGGCGGCTGCCGACGCTCGACGGGGCGGAGTTCTGGACACTGGACCCGTCCACGGACTCGTGGAAGACCGAGGCCGTGCGGACGGTGCGTACCAAGAAGGTGCCGCGCAACCATGTGAAGGCGGAGGCCACGGAGAAGCACCCGGCGCAGGTCGAGGTGTACTACGAGGACGTTCCGGTCGGCTACTGGACGACGGTGAAGTTCTCCGGCGCCCTTCCCGCCCGTCGGGTCAATGAGCTGCTGGCCCGGGTGGAAAAGCTCCAGCAGGCGGTCAAGTTCGCCCGCGAGGAGGCCAACGCCGTCGAGGTCACCGACCAGCGCGTCGGCGACGTGGTCTTCGGCTACCTCTTCGGGTAGCGTCATGAACTCCCCGGCCGCCCCAAAAGCGGTACGGGGTGCGCGAGGAGCGCAAGCTGAAACTGAAGTTCGTCGTGATACACGCGGCTGTACTGGAGAGTTGACACCTCTTCCGAGCACTCGGTCACGAGAGGGGACTGTCTGAGTTCGGGGTCGCTGGGTTTTAGCCCCCAGTCCTCGACAGGCATTCCGCCCGTGGCACGCGTTCAATCTCAGACTCTTGCTCCAGCCTCAGCATTCGCCGCCGATCGCTTGAACGACCCGGCACGGGCTTGGTCGTCGGATGCCGGTTCAAGTCCGGCCCACCCCGCTGTCATGGGGCGGTAGTTCAATGGAAGAACACGACGACATCAGACTGACCCGTGACGACACGATCGGGCGTGCGCAGAAGGCGGCACCACAGGGCCCGGGGGATGGCCAAACCCTCGGGCCCGCTCCTTTTCCCCATCCTTGTCCCGCTCGCTTCCCGCCGGTGTCCGCTTCCGATGGACCTGAGGGAAGGGCCCGTCCCCACGAGGGGCGGGCCCTTCCCGTCACGCGTCGTGCACCCGAACCACCGGCCGCTACCAGCGGTACCAGCGGCTCCGGGCGCCGCCCGCCGCGGTCGAGCGGACCACAAATCCGAGCAGCCACACGGCGAGGACAACAACGGCGATCCACCACAGTGCCTTGAGCGCGAATCCCGCGCCGAAGAGGACCAGGGCGAGCAGAAGAACCAGAAGCAGGGGAATCATGGTTATCAACCTCCGGCCCCACGAGTTCCCCCCACTCCATGGATCACGCCCCGGAATTCCGTTGGTTTCCCTCTCACCGATGAGGGAACTGGAACGGGTTTTCTGAGCACCCGTCCATGAACGTCCATGAGTTCACATGAAGAACTCTGATAACACCCGCACCGGGGACGAGCCGGGGAACGAAGACGGGCGGACCCGCCTCGTATCATGCCGCCGGAGCGCGCTCATGCTCTTCCTGGCGAAATCATTCGTTTGCGCAAACGAGATACGCTCCCCCGCGCCCCGTTGCATAAGGTCCTGGACCGGGCATGACAAGAACAGCGCACTCTCCCCACACCCTCCCCCATGAGGCAGGCACCATGCTGCACGGCATCGACGTGAGTTCGCACCAGTCCAGCTTCGACCCGGACGGGCTGGCCTTCGTCTTCATCAAGGCCACCGAGGGACGGTCGTACATCAACCCCAAACAGTCCTCGCAGGCGGCACGCGCCCGCTCGGCGGGGTGCGTCGTCGGCTTCTACCACTTCCTGTGGCCCGGGAACATCGCGGCACAGGCGCGCTACTTCGTCGAGAAGTGCGCGTCCAAGGAGCACGATCTGCTCGCCGTGGACTGGGAGACCACCGGTTCGGGCACCCGCGCCAGCAACGCCGAGAAGGACCGGTTCATCCGGGAGGTCAAGCGGCTGCGCCCCAGCCACCGGGTGATGCTCTACTGCAACCGCAGCTTCTGGCTCAACCACGACACCACGTCCTACGCCGGGGACGGGCTGTGGATCGCGGACTATGTGACGGCGGGCAAGCCGCGCATCAGGGCGAAGTGGCGGATCCACCAGTACACCGACCGGCCGCTCGACAAGGACGTGGCGGACTTCTCCAGCAAGACCGCGCTGAAGGCGTGGGCCGCGGTCAGCCGGGTGGCGCACGCGATCGAGGACCTGGGCGGCGATGACGAGGAGGAGCTGCCCGAGCGCGAGGAGAGCGGGGCGTAGCACCGCCCGAAGGGGCGCTGTCAGTGGGCGCGCCTACCCTGCCCGGTATGAGTTACGCAGATCTGCGCGAACTCCGCAGCGCGCTGACCACCGCCTCGGACATCGCGTTCGCGCTCGACGCCACGCCCTCCGGGCGGGAGACCGAACTGCTCACCGACGCCCTGCGCCGGGCGCTCGCCGCGGCCGGGGCGCTCACGGCCGAGCACGGCGCCACGGGCTGCGCCGAGCATCCGCGCGGGGCGGTCGATCCGCTGTACGGGGATCCGGACGATCCGCTGCCGCCCGGCTACGGCCGCTGTCTGCTGTGCAACGACCGCAGACGGCGGGCGAGCGCACAGCGGCGCGGCTGGCGCTGATACGCCCGCGGCGCCGCCGTGCGGCCCGGTCACTTGTTGTTCTGGGCCGCCCAGAACTCGTCGAAGGTGAGCAGTCCGTCACCGTTGGAGTCATGAGCGTTGATGACGGCCTGGGCGACGGGCTCGGTGACATAGGGGTCACCCAGCTGCGCCATCACGCTCTTGTACTCGGCCGCGGTGATCTGACCGTCGCCGTTGAGGTCGAACCGCTCGAACGCCTTGCGCGCCGCCTCGATGTCCGCCACCTGTTCCGCCCCTTCCATGGGTCTGTCTGACCCGCACAGATTAGCGGTCCGCGGCGGGCGCCCCGGCGGCCACTGCGCACCGCCGCCGGTGACGACCGTCGACGAGGGTGCGATCAGACCCCGTTGACGAGGTCGATATAGCGGTCCCAGTCCCACAGCGGACCGGGGTCGGTGTGGTCACTGCCGGGCACCTCGCTGTGGGCGATGATGTGCGCGCGGTCCTTGGGGATGGCGAAACGGTCGCAGACCGCGGCGGTGAGAGCCGCGGACGACTCGTACAACGCGTCGGTGAACCACTCGGGTTGGTCGACCCAGCCCTCGTGCTCGATACCGATACTGCGGTTGTTGTAGTCCGTGTTGCCCGCGTGCCAGGCGACGTCCTTCTCCCGTACGAACTGCCCGATATAGCCGTCGGCCGAGGCGACCATGTAGTGGGCGGAAACCTGCTTGGCCGGGTCCTGGAAGATCTTCATCGCGTCCTGGAACGTCTCCTGCGTCACATGAATGACCACGAGTTCGATCGGATACGAGGTCGGGCGGTCCGAGACGCGGTAGTTGGAGCTGCTGGCCGGGATCCAGTGGGTGGGGGGATAGTCGGCGGCGGCGCGGCGACCGCGCGTGCCGGTGGAGGTGGCGTCGGCGGCGTGGGCGCCGGCGGTGGTGACGGCCGCTCCGAGGGACGCGGTCGCGATTAACGCGCCCGAGCGGAGCAGAGTGCGGCGGTTGGGGGTGCGGCCGTGCGCTTCCATGGGGGCTCCCGAATGCGTAGCCGGGACAGGGGGGATGCGCGATGCGCGGGGGGGTGTCGCTTGGGGGGTGTGACGCGCGTAGCGCGGTTCCATGGTGAGCTCTCGGCAGGGCCATGCCAAGGACCGAAGGGCAAAGAAAGTCCGCGCGTCACGGACTGGACCAGTGGAAATTCACCATGCGGAAGTGGACAACGAAGGAAAAGTCGCGCTCTACCCGCCATTAAGAAGGCAAGTGTCACAGCTCACCGTGGATTGGCTTGGAAGTGCTCTACCACGTCTGCGATAGTCGGGGCCACGACCCCCATTGACCCGGGCCAGGTCGTTCACCCGGATGCCGCGGACACACCCCTCTCCCCGCGGCCCGGGGCCGGAGAGGCCCCCTTGCTGCTCCCTTCACGCGACGGCTCGGGGGCCTCTTCCTCGTCCACGATCCGGACCTAGGGGGTCGGCATTCAGCCACCCTCGGGCGGGCTCCACCGGTCAGCCGCCGTCGTTCACCCGCATCTCGAACCAGGTCGATTTACCGCACGGCAGCAGATCGACCCCCCACCGCTGGGAGAGCTGGTCCACCAGCATCAGTCCGCGCCCACTGGTGTCGAGATCGCCCACCGGCAACAGACACGGCAGTCCGCGCGAGGGGTCGCGGACCTCGACCCGGATCCAGCCGCGCCGCTTCAGCATCCGCAGACCGAAGGTGCGGGCACCGGTGTGCCGGACCGCGTTCCCTACGAGTTCGGAGACGAGCAGCACGGTGTATTCGGCGATCTGGGAGGCCATGCTCCAGTCGCGCACCACCACGTACTCGGCCAACCGGCGGGCGGTACCGGCGGATTCCGGGAGGGAGGGCAGCCGCACCTCCTCGACCGCGGGGTTGCCGAACAGGTCAAGCGCTCTCAGAGCCCGATCCTCGTCGACGGACGGCATCCGCCGGACCGCAGCCGTCCCTGTGCGCTGCCGCGGCTGCTCCATTCCGTCCAAGCCCGCCATGCCCCCCATCATGGCCGCCCACAAGGGCGTCCGGGGCGGAACCAGGGGATTCCGAACACCGGAGCCCCAGGCTCCACACACCGGTTCCGACATATGCCAATGGCAGTCAGGGGGGCATAATCCCCCATCTGACCAGCGATATCACCGCGCGTCCACGTGATCACCCAGCGTACCGGAACCGGCCATCCGGCCGCCGATCGATGGCGAAGAAAATTCGCTCGCACGGGGCATGCGCGGTAGGGACATCGATGATGCCCCTGAGCGGAACGGCTCGTTCCCTAGCTGAACTTGGCCTTCCCGGGACCGTCTTCGACAAAGCTGCGCATACCGATCTCCCGGTCCTCGGTGGCGAACAGCCCGGCGAACCAACCGCGTTCGATGGTGAGGCCGGTGTCGAGGTCCGTCTCCAGCCCGCGGTCCACCGACTCCTTGGCCGCGCGCAGCGCGATGGCCGGCCCCTGGGCCAGCTTCGCCGCCCAGGCGTGCGCCTGCTGGTAGACCTCCTCGGCCGGGACGACCCGGTCCACCAGCCCCATGGCCAGCGCCTCGTCGGCCTTGACCTGCCGACCGGTGAAGATCAGGTCCTTGGCCTTGGACGGGCCCACCAGCCGGGACAGCCGCTGGGTGCCGCCCGCGCCCGGGATCAGGCCCAGCAGGATCTCGGGCTGGCCCAGCTTGGCGTTCTCCGCGGCGATCCGGAAGTCGGCGCACAGCGCCAGCTCGCAGCCGCCGCCGAGGGCGTAGCCGGTCACGGCGGCGACCACGGGCTTGGGGATCCGGGCGATGGCGGTGAAGGACTCCTGGAGGTCTCCGGAGCGGGCCACCATCGCGGCGTGGTCCATCTCCCGCATCTCCTTGATGTCCGCGCCCGCCGCGAACACCTTCTCCCCGCCCCAGATGACCACGGACCGGACGTCGTCGCGGCGGGTCACCTCACCGGCGAGCTCCCGCAGCCGGTCCTGCGTGGCGACGTCCAGCGCGTTCATCGGGGGGCGGTCCAGGCGGAAGGTGGCAACGCCGTCGGCAACCTCGAGGTTCACAGTCATGAGCGCAGGTTAGCGCCGGCTAACACGGATCGGGGAGGGTGGGCCGCCGGTGGGAGGGGAGAGGCGGGCTACTTCTTCCACTTCTCCCAGGACATGTTCCAGCCGTTGAGCCCGTTGTCCGGCTGAATGGTCGTGTCGTGGGAGTTCTTCACGACGACCACATCACCGAGCAACGACTCACGGAAGAACCAGGCCGCGGGGGTCGAGCGGTCACCGCCGCCGCGCTGGTCGAAAAGACCGACACAGCCGTGGCTGACATTGGTGGAACCAAAGGTCGGGCGGCCCGCCCAGTAGTTGCCGTGGAGGAAGGTGCCGGAGGTCGACAGCCGCATGGCGTGCGGGACGTCCTTGATGTCGTACTCCCCGTCGAAGCCCACCGTGGCGCCGTCCATCCGGGTCACCTTGAGCTTCTCGCTGATCACCATCTTGCCGTTGTAGGTCTCGTTGCCGGGACCGCCGGAGGTGATCGGGATGGTCTTGATGGTCTTGCCGTCCCGCTTGACCGTCATCTTCTTGGACTTGGCGTCGACGACCGAGACCTGGCTGCGGCCGATGGTGAACTTCACGGTCTTCGTCTGCTCGCCGTAGACCCCGGGACGGCCCTCGACCCCGTCGAGGTTCAGCCGCAGCGTCACCTTGGTGCCGGGCTTCCAGTACTCCTCCGGGCGGAAGTCCAGGCGGTCGTCGCCGAACCAGTGGCCCTCGATCGGCACCGAGGGGGAGGCGCTGACCTCGACCCCCTTCTCGACCGCGGCCGGGTCGGTGATCCCGCGGTTGAAGCGGAGCGAGACCGGCATGCCGACGCCGACCTTGGAACCGTCCTCCGGGGTGTAGGTCCCGACGAAGGTCTCCTTGGGGCGCAGCGTGGTGAACTTCGCGTGGCGGCTGGTGGCACGGCCCTCGGAGTCCTTGGCGACCGCGTCCACCGTGTAGCGGGTGTCCGCCCCGAGATGGGCCTTCGGCCGCCAGCTCTTCCCGTCCTCGGCGATCTTCCCGTCGACCCGCTTGCCGTCGCCGTCCTTGACGGTGACGGAGGTGAGCTTGCCCCGCGCGGCCGTGACCTTGAGCTTGCCGCTGGTGTCGACGTCCTTCGCCCCGTCCTTGGGCGCGATCGTCACCTGGGCCCGCGATGGCTCCTTCCCAGCGCCGCCCTTGCCGTCCTTGTCCTTGTCCTTGTCCCCGTCACCGGACCCGCCACCGCATGCGGTCACCAGCACCAGCAACGTTCCGAGCACCAGCGCCAACAGGCCCCCGCGGCCCCGCGCCGCCCTCGTCCCCGATATCGGCCGCACCGTCACAACAGCTCTCCCCTCGGCAGGGCCGCGCCCCCCGGCGGCGGCCCCGAACTCCACGCGCAGGCACGTATGGCGATAGGTAATCACACGGCGGTGACAGCGGACTCCCCGTGATTGTTACGGTTCAGTCCCAGGTGGGAGCGGTCACCAGCGAGCGGCCGAGCCGTGCGCGCCCCGTGGTGCGCACCGGAAACGTGAGCGCCGCCGGTATTGCGGGCAGAACAGGTCCGAGGGCGGGGGCACTTCCGCGTGGCACGGGACGCCGCCGGGGCCGCCGGCCCGCCATGAGGCGCTGCCCGCCGTGCCCCCGCCGGGGCGGGGCGGGCGAGCCGCGAGCCGCCGGAGGCCGATGTGTCCGAAGCAGCGCAGCAGGAGACGGCGCCGGGTGGGCCTCCGGAGCCGGAGGCGGGCCCGGCACCGTATCCGGCCACCGGGTACGAGGGCGTCCCCGGCCACCGCGCGACGGCCACCGCGGCGCTCACCGGTCTCACGGGTCTCCACTCCGCGGCGCTGCCCGCCCCGCGCACCGCCCCCGCCGCGGAGCCCTGGCCCGGCGGTCCGGAGCCGCTGGGGGCGCGGGTGTGCCAGGGGCCGGGCGGGGTGCCGGGCACCAACTTCGCGCTGTGGGCGGGCGATGCGGAGGCCGTCGAACTGTGTCTGTTCGACGAGGACGGCACCGAGACCCGGTGCCCGCTCACCGAGCAGACCCATGGCATCTGGCACGGCTTCGTCCCCGGGGTACTGCCCGGCCGCCACTACGGCTACCGCGTCCACGGCCGCTGGGACCCGTGGACCGGGGCCCGCTGGAATCCGGCGAAACTGCTGCTGGATCCCTACGCACGCGCCGTGGACGGGGAGTTCGCGCTTCCGCCGGAGGTCTACGGACATGTGCGGGACTGGCCGCAGCAGCATGTGGCCGACACCGTGCGCGACGACCGCGACTCCGCCCCGTACGTCCCCAAGGGGGTGGTCGTCGGCGACGGGGGCGGGGGCGAGCGTGCGGACCGCCGCCCCGGCACCCCCTGGGACGAGACGGTCGTCTACGAGCTCCATGTGCGCGGCTTCACCATGCGCCACCCCGGGGTACCGCCCGAACTGCGCGGCACCTACGCCGGATTGGCCCACCCCGCCGCCGTCGAGCACCTCACCCGGCTCGGGGTCACGGCGGTGGAGCTGCTGCCGGTGCACCAGTTCGCCCACGAGGACCATCTGCTCCGCCGGGGGCTGCGCAACCACTGGGGCTACAACACCATCGGCTACTTCGCCCCGCACGCCGCCTACGCCGCCACCGGCACCCGCGGCCGGCAGGTGGACGAGTTCCGGGCGATGGTGCGCGCCCTGCACAGCGCCGGGATCGAGGTGATCCTCGACGTCGTCTACAACCACACCGCGGAAGCCGGTGAGCTGGGCCCCACCCTCTCGCTGCGCGGGGTGGACAACGCCGGCTACTACCGGCTCCAGCCGGATCCGCGCCGCTACGCCGATGTCACCGGCTGCGGCAACACCCTGCACGTCCTGCGGCCGCAAGTGCTGCGGCTGATCACCGATTCGCTGCGCTACTGGGTGACCGAGATGGGAGTGGACGGGTTCCGTTTCGATCTGGCCAGCGCGCTGGCGCGTACCGAAAGGGACGTCGACATGCTCGCCCCGTTCCTGTCCGCCGTCGCCCAGGACCCGGTGCTGCGCCAAGTCAAACTGATCGCCGAGCCATGGGATGTGGGGCCCGGGGGCTACCGGGTGGGCGCGTTTCCCCCGCTGTGGGCCGAGTGGAACGACCACTACCGGGACGCGGTCCGGGACTTCTGGCGCGGTGCGCTCCCCGATGTCCGCGACCTCGGCTACCGGCTGTCCGGCTCCAGCGACTTGTACGGCTGGGGTGGCCGCCGTCCGTACGCCTCGGTCAACTTCATCACCGCCCACGACGGCTTCACCCTGCGCGACCTGGTGTCCTACGAGCGCAAGCACAACGAGGCCAACGGCGAGGGCAATCGCGACGGCAGCGACGACAACCGCTCCTGGAACTGCGGCGCCGAGGGCGAGACCGACGATCCGGGGGTACGCACGCTCCGCCGCCGCCAGCTGCGCAATCTGCTGTCCACCGTGCTGCTGTCCACCGGGGTGCCGATGCTGGTGGCCGGCGATGAGCTCGGCCGCACCCAGGGCGGCAACAACAATGCGTACTGCCAGGACAACGCGACCGGATGGGTGGACTGGTCGCTGCTGGAGGACCCCGGCTGGGCGGCGCTGACCGAACTGACCGCGCGGCTGATCCGGTTGCGCCGCGCCCATCCGGTGCTGCGCCGCCCGCTGTTCTTCACCGGCCGGGCCCGGCCCTCGGACGGGGTGCGCGACCTCGCCTGGTTCACCCCGCGCGGCACCGAGATGACCGAGGCGGACTGGTACGCGCCGACCACCGCGCTGGGGGTCTATCTCTCCGGGCGCGATCTCCCGCAGCGCGATCCGCGCGGCGGCCCGGTCAGCGATGACAGCTTCCTCGTCCTGCTGCACGCGGGACCCGCGCCGCTGCCCTTCGTGCTGCCCGGTCCGCCGTGGGCCCGGGGTTATGAACTCCTCCTCGACACCGCGCGCGAGAACCAGGGCGCGCCCCCGGGCACCCACCATCCGGCGGGCGAGTCCCTGGGGCTCCCGGAGCGCTCGGTGCTGCTGCTGCGCGCCCTCCCGACCCCGGACCTACGTCAAAAAACCGAGTGAGAGCTGTCAGTGGTGAACCGTACTCTCGCTCCTGATGGCAACGACCAGTGAACGTCCCCGGGCCCAGGAGCGTGATGCCGCCCCGCCGCGGCGCTCCGCCACGCGCTCGCTGCTGCGGCTGTGGCCGTATGTGCGCCCGGTGCGGGCGCGGCTGTTCACGGCGGTCCCGGTGGCGATCGTGGCGTCCTGTCTGGGTCTTGCGATTCCGCTGGTCCTCAAGTGGATGGTGGACGGGCCGGTCGCCGACCGCGATCCGGGCGGGGTGTGGCTGGGCGGTGCCCTGCTGCTGGCGCTCGGAGTGGCCGAGGCGGGGCTGTTCGGGCTGCGGCGCTGGCTGGTGGCGCGACCGCTGGCGTCCGTCGAGGCGGAGATGCGCGCCGGTCTGTACCGCCATCTGCAACGGCTGCCGGTCTCCTTCCACGACCGCTGGGCCTCCGGTCAGCTGCTGTCGCGCGCCACCACCGATCTGATGCTGCTGCGGATGTTCCTGGCCTTCCCGCTCACCTTCCTGGTGGTCAACGGGGTCACCGTGCTGGCGGGGTTCGCGCTGCTGCTGTCCCAGGAATGGACGCTGGGGCTGGTCCTGGTGGTCCCGGCGGTGCCGCTGGTGATCCTCTGCTCGTACTTAGAGAAGCGCTACGCGACCGTCGCCCGCGCCGTCCAGGACCAGACCGGCGATCTGACGACGGTGGTCGAGGAGGGGGTGCTCGGCGTCCGGATCGTCAAGGGCTTCGGCCGCCATCGCAGCCAGGCCCGCGCCTTCCGGGCGCTGTCGGAGGGCGTCCGCTCGACGGAGCTGCGCAAGGCCGGGCTGCTGGCGAGCATCTGGGCGCTGATCATGACGCTGCCGGAGCTGGCGGTCGGCGCGGCGCTGGTGCTGGGCACGGTGCAGGTGGCCGACGGCGATCTGTCCGCGGGCACACTGGTGGCCTTTCTGTCCACGGCGCTCACGCTGCGCTGGCCGGTGGAGTCACTCGGCTTCCTGCTCGCGATGAGCCAGGACGCGGCGACCGCGACCGACCGCTACTTCGAGGTGATGGACGAGGTACCGGCCGCGGTCGCCGACCGGCCCGCGCCCGCCGCCACACCTGTGCTGCCCCGGCAGCGGGACCAGTCCGGCGGCGGACTGCGCTTCGAGGGCGTGGAGTTCACTCACGCCGACGCACCCGCGGACGCCCCGCCGGTGCTGCGCGGTGTGGATCTGCACATCCGTCCCGGCGAGACCATGGCACTGGTCGGCGCCACCGGCTCCGGCAAGACCACGCTGACCGCCCTCGTCCCCCGGCTCCAGGAGCCCAGCCGCGGCCGGATCACCCTCGACGGCCGGGACATCACCGCCCTCCCCCGCGAGGAGTTGCGCGCGCTGGTCGCCATCGCCTTCGAGGAGCCCACCCTGTTCTCCGCGACGGCCGGGGAGAACGTACTCATGGGCGCGGAGGGCGCGGAACGGGCCGATCTGCTGCGCGCCCTGGAGGTGTCCCAGGCCGACTTTGTGCACACCCTGCCGGAGGGCGACCGCACCCAGGTCGGCGAGCAGGGGCTGAGCCTGTCCGGCGGACAGCGGCAGCGGCTCGCGCTGGCCCGCGCGGTCGTCGGGCGCCCGCGCTTCCTGGTGCTCGACGATCCGCTGTCCGCGCTGGACGTCCACACCGAGGCGCTGGTGGAGGCGGCGCTGCGGCAGGTGCTGGCCACCACGACGGCGCTGGTCGTCGCCCACCGCCCCTCCACCGTGCTGCTCGCCGACCGGGTCGCGCTGCTCTCCGAGGGACGGATCGCCGCCGTCGGCACCCATCAACAACTGCTGCGCGACAGCGCCGAGTACCGGTCGCTCATGTCCGGAGACGAGGGTGAGGAGGGGGAGGAGGGCCGATGACCACGACCGCGACGGGCCCGCCGACGGCCGAGGACGACGAGGAGGGCGGTGGCGCCTCCACCGAACGCACCGCGCCCGCGGGCGGGGCGAAGGACCCGGCCGGGGGTGATCCGTTCGACCACGATGTGCTGCCCGCTCCCCAGGGCGCCTCGTTCGCGCTGCTGCGCTCGCTGCTCTCCCCGCACCGCCCCCGCGTCTGGCTGACCACCGTTCTGCTGCTGCTCCAGCAGGCCGCCGTCCAGGCCGGGCCGCTGCTCGTGGCCTACGCCATCGACCGCGCGGTGCCCGCCTTCCGCGACGGCGACCGGGGGCCGCTGATCGCCGTCGGAGCGGGCTATCTGGGCTGTGCCCTGGCCTCCGGTGCCCTCCAGTACGCGTTCATCCGCTCCTCGGCCCGGATCAGCCAGGACGTGCTGCTGGAGCTGCGCGGCCGGATCTTCCGCCATGCCCAGGTGCTCAGCGTCGACTTCCACGAGCACTACACCTCCGGGCGGCTGATCTCGCGTGCCACCACCGATGTCGAGGCGCTGCGCGAACTGCTCAACGAGGGTCTCGAGGAGCTGCTCGGCGTCGCGCTGTCGGCCGTCTACATCTCCGTCACGCTGCTGTATCTGGACTGGGGTCTGGGCGGCGCGGCCGTGCTCTCCTTCTGGCCGCTGTATCTGCTGATCCGCTCCTTCCAGCGCCGCTCCATGCGGGTGTACCGCAAGCGGTCGACCGCCATCGCCGCGGTCATCGTGGCGTTCACCGAGACCATGAACGGCATCCGCCCGGTACAGGCGTTCCGCCGTGAGCGCGCCAACGACGCCCGCTTCCGCGAGCTCAACCACCGCCATGAGCGCGCCAACGGCGACGCCATCCTGGAGATGGCGCGCTATGTGGTCGGCTCCCGGCTGGTGGCCAACACGGTGGTGGCCGCGATCGTGCTGTGGGGCGCCTACCGGGTCGCCTCCGGCGGGCTCGCGCTCGGGGTGCTGGCCGCTGCGGCGCTCTATCTGCGCAGGCTCTACGACCCGATCGACCGGCTCGGGATGTTCCTCAACTCCTACCAGTCGGCCGCCGCTTCGCTGGAGAAGATCGCGGGTCTGCTGGCCCAGCGGCCCTCCGTCCCCGAGCCCGCCGACCCCCATCCGCTGCCGCCGCGCCCGGCGGACGCCCCCGGCCGGGAGGTCGTCTTCGACACGGTGCGCTTCGCCTACCGCACCGGCGGCGAGGTGCTGCCCCGCTTCGGGCTGACGCTGCCCGCCGGGCAGACGGTGGCGGTGGTGGGCGCCACCGGTGCGGGCAAGTCCACCCTGGCCAAGCTGCTCGCCCGGTTCTACGACCCCACCGAGGGGCGGGTGTCGCTGGACGGGGTGGATCTGCGTGAGCTCGCCACCCCCGATCTGCGGCGCGGGGTGGTGATGGTGACGCAGGAGGCGTTCCTGTTCTCCGGCACGGTTGCCGACAACATCGCCATCGGCCGCCCGGACGCCACCCGCGCGGAGGTGGAGCGGGCGGCCAAGGCGATCGGCGCCCATGACTTCATCACCGCCCTGCCCGACGGCTACGACACCGACGTCCGCAAGCGCGGTGGCCGGATCTCGGCCGGTCAGCGTCAGCTGGTGGCCTTCGCCCGCGCGCTGCTCGCGGATCCGTCGGTGCTCATCCTCGACGAGGCCACCTCCTCCCTCGACATCCCCGGCGAACGGGCGGTGCAGCGCGCCATGCACACCGTGCTGCGCGGGCGTACCGCCGTGGTGATCGCGCACCGGCTGTCCACCGTCGAGATCGCCGACCGGGTGCTGGTGATGGACGGCGGCCGGATCGTGGAGGACGGCGCGCCGGACCAACTCATCTCCGGCGAAGGCCGGTTCGCCGCGCTGCACCAGGCGTGGCGGGACAGTCTCGTCTGAGCCCGGTGGACGCGTACGGCGAGCCGGGCACCCCCGACCGCCGGGCCCCGGATGCGCGCAACATCCCGTTGATGCGGGTGAGCGGGGCGCGGGCGCGCGGTTGTGTGCCGACACGGTATCGACCCCGGCGGACGACGGGGCCGATGCGTCGTGCCTGTTGGCTACCGGGCGGCGGGCATGTTGCCGTGGCGCCAGTCGTTCACGCGCTTTCGGATGCTGGGGACCATCGGGAGCGCGTCGATCTCTCCCGGCTCGAACCAGCGAACATCTGTGGATTCCTCGGAGACCGCCAGCTGCCCGGCCACGGGACGCGCCAGGAAGCAGATGGAGAACTCTTGCCGTACCTCGCCATCGTCGTAGGCAAAGACGTGACGAGGATTGGTGTAGGTGCCGACGATGCCCACGATCTCAACATCGAACCCGGTCTCTTCGCGCGTCTCCCGAACCGCGCAGTCCGGCAACGACTCGCCGATGTGCATGGCACCACCGGGAAGCGCCCACATGTTGTTGTCGCGCCGACGCTGAAGCAGGATGCGTCCGTCGTCGACGACGACGGCGGACGCGGCCGGAAGCAAGCTGTTCGCGGCCGGGGCATTCGGGTCGTCCTCGTAGTCTCGCCTACCCATGGCCTTCCCCTTCCCATACCGGGGTGCCCCGGTTCCACAGTTCCTCAACGTGTGAAGCGAAGGGGTCAAACATGCCGTCGTCCTGGTGGCGGCGCAGATGCAGTGTGGGGGCATCGTGCCCCACGCTGTGTGTCAGCAAGGGCGTGACGATCATGTCGTCATCGAAGCGGAACACGGAGAGGTACGCGTGCCCTCCGCTGTACCTTGCATCGATGCCCGGCTGACTTCTGATCTTCCCCAGTTCGGCGAGTGTCACGCGGATACGCGTGGACAGCGTGAGTGCGACGTCTTCGTCTTGTTCGCGCGACCGCGTGAGATCACTGTCAGGGTCCCCAAGGAGAAAGCGCACACGGCATCCACGGGCGGCCTTGCGTCGCAGCACGGTACCGAACCGGGACTGTTCGAGCCATAGGAAGTAGTTGGTGTAACCCGCGAACGTCAGCTCTCGCTCAGCCTTGGTGACCAGTGACCGCCACAGAGAGGCCGGGCAACCGGACCGGTACGGATAGACGGAAACGACCTCGCGGT
Source organism: Streptomyces coffeae (assembly GCF_016741875.1). Classification (GTDB taxonomy): domain Bacteria; phylum Actinomycetota; class Actinomycetes; order Streptomycetales; family Streptomycetaceae; genus Streptomyces; species Streptomyces coffeae. Next base: position 25,726 of record NZ_JAERRF010000028.1, on the reverse strand, counting down.
CCGGTCCAACCTTGATCGCCTTCTTTGCGGCTGCTGGCCATAACACCGCCTCGTCCTCTCCGAGTGCTTGGCAGACGGCCCACCGATGGCGGGCACGGGGTACCCGTCCGGTCTCTGTGATCCATCGGCCGATTGTCTTGGTATCGACGCCGCAGCTCTCCGCTAACTGACGGTCTGTCATTCGGGCTTGAAGCATGGCGCGGCGTAGCGCTTCGTTCGGCCCCCCTGCTCCCGTACAGCGACTCGCCGACCCTTGAACTGCGCGCGGTCCCCTTCCCGCTGGATGGCGAGTTGCCCGCGATGGTGAGGCCCTACCTGGTGGCCGATGAGCGGCGGCGGGAACAGCGCCGGAACAGCGGCCCCCGCGTGGAGCTGGTACGTGCTCCGCACCGCGTGGCGGCGCTCCGGTGAGCGCCAACGGCCGCACCGCGACCGTCCCGGCCCGTGGCTGCGCTCTGTGCACCGCGCTCGGGGACTTCGGGCACCGCGACCCCGCCGACCCGCGTTCGGGTCTGTGCCCGACGTGTATCGCCGCGGGCAAGCCCACCCGCGACGGCCTTGAGCGGTCCGTCGTCATCGTCGCCACGCAGAGCCTGGCCGCCGCTGAAGGCCTGAGCCTGGCCACCGCCGCGCCGGAAGAACTCACCTATCACTTGGGTGCGGTAAGGCGGAGCCTGCGCAGCGTGCTGCAACTTCTCGCACCAGTCGAGGAGGGGGCCGGTGAACCCCCACAACACGGCACCCGGCGGTGAACAACCCCGGATGACGATGCGCGTCTACACCGTGGCGCGCGACGGGATCGTGACCGCGCGGCGCGCGGTGGTGGCCGTCCTCGTCGGCAGGGACACGGACGCCTACGGGCTGGGGCAGGCGTGGCCACCGTGCCAGTGCCCCCGCCACCGTGAACACAACAGCCCGGACCGCTACAGGCGGTCTTGAGACGGCCGTCCGCCCCGAGCCCCCTTTGGCCCGGGGGCGGCCGGGGCGGACGGTCCCCCCGGTGGCTCCGCCTCGTCCGCTCCCCCGTGGCAGACGCCTGGGGCTGCCCCCGAACACCCGCTCACAGCGGGGATCCCCCGGCGCCGTCACTCGCCGACCGTGCCGTCGGCCAGTTCCCGTGCGACGTCGAGCTGTCCGGCGTGGCGGGCGTACTCCTGGAGCAGGTGGAAGAGGATCCAGCCCAGCGAAGGAGCGTCGGCCTCGGTGGCGAAGCGGCCCCCGGTGCGCGCCCGCCGCTCCAGCGGTACGCCCTCGACAGCCGCCCGCGACCAGGCGCACTGTTCCTCGAACCGGGCGCGGACCGTATCGGGCGACACCTCCTCGGGGACGTGCCAGCGGTCGTCGGGACCGCGGTCGCCCCACGGGTCGTCCACCGGCTCGCCGAGGAACCCCCAGCGCAGCCAGCGCCGTTCGACATGGGCCAGATGGCACAGCAGCTCCAGCGGGGTCCAGCCGGAGGGCAGCCGACTGGTGCGCAGTTCGCGCTCGGAGAGCCCGTCGAGCTTGTGCAGGACCACCTCCCTGAAGTAGTCGAGGTAGGCGTGCAGCATCTGCCGGAGGTCGGTGAACGCGTGCGGGGGTTCGTCGATCGGGTTCACGGAAGCGGCCATGCCGGTGATGCTACGAGCTCCCACTGTCATCGGGTCGTCTCCCCAGACGTCCGGAATCACACCACGTCATTCGAAATACGGACACAGCACATGTGTCAACGGACGCTTTCCGGTCAATCTTTGTCACGACCCTGACAGGTTGAATCGAACGGTGGGACTCTTCCCTCGGCTGAGACAGCGGTCCCATCGTCTGTCGCCGCACCGATGACAGCCACCCCCCACATCGCACCTGAAAGATCTGCTTGTTCTGCCTCGCCCTGCCCGGACGGCGACCCAGCCGCCCGGTCGTCCCGGCCGCGCCATCGCGCGGCCAGCGCAGAAGGAGTCAGCGTGAGATCACTCCCCCAACGGCAGCTCAGATCTGGTTTCCACAGACCCGGACGGCGCGCCGTCGCGACCGGCGCGCTCGTCGCCGCCGCGGCGATGATCGCCGTCGGTGTGCAGACCGGCACCGCGTCCGCCCGGCCGGACGGCTCGGGCTCGGCGCCCGCCACCGGGACGATGTCCGCCACGGCGGACCCCGGCGCCCTGCCGGTCGAGCTCTCCCCCGCCCAGCGCGCCGCGCTGCTGCGCGAGGCCGAGTCCGCCACCGGCGCCACCGGCCGGACCCTGGGCCTCGGCGCCAAGGAGAAGCTGGTCGTCAGGGACGTCATCAAGGACGCCGACGGCACCACCCACACCCGCTACGAGCGCACCTACGCCGGACTGCCGGTGCTCGGTGGCGACTTGGTCATCGACCGGGCGAAGAGCGGCGCGGTGCAGTCGGTCGCCAAGTCCACCAAGGCCCGGGTCAAGGTTCCCACCACAACCGCTGCCGTCAAGGCCGCCACCGCGGAGAAGGCCGCCGTCAAGGCCGCGCACGCGCAGGGTTCGCGGAAGACCGAGGCCGACCGCGCCCCGCGCAAGGTGATCTGGGCGGCGAAGGGCACGCCCGTCCTGGCGTACGAGACCGTGGTCGGGGGCCTCCAGGAGGACGGCACCCCCAACGAGCTCCACGTCATCACCGACGCCACCACCGGCAAAAAGCTCTACCAGTACCAGGCCGTCCAGAACGGCACCGGCAACAGTCAGTACAGCGGTCAGGTCACCATCGGCACCTCGGGCAGCTCCGGCTCGTACAGCCTGACCGACGGCGGCCGCGGCGGCCACAAGACGTACAACCTCAACGGCGGCAGCTCGGGCACCGGCACGCTCTTCACCGACGCCGACGACGTCTGGGGCAACGGCACCACCTCCGACGCCGCGACCGCCGGTGTGGACGCGCACTACGGCGCGGCCGAGACCTGGGACTACTACAAGAACGTCCACGGACGTTCGGGCATCCGGGGCGACGGGGTCGGGGCGTACTCCCGGGTCCACTACGGCAGCAACTACGTCAACGCCTTCTGGCAGGACAGCTGCTTCTGCATGACCTACGGCGACGGCTCGGGCAACGCCAAGCCGCTCACCTCCATCGACGTGGCGGCCCACGAGATGACGCACGGCGTCACCGCGGCCACCGCCAAGCTGGTCTACAGCGGTGAGTCCGGCGGCCTCAACGAGGCCACGTCCGACATCTTCGCCGCCGCCGTCGAGTTCTACGCCAACAACACCAAGGACGTGGGCGACTACCTGGTGGGCGAGAAGATCGACATCAACGGCAACGGCACCCCGCTGCGCTACATGGACAAGCCCAGCAAGGACGGGGCTTCCAAGGACAACTGGTACTCCGGGATCGGCAATGTGGACGTGCACTACTCGTCCGGTGTCGCCAACCACTGGTTCTACCTGCTGTCCGAGGGCAGCGGCGCCAAGGAGATCAACGGCGTCAAGTACGACAGCCCGACCTACGACAACGTCCCGGTGACCGGAATCGGCCGGGCCAACGCCGAGAAGGTGTGGTTCAAGGCGCTGAGCCAGCGCATGACCTCCAACACCAACTACGCGGGCGCGCGTGACGCCACCCTGTGGGCGGCGGGCGAGCTGTTCGGCCAGGGCAGCGCGCAGTACAACGCGGTGGCGGCTGCCTGGGCCGGGGTCAACGTCGGCACCCGGATCGCCGACGGCGTCTCCGTCACCGGCCCCGGTGACCAGACCAGCATCGTGGGCCGGCCGGTCAGCCTCCAGATCAAGGCCACCAGCTCCAACGCGGGCGCGCTGAGCTACTCCGCCACCGGGCTGCCCGCCGGTCTGTCGATCAACTCCTCGTCCGGTCTGATCTCCGGCACCCCGACCGCCACCGGATCCAGCGCGGTGAAGGTCACGGTGACCGACTCCCAGGGCAAGACCGGTACCGCCTCCTTCACCTGGACCGTGAACACCTCCGGTGGCGGCAGCGTCTTCGAGAACACCACCGACGTCGCCGTCCCCGACGCGGGCGCGGCCGTCACCTCGCCCATCACGGTGAGCCGGGCCGGGAACGCCCCCGCCGGCCTGAAGGTGGCCGTGGACATCGTGCACAGCTACCGCGGTGACCTGGTGATCGACCTGGTCGCCCCGGACGGCACCGCGTACCGGCTGAAGAACTCCAGCATCTGGGACTCGGCGGCCGATGTGAAGACCACCTACACGGTCGACGCCTCGTCCAAGGCCGCGTCCGGGACCTGGAAGCTCAAGGTGCAGGACGTGTACGCGCAGGACACCGGCTACATCAACAGCTGGAAGCTCACCTTCTGACGGTGGTTCGGCATGAGCCGCGACCGATGAGGGTGTGACCCTGCCCACACAGCAGGCGCCGCCAGGGGTGACCCGACTCCCCCTGGCGGCGCCTCCATGCCCGCGCACGCCCCGCGCACCCGACTCCCCCCCGCACCAGTGCTACTTGGCCGTAACAAGTCCTTGCACGCCCCTTCGAGCCCCCGCCGTGGCCCACGGACGGGGGCCGCTGCCTGCCGGGTTGAATCCGGTATCCGGAGACTGATCAACATTCAACGAACATTTTCCGGCCGTCCTGTCGCCAAACACGTGACATGTCCTCGACTTGTATGACAGTCTGCCGGGGCATTACGCACCTGCACCTCTTGTTCAGCACCGGGCCGCACTTCCCCGCTGCCCGGCGCTGACCCCCCCACAGCAATGAGGAGTTCGCAGTGAGCAAGAAGTTCACCATGCCCATATCCCAGCGCGGCAAGCGCCGTTCGGCCATCGTCGGCGGTGCCGCGATCGCCGCGGTGGCCCTGCTGGCCACCGGAATGACCACCGGCTCGGCCGGTGCCGCACCGGCCGGGGACGATGTCCGCGCCGGCGCGCTGCCCGCCAAGATGACCGCGTCGGTCCGTGCGGAGCTGATGCGCGACGCCAACGCCACCAAGGCGGACACCGCGAAGTCCATTGGCCTGGGCGCCAAGGAGAAGCTGGTCGTCAAGGACGTCATGAAGGACGCGGACGGCACCGTCCACACCCGGTACGACCGCACCTACGCCGGTCTGCCCGTCCTCGGCGGCGACCTGATCGTCCACGAGGCCAAGGGCAAGAAGGGCGGCGACGCCAGAAGCGTCACCAAGGCCACCAAGGCCACCATCAAGGTCGCCACCACCTCCGCCGAGGTCGCCCCGACCACCGCCGCCAAGGCCGCGGCCAAGCTGGCCAAGGCCGACGGCAGCAAGAAGGCCACCGCCGAAACCCCGCGCAAGGTCGTCTGGGCCGCCAACGGCAAGCCGGTGCTGGCCTACGAGACCGTCGTCGGCGGTGTCCAGAAGGACGGCACGCCCAACCAGCTGCACGTCATCACCGACGCCGCCACCGGCAAGAAGCTCTTCGAGTTCCAGGGCATCAAGACCGGCAGCGGAGAGAGCATGTACTCCGGTTCGGTGGAGCTGGGCACCTCCAAGGAGGGCAGCGGCTTCACGCTGACCGACGCCGACCGCGGTGGCCACAAGACCACCAACCTCGAGAACAAGGAGGACGGCGAGGGCAAGGCGTTCACCGACGACGACGACAAGTGGGGCAACGGCAAGCCCGACGAGCCGCAGACCGCGGGTGTCGACGCCCAGTACGGTGCCGCCGTCACTTGGGACTACTACAAGAACGTGCACGGCCGCAACGGCATCGCCGACGACGGCAAGGGCGCGTACTCCCGGGTCCACTACGGCGAGAACTACGTCAACGCCTTCTGGGACGACAGCTGCTTCTGCATGACGTACGGCGACGGTGAGGGCAACAAGGCCCCGCTGACCGCCCTCGACGTCGCGGCGCACGAGATGTCCCACGGTGTCACCTCCAAGACCGCCGGTCTGGAGTACACCGGTGAGTCCGGCGGCCTCAACGAGGCCACCTCCGACATCTTCGGCACCTCGGCGGAGTTCTCCGCCAAGAACAAGGAAGACGTCGGCGACTACCTCATCGGCGAAGAGATCAACATCAACGGCGACGGCACCCCGCTGCGCTACATGGACAAGCCGAGCAAGGACGGCAATTCCGCGGACAACTGGTCCGACGATGTCGGCAACCAGGACGTGCACTACTCGTCCGGTGTCGCCAACCACTTCTTCTACCTGCTCTCCGAGGGCAGCGGCGCCAAGGAGATCAACGGCGTCAAGTACGACAGCCCGACCGCGGACGGCTCCAAGGTCGAGGGCATCGGCCGCGACAAGGCCGAGAAGATCTGGTACAAGGCGCTCACCACGTACATGACGTCCACCACGGACTACAAGGCCGCCCGTGAGGCGACCGTGAAGGCCGCCAACGACCTCTACGGCGCCGACGGTGCCGAGTCCAAGGCCGTGGCCGCCGCCTGGGCCGGGGTCAACGTCAAGTAAAACCCAGCACGTTACGCACAAACACAGCCGGTGTCCGGGGCATCCGCCCCGGACACCGGTATGTTTTGTACATGGCAAAGCCCACTCTTTGCCACGTTGGGCGGTATGACGCCCAACTCCCCATGACAACTGGAGATACGCGTGGATTCACGCTCGTCGTCTGTCATATCCGGCATATCCCGTCGCAGACGCTCGCGCACCACCCTCGCCGCCGGAGCGGCGGCCGTGGCCGTCTCCCTCCTCGCCGCCGGTTTCAGCACCGGCTCCGCGGACGCGGCCACCCCGAAGTCCACCGCCGCCGGCGGCCAGACCCTGACGCTCTCCGCCTCGGCCCGCGCCGAGCTGCTCCGCGAGGCGGGCACCACCACGGTGTCCACCGCGAAGTCGCTGGGGCTGGGCGGCAAGGAGAAGCTGGTCGTCCGGGACGTCGTCAAGGACGCCGACGGCACCGTCCACACCCGCTACGAGCGCACCTACGACGGCCTCCCCGTCCTCGGCGGCGACCTGGTCGTGCACACGTCCGCCGGCGGCGCCTCCGAAGGGGTCACCAAGGCCACCGACGCGAAGATCGCGGTGTCCGACACCCGCGCCGCCATCGCCCCCTCCGGCGCCCAGCGGTCCGCGCTGAACGCGGCGAAGTCCCAGGCCGGTCCGGAGGCCGAGACCGAGCGCGCGCCCCGCAAGGTGATCTGGGCCGCCACCGGCAAGCCCGTGCTCGCCTACGAGACCGTGGTGCGCGGTGTGCAGAAGGACGGCACCCCGAGCCGGACGCACATCATCACCGACGCCGACACCGGCGCCCGGCTCTACTCCTACGAGGCCATCGAGACCGGCACCGGTACCGGCCAGCACAACGGCAAGGTCACCGTCGGCACCGTCAAGAGCGGCAGCCAGTGGCTGATGAAGGACACCGCCCGCGGTGGCCACATGACCTACAACCTCAAGCACAAGGAAGAGGGCAAGGGGTCGAAGTTCCTGGACGCCAACAACGTCTGGGGCAACGGCAAGCCCACCATCGCGCAGACCGCCGCCGTGGATGTCCACTACGGCGCCGCCATGACGTGGGACTACTACAAGAAGGTCCTGCACCGCAACGGCATCCGGAACAACGGCAAGGCCGCCTACTCCCGCGTCCACTTCAGCAACGCGTACGAGAACGCGTTCTGGGACGACGAGTGCTTCTGCATGACCTACGGCGACGGCACGGACAACAAGAAGCCGCTCACCTCGCTCGATGTCGCGGGCCACGAGATGAGCCACGGTCTGACCTCCGCCACCGCCAATCTGGAGTACAGCGGTGAGTCCGGCGGGCTGAACGAGGCCACCTCCGACATCTTCGGCACGGCGGTCGAGTTCTACGCCAAGAACGCCAAGGACCCCGGTGACTACCTCATCGGCGAGAAGATCGACATCAACGGCGACGGCACCCCGCTGCGCTACATGGACAAGCCGAGCAAGGACGGCTACTCCTACGACTACTGGAAGCGCGGCGTCGGCGAGGACGACCCGCACTTCACCTCCGGTATCGCCAACCACTTCTTCTACCTGCTGGCCGAGGGCAGCGGGCGGAAGGTCATCGGCGGGGTGACCTACGACAGCCCGACCAAGGACGGCCGCACCGTCAAGGGCATCGGGCGCTCCAAGGCCGAGCAGATCTGGTACAAGGCGCTCACCACGTACATGACCTCGACCACCAACTACGCCAAGGCCCGTACCGCCACCCTCAAGGCGGCCAAGGCCCTGTACGGCGCGAACAGCGCCGAGTACAAGGCGGTCGACAACGCCTGGGGCGGCGTGAACGTCACCTAGGCCCCGGCCGGGCGGGCTTCCCCGGCCCGCCCGGCTCCCGCCCGCCGGACGGCACCGGCGTCCCGGCACGCCGTGAGGTTCTCCGGGACCGAGCACGGCAGATGGCCATGGCTCTCGACGATGTTCCGCCCGGTGTCCCCGGCCAGATAATCCAGGAACTTGGAGGTCAGGGAGTTGGCGGGCGGCGCGGCGTACGTATAGGCGTACTCGGGCTCCCAGAACGGATAGCTCCGGTCCCGCACGGCACCGGTCGAGGCCCGCCGTCCGTCCAGGCTCAGCAGTCGCACCTGGCCGCGGGCCGCGCTCACCTCGGCGCTGTGCAGTTCGGCGTAGCCGATGGCGCCCGGGGTGCGGGCCACGGTGGTGAGCACCTCGCGGGTGCTGTCGAGTTCACAGCGGACCACCCGGTCGTGGGCGAACTTCGGCGTACGGCAGTCGTCCGAGGTGCGCGAGATCTCGTTGCCGCCGAGCACCCGGTCCTCGAACACCCCGCGGGTCCCGGACTTCGCGTCCCGGCTCACCAGCCGGACCGGCAGATCGGTTCCGCTCCAGCGGGTCACCTTTCCGGTGTGGATGCGGCGCAGCTCCGCGAGCGAGAGGCCCTTGACCGGTACGTCCTTGTGGACCACCAGGGTGAAGACGGACAGGGCGACCAGATGCTCCTTCAGCCGCCGGTCCGTGTTGCCCTGCGGTCCGTCGGAGAAGGAAAGATACGGCGGGAATCCGCCCCCGGCCGCTTCCCCGGCCCGACGGAGAGTGCCCGCGCCCCTGCCGCTGCCCTGCGCCTCCACCCTCACCGCGGCGCCCGCGCAGTCGGCGTGGTACGCCCGGCCCAGGCTCTTGGCCACCGGCTCGAACGCGGTGGATCCGACGACGGTCAGGGTGCCCGTGGCACAGCCGCGCGGCAGCGGCTCCTCCCGCGCCAGCTGATAGCCGAAGGGCTGGAGGATCAGCAGCGCGAGCAGGCTGCCGATGAGCCCGAGCACCCGGTTGCTGGGCCGCCGGAACTTCTCGTTGTTGCGGACCCGGCCTTCCTTGATCCGCCCGCCGACATGGGGTGGCTGATCGGTCCCGGCCCCGGTCAGCAGCACGAGCAGTTTGAAGTGATCGCCCTTGTTCAGCGGAACGCTCGGCAGCGCGATCTCATTGTCACGGCAGATGAGTCCCGGACGCTCCGCCGTACCGTTCTGCGGCAGATACCGGAGCAGATCCGGATGGCTGGGCTCGGTGACCGCGACATCCCGGACGACGCGGTTGGGGAAGGTGGCGGTCAGCCCGCGGTGCTCGGTCGAGGGCGCGGTGATGTAGTCGTCGACGTCGATGCCACGGAACCCGTCGTTCTCGATCCTCAGCAGCACCAGGGAGGCCCCGGCCAGATCCGGGGTGTTCTCCAGCATCCGCAGCCGCTGATGGATGGGCCCGTCATGGGTACTGTCGTCTATCAGCGTGTCCATCTGCACGCGATACCCGATGCGTTTCCGCCCCGGGATCAGCCGCTCGTACGAGAGCCCGCCCACCGTGACGACAACGCCCAGCAGCGCCAGCAGATTCTCCGGACCCAGCAGTTGTTCCAGCCACTTCATGGTGTCCCCCCGTGCATGGAATGGCTTCAGGGAGCGAATGTATGTGCCGGTGGCGGGGCCGGCGCCGATGTCGCCCACCTCTCACGCGGTGTTCGCCGAACGTTCAATCCCGCTCGCCGGGGTCGTTGGTCGGGCCCGGCCGCCGGACGGTTGTCCTCAGGAGCCGTCGTCTCCTTCGCGCCATGCGGTACGGACCCGCCGCCATGCCTCGATCACCGCGGGAATCTTGGACAGGATCTCCGCTGCCAGCGTCAGCACGAGCCCGGCCAGACCGAAGGCCGCGAGCACGAGCAGGGTGATGGTGTCCCAGTCCACCAGTTCTCAACCCCTCCATCGGGTGGTCGAACTGGGGGCCCGGCAGGCTCAGCCCGACCACCTCATACACCGTGGTCAGCTGAGGTCCTGCCGACATCCAAGATCTCAATGCGCTACACAGGGCCTCGCCCTGCGGGACCGAGCCTTCCGGCCTGCCGGCCGGCTATTTTTGTGCACCACATGACGTCGGACATGGGGTGCAACTCCCCCGTTGCTCCGTGGTCCACCACCAGACTAGCCGCAACGCGCCCGGCGGGTAAGCGCGTTGACCGCGTCAGCGCAGCAGCACCCGGACCGTGTGGCCGAAGGGCCCGGTGCGGTCCGGGCGCGTGGTGCCTGCCACTGACAGGGTCAGGCACGGAGCGCGGCGCCGGTGGACACTGGTCCGTATGGACACACCTGCCGAACTGGGCGGCTTTCTGCGGACCCGCCGCGCCGCGCTGCGCCCCGAGGACGTCGGACTCGTCTCGTACGGCACCCGGCGCCGGGTCCCCGGGCTGCGCCGGGAGGAGCTGGCCCAGCTGGCGGGGGTGAGCGTCGCGTACTACACCCGGCTGGAACAGGGGCAGTCCGCGGGCGCCTCGGACGGGGTGCTGAACGCCATCGCGCGGGCGCTGCGGCTGACCCCGGACGAACAGGCGCATCTGCGCAATCTGGCCCGCCCCGCGCGGAGCGGCCGCCCCCGCGCGCCGCGCGCGGAGTGCGCCCGCCCGGCCACCCGGCAGCTGCTGACGGCGATGGACCAGGTGCCCGCGCTGGTGCTGGACCGCCGCTTCGAGGTGCTGGCCTGGAACCGGCTGGGACACGCCCTGACCGCCGGGCATCTGTCCGCGGACGCGCCCGGCCACCCGCGGGAGCGGCCCAACGCGCAGCGGATGCTCTTCCTCGATCCGCACACCCGGGAGCTGTACCCGCGGTGGGAGACCGAGGCGCGGCGCGCGGTGTCCTCGCTGCGGGTGGCGGCGGGCGAGCACCCCGACGACCGGCGTCTGGCGGAGCTGATCGGTGAGCTGACCATGAAGAACGAGGTGTTCGCGGCGCTGTGGTCGCGCCATCCGGTGCGCCGCTGCTCCTTCGGTACGAAGGCGTTCCACCATCCGCTGGTGGGGCCGCTGGAGCTGGACTTCGAGAGGGCACGGCTGCCGGACTCCGGCGGCCAGGCGCTGCTGATGTACAGCGCGGAGCCGGGGTCCCCGTCCGAGGCGGGCCTGCGGCTGCTGGCGACGGGGCTCAACGACGCGGCCGGGCCCGGCGGAACGACGGGGCTCGGCGAGCCGTCCGACGCGCCGGAGCGCACGTCCCTCGACCGGCTCGGGACGCGCTGACCACCGCGCGTGAGCGGACCGCACGCGGGAGAAAGGCCGGTACCCACCCGCGACCCTCCCCGCTGCACGCGCGGTCGATATGGCCGATTCCGCCCCCGGGTGCGCCCTTGTCCGGATCTTTGCCGTCACGAGACGCTGACGCACGTCGACTCGGGGAGGGGGATCGATCCATGGCACATCCGCATGGGCGCCGCCGCCGGACGGCCGGGGCGCCGGCCGCCGCGGCGGCGGTGGTCCTGGCACTGGCGTCGCCCGCCCAGGCCGTCCCCGCCCGGGGCCCGGTCCAGGGCGCGGCGGTGGACGGCGGCTACATCGTCGCGCTCAGACACGGGTCGGGGGCGCCGTCGGCCTCCTCGGTCCGCGGTCGGGAGACCGTGGAGCGCTATGGCGTGCGCATCCGCCGCACCTATCGCACCGCGCTCAACGGCTTTGCGATACGGGCGGACCGCGCACAGGCGAGACGGCTCGCGGCGGATCCGGCGGTGGCCTCGGTGACCCCGGACGCCGAGGTGTCGCTGCGCGCGGTCTCCGCGCCGCGGACGGCCCCGCGGACCCAGCCCTATCCCCCGTCCTGGGGTCTGGACCGGATCGACCAGCCGGACCCGGCACCCGACGGAGCGCCGGAACCGACGCTGGACGGGGCGTACACCGCGCCCGCGGACGGCGGGCGCGGTGTCACGATCTACGTCATCGACTCCGGGGTGCGCACCTCCCACCAGGACTTCGGCGGCCGGGCCCGCTCCGGCTGGGACTTCGTCGACAACGATCCGGTGGCCGAGGACGGCAACGGCCACGGCACCCATGTGGCCGCCACCGCGGCGGGCACCCGCTACGGAGTGGCCAAGCGCGCCGATGTGGTGGCCGTCCGGGTGCTGGACGACCGCGGCCGGGGCACCAGCGCGCAGGTACTCGCCGGGCTCGACTGGGTGCTGCGGCACGCCGTGCGGCCCGCGGTCGTCAATCTGAGCCTGGGGACGACGGATCCGGCACCGGTACCCGCGTGGGACGCGGCGGTCCGGACCGGGATCGCCTCCGGACTCACCTTCACGGTCGCGGCGGGCAACGAGGGCCTGGGCGCGGGTTCCTCCTCCCCCGGCCGGGTGCGGGAGGCCATCACGGTGGGGGCGAGTGACCGCTTCGACCGGCGCCCGGAGTTCTCCAACTGGGGCCCCGCCCTTGACCTGTTCGCGCCCGGTGAGCGGATCGTCTCGGCGTCGCATACGAGCGACACGGCGGCGGCCACCCGCTCCGGCACCTCGATGGCCGCGCCCCACGCGGCGGGTGCCGCCGCGCTGTATCTGGCCGCCCACCGGTCCGCCTCCCCGGACCGGGTGAGGGCGGCGCTGACCGCCGCATCGGCCGCGGGCGCGGTACGGAACGCGGGCGCCGGTTCCCCGAACCGTCTGCTGCGGGTGGCCAACTGACGTACCGGCATGCTCATCCCACTGGACGGCCCCGCCACGCGCGGGGCCGGTCCGTGTACCCGGCGTTACGAACCGGTAGTTCACGGGAACGCGGATTGTCGCCCGGTGGCGTAGGGGAAGGCTGTCCCAGCGCGCCCCCATGGCCGACCCCATCCGCCCACCAGAGTGAACGCGGACAGGAGCTGTCATGCCCGCAACCCGTCGCCCGGCGGCAGAACCGATACAAAGGACAAAAGCCGCCGAAGTACACACACCCGCAACGCCGTCAGGTGATCCTATGATCGGTCGCATTCCCGTCCTGGATATCCGCCCGCTGATCGACTGCGGCCGCCGCCCCGCCAAGGCGGTGGTGGACGAGACCTTCGAGGTCAGTGCCACTGTGTTCCGGGAGGGCCACGACGCGGTCAGCGCCAATGTCATCCTCCGCGATCCCGCCGGACGCATCGGCCCCTGGACCCCGATGCGCGAACTCGCCCCCGGTACCGACCGCTGGGGCGCCGAGATCACCCCCGGCGCCCCCGGCCGCTGGTCGTACACGGTCGAGGCGTGGAGCGATCCGATCGCCACCTGGCGGCAGCACGCCCGGATCAAGATTCCGGCCGGGATCGACACCGATCTCGTCCTGGAGGAAGGCGCCGTGCTGCACGAGAGAGCGGCGGCCGGAGTGCCCAAGAACGACGGCCGGGAGGCGGTGCTGGGCGCGGTCGACGGACTCCGCGACGAGCGGCGCCCGGTGGCCGACCGGCTCGCCGCCGCCCTCGCCCCCGAGGTCACCGACGCCCTGGACCGCCATCCGCTGCGCGAGTTGGTCACCTCCTCACGTCCGATGCCGCTCCAGGTCGAGCGGGAGCGCGCGCTGTTCGGTTCGTGGTACGAGCTGTTCCCGCGTTCGGAGGGCGCCAAGGTCGCCGAGGGGCGCAGACCGGTCGGCGGCACCCTGCGCACCGCCGCCGAGCGGCTGCCCGCCGTCGCCGCCGCCGGTTTCGACGTGGTCTATCTGCCACCGGTCCACCCCATCGGCACCGCCTTCCGCAAGGGGCCCAACAACGCGCTCTCCGCGGGCGCGTTCGACGTGGGCTCCCCCTGGGCGATCGGCTCGGCCGACGGCGGACACGACGCGATCCACCCCGACCTCGGCACCCTGGAGGACTTCGACCTCTTCGTGGCACGGGCGCGCGAGCTGCGGATGGAAGTGGCACTGGACTTCGCGCTCCAGTGCTCACCGGACCACCCCTGGGTGGACAAGCATCCGGAGTGGTTCCACCGGCGCTCCGACGGCACCATCGCCTACGCGGAGAACCCGCCCAAGAAGTACCAGGACATCTATCCGATCGCCTTCGACCGGGACTTCCCCGGCATCGTCCGGGAGACCGAGCGGGTGCTGCGGTTCTGGATGTCCCACGGGGTGCGGATCTTCCGGGTGGACAATCCGCACACCAAGCCGGTGGTGTTCTGGGAGAAGGTGATCGGGGACATCAACCGCACCGACCCCGATGTGCTCTTCCTCGCCGAGGCGTTCACCCGCCCCGCGATGATGAACACCCTCGGCGCGATCGGCTTCCAGCAGTCGTACACCTACTTCACCTGGCGCAACACCAAGCAGGAGCTCACCGATTACCTCACCGAGCTGTCCGGGGACGCGGCCGCCTGGATGCGGCCCAACTTCTTTGTGAACACCCCCGACATCCTGCACGCCTACCTCCAGGAGGGCGGCCGTCCGGCCTTCGCCGCGCGGGCGGTGCTGGCCGCCACCCTCTCCCCCACCTGGGGTGTCTACGCGGGCTACGAGCTGTGCGAGAACACCCCGCTGCGCGCCGGGAGCGAGGAGTACCTGGATGCGGAGAAGTACCAGCTGCGGCCGCGCGACTGGGCCGCGGCCGAGCGCGAGGGCCGTACGCTCACCCCGCTGATCACCCGGCTGAACCGGGTGCGCCGCCGTCATCCGGCCCTGCGCCGGCTGCGCAACCTCAGATTCCACCACGCCGACAACGACTCCGTCATCGTCTACTCCAAGCGCGCGGGCGACTCGTGCGTCCTGACCGTCGTCAACCTGGACCCCCACCACACCCAGGAGGCGACGGTGTCGTTGGACATGCCGGAACTCGGCCTGGAGTGGCACGAGTCCGTCCCGGTGCGCGACGAGCTCACCGGCGAGACCTATCACTGGGGCAGGGACAACTATGTGTGCCTGGAGCCGGGGCGTGAGATGGCTCCCGCGCACATCTTCTCCCTGCGACCGTCCTCACCGATCGGAGGGTCACCCACACCATGATCGTCAACGAGCCCGTACCGGACACCTTCGAGGACACGCCCGCCAAGGACCGCGACCCCGACTGGTTCAAGCGCGCCGTCTTCTACGAGGTCCTGGTCCGCTCCTTCCAGGACAGCAACGGCGACGGCATCGGCGACCTCAAGGGACTCACGGCCAAACTGGACTATCTCCAGTGGCTGGGCGTGGACTGCCTCTGGCTGCCGCCGTTCTTCGCCTCACCGCTGCGGGACGGCGGCTACGACGTGTCGGACTACACCGCGGTGCTGCCGGACTTCGGTGACCTCGCCGACTTCGTCGAGTTCGTCGACGCCGCGCATCAGCGCGGGATGCGCGTGATCATCGATTTTGTCATGAACCACACCAGCGATCAGCATCCGTGGTTCCAGGAGTCCCGCAGCGATCCGGACGGACCCTACGGCGACTACTACGTCTGGGCCGACGACGACAAGCAGTACCAGGACGCCCGCATCATCTTCGTCGACACCGAGACCTCCAACTGGACCTTTGATCCGGTACGCAAGCAGTACTACTGGCACCGCTTCTTCTCGCACCAACCGGACCTCAACTTCGAGAACCCCGCCGTCCAGGAAGAAGTACTGGCCGCCCTGCGCTTCTGGCTGGACCTCGGTATCGACGGATTCCGACTCGACGCCGTCCCGTATCTGTATGCCGAGGAAGGCACCGACTGCGAAAACCTGCCCCGGACGCATGAGATGCTCCGGCGCGTCCGGGCGGAGATCGACGCCCACTACCCCGACACCGTGCTGCTGGCCGAGGCCAATCAGTGGCCGGAGGACGTCGTCGACTACTTCGGCGACTACGCGGTGGGCGGCGACGAATGCCATATGGCGTTCCACTTCCCGGTCATGCCGCGCATCTTCATGGCGGTGCGGCGCGAATCGCGCTATCCGGTCTCGGAGATCCTCTCCAAGACCCCGGCCATTCCGTCCGGCTGCCAGTGGGGCATCTTCCTGCGCAACCACGACGAGCTGACGCTCGAGATGGTCACCGACGAAGAGCGCGACTACATGTACGCGGAGTACGCCAAGGATCCGCGGATGCGCGCCAACATCGGCATCCGCAGACGGCTCGCGCCCCTGCTGGACAACGACCGCAACCAGATCGAGCTGTTCACCGCGCTGCTGCTGTCCCTGCCCGGCTCGCCGATCCTCTACTACGGCGACGAGATCGGCATGGGCGACAACATCTGGCTCGGTGACCGCGACGCCGTTCGCACCCCCATGCAGTGGACCCCCGACCGCAACGCGGGCTTCTCCTCCTGCGACCCGGGGCGGCTGTTCCTGCCGACCATCATGGACCCGGTCTACGGCTACCAGGTCACCAATGTGGAAGCGTCCATGAGCAGCCCCTCCTCACTGCTGCACTGGACCCGGCGGATGATCGAGATCCGTAAGCAGAACCCGGCCTTCGGTCTGGGCACCTTCACCGAACTGCCCTCCTCCAACCCGGCCGTGCTCGCCTTCCTGCGCGAGGCGCCCACCGCCCGGGACGGCGAGGACGACCTGGTGCTGTGCGTGAACAACTTCTCGCGCTTCGCCCAACCCACCGAGCTGGACCTCCAGTCCTTCGCCGGACGCCACCCGGTCGAGCTGATCGGCGGGGTCCGCTTCCCGGCCATCGGCGAGCTGCCGTATCTGCTGACCCTGGCCGGGCACGGCTTCTACTGGTTCCGGCTGCGGCGCAACGAGACCGCCGCACACCGGGCCGATTGAGCCACCGGGCCCGGCCCCATCGGCTTTCGGCCACCGAGCACGGCGGCACCGCCCGTACGCGTCCCCCGAGGGCGCGTACGGGCGTTTTCGACACCCCGTCATGGGCACTCTGTCCTAGGACCGCCACTGGCGGAGCCGATCGCGCACCCCGTACGTACCGTACGGACGATCCTCGCCCGACACGTCCCGCACCGTCGCACAGTCAATGCCGCAATCCGGGACACTTTGCCCTGATCTGTCGTGTGCCCGGGGAAAGGACGCGACGCCATGCCGGAAGCTCCATTCTCCCGGGGGGTCCATCACCCGCCGACCGCCGTACCGCGGGCCCAGCCCCCGTCCGCCACCGCCGCGCCGGGTGACGGGGGCGGGCTGCTCGCCTCGCTCGCGCCGCTGCTCGCCGAGTGGCTGCCCCGGCAGCGCTGGTTCGCGGGCAAGGGGCGCCCGGTCACCGGCTTCGCGCTCGTGTCCGCCACCGAGCTGCTGCCCTGTGCGGCGGGCGGCGCCACCCCCGGACTGCTCCATCTGCTGATCCGCGCCCAGCAGCCGGAGCCACCCGGCCACCGGCACGGATTCGGCTGCGGCCACCGGCGCGGCGCGGCGGCCAGCGACTGCTACCAGATCCTGCTGGGGGTGCGCTCCGTCCTGCCACCGCCGCTGGCCCCGGCACTGGTCGGACGCCCGGAGGGCGGACCACTGGACGGGCGCACCCTGTACGAGGCGCTGTCCGATCCCCGGCTCGCCGCACTGCTGCTGGAGCGGCTGCGGGTGCCGGGCCGGCTGGGGCCGCTGCGTTTCGTCCGTGAACCGGCCACCGCCATCCCCTCCGTCCTCGCCCCGCGGCTGATGACCGCCGAGCAGTCCAATTCCTCGGTGGTCTATGGCGATACGTTTATTCTCAAGCTCTTCCGGCGGGTCAGCCCCGGCACCAATCCCGATCTGGAGCTTCCGCTGGCCCTCGCCCGCACCGACTGCGCCCGGGTGCCGGCGCCCGCCGCCTGGTTCGAGGCCGCCCCGCCCGCCGAGGGCGCCGGGCCCCGCCCGGAGCCGTTCACCCTCGGGGTGCTCCAGCCGTATCTGGCGGGCTCCGCCGACGGCTGGCGGCTGGCACTGGACGCCCTGGCCGTACGGGCCGACTTCACCGACGCCGCCCGTGCGCTCGGCCACGCCACCGCCGAGGTGCATCTCGCGATGGCCCGCGCGCTGCCCACCTCGGTGCTGCGCCGACGTCAGATCGAGCATCTCGCCGCCGCCATGAGCGAACGTCTCGACTCCGCCGCGGCCGCCGTGCCCGCGCTCCAGCCCTACCGCGCCGCGCTGCACAACGCCTACGAGGACCTCGCCGCGCTCGGCCGCGCGGGCCGCACCTGGTGCGCCCAGCGCATCCACGGCGATCTGCACCTCGGCCAGGCGCTGCTGACGGCGGCGGCCCCGGGCGGGGGCGGCGGCCGGTGGTCGCTGATCGACTTCGAAGGCGAGCCGTCCCGTCCGCTGACCGAGCGCCGCCGTCCGCAGCCGCCGGTGCGCGACATCGCGGGCATGCTCCGCTCGTTCGACTACGCGGCGGCCGTGGGCCGCCACGAGAACCCCCAGGAGTGGGCCGGGCGCACCCGCGCCGCCTACTGCGCGGGCTACGCGGAGGCGTCCGGCAGCGATCCGCGCGACGAGCCGGAGCTGCTGCGCGCCCACGAGACCGACAAGGCCGTCTACGAAGTCCTCTACGAGGCCCGGCACCGCCCCGACTGGCTGTCCGTCCCCATGTCCGCGATCCGGCGCCTCGCCGCCGACACCTCCGGGAGGACCTCCCCGTGACCGCACGTCCGCCGTCCCGTCCGCATCCGCCGTCCGGCGAGGGGCCGGGCCAGGACCCCGCCGCCACCGGCGGCACCCCTGTGCCGGCGGTCCCGCCGACCTTCCGCAGCCCGCATCGCTCCGGGTCCCGTGTCTCCTACGGCTCCCCTCCCGTACCGCGCGCCGTGCGACGCGACGCCGCGGCGGAAGCGGCCGGAGCGGACGCGGCGGACGCGGCTGACGCGGCTGACGCGGCTGACGCGGCGGAACGGGCCGCGGATCCGGCCGGGGACCGGCGGCCCGTCACCGGACGCCCGGCCACCGGCCCCGCCCCCGGTCCGGATCCCGAGCCCGCCGCCGACGACCACGGAGTGCGGCCCGCGCCCGCCCTCGGCGACGACGACCGGCGGCGGCTGCTCAGCGGGGCACACCACGACCCGCACGCCCTGCTCGGCGCCCACCCCGTGCGCGGCGGCGTGCTCATCCGGGCGCTTCGGCCGTACGCCCGCTCGGTGACCGTGACCGCCACCGGGCTGCGGGTGCGGCTGCGCTCCGAGGGCGACGGGCTGTTCTCCGGTGTGCTGCCGCTGACGGAGATCCCCGACTACCGGCTGCTGGTCGCGTACGAGGGCGCCGAACTGGAGCTGGCGGACCCCTACCGCTTCCTCCCCGCCCTCGGCGAACTCGATCTGCATCTGATCGGCGAGGGCCGCCACGAGGAGCTGTGGCGGGCGCTGGGCGCGCATCCGATGACCCATCAGGGCGTGACCGGAACCCGGTTCACCGTCTGGGCGCCGGACGCACTCGGAGTGCGGATCACCGGGGACTTCACGTACTGGGACGGCACCGCCTTCCCGATGCGCTCGCTGGGCGGCAGCGGGGTGTGGGAGCTGTTCCTGCCCGGTGTCGGCGAGGGCGCGCTGTACAAGTTCCAGATCACCCGGCCCGACGGCAGCCACACCGTACGCGCCGACCCGATGGCCCGGCGCACCGAGTGCCCGCCCGCCACCGCCTCGGTGGTGCACCTCTCGCACCACCAGTGGAACGACCAGATCTGGATGGCCCGCCGCCAGGGCCGACGGGTGCACGAGTCCCCGTTCTCGGTGTACGAGGTGCATCTGCCGTCCTGGCGACCGGGATTGACGTACCGGCAGCTCGCCGAGCAACTGCCCGCCTACGTCAAGGACCTCGGCTTCACCCATGTCGAGCTGATGCCGGTGGCCGAGCATCCCTTCGGCGGCTCATGGGGCTACCAGGTCACCGGTTTCTACGCGCCCACCGCGCGGCTGGGCACCCCCGACGACTTCAAGCACCTGGTGGACGCCCTGCACCAGGCGGGCATCGGTGTCCTGGCGGACTGGGTGCCCGCGCACTTCCCGCGGGACGACTGGGCGCTGGCCGAGTTCGACGGCCGTCCCTTGTACGAGCCCGCCGACCCGCGGCGGGCCGCGCATCCGGACTGGGGCACGCTGGAGTTCGACTACGGCCGCGCCGAGGTGCGCAATTTCCTGGTGGCCAACGCGGTCTACTGGTGCGAGGAGTTCCATATCGACGGACTGCGGGTGGACGCCGTGGCCTCGATGCTGTACCTCGACTACTCCCGTGAGCCGGGCCAGTGGACGCCCAACGCGCACGGCGGCCGCGAGAACCTGGACGCCGTGGCGTTCCTCCAGGAGATGAACGCCACCGTCTACCGCCGCTGTCCCGGGGTGCTCACCATCGCCGAGGAGTCCACCGCCTGGGACGGGGTCACCCGCGCCACCCACCATATGGGCGCGGGCGGTTTCGGCGGCCTCGGCTTCGGGCTGAAGTGGAACATGGGCTGGATGCACGACTCGCTGGGGTACGTGGCGCACGAGCCGGTGCACCGCAAGTACCACCACCACGAGATGACGTTCTCGATGGTGTACGCCTACAGCGAGAACTACGTCCTGCCCATCTCGCACGACGAGGTGGTGCACGGCAAGGGCGCCCTGGTGTCCAAGATGCCGGGCGACTGGTGGCAGCAGCGGGCCAACCACCGTGCGTACCTGGGCTTCATGTGGGCCCATCCGGGCAAGCAACTGCTCTTCATGGGGCAGGAGTTCGCGCAGGGGGCGGAGTGGTCGGAAGGCCACGGCCCGGACTGGTGGCTGCTGGACCCCTCGTACTCCGCCGAGGCCGACCACCGGGGCGTACGGGATCTGGTGCGCGAGCTGAACCGGGTCTACACGGCCACGCCCCCGCTGTGGCAGCGGGACACCGTCCCGGAGGGCTTCTCCTGGGTCGAGGGGGACGCGCGCGAGGACAATGTGTTCGCCTTCCTGCGCTTCGACGCCGAGGGCGCGCCGCTGCTGGCCATCAGCAACTTCTCCCCGGTCGTCCGTTACTCGTACCGCATCGGGGTGCCCGGTGGGACGGCGGAGTGGTACGAGGTGCTCAACACCGACCAGGAGCGCTTCGGCGGCAGCGGGGTGACCAACCGGGAGCCACTGAAGGCGGAGGCCACCGCCTGGCACGGCCGCCCCGCCAGCATCCTCACGGCACTGCCCCCGCTGGCCACGGTCTGGCTGCGGCCTGCCATGTCTGACGGAGCGTCAACTATGCCTGAGTGAAGCTGTTTCACAGCGAATCCCCAGCCGCCGCCCAGCCCCCGCCTATGCGGGAATCCTAGGTTCCACGGCATGGCGACAGACGAAGAGCAACCCCACTCAGCGGATGACCCGAACGCCACGGCCCCGACGAGCCCCAGCCGCCGCACGATCCTGACCGTCCTCGGCGGAGCGGGGCTCGGGGCTGCCGGAATCGCGGGGTACGCCACCCAGGCGTCGGCCGGATCGGAGAGCTCTGCCGCGGACGCGGCCACCGGCTCCACCGCCACCCCGCACTGCGTCCTCACCGCGGAGCAGATGACGGGCCCCTACTACCTGGCGGACGAGAAGGTCCGTCGCGACATCACGGAGAACCGGCCGGGCGTCCCGCTCGCCCTGACCTTCCAGGTGCTGGACACCAGGAACTGCGCGCCCCTGTCCGGCGCGGCGGTGGACATCTGGCACTGCGACGCGGGCGGCGTCTACGCCGGATACACCGCCATCTCCCCCGACGAGCCCTTCGACCCCGGCAAGGCCGATGAGAACGGCCATGTCCCGAACACCGACGAAACGACCTTCCTGCGGGGGATCCAGCTCACCGACCGGCACGGCACGGCGACGTTCCGGACGATCTTCCCCGGCTGGTACTACGGCCGTACCACCCATATCCACCTCAAGGTGCACTCCGCGGGTGAGGTGCGGGGCGGCACGTACGAGGGCGGCCATGTCGCCCACACCGGCCAGGTGTTCTTCTCCGACACGGTGGCCGACGCCATCGCCGAGTTGGATCCGTACGCGAAACACACGGGAGCCGAGCGGGTGAAACTCACCGACGACCGCATCGGCCAGTCGGCGGGCGCGGCCTCGGTGGTGAAGCTGAAGCAGATCGCCCGAGGCCGTTACGACAAGGGGCTGACCGGCTCGGTCGTCCTGGGCGTCGACCCGGGCGCGACACCGCCCGAGGCGGGACCCGGCGGCCGGCCGCGGCCCAGCGCCTCGTCCTGAGCCTCTGCCCGCAACGCCCACGGTGACGCCCACGGGCTGATACCCGCCGGCGGCCCTGCCCCGATTCAGAGGGGCAGGGCCGCGGTCGCGCGGGGCGTTGCGGAGCGGGAGCGGGCCTCAGGCCCTGTCCGGCGGATCTTCGCGGGCCCGAAGATCCGCCGGACAGGACCTACGCGGGCACCTGCTCCTTCGCCGTGTCGTCGCCGCGCTGCTCGGGGACACCGGCCTCGGAGCCGGTGTGCACGGTGCCGTGGCCACCGCCGTTCAGGGCGAAGGCCTCGCTGTCGAACGGCAGCCGTCCGGCGAGAACTTCCCGCATCCGATCCTTGTCGATCTCCTTGGTCCAGGTGCCGACGAGGACGGTGGCGACCGCGTTGCCCGCGAAGTTGGTCAGCGCACGGGCCTCGCTCATGAAGCGGTCGATACCGACGATCAGGCCGACGCCGTCCACCAGTTCCGGCCGATGCGACTGGAGGCCGCCCGCCAGGGTCGCCATGCCCGCGCCGGTGACACCGGCCGCGCCCTTCGACGCCACGATCATGAACACCAGCAGGGAGATCTGCTGGCCGATCGAGAGCGGGTCGCCCATCGCCTCGGCGATGAACAGCGAGGCCATGGTCAGATAGATCGCCGTGCCGTCCAGGTTGAAGGAGTAGCCGGTGGGCACGGTGATGCCGACGACCGGGCGGCTGACGCCCGCGTGCTCCATCTTGGCGATCAGCAGCGGCAGCGCGGACTCCGACGACGAGGTCGACAGGATCAGCAGGAACTCCCGCGCCAGATACTTCAGCAGCAGGAACAGATTCACCCCCGCGACCAGCCGCAGCAGTGTGCCGAGGACGACCACCACGAACAGGGCGCAGGTGACATAGAAGCCGATCATGATGACGGCGAGCGCCTTGAGCGCGTCCAGACCGGTCTCGCCGACCACCGCCGCGATGGCGCCGAAGGCGCCCACCGGCGCCGCCCACATGACCATCGACAGCAGTTTGAAGACCAGTTGCTGGATGTGGCCGACACCGCGCAGCACCGGCTCGCCCGCCTTGCCCAGAGCCTGGAGCGCAAAGCCCACCAGCAGGGCCACAAAGAGGGTCTGGAGCACCTTCTCCGAGGTGAAGGCGGAGACAAGAGTGGTGGGGATGATGCCGAGCAGGAAGTCCGCCGTGGACTCGCTCCCACCCTTCGCCTGGCTCTGCCCGGCCTGAGCTGCCTCATGACTCATATGCAGCCCACTGCCGGGCTCGAGTATGTTCCCGACGACCAGCCCTATGGCCAGGGCGACGGTCGACATCAGCATGAAGTAGCCGAGCGCGAGCCCGCCGACCGCACCGACCTTCGCGGCCTTCCGAACCGAGCCGATGCCCAGCACGATCGTGCAGAAGATGATCGGCGAGATCAGCATCTTGATCAGATTCACAAAGCCGGTGCCGATGGGCTTCAGCTCCACCGCCACCCCGGGCGCCGCGAAGCCCACCACGATGCCGAGCGCCACCGCGCCGATCACGGCGAGATAGAGGTAGTGAATCCTTTCCTTCTTCGCCCCCTTGGGATTCATCCCGCTGGGATTCGCCCCCTTGGGCCCGGCGCTTCCCGGTCCGGTCGGCGAGGTCTGCGCAGCCACGGTGCTGCCTCCTTCTGTATGTGCCGTCCAACTGTCCCGGCGCTGTACCGTGTGCGGCTCGCACACCGCCTTGAACGGTCCCGGCGACTATGCCCCACCCTGTGATGGGGGTCACCCTTCCGTTCATTTCGTTCACGCGATGGCGCGTGTGCAGACTGATGGGCATGCGCGTGCCCCGCCCCCGGAGCCTGGCCGGCCAGCTCTTCGCCATGCAGGTCGTGCTGGTGGCCGCCCTGGTGGCCGGATGCGCCGTCTTCGCGTACGTGACCGACGGGCAGCAGGCGGAGGCGGCCGCCCGCCGCCAGGCCACCGCCGCCGCGGCCGCCATCGCCGCCTCCCCCGCGGTGGCCGAGGCCGTACGGTCCGAGGACCCCAGCGCCCGGCTCCAGCCGTACGCCGAGAAGGTCCGCCGGGACACCGGGGTCACCTTTGTGACGATCATGGACACCCGCGGTATCCGCTGGACCCACCCCGACCCGAAGCAGATCGGTGCCCGCTACCTCGGCCACATCCGGCCCGCGCTGCACGGCCGGATCTTCCCCGAGACCTACACCGGCACCCTCGGCCCCTCGGTGCGCGTGGTCGCTCCGGTCCGCGACGCGGCCGCCGGGGGCCGGATCACCGCGCTGGTCAGCGCGGGCATCACGGTGGACACCATCAGCGCCGAGGTGCGCCGCCAACTGCTCGCCCTGCTCGGTGTCGCGCTCGCCGCCCTCGCGGTCGGCGGGGCGGCCGCGTACGTCATCAACGCCCGGCTGCGCCGCCATACGCACGGGATGAACGCCGCCGAGCTGAGCCGGATGCACGACTACCACGAGGCCGCCCTGCACGCCGTGCGCGAGGGGCTGCTGATGCTCGACGGACGGCGGCGGATCGCCCTGATCAACGACGGCGGACGGGAGCTGCTGGGGCTGTCCGGCGACGCGGTCGGCGCCTACGTCACCGAGCTGGGCCTGCCCCCGGCGCTGACCGGCGCCCTGCTGGCCACCGAGCCGCGCGTGGACGAGCTGCATCTGACCGCGCAGCGGGTGCTGGTCGTCAACACCTCCCCGGTGAGCAGCGGTGAGCGGCGCGGCACCATGGTCACCCTGCGTGACCACACCGAGCTCCAGGCGCTCTCCGGCGAACTGGACTCCGTCCGCGGCTTCGCCGAGGCCCTGCGCTCCCAGGCCCACGAGGCGGCCAACCGGCTGCACGCCGTCGTCTCCCTGATCGAGCTGGGCCGAGCCGATGAGGCGGTGGAGTTCGCCACGGCCGAACTGGAACTGGCCCAGGCGCTGACCGACCAGGTGGTCGCCGCCGTCGCCGAGCCGGTGCTCGCCGCCCTGCTGCTGGGCAAGGCGGCCCAGGCCAGCGAACGCGGCGTCGACCTCGTCCTCGCCCCGGACAGCCGGATCGACGACGGCGTCCTGCCGCCCGGTCTGCCCGCCCGCGACCTGGTGACCATCCTCGGCAACCTCCTCGACAACGCGACGGACGCCGCGGCCGAGGGCGTGGGCAGCGGCGCGGCCCGCAGCGCCCGCGTCACGGTCACCGCCCGCGCGGCCGACGGCGAGCTGACCCTGCGCGTCGCCGACACCGGGGACGGTCTGGACCCGTCGGCGGCCGAGGAGATCTTCCGCCGCGGCTGGAGCACCAAGTCCCCGGGCCGGGGGCTGGGCCTGGCCCTCGTCCAGCAGGCGGTCCACCGCAACGCGGGCACGGTGCGGGTGTCGGCGGCGGAGGGCGGCGGCGCGGAATTCACGGTCAGCCTGCCGCTGGCGGCGTCCGCGGTCGGCTGAGGTACCGCCCCGGCCCCGTACGCACTCGGGCGGGCCCCGTCCAGCCGGTGGACTCCAGGGTCCGGACCCTGGCCCCCGTCAATTACGCTCCGTAAATTGGAGCCCCTGGCTCGAGCTCGCCATCCGCCGCCCCCCCCCCCCCCCCCCCCCCCCC
>NZ_JAERRF010000027.1 GCF_016741875.1 Streptomyces coffeae | reverse complement strand
GCGCACGATGACTCCCTCCTTGAAACAAGCCGAGTTTAGGTACTGACAACACCTCGCGCCGAGAAGACCCTGGGGGTGAGCTTGACCACACGGAGCGTGAACCCGGGCGCGAACAGGAAGCCAAATCCCCCGTCGCTCCACCGTACGCCCGGTTTTCGGGGCCGCGGCGCGCTACACGATGTGGGCTAGGTCTCTGCCTAGCCTTGCTGCGGCGCTTCAGCTTTCTTTGTGGAATCCCTACGAACGAGCGGCGGAATTTTTGCCGCGTGGTCCTCGCTCGTCCACCCCGTCGACGCCGCCTGTTGCACGCCTCTTGTCGGCCGCGCTTACCCGTTAGTAGCGTTCACGGTGTCGAGCGGAAGAGGGTGGGCGGGGTGGCGCGCAGACCAGTGGCCGCGATAGCGGCCGTGACGCTGATGCTGGAAGCGGCCGGAATAGCGCTGCTGAACTGGATCCTGGGCCTGGTCGTGGACCGGCAGCAGATGTCCATGGGCGGGCTCGACACGGACGCGATGTCCATGGGCACCTGGGTCGCGGGCGGTGTCTTCGGCCTCTATCTGCTGCTGTGCGGTGTGGTGCTGCTGCGCGTCGCGATCCGCGACCGCGCGCCCGGCCGCTTCGGCCGCATTCTGCTCATCACCTGTGCCGTGGTGCACGGGCTGTTGGGCGCCTTCTCGGTCGGCCTGGTCGGCTGGCCCGCGTTCGGCTTCATGATGGTGGTGCTGGGGCTGCTCGTGCTCACGCTGCTGGCGTACGGGCCGGAGGAGGACACCGCGCCCGCCGAGTCCGCGGGCAACGGCCAGGACGCCCCCAGCCCCGCCTAGGCCCGGACTGAGCGCTCCGCGGGAAGTGCCGTGAGGTGCCGTCATGCGTCTGCGGCCGCCTCGTGGCCGGCCGCGCCCACGCGGCGGAGCCGCACATCGACACAGCCCCGCGCCCCTTCGGGGCGCAACCGCACCACACCGGAGTTCAGCGAGTCCGCTCAGGCCCTCGTCAGCCGCTCAGCCGCTCAGTCGGTCCAGAGGTCGGTGATGCCCACGCCGACCTCGGCCAGCAGCCGCCGCAGCAGCGGCAGGGACAGCCCGATCACCGTGCCCGCGTCGCCCTCGATGGAGTCGATGAACGGCGCCGAGCGGCCGTCGAGCGTGAACGCGCCCGCCACATGCAGGGGTTCACCGCTGGCGACGTACGCCGCGACCTCGGCGTCGGACGGCTCGCCGAACCGGACGGTGGTGGAAGCGGTGGCCGAGGTGCGCTGCCCGCTCGCCGTGTCGATCACACAGTGGCCGGTGCGCAGCACCCCCGCCCGGCCGCGCATCGCCTTCCAGCGGGCGGTGGCCTCCTCGGCGTCCGCGGGCTTGCCCAGCGCCTGACCGTCCAGCTCCAGCACCGAGTCACAGCCGACCACCAGCGCCTGTGACGCCTCCGGAAGGGCCGCCACCGCGTCCGCCTTGGCCTCCGCGAGCACCCGGGCCAGTTCCCCGGGGGTGGCCGCGCTCAGCGCGTCCTCGTCCACCCCGCTGACGATCACCTTCGGAGCCAACCCGGCCTGGCGCAGCAGCCCGAGCCGGGCGGGGGAGGCGGACGCGAGAATAAGGGTGCGCTGTGCGGTCATGCGCACCAGAGTAGGCCGTCCCCCGCCCGTCCGGCCGGGCCTCTCAGGGACCGGTCAGGGACACAGCGCCAGGATGCACATCGCGATCATCACGGCGATCGCCAGGACGGCACGGGCGCGCCGGAGCATGGCCTGCGCCCGCCGCAATTCCTCGGGCGGCTCATCGGGCGGCTCGGACCACAGCATGCTTCCGATACTGGAACGCCGAGCGCCGTGGCGCCTGAGTACGCATACTCAGGCGCCACGGCGCTCGGGCACTATTTCCGGCGCTCCGGCGGCTCGGTCAGGCCGGCCAATACGTCGTACGCCATGCCTTGGGGCCGGGGTGCGGCATCCGGCGGCTGGGGAGGGTGCGCGCCGGATCGGACCACTCCTCCGGTACGCCCTCGCCCTGCGCGACGGCCGCGGCGGCCGCCGCGCGGGCCTGGACCACCGCGACTGCGGCGGCCAACTCCTCAGGGGTGGGATTGCCCCGGACGATTCGGATCATGGAATCAGCCCTTCTAGAGGGGGATGTTGCCGTGCTTCTTCGGGGGCAGCGACTCGCGCTTGTTCCGCAGGGTGCGCAGGCCCCGGATGATGTGGCGGCGGGTCTCGGACGGCATCACGACCGCGTCGATATAGCCGCGCTCGGCCGCGACGTACGGGTTGAGCAGGGTGTCCTCGTAGTCGGCGATCAGCTCGGTGCGGGTCGCCTCCGGGTCGTCGGAGGCGGCGATGGTCCGCCGGTGCAGGATGTTGACCGCGCCCTGGGCGCCCATGACCGCGATCTGGGCGGTCGGCCAGGCCAGGTTGAGGTCCGCGCCCAGGTGCTTGGAGCCCATGACGTCGTAGGCACCGCCGAACGCCTTGCGGGTGATCACGGTGATCAGCGGGACGGTGGCCTCGGCGTAGGCGTAGATCAGCTTGGCACCGCGCCGGATGATGCCGCTGAACTCCTGCTCGGTGCCGGGCAGGAAGCCGGGCACGTCCACGAAGGTCAGCACCGGCACATTGAACGCGTCGCAGGTGCGCACGAAGCGCGCGGCCTTCTCCGAGGCGTCGATGTCCAGGCATCCGGCGAACTGCATCGGCTGGTTGGCCACGATGCCCACCGGGTGGCCCTCGACCCGGCCGAAGCCGGTGATGATGTTCGGCGCGAAGAGCGGCTGCGTCTCCAGGAACTCGTTGTCGTCCAGGACGTGCTCGATCGCCTGGTGCATGTCGTACGGCTGGTTCGCCGAGTCCGGGATGAGCGTGTCCATCTCCCGGTCCTCGTCGGAGACCTCGAGGTCGGCCTCGTCGGGGAAGGCCGGGGGCTCGGAGAGGTTGTTGGACGGCAGGTACGACAGCAGCGTCTTGACGTACTCGATGCCGTCCTTCTCATCACCGGCCATGTAGTGCGCCACACCGGAGGTGGTGTTGTGGGTGCGGGCGCCGCCGAGCTCCTCGAAGCCCACGTCCTCACCGGTGACCGTCTTGATCACGTCCGGGCCGGTGATGAACATATGCGAGGTCTGGTCCACCATCACCGTGAAGTCGGTGATCGCCGGGGAGTAGACCGCGCCGCCCGCACACGGGCCGACGACCAGGCTGATCTGCGGAATCACCCCGGAGGCATGGGTGTTGCGGCGGAAGATCTCGCCGTACATGCCGAGCGAGGCCACGCCCTCCTGGATACGGGCGCCGCCGGAGTCATTGATGCCGATGACCGGGCAGCCGGTCTTCAGCGCGAAGTCCATGACCTTGACGATCTTCTCGCCGAACACCTCGCCGAGCGCTCCGCCGAAGACGGTGAAGTCCTGGGAGAACACCGCCACCGGACGCCCGTCGACCGTGCCGTAGCCGGTGACCACGCCATCGCCGTAGGGCCGGTTCTGCTCCAGGCCGAAATTGGTGGAGCGGTGCCGGGCGAACTCGTCGAGCTCGGTGAAGGACCCCTCGTCGAGGAGGAGGTGGATCCGCTCGCGCGCGGTCAGCTTGCCCTTGGCGTGCTGCTTCTCCACCGCCCGTGCCGAGCCCGCGTGGGTCGCTTCTTCGACGCGGCGTTGCAGGTCCGCGAGCTTCCCCGCGGTGGTGTGACGGTCTGGAATCTCGGGGGCGATCTCCGGCTCGGACATCGGGATGCGGCTCCTGCTCGTCCTGGGGATGGATTCAGGGGATTCAGCGAACAGACGGGGTCGATAGCGGTTTCGGACCGGTTCGGTGGCTTTGAGCTGGCTGGGCTACCGGCTCGTAGCGTATCGGCGGGACTGCGTGGTGGCACTGCGTCGTTGGCCACACCTCCTGACCCTAGGCTGGCCCGTATGACGCCTTCTGACACCCCGGGGAGCCCGGAAGATCGGCACGGCCGCTGGTCCGATCTGGAACGGCCGCCGCTGAGCGCCACCGCGCTGCGCCAGGCCCTGGTGCGCCCCGGTGGGCTGTGGACCGGTCTTGATGTGGTGCAGGCGACCGGTTCGACCAATACCGACCTGGTCACCCAGGCATCGGCCGGGGCTCCCGAGGGCACCGTGCTGATCGCCGAGGAGCAGACGGCCG
The DNA here is from genome assembly GCF_016741875.1 of Streptomyces coffeae. GTDB lineage: Bacteria > Actinomycetota > Actinomycetes > Streptomycetales > Streptomycetaceae > Streptomyces > Streptomyces coffeae. The sequence goes on along the minus strand of NZ_JAERRF010000027.1, from coordinate 115,359 downwards.
GGCGCGGACGGCTGGACCGCACCTGGACCGCCCCGCCCCGCTCCGGGCTGTTCTTCTCGGTGCTGCTGCGGCCCGGCGCCGCCGGGGTGCCCACTGCGCGCTGGGGGTGGCTGCCGCTGCTCGCCGGGGTTGCCACCGCCGGGGCGCTGAGCCGTATGGCGGGCGTGGACACCGCCCTGAAGTGGCCGAACGACCTGCTGGTGACGGTCGGCGGCGAGGAGCGGAAGTTCGGCGGGATCCTGGCCGAGCGGGCCGGGGACGCGGTGGTGATCGGGCTCGGCCTGAACGTCTCCCTGCGCGCCGAGGAACTGCCCGTGCCCACCGCGGGCTCGCTGGCCCTGGCGAACGCCGTCTCCACCGACCGCGACCCGCTGCTGCGGGCCGTGCTGCGCTCCATCGAGCAGTGGTACGGCGAATGGCGCCGGTTCGAGGGCGACCCCGGCCCCTGCGGACTCCAGGAGACCTACGCGGCGGGCTGCGCCACCCTGGGGCGCCGCGTCCGCGCGGAACTGCCGGGCGGCGGAGAGACGGTCGGCGAGGCGGTCGCGATCGACGGCGACGGACGGCTGGTACTGGCAACCGAGGGCGGGGTGCAGGAGCCGGTCTCCGCCGGGGACATCGTGCATCTACGCTCCGTATCGAGGGACGAATGAGGGCTCAAGTGGAGAGTGAGCTACGGCACACCTGACGTATCGTTGTCGCGGTCGGTCCAGTTCGGGGCGGCCGTGGGCGAGCCGGAACCGAACCGGAAGAGGGAACGGAAGGGCAGTGCGCAGGGATCGGACAGGGGGCGGGCGGTGACCGCCGACGACACGGGTTCCGGCACGGCCGAGGAGCGCGGTGTGCGGGACGCCGCCGACGCGGCCGTACGGGACACCGGGGCGCGGGAGCACGCTGCCGCGGACACCGCCGACACCGACCCCGACGCTCCGGACCCGATCGCGCTCCGGCTGGAGCAGCTGATTCTGGGCGCCGAGCGGCGCTACACCCCCTTTCAGGCCGCCCGGAGCGCGGGCGTCTCGGTGGAGCTGGCCACCCGGTTCTGGCGGGCCATGGGCTTCGCCGACATCGGCCAGGCCAAGGCGCTCACCGAGGCCGACGTCCTGGCCCTGCGGCGGTTGTCCGGTCTGGTGGAGGCCGGGCTGCTGAGCGAGCCGATGGCGATCCAGGTGGCCCGTTCCACCGGCCAGACCACCGCCCGGCTCGCCGACTGGCAGATCGACTCGTTCCTGGAGGGGCTCACCGAGCCGCAGGAGACCGGGATGACGCGCACCGAGATCGCGTATCCGCTGGTCGAGCTGTTGCTGCCGGAGCTGGAGGAGTTCCTCGTCTATGTCTACCGGCGGCAGCTGGCGGCGGCGACCGGCCGGGTGGTCCAGGCCGCGGACGACGCCGAGATGGTCGACCGGCGGCTCGCGGTGGGCTTCGCCGACCTGGTGAGCTTCACCCGGCTGACCCGGCGGCTGGAGGAGGAGGAGCTCGGCGAGCTGGTCGAGGCGTTCGAGACCACGGCCGCCGATCTGGTGGCCGCACACGGCGGACGGCTGATCAAGACCCTGGGCGACGAGGTGCTGTACGCGGCCGACGACGCGGGCATCGCCGCCGAGATCGGGCTGCGGCTGATCGAGACCCTCACCCACGACGAGACCATGCCCGAGCTGCGGGTCGGGATCGCCTTCGGCACCGTCACGACCCGCATGGGCGATGTCTTCGGCACCACGGTGAACCTGGCGGCCAGGCTCACCTCCATAGCGCCCAAGAACGCGGTCCTGGTCGACGGCGCCTTCGCGGAGGAGCTGAGCCACACCGGGGAGGCCCCGGTGTCGGAGGCGGAGGCCGCGGAGGCCGCCGCCGCCGCGGAGAAGGAGGGCGAGGAGCCCCCCAGCTACCGCTTCGCGCTCCAGCCGATGTGGCAGCGGCCGGTGCGTGGTCTCGGGGTTGTCGAGCCCTGGCTGCTGAGCCGTCGCGGCTGACCGTGTGTGCGATGTGACAACTGGCCCCGGCGCGGAAGCCGGGTCGGCTAGGGTCCGTCTTTGAAGGGGGCGTCCGGCCGCGAGCGGCGTCTGGTGCGGTGGATCGCAAGGCGGAGGATCGCCCTTGTACTGGGCGTACTCGGGTGAATCCGACAACGCGGCGAGGCGCCGTAACAGGCGTCGGGAGCAGGGCGGCCCCTTCGAAGACGGGCCCTGGTCTGCGCGCCAAGATCCACGAGTGGGTCCCGGTGAGCGGGCGGGACCGGGTGCGCTGACCGCCCCGGCGCCGTACGCCGCCAGTCCGACCCGCCCCCGGATGCCAGGAGCCATGTGTGACCGAGCCCGATGAGCCCGGCCCTCAGTCTCAGCCGGGAGCGGCGCCGGCGCCCCGCTGCCCCGCGCGGGCCGAGGGCGGCACCGGGGCGGTACCGCTGGACACCCCGGAGTTCGGCCGGGACCCGTTCGCCGTCTACCAGCGGCTGCGGGAGACCCACGGCCCGCTGGTCCCCGTCGAGCTGGACCCGGGCGTCACCGCGACCCTGTGCGTGGGCTATGAAACCGCGCTGGAGATCCTGCGGCGCCCCGAGACGTTCTCCAAGGACCCCCGGCGGTGGCGGGCGAGGAACGAGGGCCGGGTGCCCGACACCAGCCACGCCGCGCAGATGATCCGGTACCGGCCGATGGCCACGGCGGTGGACGGCGAGGAGCACCGCCGCTACCGCGCCGCGATCGACGACAGCACCAGCCGGATCGACCCGGGCGCGCTGCGCGGCTACGTCGAGCGCATCGCCGACTCCCTGATCGACCGGTTCTGCGCGACCGGGGAAGCCGATCTGGTCGGCGACTACGGGGCCCTGCTGCCGCTGCTGGTTCTCGGCGAGCTCTTCGGCTGTCCTCGCGAGACAGCCGACCGGCTGTTCACGGGGATGGCGAAGATATTCGACGGCATGGATGTCGGCTCCGCCGGCCTGATGGTGGCCGACGCCCTCCGGGAGCTGATCGACCTCAAGCGGGCCCGCCCGGCCGCCGATGTCACCTCCTGGCTCATCGCCCACCCGGAGCGGCTCACCGACGAGGAACTCGTCGAGCAGCTCGGCCTGCTGATGGCCTCCGGCAGTGAGCCGGTGATCAACCTGATCGGCAACGCGCTGCGGGTGCTGCTGACCGACGACCGGTTCGCGGGCGGGCTCTCCGGCGGCAGCATGCTCGTGGAGGACGCGCTCGACGAGGTGCTGTGGACGGATCCGCCGCTGGCCAACCTGGCGGTGCACTTCCCCCGGCACGATGTGGACCTGGCCGGGGTGCGGCTGCGCGAGGGCGAGCCCGTCGTGATCAGCTTCGCCGGGGCCAACCAGGACGCGCTGCGGGTGGCGGGAAGCCCGCAGGGCAACCGCGCCCATCTGGCCTTCAGCGCCGGTCCCCATATGTGCCCCGGGCGGAGCTCGGCGCGGCTGATCTCGGCCGTGGCCATCGAACGGCTGCTGGACCGGCTCCCGGACCTGGCACTGGCCGTCCCGCCGGAGGAACTGCTCTGGCGCCCCGGCATCTACCAGCGCGGCCTGGTGGCCCTCCCGGCCCACTTCCCACCGGCGGAAACGTCCGCCGCCCGGGACGCGGCCCCCGCGGGGAGTGACCGGAAGCCGACGGCGGGGGCCGCGGCGACCCCGGCGGCGGAAGGTCCGGCGGCACCGGCGGCTTCGGCCGGCAACCCCGCGGCGCCCGCGGCGGCTTCGGCCGGTAGGCCGGTGGAGCCCTCCGGCGCCGCGTCGGCCGGGCCGGGGAGCCCGGCCGGGACCGGCCCGGCGGGAGTCCCCGTGGACCAGCCATCCGGTGAGCCTTCCGGCCCCTCCGAGCCGGGGACCCTGGCCGAGCGCCCGGGGACACCGGCGGTGTCCGCGTCGCCCTCGGCCGGGGACCCGGACGTACCGTCCTCCGCCGGTGGCACGGCGGCGTTCGGCCTCCGGTCTGCTGACCGGACCGCCGACGACCCCGACGCGGCCGAGCCGCAGTCGCAGGAGCCGCCGGAGCCGCTGGAGGAGGACGACCAGGCGGATCCGGCCGCCGCCTCCGTGGCCCAGGGCAGACCGTCCGTCCTGGCCGCGTTGAAGCGGTGGCGCCGACTCCGTTAGAGCTGGGCTCCGTTGAGCCCGGCGCCGATGCGCGACAGGTTCCGGCTCAGATGCCGTTCACGGCGGCCACCGTGAACGGTGTCCGCGGTGTGCCGTCGCCCAGCGGGCCGCCCTTGTCGAATTGGGAGCGGACCACGTAGAGCGTGCCGTGGCGGCGTATCAGGGTGGTCGGGACCTGGAGCGTCTCATCCGTGAACCGGCGCTCCTGGCGGGCCGCGTGGCCGTCCGCCGAGACCCGCCAGCGGCTGATCGCGTTGCCGGTGTTGTGCGCCGCCCACAGGGTGCCGTGGCGCAGTTCGAGGCCGTCCGCCAGGCGCAGATCGCCGCCGTGCAGGGCCACCCGGCGGATCCGGCCCGAGGACAGGTCCAGCCGGTAGAGGTCGCCGCCGGTCATGTCGACGGTGAGCAGATAGCGGCCGGTGGGGTCGGCGACGATGCCGTTGAGGGTGTACGTGCCCGGATCGTGCGGCTGCATCGCGCCGTTAAGGTCGAAGCGCGGGGTGAGGACCGCGCGCCCGCCGTGCGCGCGGGCGTGGGCGAGCTGGTGCGGGGTGACGCGGTAGACCACCGCGCGGGCGCTGTCGGTGAGATACGCGCTGCCGTCCGGGGCGATGGCCAGGTCGTTGACGAACCGGGCGCCCTGCCCGGGGACGTCGAAGCGGGCCAGTAGACGGCGGGTGCGCGGATCGTAGACGGAGACTCCGGCCGTGGAGTCGGTCACCCACAGCCGCCCGGCGCCGTCCACCTTCAGCCCGTTGGCGGTGGTGCGGCCGTCGGTGCCCGCGGGCAGCAGGACTTCGGCCGCGCGGCGGCCGGGTGTCATCCGGTAGACCGTGCCGTCGGCGAACGACCCGGCGTAGAGGGTCCCGCTGCGCGGATCGGCGGCAATGCCTTCCGGGTAGACGCGGTCGCCGGGCAGTTCGTACGCGGCGGAGATCCGGGGCTGGACGGGGTGGTGCGCGGCCGGGCGGGTGGCCGGAGCGTCCGCGGGGGCGGTGGCCTGGGCGGCGGGGGCCAGCGGCAGTACGGAGGCCAGGGCGGTGATCGCGACGGCCAGGGTGCGGCGCGGAAGGGCGCGGGGCATGGTGCCTCTCTGGTTGATTGAATACACTGCTTGAGGTGTGCTCGAACCATAGTTAGAACCCTAATCATCGTCAAGATGCTTATCTTTGATGCCGCCGTACGATGCGCAGATGACCTCGATGCCCGCTAGCGAGCGGCTGGGCTCCCACCTCAAGCGAGCCGAGCAAGCGCTGAACGCGACCAAGCACGCCGTGCTGAAGCCCGCCGGTCTGACCGTTCCGCAGTACGCGGCGTTGCTGCACCTGTCGGAGAACCCGGGTATCTCGGCCGCCGCGCTGGCGCGGGCGTGCATGGTGACCCCGCCGACGATGAACACGCTGCTGAAGAACCTCCAGGAGCGCGGGCTGATCGAGCGCACCCCGCACGAGTGGCACAAGAACGTCCTGGAGACCCGGCTCACCGAGCGGGGTCAGGAGATGCTGGCCGACGCGGACGCCCGTGCCGTGCGGGTGGAGCGGGGGCTCTCCGCCGAGTTCAGCGAGGAGGAGCGGGAGCGGCTGGTCGCGCTGCTGGGGCGCTGTGTGGACTACCTGGAGTCGGTCCGTCCGCGCTGAGAGCGCGGTCGGGTGCGGGTTCCGGATGGCGGGCCGAGCTGCGATGATCGCTCGCGACAGGTTCACGGTCGTTAACCGGGAGGGTTTCCGATGGGCGAGCAGCACGACGAGGTGCGGTACGGCGAATGGGTCGCGGTCCGGCGGCACGGCTCCGTGGCCGAACTGGTCCTGGACCGGCCGAAGGCCATGAACGCCGTCTCCTCCGAGATGGCGCGCTGTATCGCCACGGCCTGCGCCGCCCTGTCGGAGGACCGCGACGCCCGGGTGGTGGTGCTGACCTCCAGCCATGAGCGGGCCTTCTGCGTCGGCGCGGACCTCAAGGAGCGCAACTCCCTCACCGACGCCGAGCTGGTGCGCCACCGGCCGGGCTCGCGCGCCGCCTACACCGGGGTGCTGGAGCTGCCGATGCCCACCATCGCCGCCGTGCACGGCTACGCGCTGGGCGGCGGCTACGAACTGGCGCTGTCCTGCGATGTGATCGTCGCCGATCCGACCGCCGTGGTGGGGCTGCCCGAGGTGTCGGTCGGGGTGATCCCGGGCGGTGGCGGCACCCAGCTGCTGCCGCGCCGGGTGGGTGCCGCCCGCGCCGCCGAGCTGATCTTCTCCGCCCGCCGGGTGCCCGCCGAGGAAGCCCGGGAGCTGGGCCTGGTGGACCGGCTGACCGGGGAGGGCGAGGACCGTACCGAGGCGCTGGAGCTGGCCCGGCGGATGGCCGCCAACTCCCCGGTCGGGCTGCGCGCCGCCAAGCGGGCCCTGCGGCTGGGCCACGGCCTGGATCTGAAGGCCGGTCTCGAGGTCGAGGACGCCGCCTGGCGCACGGTGGCTTTCTCCGGGGACCGGGCCGAGGGCGTCGCCGCGTTCAACGAGAAGCGCACCCCCGACTGGCCGGGGGAGTAGGCGGTCGGCCCGCCCGCCGTCTACCCGCGGTGAACGGCCCGCAGCGGATTGTCCCCGACGTTCTTACGCTGGAGGGCAGAGCGAGAGCTGCGGTGCGGTGAGAATGCGAGGCCGTCGTGAGCGACTACGGCGACTACGGCGACTACGTCGACAACGGGGACGGCCACGGGAGCGGCGGATCCGGCGGAGCGGCCGGTGGGCGTCCCGGCGGTGTCGACGGGCGGCTGCGCGCCGTGGTGGGGCTCGCCCAGGCGATGGCGGCGGCGCAGACCCCGCGCGAGGCGGTCGGGGCCGCCGCCGACAGCGCCCGACGGGCCCTCGACGGGACGTTCGCGGCGGTTTCGGTGTGGGAGCGCGAGCGCGGCCGACTGCGGGTCCTGGTGAACGTGGGCGAGCTGATGGACGGCGAGGAGCCGCTGCCGGAGGACGAGTCGTATCCGGTGCACCAGTTCCCCGAGATCACCGAGTTCCTGCATGAGCGCTGGGCCTCGGGCGGTGAGCCGCACGCCTGGGTGGAGACGGCCGAGGGCCGTCGTACCGGCTCGGCTTCGTACTGCCACCAGAGGGTGGCCGCCCTGCGGCGGCGCGGGCGGGGCAGCTGTGTGGTGGCGCCGATCGTGCTGCACGGGCGCGCGTGGGGCGAGCTGTATGTGGCGCGCCCGGCCGGGAGCGAGGTGTTCGGCCGTGACGACGCCGACTTCGCGACCGTGCTGGCCGCGGTGACCGCCGCCGGTCTCGCCCAGACCGAGCGGCTGGAGGAGGTCCGCAGACTGGCCTTCACCGATCCGCTGACCGGCCTCGGCAACCGTCGCGCGGTGGACATCCGGCTGGACCAGGCGCTGGAGGCGCACCGGGCGCACGGCGCGGTGGTCAGCCTGGTGGTGTGCGATCTCAACGGACTCAAGCGGGTCAACGACACCCTCGGCCATGCCGTGGGCGACCGTCTGCTGGAACGTTTCGGCTCGGTGCTCTCCCTGTGCGGCGCCATGCTGCCCGGCGCCCTGGTGGCCCGGCTGGGCGGTGATGAGTTCTGTCTGCTGGGGGTCGGTCCCCCGGCCGACGAGGTGGTGCGGGTGGCGGACGAGCTGTGCCGCCGGGCCGCCGAGCTCGAGATGGGCGAGGGGGTCGCCTGCGGCGTCGCGTCCACCGGAGATCCCATCGGCCCCATACGGTCGGCCCGGCGGCTGTTCCGGCTGGCCGACGCGGCCCAGTACCGGGCCAAGGCGGCCCGTTCCGCGAAACCGGTCGTCGCCGGGCGGGACGGCGGCCCGGACGACCCCGTGGTCCGGCTGGCCGACTCCGCCGCCGACCACCCCCCGGAGCGCCGCAGCTTCCGTGGCCGCCGGCCGTGAAGCGGTGGTCCGGGGACGTACCGGACGGGCGGACGCAACGCCCGACACAAAGCCCGACACAAAGCCCGACGCGAGCCCTTCGGTCCGACAGGTGACAGGTCGCGATTCAGTCTCTAGGGTGCCTGAATATGGATATGCACACTGTGGTGGTGGGGACGTCCGGAACAACCGCCGAGGACGTCGTGGCCGTGGCGCGCGGCGGCGCCCGGGTGGAGCTGTCGGCCGAGGCGCTGAGCGCCGTGGCCGGAGCCCGGCAGGTGATCGACGATCTGGCCGCCAAGCCCGAGCCCGTCTACGGGGTCTCGACCGGCTTCGGCGCGCTCGCCGTCCGGCACATCACGCCCGACCTCCGGGTCCAGCTCCAGCGCAACATCGTCCGCTCGCACGCCGCCGGGATGGGGCCGCGGGTCGAGCGCGAGGTGGTGCGCGCGCTGATGTTCCTGCGGCTGAAGACCCTCGCCTCGGGCCACACCGGGGTCCGGCCCCTCGTGGTCGAGACGATGGCCGCGATGCTCAACGCGGGGATCACTCCGGTGGTGCACGAATACGGTTCGCTGGGCTGCTCCGGTGATCTCGCGCCGCTGTCCCACTGCGCGCTGGCGCTGATGGGGGAGGGTGAGGCCGAGGGGCCCGACGGCGCGTTGCGGCCCGCCGCCGAGCTGCTGGCCGAGCACGGCATCGAGCCGGTCGAGCTGCGGGAGAAGGAGGGTCTCGCGCTGCTCAACGGCACCGACGGCATGCTCGGCATGCTGGTCATGGCCTGTGCCGATCTGGCCCGGCTGTTCACCGTCGCCGATGTGACGGCCGCGCTCTCGATGGAGGCGCTGCTCGGCACCGACCGGGTGCTCGCGCCCGAGCTGCACACCATCCGCCCGCATCCGGGCCAGGCCGCCAGCGCCGACAACATGCTGCGGGTGCTGGCCGGTTCGGGGCTCACCGGACATCACCAGGACGACGCGCCGCGGGTGCAGGACGCGTACTCGATCCGCTGTGCCCCGCAGGTCGCGGGCGCCGGGCGGGACACCCTGGCACACGCCCGGCTGGTCGCCGACCGCGAGCTCGCCGCCGCCGTGGACAACCCGGTGGTGCTGGCGGACGGCCGGGTGGAGTCCAATGGCAACTTCCACGGGGCGCCGGTCGCCTACGTCCTGGACTTCCTGGCCGTGGCCGCCGCCGATCTCGCCTCGATCGCCGAGCGCCGTACCGACCGGCTGCTGGACAAAAACCGCTCGCACGGGCTGCCGCCGTTCCTGGCGGGCGACGCGGGCGTGGACTCCGGCCTGATGATCGCGCAGTACACGCAGGCGGCGCTGGTCAGCGAGTTGAAGCGGCTGGCGGTGCCCGCCTCGGTGGACTCCATCCCGTCCTCCGCGATGCAGGAGGACCATGTCTCCATGGGCTGGTCCGCGGCCCGCAAGCTGCGGACGGCGGTGGACAACCTCTCCCGGGTGCTGGCCGTCGAGCTGGTCGCGGCGACCCGCGCGGTCGAGCTGCGCGAGGGCCTGGAGCCCGCGCCCGCGACCCGCGCGGTGCTGGCGGCGGTGCGCGCGGCCGGGGTCGAGGGGCCCGGCGGGGACCGCTATCTGGCGCCGGACCTGGCCGCTGCAGACGCCTTCGTACGGTCCGGGAAGCTGGCCGAGGCGGTGGAGACGGTGACCGGGCCGCTGGCCTGAACCGGCGGCCGGTGAACGAGCCGGTGAACGAGTCGGTGCAAGAGCCGGTGAACGAGCCGGTGGCCGAGCCGACCGACGATCAGTAAGCCTCCGGGCGCGCCCGGCGCACGGAGGCGGTCACCATGGCGACCCCGAGCCCCAGAAAGGCCGTGCCGCCGACGAGATACGGGGTGACGTCCACACTGCCGCTGTCGGCGAGGTTCTCCCCGGGGGTGGATGCGGACTGGTCCGCGGTGCGGGGCTGGGCGGCGGGGGCGGCCGACGACTGTGTCCGCTCGACCGTGGCGTTGGCCGACGGGACGAACCACAGGGCGCACAGCAGCGAACCGGCAGCGGCGGCCGTCAGCAGCGGTCGGCGTGCGGACACTACGGCATCCTCCTTGAGGCTGCGGTGACTTGACCCCCGTCGTCGGTCCGATCGTAGTGATAACGACGGTCCGGACGGAAGCGAGTCCGGGCGGCTGCGCACACTCCGCGCAGGGGCGCACACCGAGAGTTCGTAGTTTGTCCGGTTTTGTGAGCGGGTGGGTGGTCCGATCGCGGTGATGTGGCGCCGGGGGGACTGGACTGCGCCGGTATGGGTACCGGCGGGTCGTAGGCTTGACCGGCGCCTTTGCTAAGTGGCCTTGCGCACAGTTTTACTGTGCGAGGAACCGGCCAAAAGGTACAGGCGTTCTTCTCGGTTAGGTCCGGGGTTCTGGGGTCAAGGTCAAGACCAGGTCAAATGGAGAAGCGTGTGATGACGGACGGCAAGCGCCGTAGGGGGCTGGCGGCCGTGGCCGCTCTGCTCGGGGGTGTACTGACGCTCGGTGCGTGTGGCGGCGGAGACGACGGGGACGACGCCAAGAACGACGGCAGCGGCTCGCAGTCGCAGGTCGACAAGGCGGCGGCCAAGGACGCGTCGGACGCCCATATCAAGATCACCCCGAAGACCGGGAAAACCGGCGCGGGCATCAACAGCGACACCCAGGTCAAGGTCAGCGGCGGCAAGCTCACCTCCGTCAAGATGACCGCCGCGGCCACCGGTTCCACCGTGGCGGGCTCCATATCGCCCGACGGGACGACCTGGAAGCCCAACGGTCAGCTGGAGCGGTCCACCCAGTACAAGATCGCCGCCTCGGCCAAGGACTCCAAGGGCCGTAAGGCCACGGAGCATTCGTCCTTCACCACCATCTCGCCCACCAACAGCGTCATCGGCAACTTCACGCCGGAGGACGGCTCGACGGTCGGCGTGGGCATGCCGGTGTCGATCAACTTCGACAAGCAGGTGTCCAACAAGAAGGCCGTCGAGTCCCACATCAAGGTCACCTCCAGCAGCGGCCAGCAGGTGGTCGGCCACTGGTTCAGCCCGACCCGGCTCGACCTGCGGCCCAAGGACTACTGGAAGGCCAACTCCACCGTCACCATGAAGATGAAGCTGGACGGCGTCGAGGCGTCGCCCGGGGTCAAGGGTGTCCAGGACAAGACCGTCACCTTCAAGGTCGGCCGTTCGCAGGTGAGCACGGTCGACGCCAAGACCAAGATGATGAAGGTCGTGCGCGACGGCAAGACCCTCAAGACCATCAAGATCTCTGCGGGCAGCCCCGAGAACACGACCTACAACGGTCAGATGGTGATCTCCGAGAAGTTCAAGGAGACCCGGATGAACGGCGCCACGGTCGGCTTCAAGGGCGACGACGGCAAGGGCGAGTACGACATCAAGGACGTGCCGCACGCCATGCGCCTGTCCACCTCGGGCACCTTCATCCACGGCAACTACTGGGGCGCCAAGTCCATCTTCGGCAACCAGAACACCAGCCACGGCTGTGTCGGCCTGTCGGACACCAAGGGCGCGGGCGACCCGAACACCGACGGAGCCTGGTTCTACAACAACACCCAGATCGGCGATGTGGTTGTGGTGAAGAACTCCGCGGACGAGACCGTCAAGCCGGACAACGGCCTCAACGGATGGAACATGGACTGGAACGAGTGGGTGGCCGGTAGCGCCGTCGGCGCCTGACGCTCCCTCTCCTCACCACCGCCGGGCGGCGGTCGGCCCCGAAGGCCGACCGCCGCCCGGCGCGTTTCAGCCGGAGTGCTGGAGCCGCCGCAGGTCCTTCACCCGCACATACACCAGCTTGCAGTGGTCCTCGTACGGATCGCCGTCCGCGCAGACCAGGCTGCGCACCGGCTGCATCGGCAGCCAGGTCAGCCCCAGCAGCCAGCGGTGGATCAGCCGCCAGAAGCCCGGTCGCCGGGCGTCCTGTTCGCGCACCACCCGCATGCGCAGCATCCACTTGCCGAGCGAGGCCTTGAAGATCCAGGCGCCCAGGACCTGGTTGACGAAGGACAGCCCGAACACACAGGCCACCCACAGGACCAGGGCGTTCGCCTCGACCTTCAGCTGCGGGAGCACCCGCAGGGCGAGCGGCGTGCCGGCGCCGAAGGCGAGCAGGAAGTCGACCGTCGCCGCCAGCATGCGGCGCTCGTCGCTGGCCGGTTCGGGGACGCGCGGGCCCGGTGGCGGCTGCGGCCCCGGCGGTGCATGCGGAAGGACGTAGGGCGCGGACGGTGGCGTTCCATAGGGCTGTTGCTGCCCCCGTTGATTGATCATGACAGGAATTCTGTCAAAGGGGTCCGTCACCGTAGGAGCCCCCATCCGTCCCGGCCGCCCGCGCCGAGTGGCGGCCGGGACGGATCGGGGGAAGGGTGGGGAGAGCGGATGGTCCCGTCCGGCGCCGGGCCGGCCGGAGCGCACCCGGGAGGCGGCCATGCCCGAAGTCACGTCCTACCAGCCCGGAACACCGTGCTGGATCGATCTCATGGTGCCCGACCAGCAGGCCGCTCTGGACTTCTACTCAGGGCTCTTCGGCTGGTCCGGGGAGGTGGGCCCGCCGGAGACCGGCGGCTACGCCCTGTGCACCCTGAAGGACAAGCCGGTGGCGGGCATCATGACGGCGCAGTCGATGGGCGAGGAGCCCCCGCCGCCGACCGTGTGGACCACCTACTTCTCCTCCGCCGACGCCCAGGCCACCTCGGAGGCGATCAGCCGCGCCGGGGGCACCGTGCTGCTGCCGGTGATGGATGTGATGGACCTCGGGCGGATGCTGGTGGCGGCCGACCCCACCGGGGCCGTCTTCGGTGTCTGGCAGCCGCTGGGGTTCGCCGGTGCGGGGCTGGTCAACGAGCCGGGCGCGCTGATCTGGAACGAGCTCAACACCCGTGACAGGGAAGCGGCGTCCGCGTTCTACGCCGAGGCGATGGGTGTGCAGACCACCCCCATGGAGGGCGCTGACGGCTACTTCGCGCTCTCGGTCGACGGCCGTACTGTGGGCGGGCTTGCGCCGCTGGGCGAGGAGGCGCCGACCGACACACCCTCGCACTGGATGGTGTACTTCTCGGTCGAGCAGGTCGACCGGACGGTGGCCAAACTCTCCGCGGAGGGCGGGGCGGTGCTTCAGCCGCCGTTCGACATGGTGGCGGGCCGGATGTCGGTGGTGCGGGATCCGCAGGGCGCGGCGTTCGCCGTGATCGCCCCGAAGCCGATGAGCTGAGCGCTCGGCGGGAAGCGCCACGAGGTGCCGTCGTTCGTCTGCGGCTGTCTCGTGGCCGGTCGCGCCCACGCGGGGGCGGTCAGCGCCGTTTGACGACGAAGTAGCCCGATGTGGAGCCGTACGGCTCGTAGGTGGCGCCCGGGTGCAACTGACGGGCGTACGCCACCACATCGGCCATACTGCGCTCCGGCTCCTGGAGGGCTATGTAGTCCGGTTCGACACCGCGGGCCGCGCCCACCCACAGCACCCGGCAGCGGTCGGTGAGCCGGGATATCGGCCCCACGTTGGCCTCCACCGACGCCCCGTCCGGTATCCGGTCCAGTAGCCGTTCCACCGCGCCGACCGCCGGGGACTTCTCGTAGGTGTCCCCCTTGGTGAGGTCGTACAGCGGCATGGAGGACGACAGCGCCAGGGCCGCCCCGCACACCGCGGCGGGCAGTTGGCGGGAGTACGAGGCGAGCCAGGCCCGGCGGCTGTCGCGGGTCCGGGCCAGGGCGTCGACCAGGGCCAGGAAGACCACCGGCATCAGCACCGCGCTGTAGTGCCAGTCGGTGCCCCAGTAGTGGTCGTCGTGGGAGAGGAAGCGCCAGCCGAGGGTGGGCACGGCCACCAGCAGCAGCGGGGAGCGCAGGCTCAGCAGTCCGGTGGTCGGCAGCAGGATCCACAGCAGGGTGCGCAGCGCGGTGCCGACGGGGATGGTGCCGGTCTGGTCCCCGCCGCTGCCGACCTTGTCCCAGTAGTCGTACGAGCCCGTGCCGTTGAAGCCGGGGATGATGACGCCCAGCGCGAGGGCCGAGGCCATGACGCCGAAGACCATGAGGCCGACGGCGAGCGGGGTGATCCGCTGCTCATGGGTCCTCCAGGTGCGCGCCACGATGACGAGGCCGATCGCGGCCACGGTGGCGCCCATGTCCTCCTTGACGAGGACCAGCGGGGCGGCCCACAGCATCGCCGCGTACCAGCGCTCGCGCAGCACCGCCTCCAGACAGAAGGCCAGCAGCGGGACGGCGAAGCAGATCTCGTGGAAGTCGAAGTCCACGGCGCGCTGGATGCCCCAGGACGCCCCGTAGGCGATGCCGATCGCCAGCCCGCGGCCACGCCCCAGCAGCCGGGCGGCGATACGGGTCACGGGGACGGCGGAGACGGCGAACAGGGCCGCCTGCGCCACCAGCAGCGTGACGGGGCCGGGGAAGACCCGGTAGACCGGGCCGAGCAGGGCCGTGATGGGGCTGAAGTGGTCGCCGAGAATATTGGCGCCGGGGCCCTTGAGATCGGCCACCGGCTCCTGGAAGTGCGCGTACGCCCGTATCGCCTGTTCGAAGATGCCCAGGTCCCAGGACATGCTGGCCATCCGGCGGTAGCGGCAGACCGACAGCGTCGCGTAGAGGACGAAGAGGACGAGGGCCAGCCAGTACGGGTCCAGCCGCGGTCCCCGCAGCGCACTCGCCCTGGCGAGCAGCCCGGTACGGCCCGTGGGGGCGGTCGCCCCGTCCGTGGTGCTGCCGGGCGGGAGTGCTGCGGCCGTGTCCATCCAGGGTCCTTATCGTGTGGGCGGTCTGTGCGAAAAGATACGCGAAGGGGGAGAGTCGGTTGCTTGGACGGCTTGGGGGATTTGGGCGGGGGACCGCGGTGGCGCTGGCCGTGCTGTTCGCGGTGGCCGGCTGCCGGCCCGGTGAGGGCGGGGACGGGGACAGTTCGGCGGACGGCGGCGCTCAGCGGAGCGGCCGGCCGTCGGGACCGGCGCTCTCCGCTGTGGCGTCGCTCACGGTCAAGGGGCGGGCGCCGAAGACGGGTTATGAGCGCGGCGCCTTCGGCAGCTCGTGGGTGGACACCGATGACAACGGCTGCGGGACGCGTGATGACATCCTCGAGCGCGACCTGGAGAGGGTGCGGTTCCGCGGCGGCCACTGCCTGGTCGCCTCCGGCACGCTGGACGACGATCCGTACACCGGCCGCAGCGTGCGGTTCGTCCGCGGGCACAGCAAGGTCGACATCGACCATGTGGTGGCGCTCTCCGACGCCTGGCAGAAGGGGGCCCGGCAGTGGGACCGGGACAAGCGGGTGGCGTTCGCCAACGACCCGCTCAATCTGATCGCGGTGGACGCCTCCGCCAACCGCCGCAAGGGCGACGGTGACGCGGCGACCTGGCTGCCGCCCAACACGGCGTACCGCTGTGACTATGTGGCGCACCAGGTCGCGGTGAAGAAGAAGTACGGGGTGTGGGTGACGCGGGCGGAGAGGAACGCGATGACGCGGGTGCTGGGCCGGTGCCCGGACACCGCGCTGCCCGTGCGCGGCGGCCGCTAGGCCCTGTCCGGGCGCCGGGTGTCGGGTGCCGGGCCCGGCGCTGACGTGGGGCGCTGACCAAGACGCCGGTGAATCGTTGTCCAAGCAGTGGCCTAGGCCGCGCCGACTCCATACCATCGATCAAACCCAGATCGTCTGTCGCGCCGCACGATCTCTGCCGGGAGGCTCAATGATCCGCCGCCGTACTGCGCTCTCCGTCTCCGCCGCGTCCGCCCTGCTGCTCTCCGCCCCGCTCCTCACGGCCTGCGGAGAGGCTCCGCGCCCCGGTGCCGCCGCCGTGGTGGACGGCAACCGGATCACCGTCTCGCAGCTGCAGGCGCAGGTGAAGGACGTACGGGACGCGCAGCGCGGCTCACCCAAGGCCGACCAGCTTCTCGCGGCCGGCGGCCGGCTGAGCCAGGACACCCTGATCCGCATGATCCAGTTCCGGGTCATCGAGCGGGCGGGCAAGGACAACGGCGTCGGCGTCACCCGCCGCGAGGTGCAGCGGGCCCGCGGCGCCGCCGAGCAGCAGGCGGGTGGCGCCGCCGCGCTGCGCGCCCTCTATGTGGAGCAGGGCATCGCGCCGGACCGGATCGACCAGGCCGTCCGGATGGACCTCACCCGCAGCGCGCTGCTGCGCAAGCTGGGCACCACCAAGGTCAACGCGGTCTTCGCCCGTACCTCCAAGGCGCTCGACATCCAGGTCAACCCGCGCTACGGGAAGTGGGACGACAACCAGGGCACCGCGGTGATCGCCAAGGAGGCATGGCTGCGCACCTCGGGCGGCTCCCCGGAGCAGGCGTAAGTTACGTTGCAAGGGTGACCGCACCAGACTCCGCCACCCCGGCCGACGCCGCCGCCACCGGCCGTATCGTCCTTCTCACCACCAGCCACCGGGTGGCGCCGGGACTGCTGTCCTGGCCCGCGTGGCAGGCGCTGCGCGAGGCGGACCGGGTGCTGTGCGGCGACCCCGGCCATCCACAGCTGCCCTATCTGCGGGAGGCGGGGATCACGGTGGAGCGGGCGGTGCCGACCGCGCGGGAGCTGGTCGACCACTGCCGGACCGGCGGCGGCCGGAGCGTTGTGGTGATCACCTCGGCGGAGGGGGAGTCCGAGCTGACCGACGGGCTGGCCCGGCTGGCCGGTTCCGGCCGCGAGTCCATGCCCGACCTTGAGCTGCTGCCCGGCTCCTACGACCTCCCGGGCGCGCGGCTGCTCGACCTGGTGCAGATCATGGACCGGATCCGGGCCGAATGCCCGTGGAGCGGCACCCGCACCAACGCGGAGCTGGTGAAGTACGGCATCGAGGAGGCGTACGAACTCGTCGAGGCCATCGAGGACGGCGACCGCGAGGCGCTGCGCGAGGAACTCGGCGATGTGCTGCTCCAGGTCGTCTTCCACGCCCGGATCGCCGAGGACGACCCGGAGGCGCCGTTCTCGATCGACGATGTGGCGGGCGGCATCGTGGACAAGCTGATCCACCGCCATCCGCATGTGTTCGGCGAGGAGGCCGCCGAGACCCCCGAGGACGTCAAGGCGCACTGGCTGCGCACCAAGGCGGCCGAGAAGCAGCGCACTTCGGTCACCGAAGGGGTTCCGCTCGGTCAGCCCGCCCTGGCGCTCACCGCCAAACTGGCCTCCCGTGCCCGGACTGCCGGGCTCGATGTCCGGCTCCCGGAGGGCGAGGGCATCGGCTACGAACTGCTGGCGCTGGCGGTGCGTGCGGAAGAGCAGGGCATCGAGCCGGAGACCGCCCTGCGGGCCGCGGCCCGCGCCTACCGGGACGCGATACGCGCCGCGGAGGACTCCGCGGCGCGCTGAGGCGGGCGTGCGGCGGGCGTGAGACGGGTGCCGGAGGGTACTCGGGCGACATGTCCGCCTACGCCATGGAACGCGCCGCCGAACGGGACCTGTTGATCGGGACGGTGCCGCTGGCCGTCGGCCTGGTGATCGTCCTGCTGTGTGTCGCGGCCGTCTGGTGGGGGATCCGGATCCGCGCCCGGGAGCCGATGGCGCCCCGCCGTCCGCAGCCCCGCTCCGGCGCCTGGCAGGAGCCCGGTGAAACCGACCGCGCGGCACGGGAGTCGGGCCACGGCCCGGGGCACCAACACGACGGCGGCCGGGCCGGCTATGTCAGCGAGCGCCGTGAGCCCGACCCACTGCCCAGGGACGGCGCCCGCCGACGCCCGCACCAACTGGGCGGATCCGGCACGCGTGACGCCGGCTGAACCGGATCCGAACGGTACGGGCCCGGCACCGGAATCCACCGGGGCCGGGCTCGTGCGCCGCGCCGGGCTGTGCCGTCAGCCTGCCGCGGGCACCGGTTCGAGGGTGGCCCGGAAGTGGCGCAGAATCGGCGACTGGTCCGTAATACGGAAGCCGTGCACCGTATCGGCCTGCTTGGCGATCTTCGCCAGGGTTTCGCCGATGTGGTCGTAGTGGCTGCGGGTGTAGACCCGGCGCGGCAGGGCGAGCCTGACCAGTTCGTACGGCGCGCTCTTGATGGGGTTGCCGTCTTCGTCCTCCTCACCGAGGTAGAGGGAGCCCAGCTCGGCCGAGCGGATACCGCCCTCCAGGTACATCCGGCAGGCGAGGGCGTGACCGGGGTAGTGGTGGGGCGGAAGGTGCGGCAGCAGCCGCCCGGCGTTGAGGTAGAGCGCGTGGAGGCCCGGCGGCTCGACGATGTCGACCCCCGCGGAGCGGACCCGGTGCGCGAGGTGGGCGGCGATGTCGGCGCGTTCCGCGAGGTAGGCGGGCTCGGTCACCTCGGACAGCCCCTGGGCCATCATGTCGAGGTCGCGTCCGGCCAGACCACCGTAGGTCGCGAACCCTTCGGTGGCGATGAGGAGCAGTTCGCACCGCTGGGCGAGCTCGGGGTCGTTCATCCCGATGAAGCCACCGATGTGGACGATGCCGTCCTTCTTGGCGCTCATCATGCAGCCGTCCGCCAGGCGGAACGCTTCTTCAGCGACCTGGCGGGGGGTGCGGTCGCGGTAGCCCTCCTCGTGACGGGTCACCAGCCAGGCGTTCTCGGCGAACCGGGCGGCGTCCAGGAACAGCGGTACGCCGTACTGGCGGCAGAGGGCCGCGGTCTGCTTGAGGTTGCCCATGGAGACGGGCTGACCGCCGCCGCCGTTGTTGGTGATGGTCATGACCACCACGGAGATCCGGTCGGCGTCCGGCCCGGTCAATTGGCGGTGGAGCTCGTTCAGGTCGATGTTCCCCTTGAACGGCTCCACGCTGTCCAGGTTCTTGGCCTCGGGGCACGGCAGGTCCCGGGCCTCGCAGTTGTTGAGCTCCACGTTCGCGCGCGTGGTGTCGAAGTGCGTGTTGGCCAGGACGATGGAGCCCGGCTTCAGCAGTGACGAGAAGAGCACGCGCTCGGCCGCGCGGCCCTGATGGGTGGGCAGGACATGGGCGTAGCCGGTCAGTTCGGTCACGGTCTCGTGGAACCGGTAGAAGGAGCGGGAGCCCGAGTAGGACTCATCTCCGGCCATGCCCGCGGCGAGCTGAGCGGCCGACAGCGCACCGGTGCCCGAGTCGGTGAGGAGGTCGATGGTCACTTCTTCGGCGCGCAGGTCGAAGAGGTTGTAGTTGACGCGCTTCAGCGCTTCTTCGCGCTGTTCCCGCGTCGTCACGGGTATGGGTTCGACGACCTTGATCCGGTACGGTTCCACGCTGATCGCTGCTCCTGTCATTCTCTTGCTCAGTGTGCTGGTGGTGTGTCACAGCGCCGCGGCGGCACGCTCGTGGGACGGAAGCGCCTCGAGGGGCGGCCGTACCTCGTACGCCTCCGAGGAGACGTAAACGGTCACCCGCGGTGGCCGGTGCCGCTCGTGGACCAGCGCCACATAGGCGATCAGGCCCACACCGTCCTCCAGTCGGCGCGAGGTCACGGCGGCCAGCGCCCGGTCCAGCCAGGTGCTGTCGATGCCGTGACGTTTCAGCACGGCCACCGCCCGTTCTCGCGCCTGTCCGTCGTGCCGGACGTAGTCGCGGACGGGGACGTGGAGGGTGAAGCCGCTGGGCAGGCCGGTCGCCGTCTCCGTGAAGGAATGGCAGGAGAGGGCGGGGCGTCCGCTCAGCCGTCCCCCGCCGCCCGCGGGGAAGCCCCCGACGGTGCGGAAGAACCCTTCGATCCGCTCCTGACCCGGATGGGGTGTGATCCGGGGGAGGACACCGCCCTCGGTGGCGGACAGTCCGTGGTGGGTGAGGTAGAGCTTCGCCCGCGGTGTGTCCCAGTCCCCGAGGTCCAGGGCGAGGAACGGATAGGCGTCGGCCGGTGGCAGGGCGTAGAACGCCTGACGGTGGCCGAGCCTGCCCAGCGCTTCGCGTACGGTCTCGGCGGTCCGGTCCCGGCCGTTGGCGGCCGGGTTGAGATACACCTTGACGCGGGGAACGCCGCCGGGAGGCAGCTCCAGCGCGCACCACAGGGCCAGCGGCCCTTCGGGCGAAGCGGGGAAGAACAGGTCCTCGAGGCGGTCGAGTTGATCGGTGGCGAAACCCCAGCGGTCCGCCATCGCCCGGATGGAGCCGAGGCCGATCCGGCCGTTCTCCACGAGGTCGTCGCTTCCGGACCCCGGCTCCAGCAGCACCCTCAGCCCCGGGGTGGCACCGGGCAGGAAGGCGAGCGAGAACTCGACCGGGGTGTGGTCGTCGGACAGGAAGCTCCGGGCGGGCGGCGGAAGCGCCAACGGCCGTCCGGCCACCGGCCCGAGAGCGTCGGTCAGCAGTTGCGCGTAGGCCGTCGCGTCCGTGGGGCTCAGCTCCACCACTTCGCACAGCCGGAGGAGTTGCTCGGCGGCGAGGTCGCCGAGCAGTCCGGTGTGCGCCCGCGATTCCGCATGGCCGTCCGGATGGAATCCGGAAAGTCCGGCGCTCATGATGCGGGGAAGGTGTGTGCCGCGACGATCCCTATCGCACTGGCGTTCGTACCGGGCGGCGCCCCTCCCGGTATGGAGTGCGATATGGATGGAATAGGAGTTCGATTAGTCAGTACGCCCGGCCAGGATATGAGTGAAACCACTGCACGACGTCGATCGGCGGTGTTGCCGACGGCGACAGGCCCCACGACAGCTCCTTATTGGATTTCGGCCAACATGAATTTCGCGTCATGGCATACCCGGCCGATTGAGCATTCATGCAGTGGGAAAACAGCGCCAGTCTGTGGCAAAGGTCATACACGCCACCAGGCCAGGAAGGAGCTCCACAAGCCTGCTTTTTCGGGCTTGTTCCGCTGTTGGCCGTGAGAATCGTTCGCCGCAGAGCTTTCATGCACAGAAGGCATGGAGGGCTGCTTATTGGCCGCTACGGGGGTGAAACGGGCAGGCAGCGTGGACAGCCCACGATTGAAGGGCCCGGGGCGCCACGTCAGGCTCGACTCGGGCACCGCCAATTCGATATCGGGCAGCCGGTTGAGGAGTTTCTCGATGGCCACCAGGCCGATGAGCTGAGCGGGATCCTTGGCCGGGCAGGCATGCGGTCCGGCGCTCCAGGCCAGATGAGCGCGCTTGCTGAGCACCTGGCGAGAGGCGGAGAGGCTCGGATCGGTATTCGCGGCCGCGAGGCTGACCAGGACGAGGTCGCCCGCATGCAGTCGGGTTCCGGCGAAGTCCACGTCCGACACCGGATAGTGCGGAGCGTAATTGGACATGGGAGGGCTGTTCCACAGCACCTCGTCCATAGCGTCCTCGACGAGCATGCCGCCACCCGCGTAACGCTCGTCCGCGAGCAACAGCAGCAGTGCGTTGGCGATGAGGTTCCGCTGCGGTTCGGCACCGGCGCCCAGCAGCAGCACGAGCTGATGCGCCAGCTCTTCATCGGTCAGCTGGGCATGGTGCTGCATAAGCCAGGAGGTGACATCCTCCCCGGGCTTGCTGCGCTTGAGCGCGACCAGTTCGCCAACGCTCTGCGTCAGTACTTCGTTCGCCTTCT
Source organism: Streptomyces coffeae (assembly GCF_016741875.1). Lineage (GTDB taxonomy): Bacteria > Actinomycetota > Actinomycetes > Streptomycetales > Streptomycetaceae > Streptomyces > Streptomyces coffeae. Next base: position 93,942 of record NZ_JAERRF010000027.1, on the reverse strand, counting down.
CGGCGTTGATTCCGTCGAATATTCCGGAGATGCCGAAGATGACTCGGTCACCGATTTCCGCCGGGCAGCCGAAAAGCTCATTGAAGACGAAGAGCGGCAGCAGCTTGGCGTAGTCGTTGAGCAGATCGACCGAGCCGCGGGATATGAACTGGTCGATCAGATAGGTGGCGACGCGGTCGACATGCCGGCTCAGCCGGTGCGAATCCACCCGGGCCAGGCTGTCGGTCACCGCCTGGCGCAGCCGCAAATGCTCCGCGCCATCGCTGAACATGCAGTTCGGCCGGTACTCCAGCAGCGGCACCACCGGGTTGTCCCGGCTGACCCTGCCCTCGTTGAACTCGCGCCAGCGACGCGCGTCCTTCCGGAAGGTGTCGGGGTTCTGGAGCAGCTGAAGTGCCGCCGAGTAGTCGGTGACGAGCATGGCGTTCACGCCGGGGGACAGCTCCACCGGCGCGATCGGCCCGTACGTGCGCAGATGCGCGTAGAAGGCACCCGGATCGGCCGCGAACTCCGGCCCGTACAGCGGAACCCGCTCCCCGGTGTGGTGAGCGGGGCAGCCGGGGGGCGGCGCCGTGAAGTCCGATTGAGTGTCCATACTTGCTCCTAGCGGGTACGTTCCTGTAGGTAACGGACAAGTGACATCAGCGCGTTGGCCGACGACTTCTCGTCACGTGCGTCACAGGTGACGATGGGGGTCTCGGGCAACAGGTCCAGAGCCTCGCGCAGTTCGTCATCGGGGCGGGCCGGTGTGCCGTCGAAATGGTTGACGGAAATCGCATAGGGCAGCCCGTACTGCTCCACCAGGTCGATCACGGGAAACGATTCCTTCAGCCGTTCCGGATCGACCAGGATCAGTGCCCCGAGCGCACCCCGCGTCATGTCCTCCCACACCTGGACGAAGCGCTCCTGCCCCGGTGTTCCGAAGAGATACAGGACCAGTCGGTCGCTGAGTGTGAGACGGCCGAAGTCCATGGCCACAGTGGTGGTCGTCTTGCCCCGGGTGCCCATGAGGTCGTCCACATGGGCACCCGCCTGCGTCATACGCTCCTCGGTGCGCAGCGGAGGAATCTCGGACATGGTGCCGATGAAGGTCGTCTTGCCGACCGCGAAATGCCCCACGACGAGGATCTTGGCCGCGATCTGCACCTGGTCGGCGAGATAGACGCCATCATCCGAAACGGGCCTGGAGCCCATCCAGTACCTCCTGAAGGAGCGAAACATCGACAAGCTGGGCGGGAGGTGCCGGGGCCCGGGTCAGGAGATAGCCGTCCGCCGACAGATCGGACAGCAGAACCTTGACGATGCCGATCGGAAGTCCCATGTGCCCGGCTATCTCGGCGACCGAGAGATAGCCTCCCGCGCACAGGTCCAGCAGGCGACCCTTCTCCGGATCGAGATGGTTCGGGCGGACCTGGTCGGACGCGGTGACCAGAGTGATCAGGTTGAACTGATCGTTGTCCAGCCGGCCGCGGCCGTTGGTTATCACATACGGCCGTACTAACTGGGCCGACTCGGGCTCCTGCTCATCTGGTGCGATCATGCCTGGATACTCGTGTTTTCGCGAGGCGGAGTGGTCAGTACCTTGCCGAGCTGCCCGACGAGCTGCTGCATACGGAAGGTGATGTCGGCCATGTCGACATCGGGGGCGGACGAGACCGCCAGATATGCGCCCTCACCGGCGGAGATGAGAAAGACCCAGCCGCCGTCGAACTCCACCAGGGTCTGACGCCAGTTCATCTGCGGATCACCGCAGAAGCCGCCCATGGTGCGACTCAGCGACTGGATACCGCTCATGGCGGCGGCCACGGTGTCGGCCTCGTCCTTCCGGACCTCCTGAGAGCGGGCCATCAGCAGACCGTCGGCGGACACCAGGAGCGCATGACGTGCACCCGGCACTTCCAGGGCGCTGTCAAGCATCCAGGACAGGTCGTTGTTCACTGAGGATCATGCCCTTCCCTGTTCGGATTTGCGGAGCGACCGGACTGCGTACCGCGCTGGAAGGCGCCCATGATCGACGCGGTTTCCTCACTGGTCCGGACCGAGGCATTGCCGGACTCTTCTCGCGGCACGATGGAGATCGATCCCTTTCGGCGACGTTTCGGCAGACCGCCGGCGGTGGAACCGGGATCCTCCGGCGCGGCTGCGGTGGGCGTATGGGACACCGGCGGTTCTTCCGGCTCGGGCATATTGGTCAGCAGGTCCTCGGGAAGAAGCACAACGGCGCGCACACCGCCGTAGGGAGAGGCCGAATCGACGGAGACGTTGAAGCCGTACCGGGCGGCCAGCACACCGATCACCGCGAAGCCGAACTGCGGCGGATTGCCCAGACCCGTCACACCCGTTGCACGCTGTGCCGACAGCAGCCGATCGGCCCGGTTCTTCTCCTCCTCGTTCATACCGACACCGGCGTCGTCGATGATGATGCAGACGCCCTTGGGAACGGTGCGGATGGTGATGTCGATCGGGGAGTCCGGGGCCGAGTAACTGGTCGCGTTGTCCAGCAGTTCGGCGAGAGCCAGCGCGACCGGCTCGACGGCCCGGCTGGTGAGCGCGAAATTGCTCTGGGAACGGATCTCGACGCGCGTGTAGTGGCGGATGCGGCCCTTCGCGGAACGCACCACGTCGTAGACCGAGGCGACGGCCCGCTGACGGCCCAGCCAGCCGTCGCAGAGGACGGCGATGGACTGGGCGCGCCGGCCGAACTGCGAGTTCATGTGGTCGATCTCCAGCAGATCCTGGAGAATGTGGTGCTCGCCGTACCTGTCCTGGAGCTTGGAAATGGCCAGCTGCTGTTCGTTGGCGAGACCCTGAAGCGTTCGCATGGCCGACTTCAGCGCGCTCTTGGTGGCCTCTTCCGCGCGGACCTGCGCCTCCTGGACCGCCGAGGAGTAGTGGTTCTCAAGGTCCGTGTAGCGGTTTTCCGCTTCCGCCTTCTCGGAGCGCAGTTTCGCTTGTGTCTTTCGCCCGCGGAATATGGCAGTTGCAGCGAGAGGCGTGCCTGCGATCAGGGCCCAGAATGCTGGATCCTGTATGTATTGCGTCATGAGACTCTCTTTAACGACTAGACCGCCAGGGACTGAAAGGGAGGTGTTGCGCGTCTGGTGGTTCCGGAGGGGCGGAGGGCGGCAGTGAACCGCCGCCCGCGTGGCGGTAGTTCAGCGCCCGTACGGCGCCCGCAGGGTCCGGGGACATCGCGCTCGTCTTGCCGACGGCAGCGCACAGGCGACGGTGCGCCTAAACGGCTCCGTATGCCCGACTGGCGGCATAATGCTCCTCAGAGTGGGGACCCTCCCGGTTGATTTACCGGATCGCCGTGTGTCTTACGCGCCCTTGGCTCGCCTGGCAAGCGCGGTGATCGTATCACCAGCAAGCGGTGGCCCCGTGCATGTGCCTCAGTCCCATTCGGCCACCTGACGTCATTTCAGCCATGCCACTTTTTACGCGCGTTGACCGACGTCAGCAGGCGTAACGGCATGTCATGCGGTGCTCGGGGCAAGATCGGAGAGAGCCCCGCCGCAGCCACCTCATATCCGGGCAATCAGCCCCGGGCGCGAGTGACTCGTGGAGGGAGTGTGGAGATATTCCTAAGGCTACTCTCGGTACTTATCTCCATTGATTGTTATTGATGCCCGTTCATCCGAATACAGCCCAAAAGCGCAGTATTGGCGGAGGAGGCGGGGGTGGCCGGTATCGTCGGGGGGTGCCCGAGCAGCCCCGTGACGTACCCGAGCCCACCCTCTTCACCTGGGAGTTCGCAGCCGATCCCTACCCCGCGTACGCCTGGCTCCGCGAACATGCCCCGGTCCGCAGGACCACGCTCCCCAGCGGAGTCGAGGCATGGCTGGTGACCCGCTACGCCGACGCCCGGCAGGCATTGGCCGACCCCCGGCTGTCCAAGAACCCGCAGACGCACAGTGAGTCGGCGCATGCCCGGGGCAAGGTGGGCATCCCCGGTGAGCAGCGTGCCGATCTGATGACCCATCTGCTCAATATCGATCCGCCGGATCACACCCGGCTGCGCCGGCTGGTGTCCAAGGCATTCACCCCGCGCCGGGTCGCCGCGTTCGCCCCGCGGGTACGGGAGTTGACCGATCAGCTCATCGATGCCTTCGAGGAAAGGGGAGAGGCCGATCTGATCCATGAGTTCGCCTTTCCCCTCCCCATCTATGCGATCTGCGATCTGCTCGGGGTGCCCCGCGAAGATCAGGACGACTTCCGGGACTGGGCCGGTTCCATGATCCGGCACGGCGGTGGTCCACGCGGCGGAGTGGCCCGTGCGGTGAAGCGCATCCGCGCGTATCTCGCCGAACTGATCCACCGCAAGCGGGAGACGCTCGGAGCGGAAGGGGCGGACGAGGACCTCATTTCCGGGCTGATCCGGGCCAGCGACCACGGAGAGCACCTCACCGAGAACGAGGCCGCGGCGATGGCCTTCATCCTCTTGTTCGCCGGGTTCGAGACCACGGTCAATCTGATCGGTAACGGGATGTACGCACTGCTGCGCCATCCCGTTCAACGCGCGCGGCTCCAGCGGGCCCTGGAAGAAGGGGACGAGCGGCTGCTCGCGGCGGGCGTCGAGGAACTGCTGCGCTACGACGGCCCGGTGGAGATCGCCACCTGGCGCTTCGCCACCGAGCCGCTGACCATCGGCGGAGAGCGCATCGCCGAGGGGGAGCCGGTGCTGGTGGTGCTGGCCGCCGCCGACCGCGACCCCGAGCGGTTCCGCGACCCCGACGTGCTGGACCTCACCCGCACCGACAACCAGCACCTGGGCTACGGCCACGGCATTCACTACTGTCTGGGCGCCCCGCTCGCCCGGCTGGAGGCGCAGACCGCGATCGGCACCCTGCTGCGGCGGCTGCCCGATATCCGGCTTGCGGTGGATTCGGATGATCTGCGCTGGCGCGGTGGGCTGATCATGCGCGGACTGCGCACCCTTCCGGTGACCTGGAGTTCCCCGGGCCACTGAACCGCCCGAAGGTCCGTGCCGGGCGACATAAGTGACGAATGATCAGCTGCGTGACCGGGGCGTGACCTGGGATACACCGGCTTGTGATGATCGGGGGCCGTCGCTATGTTCAACCGACAACTCAACCGCCGACACGAGAGGCCACCACATGCGTTCCGGGAACGGTCGACACCGCCGCCCCCGTCAGGCTCCGGCCATCGTCGTCGCGGCGGGCGTGACGGGTGCCGGGCTCGCCATCCCCCTCTTCGGGGCCAGTGGCGCCCAGGCCGCCTCCACCGCCACCTGGGACAAGGTCGCCGAGTGCGAGAGCGGCGGGATGTGGAGCGCCAACGAGGGCAACGGCTTCTACGGCGGTCTCCAGCTCACCCTGGACATGTGGAAGAGCTACGGCGGTACCGCCTACGCCCCGCGCCCCGATCTGGCCAGCCGCTCCCAGCAGATATCCGTGGCCCAGTCGATCCTGGACGACCGTGGCCCGGATGCCTGGCCCAGCTGCGGGGTGAACGCGGGACTCGCCGACGGTGGTGACGCCCCCGAGGTGAACCCCGGTTTCACCCAGCCCCCGTCCGCCGGTCAGCGCGCGGACGGCGGGAACGGCGAGGAGGACCGCGAGCGCGACGGCTCCTCGTCCGAGGACCGCGGTGACTCCGCCGAGGACCGCGGCGACGCAGCGGACCCCTCCGGCTCTTCGGACGACCAGCGCCGGACACCCGACAACGACGAGGAGCGCGGAAAGCCCTCCCCGTCCGACTCGCCCAGCGGAGAGGACAACGACTCCCTGTCGCCCTCCCCGTCGGCCACGAAGGGCGCCGACTCCCCGGACATTCCGGAGTCCCCGGACGCCTCGGATTCCCCGGACGAGGAGTCCCCGGACGAGAGCGCCGACCCCGCGCCCACCGGACGCCACCGCGGCTCCGCGGACCCGGACGAGGGAGACGGCGGCAAGGAGACCCGGCGGCCCTCCGGACGGCATGCCTCGCGGGACGGCGCGGACCGCGCCGAGGAGCCCGCGGACGACGGCTACACCGTGCGGCCCGGTGACAGCCTTTCAGGCATCGCCGAGCGCCAGGACCTCTCGACCGGCTGGCACGGCCTCTACAAAGGCAACGAAAGCCTCATCGGGGACAATCCGGATCTGATCGTCCCCGGTCAGCGACTGGATCTCAGCGCCAAGGGGCGGTAGTTCGGGGTGAATTGCCCGATCTGGTTCCGGTGAGACATACATCTCGTCGCAAAATCCGGAACGCACCCCCTGCCCGATTCTCCTCACCCGGTCCCACCTGCGTGGATGTGGGCCGGGTGAGATCAAATACAGCACCTCTCGCTGTGAATGGGGGGTTTGAACCTTCTCGGGGTGTGTGTTTACCGTCTTTCCGCTCGCCACCGCGGGCACCGTCGATCGTCACGCCGAGTCCTGCCGGCGGTCGGGGGGAACCGACGCGTCAGCGCCGAAGGCAGGAGCGGGGGACCCAAGGTAGGTGCCGAATGGCCTGTGGACACGGGCTCGTCGGCTTGGGGTGAAGCCGGGCGCGATCGATCGTCGATCGTTCGTCGATCGCTTGTGAACGGCCGGGCAACTCACGCCCGAACCCGACAGCTCACCTCGTAGGCGTCGGTGAGGAAACGAACCAACGATGCTCAAGTCCAACGGCAAGCACCGCCGCCCGTCCAAGGCCACCCGCATCGCCGCGCTCGCCGGTCTCGCGGGCGCCGCCGTGGCCGCCCCGCTCATCGGGGCCACCTCCGCCTCCGCCGCCACCACTGCCCAGTGGGACACGGTCGCGCAGTGCGAGTCGGGCGGCAACTGGTCCATCAACACCGGTAACGGCTACTACGGCGGACTGCAGTTCTCGAGCTCCACCTGGGCCGCCTACGGCGGCACCGCGTTCGCCCCCACGGCCGACAAGGCGACCAAGGACCAGCAGATACAGATCGCCGAGAAGGTTCTCGGCAGCCAGGGCAAGGGCGCCTGGCCGGTCTGCGGTACGGGCCTGACCACCGGCGGCACCCCGTCCAGCTCGGGCTCCTCGGGCTCCTCCGACTCCGGTCAGCAGGAGTCGCAGGCCCCGGCGCCCAAGCCCGCACAGCCGAAGGCCGAGACCCGCTCCGAGCCCGACCGCGCCGCGCGCCACGAGACCCGTGGGCCGGTGAAGAAGGGCGACGGCGAGTACAAGGTCAAGGCCGGTGACACCCTGGGCAAGATCGCCGAGGCCGAGAAGGTCGAGGGCGGCTGGCAGAAGCTCTTCGAGCTGAACAAGGACATCATCGAGCAGGCCGACCTGATCTACCCGGGCCAGCAGCTCCACCTGAGCTGACCCCGGTCCGGCGCCGGAGCTGGGTCCCGTCGACCACGCGTCGACCACGCGTCGACCATGAGCCCCGGCCGGGCGCGCCGCCCCGCGGTGTGTCCCGGCCGGGGCTCATGGGTTTATGGAAAATGTAGATATCCGCACTTAAATCTGCCTTTTTATGCCACGTCCTGTCTCGCGGGACGAGCAACGGGGGGTGCAGCCCTCCGGTCCGGTTAGGCTCGTGCTGCTACCGCAGACACATACGAAGGAGAACCTCGTGCCGTCCATCGACGTCGTCGTAGCTCGCGAGATCCTCGACTCGCGAGGCAACCCCACGGTCGAGGTCGAGGTTGGCCTCGACGACGGCAGCACGGGCCGTGCCGCCGTTCCGTCCGGTGCCTCCACCGGCGCCTTCGAGGCCCTCGAGCTCCGTGACGGGGACAAGAACCGCTACAACGGCAAGGGCGTGGAGAAAGCCGTTCTCGCCGTCATCGAGCAGATCGGTCCCGAGCTCGTCGGCTACGACGCCACCGAGCAGCGCCTGATCGACCAGGCGATGTTCGACCTGGACGCCACCCCGGACAAGTCCTCGCTCGGCGCCAACGCCATCCTCGGCGTCTCCCTCGCCGTCGCGCACGCCGCCTCCGAGGCGTCCGACCTCCCGCTCTTCCGGTACCTGGGCGGCCCCAACGCCCACCTGCTGCCGGTTCCGATGATGAACATCCTCAACGGCGGCTCGCACGCCGACTCCAACGTGGACATCCAGGAGTTCATGATCGCTCCGATCGGCGCGGAGTCCTTCTCCGAGGCCGTGCGCTGGGGCGCCGAGGTCTACCACACCCTGAAGTCCGTGCTGAAGGAGCGGGGCCTGTCCACCGGTCTCGGCGACGAGGGCGGCTTCGCGCCGAACCTCGACTCCAACCGTGAGGCCCTGGACCTGATCGTCGAGGCCATCAAGAAGGCCGGCTACCAGCCGGGCCAGGACATCGCGCTGGCGCTCGACGTGGCCGCCACCGAGTTCTACAAGGACGGCTCCTACGAGTTCGAGGGCAAGTCCCGCACCGCCGCCGAGATGACCTCCTACTACGCCGACCTGGTCGCCGCGTACCCGCTGGTCTCCATCGAGGACCCGCTGAACGAGGAGGACTGGGAGGGCTGGAAGACCATCACCGACCAGCTCGGTGACAAGGTCCAGCTGGTCGGCGACGACCTGTTCGTCACCAACCCCGAGCGCCTCGCCCGCGGCATCGAGAACGACACCGCCAACGCGCTGCTGGTCAAGGTCAACCAGATCGGCTCGCTGACCGAGACCCTCGACGCCGTCGAGCTGGCCCAGCGCAACGGCTTCAAGTGCATGATGTCCCACCGCTCCGGCGAGACCGAGGACGTCACCATCGCCGACCTGGCCGTGGCCACCAACTGCGGCCAGATCAAGACCGGTGCCCCGGCCCGCTCCGAGCGCGTCGCCAAGTACAACCAGCTGCTGCGCATCGAGGAGATCCTGGACGACGCCGCGGTCTACGCGGGCCGCTCCGCCTTCCCGCGCTTCAAGGGCTGACCGCCGACGCGCATCCGCCGAAGGACGCGAGGTGTGCGCTCGGCACGCGTACGCGTTCGACCTGAGTAGCAGACACGTCTGACGCATGTCCCCGGCCGCGGTCCCGTACCGTGGCCGGGGACGGCGTCACTGAAGCGAAGTCATCACCGGGGAGGCGATGTGCCGGCGGATCGGGACCGGTTCTCCACCGCGACCAGGCTCAAGGCGCTCGGCGAGCATGCCGCCGCCCGGGTCTACCGGGTGCGCGCCCGTCGCCGCCGCGGCCGGCTCACCGGCCGGGCCGCCCTGCTCGCGCTGGTCGTCTGCTCGCTGGTGGTGGCGCTGGCCTATCCGATGCGGCAGTACATCTCCCAGCGCTCGCAGATCGCCGACCAGCGGCGCGAGGCCCAGCAGGCGCGCGAGGACGTGAAGAAGCTGCGCGAGAAGAAGGCCCGGCTCCAGGACCCCGCTTTCACCGAGCAGCAGGCCCGGGAGCGGCTGCACTTCCTGATGCCGGGGGAGACCGGCTTCAGCGTGGTGGACGGCAGCGCGTACAGCGAGCAGCCCACCGACCAGGGGGCGGCCGGACGCCCCTGGTACACCAACCTCTGGGACGCCGTGGACACGGCGGACGAGCCGAAGGCGGCCCACGCACCCCGCTGATCCGGCACCGTTCGCGCTCCGGTCGCGCCCGGTCCGAAACCGATCGATAGAGAACACTCCCACTCATGGATACGCCCCCTCCGCAGACGGAGCCCACCGCGCCCACCGACGCGGACATCGCCGCCGTCAAGAAGCAGCTGGGCCGGGTGCCGCGCGGGCTGCGCGCGATCGCCCACCGCTGCCCCTGCGGCAACCCCGATGTTGTCGAGACGGCGCCGCGGCTCGAGGACGGTACGCCGTTCCCGACCCTCTACTACCTGACCTGTCCGCGCGCCGCCTCCGCGATCGGCACGCTGGAGGCCGAGGGCGTGATGAAGGAGATGACGGCCCGGCTGGCCGCCGATCCCGAACTGGCCGCCGCCTACCGCGCCGCCCACGAGGACTACATCGCCCGGCGCGACGCCATCGAGGTGCTGGAGGGCTTCCCCAGCGCGGGCGGCATGCCGGACCGGGTGAAGTGTCTGCACGTCCTGGTCGGCCATGCGCTCGCGGTCGGCCCCGGGGTCAATCCGCTCGGCGACGAGGCCATCGCGATGCTGCCCGAGTGGTGGCGCAAGGGCCCGTGCGTCGGCACTTGCGGAACGGAGGAATCCGGTGCCGCGGACGAGTCCGGTGCCACCGGCGAGCGGGAGGACGGCGTATGACCCGCGTCGCGGCCGTGGACTGCGGCACCAACTCCATCCGGCTGCTGGTGGCCGACGCCGACCCGGCCACCGGTGAGCTGACCGAGCTGGACCGCCGGATGACGATCGTCCGGCTGGGCCAGGGCGTGGACCGCACCGGGCGGCTGGCCCCCGAGGCGCTGGAGCGCACCTTCGCGGCCTGCCGGGAGTACGCCGCGGTGATACGCGAACTGGGGGCCGAGCGGGTCCGCTTCGTCGCCACCTCCGCCTCCCGCGACGCCGAGAACCGCCAGGAGTTCGTGGACGGCGTCGTCGCCATCCTGGGCGTCGGACCCGAGGTGATCACCGGCGACCAGGAGGCGGAGTTCTCCTTCACCGGCGCCACCAAGGAGCTGTCCGGGCATGAGCATCTGAGCGGCCCGTATCTGGTGGTGGACATCGGCGGCGGCTCCACGGAGTTCGTCGCCGGGGACACCGCGGTCCGCGCGGCCCGCAGCGTCGACATCGGCTGTGTCCGGATGACCGAACGCCATCTGGTCACCGACGGCACCATCAGCGATCCGCCGACACCGGATCAGATCAGCGCCATACGGGCCGATATCGACCGGGCGCTGGACCTGGCCGAGGAGACCGTGCCGCTCACCGGTGTCTGCCGCCCCGGCGCGGGCGGCCATACGCTGACCGGCCTCGCCGGATCCGTCACCACCGTCGCCGGGATCGCGCTGGACCTGCCGGAGTACGACTCCACCGCGATCCACCACGCGCGGATCCCGGCCGACCGGGTCCGGGAGATCACCACCAAGCTGCTGACCTCCACCCACGCGGAGCGGGCGGCGATTCCGGTGATGCATCCGGGGCGGGTCGATGTGATCGCCGCCGGGGCGCTCGTGCTGCTTTCGATCATGGAAAGGACCGGCGCCCAGGAGGTCGTGGTGAGCGAACACGACATCCTCGACGGCATCGCCTGGAGCATCGCCTGAGCGGGATCAACAACGTATGAGCGGCCACGGAGGCCCCTCCGGGGGTCTTCCGTATGCCGCCCGGAAGAAAGTTCGTGAAATCCTTCACATGAAAAAGGGCCCTGGTCGCCGCCTGCGGTGGCCGTCCGGGGCCGTTTCGGCGGCCCCGCCCCGCCGTTGCCCGCATCGTGGCAGCTTCCGGTCATCTCGCCCGACCCCGTCACGGGGTCCTGGGCTACTCCCGCGTTCAGGCGCAAGCCCTGTTCAGCGGGGTGGGAACGTCCCGGATCGGCGGGCGGTTCCCCTCCCCGAGTATGGCGTCGATCACGGGGGCGGCGGAGTGTAGCAGACACCCCCAAGGAGCTTGTGAAGGGGCTCACGAGCCCGCCCCCAAGGGGTGCTGGATACTCGAAACATGAGCACCACGGAGCGTCCCAGGATCCTCGTAGTAGGCGGTGGGTACGTTGGCCTGTACGCGGCGCGCCGCATCCTGAAGAAGATGCGGTACGGCGAGGCGACTGTCACGGTCGTCGACCCTCGCTCGTACATGACGTACCAGCCCTTTCTTCCCGAAGCTGCGGCCGGCAGCATCTCCCCCCGTCACGTCGTGGTCCCGCTGCGGCGGGTGCTCCCCAAGGCGGAAGTCCTCACCGGCCGGGTGTCGTCCATCGACCAGGACCGCAAGGTCGCCATCGTCCAGCCGCTCGTCGGCGAGTCGTACGAGCTGCCCTTCGACTACCTGGTCGTCGCGCTCGGCGCGGTCTCCCGTACCTTCCCGATCCCCGGCCTCGCCGAGAACGGCATCGGTATGAAGGGCGTCGAGGAGGCCATCGGCCTGCGCAACCACGTCCTCGAGCAGCTCGACAAGGCCGACTCCACGACCGACGAGGAGATCCGCCGCAAGGCGCTCACCTTCGTCTTCGTCGGCGGTGGCTTCGCGGGTGCGGAGACCATCGGCGAGGTCGAGGACATGGCCCGCGACGCGGCCAAGTACTACCCCAACGTCTCGCGCGAGGACATGCGCTTCGTGCTCGTCGACGCCGCGGACAAGATCCTCCCCGAGGTCGGCCCGAAGCTCGGCCAGTGGGGTCTGGAGCACCTCCAGAAGCGTGGCATCGAGATCTACCTCAACACCTCGATGAACTCCTGCGTCGACGGCCACGTCGTGCTCAAGAACGGCCTCGAGGTCGACTCCAACACCATCGTGTGGACCGCCGGCGTCAAGCCGAACCCGGCCCTCGCCCGCTTCGGTCTCCCGCTCGGCCCCCGCGGCCACGTGGACACCGAGGCCACCCTCCAGGTCAAGGGCACCGACTACATCTGGGCCGCCGGTGACAACGCCCAGGTGCCGGACCTCGCCGTCGGCGAGGGTGCCTGGTGCCCGCCCAACGCCCAGCACGCGCTGCGCCAGTCCAAGGTGCTCGGCGACAACGTGATCTCGGGTATGCGCGGCTTCCCGCAGGGGGAGTACAAGCACGCCAACAAGGGCGCCGTGGCGGGCCTCGGCCTCCACAAGGGCGTCGCGATGATCGTCTTCGGCAAGATGAAGATCAAGCTGAAGGGCCGTCTCGCCTGGTACATGCACCGCGGCTACCACGGTATGGCGATGCCGACCTTCAACCGCAAGATCCGTGTGCTCGCCGACTGGACGCTCGGGCTGTTCCTCAAGCGCGAGGTCGTCTCGCTGGGCGCCATCGAGAACCCCCGCGAGGAGTTCTACGAGGCGGCCGCCCCGGTCTCCGCGGCCGCGCGACCGGCCCCGGCCGAGAAGGCAGAGAAGGCCGAGAAGGCCGGCGCGTCCTGACCTGAGGGCCTGCGCACGCACAACCGACGCCAAGGGCGTCCGCCATCCGTGGGGCGGGCGCCCTTCGGCATGCGCACACCCCGCCATCCTCCGGCGCGCGGGATGACTTTTGCCGATTCCAGACGTGTCGCCGGGACTGTACGGATGGTTCCATGGTGTTTACGTGGTGAGTAAATCCTCGCTGACTTGCCATCACGGAGGTGTGCGACATGACCGACGCCGCTGGGCGACTGGCCGCCCTGGCCGAGGAGGCGCTGGGAGCCCCGCTCCCGCTCCGGATCCGCGCCTGGGACCACAGCGAGGCCGGACCGCCCGGCACCCCCACCCTCGTCGTACGCCGCCGCCGGGCGCTGCGCCGGCTGCTGTGGAGGCCCGGCGAACTGGGCCTGGCCCGCGCCTGGGTGGCCGGTGACCTGGACATCGAGGGCGATCTGTACCAGGCCCTGGACGCGCTCGCCGGGCTGCTGTGGGAGCGCGGCCCCGGCTCCCGGCAGTCCCGGCTCACCGCCGCCTTCCAGGCGCTGCGCGACCCCGCGCTGCGCTCCGCCGCCCTCGGTCTGATCGCGCTCGCCGGGCCGGGGCTGCCGCCGCCTCCGCCCCGTGAGGAGGTGCGCGTCCCGAGCCGCGGGCCGCTGCACACCCTGCGCCGCGACAAGGCGGCCATCAGCCACCACTACGACGTGGGCAACGACTTCTACGCGCGGGTGCTCGGCCCCTCCATGGTCTACTCGTGCGCCTACTGGGACCGGCCCGATGGCACGCTCGAGGACGCCCAGCACGCCAAACTCGACCTCGTCTGCCGCAAGCTGGCCCTGCGCCCCGGGCAGCGGCTGCTGGACGTGGGCTGCGGCTGGGGCTCGATGGTGCTGCACGCGGTGCGCGAGTACGGGGTGACCGCCGTCGGCATCACCCTCTCCGAGGAGCAGGCGGCGTACGCCCGCAAGCGCATCGCGGAAGCCGGGCTCACCGACCGGGTCGAGATCCGGGTCCAGGACTACCGCAAGGTCGTCGACGGGCCCTTCGACGCGATCTCCTCGATCGGTATGGCCGAGCACGTCGGCGCCGTGCGCTACGCCGAGTACGCCGCCATCCTGCACCGGCTGCTGAAGCCCGGCGGGCGGCTGCTCAACCACCAGATCGCCCGGCGTCCGGAGCCGGACGAAGCGGCGTACCGGGTGGACGAGTTCATCGACCGCTATGTCTTCCCCGACGGCGAGCTGGCCCCGGTCGGCCGGACCGTCGCCCAGCTGGAGGAGGCGGGCTTCGAGGTGCGCGACGTGGAGGCCATCCGCGAGCACTACGCGCTCACCCTGCGCGCCTGGGTGACCAACCTGGAGCGGCACTGGACGGAGGCGGTACGGCTCACCTCCCCGGGCCGGGCCCGGGTCTGGCGGCTCTACATGGCCGCGTGCGCGCTGTCCTTCGAGCGCAACCGGATCGGCGTCAACCAGGTCCTGGCCGTGCGCACCCCCGGCGACGGAGCGTCCGGGCTGCCGCTGCGCGCCCGCGACTGGCGGGAGTAGCGCGGCGGGAGAGACGGCGACGTCCCCGCCCGCCCCGGTGAGGGGCGGACGGGGACGTCCAGTTCTGCGCCGCTTCTGCGCCGCTTCTGCGCCGCTTTCGGCGCCGTGCTACTCGGCCTTGATGGCCGCCAGCATGTTGAGCTTCGCCGCGCGGCGGGCGGGCCACAGCGCCGCCAGCACGCCCACGAGGGCGGCCAGCAGCAGGAAGACCGCCATCCGGCCCCAGGGCAGCACCAGCTCGTAGGTCGGCATCCCGTTGGCGATCATCTCCCCGGCCGCCCAGCCGAAGAACACTCCGAGGCCGAGCCCCAGCACTCCGCCGAAGAGTGAGATGACCAGCGACTCCAGCCGGACCATCCGCTTGATGCCGCGCCGGTCCAGGCCGATCGCCCGCAGCATCCCGATCTCCTGGGAGCGTTCGAAGACCGACATCGCCAGGGTGTTGATGACCCCCAGCACGGCGACGAGCACGGCCATGCCCAGCAGCCCGTAGAGCATGTTGAGCATCAGGGTGAAGAACTTGGCGATGCCGTCGGAGATGTCCTGCTTGTTCTGCACCTGGATCGCCGGGTTCTCACCGAGCGCCTTCTTCAGGGCGTCCTTGGCCTCCTCCGACGGGCCGCCCTTGGTCTTCACCATCACCTGCATATCGGTGACGGTGGACATGTGCGGGGTGAGCGTCCCGGAGTCCAGCATGATGCCGCGGATCATCTCGTTGCCCGTGTAGATGCCCTGGACGGTGAGGGTGCCGCGGCGGCCGTCCTCGTAGGTCACCGGGATCGAGGAGCCCAGCTTCCAGCCGTGGGACTTGGCCATCTTGTCGTCCACGACCGCCTTGTTGCCGGAGAGTCCGGCGAAGGAGCCCTGGGCGAAGTCCACGTTCACCAGGTCGGTGATGGACTTCCCGTCGACCCCGGTCAGAAACTCGCTGTCGCCGTCGATCCGGGAGGCGGACTGGCGCAGCGGGCTGTACGCGGTGACCTCGGGCATCTTGCCGATGGTGCGCGCCACGTCCGGCGAGAGCGGACGCTGACCGTCAAAGCCGCCCATGCTGACCACGTAGTCGGACTTCAGCGCGTCGGTGGCCATCTTGTCGATGCCCTTCTGGACGCTGCCCGCGATCACCGTCATACCGGTGATCAGGGTGAGGCCGACCATCAGGGCCGAGGCGGTGGCGGCGGTACGGCGCGGGTTGCGCACCGCGTTCTGCCGGGCCAGCTTGCCGGGCATGCCGAACAACCGCAGCACCGGCGCGGCGGCGGCGATCAGCGGCCGGGACAGCAGCGGGGTGAGTACGAACACCCCGATCACCAGCACGGCGGCGCCCGTCCCCATCAAGCCCTTGCCGTCGGTGCCCATTCCGGCCCCGGCCAGCACCAGCGCGATACCGCCCGCGGCGAGGATCGCGCCGATGGTGTTGCGCACCACCAGACCGCGGGTGCTCGGCGGGGCGTGCACGCTGTTCATCGCGGCGACCGGCGGGATCTTCGCGGCGCGACGGCCGGGCAGCCAGGCGGCGAGCACGGTGACCACGATGCCGACGGCCATGGAGAGCAGCACGGTGTTGGCGTCGACGACGAGCGGGCCGTCCGGGACCGTGGCCCCGGTGGAGTTGAGCAGCGAGCGCAGCCCGGCGCCGATGCCCACACCGGCCGCGAGACCGGTGACACCGGCGATGATGCCCACGACGGTGGCCTCGATCAGCACCGAGCGGGTGACCTGACGGCGGGTCGCGCCGACCGCGCGCAGCAGGGCGAGCTCCCGGGTGCGCTGGGCGACCAGCATGGTGAAGGTGTTGGCGATGATGAAGATGCCGACGAAGAGCGCGATACCGGCGAAGACCAGCATGCCGGTCTGCATCCCGCTCATGCTCGCCTTGATCTGCTCGGCCTGGTCGTCGGCCAGCTTCTGACCGGTCTCGGCCTCGGCCTCCTTGGGGAGGACCTTGTCGATCGCGGACTTCAGCGCGGTCTGCGAGGTGCCCGCCGCGGCCTTCACATCGATCTCGTCGAACTGACCGGGCTTGGCGAACAGCCGCTGTGCGGTGGGGGTGTCGAACAGCGCGAGGCTGCCGCCCGCCGCCACATTGCCGTCGTCGGTGGTGAAGACGCCGACGACCTTCTCCTTGCGGACCGGGCCGTCCACCGACACCCGGATGGTGTCGCCGACCGCGTAGTGGCCGCGCCCGGCCGACTTGGCGTCGAGCGCCACCTCGCCCGCGGCCTTCGGCGCGCGGCCGTCGGTCAGCGTGTACCGCGGGTCCTTGCCGTCCTTGCCCGGGTAGTAGTTGCCGCCGAGGTTGGAGAAGCCGCTGCCGAGGAGGTCGCCGTTCTTCTTGGACAGGGCGGTGTAGCCGGAGACGGTGCCGGTCGCCGAGGCGGCGCCGGGCACCTGGGCCGCCCGGTCCAGCACCCGCTGGCCGAGCCGTGGCGCCTCACCGGGCTTGCCGGTGTTGTCGTCGGAGTCGCTATGGGGCGTGATGGCCACGTCGACGCCGGAGAAGCCCTTCTCGGAGCTCTTCTGGTAGGCGTCGGAGATGGTGTTGGTGAAGACCAGGGTCCCGGAGACGAAGGCCACGCCGAGCAGCACGGCGAGCGTGGTCATCAGCAGCCGGGCCTTGTGCGCAAGCACATTGCGCAAGGCGGTACGGAACATGAGGTGTCAGTCCTGAGGGGTCTTGGAGAGGTCGGCGAGGCGTACGGGTCGGCGGCCGACGGGACGGATGTGGCGTCCCGTCAGCTGGTGCGGCCCTTGGCGTCGAAGCGCTTCATCCGGTCCAGGACCGCCTCGGCGGAGGGGTCGCGCAGCTCGTCGACGATCCGGCCGTCGGCGAGGAAGACCACCCGGTCGGCGTAGGAGGCGGCCACCGGGTCATGAGTGACCATCACCACCGTCTGGCCCAGCTCCCGCACCGAGTTGCGCAGGAAGCCCAGGACTTCGGCACCGGACCGGGAGTCCAGGTTGCCGGTGGGCTCGTCGGCGAAGATGATGTCCGGCTTGCCCGCCAGGGCGCGGGCCACCGCCACCCGCTGCTGCTGACCGCCGGAGAGCTGGTTGGGACGGTGCTTGAGCCGCCCGGAAAGGCCGACGGTCTCCACCACCCTGTCCAGCCACGCCTGATCGGCCTTACGGCCCGCGATGTCCATCGGAAGGGTGATGTTCTCCAGCGCGTTCAGGGTCGGCAGCAGGTTGAACGCCTGGAAGATGAAGCCGATCTTGTCGCGGCGCAGCTGGGTGAGCTTCTTGTCCTTCAGCGCGGTCAGTTCGGTGTCACCGATCCGGGTGGAGCCGCTGGAGACCGTGTCCAGACCCGCCATGCAGTGCATCAGCGTCGACTTGCCCGAGCCGGAAGGGCCCATGATCGCGGTGAATTCGGCCTGCCGGAACTCCACGGAGACGGCGTCCAGGGCGATCACCTGGGTCTCGCCGTGTCCGTAGACCTTCGAGAGGTCCGTGGCCCGCGCCGCCGCCGTGGTGGGGCGGGCGGCGGTCTGGACGCCGGAAGGGGTGGTGGTCACGGTGGAGTGCTCCTGTCATGCGGTACGGGACGGTCCCGCGCCATGGGGGGACTGGTCCCGTACTGCGGGACCCGGGCGTGGGGATGTCCTTCCATGGTCCTTGCCGTCCGGCCGTACGGGATCAGCCCGTGCTCCGGTTTCCGCGCGCCACTTGGGTCGTAGGAGCCGCCGCCCGGCTCCTCCCTGGGTAGGAGAGGGGCCCCCGGACGGGGGCATCGAGATTGCGTCATTCCCCTGATCGTGGCGGTACCCGGCATATGGGCAGGTCCGGTCGCCGACCGGCATCCGCAGGTACCCCGCCCCGCCGCTGATGGGCACTCAGTTGCCAATAAAATAAGACAACCTCGGTCTGGGGATTCGCTGTTCGGGGGCTTGTCCCCGGATAGGCTCGTGCTGCTCTCCTATGGGGAGGGTCGTATGCGAACGGTACGGCCCAGGGAGCCGTTGCCCGGATGGTGGAATGCAGACACGGCGAGCTTAAACCTCGCTGCCCCTCGCGGGCGTACCGGTTCAAGTCCGGTTCCGGGCACCTCCAGATCGTGGAACGGCACTCAGCGTGCGCGTCCGGTCGCCCGCTGCTCCCGCGCGGGGCCCGCAAGGGCCTCGCGCGCACTCGTCATGCGTGAAAAGATCCTCCTTGGGCACTAGGGTGCATTCTTTGCTTACCCATTACTCTGAGGTCAAGGTCGCGCAGGGCGGCCATGGAGGAGTGAGATGAGGAGCAGCAACCCGGTCTTCTCGCGACGGGGTTTCAGCCGCACCGGCGGCTACGCCGGCTTCGGCGCGGCGCCGCAGGCCGGGAGCCCCGCCGCAGGTCAGGGCAACCCGTACGCCGGTGGTAACCCGTACGCACAAGGACAGGCGCCGACGAATCCCTACGCGGGCGGTGCACAGCAGAATCTGACGCCCGAGCAGCTCCAGCAGATGTACGGGGCGCCGCCGACGGGTCCGCGCACCGCCGTCATGACGATGGACGACGTCGTCATGCGCACCGGTATGACGCTGGGCACCGTCATCGTCGCCGCCGTGGCCGCCTGGATCGCCGAGCTCCCGGTCGGCGTCGGCTTCGGCGCCGCGCTGGTGGCCATGGTCCTCGGCCTCGTCCAGTCGTTCAAGCGCACCGCCTCACCCGCGCTGATCATGGGCTACGCCCTCTTCGAGGGACTTTTCCTCGGTGTCATCAGCCAGGTGTACAACGAGCGCTGGTCCGGCATCCCGATGCAGGCGGTGCTGGGCACGATGGCGGTCTTCGTCGGTGTGCTCGTGGCGTACAAGACCCGGCTCATCCGGGTGAACGCGCGCTTCCAGCGCTTCGTGATCGCTGCGGCCATCGGCTTCGTCCTGCTGATGGCGGTCAATCTGCTCTTCGCCGCTTTCGGCGGCGGTGACGGCATGGGCTTCCGCAGCGGTGGCCTCGGCATCGTCTTCGGCATCATCGGCGTGGTGCTCGGTGCGGCCTTCCTGGCCATGGACTTCAAGCAGATCGAGGACGGCGTCCAGTACGGCGCTCCGCGTGAGGAGTCCTGGCTGGCCGCGTTCGGTCTGACGCTGTCGCTGGTGTGGATCTACCTGGAGCTGCTGCGGCTGATCTCCATCTTCCGGGACTAGTGCCGTCGCCACCGGTCATCACCGGTGGTGCACGGCGAAGGGCCCGCGGAGGCGATTGCCTCCGCGGGCCCTTCTTCTGCGGCGTAAGCCACCCCGTTGGGTCCGTCTGGTCCGTGTGGTCCGTCTGGGATACACGCCTGTGCCTCCCGGGAGGGGGCGCGGCTACAGCAGCTTGCGTGCCGCGCGCCTCAAGTCGTGCTCATGGATGATCGCTTTGGCGTGGCCATAGGCGAGCTGATGCTCGCCGCGCAGCCAGCTGACCTTCTCCTCGAAGCGGAAGAACGCGGGGCCTTCGTCGACCGTGCGGAGCCAGTCGGCGACTTCGCGGCCCGTGCACTGGGGAATGCGGGAGAGTAGGTTCCGGTGAGTCTCGTCGGAGAAGATTTGGGACATCGGCGCCTCCGGACGCGTCCATGCCGGACCCGGGTGCAATCACCCGGGTGGGGTCCTTCAGCTCACCGTGCCTGAGTGTTCGGCGGTTGGCAACAGTCCGTCGGTGGCGCATACGCTTCGGCCGTGGATGATGTGACCCCCTTGCTCACCGCCGTCGACCGGCTCGCCGACCGGCTGCGCTCCCTGCCCCAGTCCCGGTTGCGGCAGGGCGCGGCGGCGGAAGGACTGGCGCTGGCAAGGGAATTGGCACAGCGTGCCCAGCGGCTGGAGGAGCCGGGGACACCGCCGAGGATCATGCCGGACGCGGGGATGTTCGCGGTCGCGGATCAGCTGGCGGTGGCGGGCCATGATGTGGTGCACGCGCTGGAGCGCGCGCCGGGCGACGGCGCGCGGGAGCTCGCCGAGGCGGTCACTCTGGTGACGGAGACGGCCGCGCGCTGCGGAGTCTGACCGGGCCGTCCGGCGGAGCCGGGAGTACGCGGCCGGGGGGACCCGGGGGTACGGCGTTGCGAGGAGGCGGGGGGCCGGGGATACGGCGCTTGCGGTGGTAGCGGCGGGCCCGGCGGAAGCGGCGGCCACAGCGGGGCGCCGTGCCTGGAGTGGGGCGCTGCGGCTACAGCGAGGCGATGACGCGGTCGGCGAGGACGTACACCTTCTCGGCCCCGCAGCCGAAGGTGAGCGCGTAGGCGCCGGAGACGCCCGAGCCACCGAGCAGCACCGGCGCGGTGCCCTCGCGCAGCGCGTCGGCCAGCAGGTCCGCGGTCTCGCGGTGGCCCGGCGTCATACAGATCGTGGTGCCGTCGGCGAAGACGTACACATCGAGGGTGCCGAGGGGCCCGGGGCGCACATCGGCCAGCGGTACGCGGTCGTCGGCCAGTTCGGTGAGCCGGGTCACCGTACGGTCGTGGTCGGCCACCGGTGACGAGGGCGTGAAGTCGGGGTGCGAGGGGTGACGGCGGCGCGCGGCCGCGAGCTCGGCCGACTCCACGGACTCGGCCTCCAGCTCCGCCTCGGTGCGCATCTCGGCGGCCACCTCGAGCTCCACCTCCGCCTCGGGCTCCGGCTGCCCGGCCGGGTCGAGGGTGTCATGGCCCAGTGCGTCCAGGCCGAGCAGCGGCTCGAGCCCGGCCAGATCGGCCTGGCGGGGTACGAAGAGCTGGCTGTCCTGCACGGAGTCGTCGCCGGGCCCGGACACCCCGCCGAGCAGCGGGTGGGCGTCGGCGGACCCCGCGGAGTCCCTGGCCTCCTGAGCGGCCCAGAACGCCCGCGCCTCGGCCAGCTCCCGCTCCCGCTCCTCCGCGAGCGCGTCCGCCACGGCGGCGCGTATCTCGGCGGCGGGGGTGGTGCGGGCAGCGGGCACCGTGGCAGCGTCCGCCCGGCCGTCCCGGGCCGCCTGGCCGGCGGCGGCGACCGTGGCGGCGAGGTCGGCCCGCAGCTCGGTGATCTGCCGGCGCACACCGCGGGCGGTGTGCAGGGCGGCGACGCCCACGGCCGTGGCGGTGACCGCGGCCAGGAGGACGACAAGGGTCATGGGGCTCACTGACTTAACTCCCGGTTGTTATGGATCCCCCGAATTCCTACCTCAGCTTGACGTGCGGCGCCTCTCGGCGTCAGTGCATAACGTCACTAAAGGGATGGAATCCGAGGCCGGAAGGGGCTGGACGACCGTGGCTGAGCTGGGGAGACAAGCCTCCCCCAGGACCTTTGTCACATCCTGGGGGAGATTCGGTCACAGTCTCGCCGCGGCCCGGCGCGGTGCCGCGTGACGCGGCTCCGCGCGGCTCGGCCTGGCTCGGTTCAGCTCAGCCGCTCGATGACCATGGCCATGCCCTGGCCACCGCCGACGCACATGGTCTCCAGACCGAACTGCTTGTCGTGGAACTGGAGCGAGTTGATCAGCGTGCCGGTGATCCGGGCGCCGGTCATGCCGAAGGGGTGGCCGACGGCGATGGCACCGCCGTTGACGTTCAGCCGGTCCAGGTCGATGCCCAGATCGCGGTAGGAGGGGATGACCTGCGCGGCGAACGCCTCGTTGATCTCCACGAGGTCGATGTCGCCGATGGAGAGCCCGGCGCGGGCCAGCGCCTGCTGGGATGCCTCGACCGGTCCGTAGCCCATGATCTCGGGGGAGAGCCCGGAGACCCCGGTGGACACGATCCGGGCCAGCGGGGTGATGCCCAGCTCGCGCGCCTTGGTGTCAGACATGATCACCAGCGCCGCGGCGCCGTCGTTGAGCGGGCAGCAGTTGCCCGCGGTGATCAGGCCATCGGGGCGGAAGACCGGCTTCAGGCCGCGTACCGCCTCCAGCGTGGTGCCCGCGCGCGGGCCGTCGTCCGTGGCCACCACGGTGCCGTCGGGGGTGGTCACCGGGGTGATCTCGCGCTCCCAGAAGCCCTTCTTGATGGCCTCCTCGGCGAGGTTCTGGGACCGCACGCCGAACTCGTCCATGTCCTCGCGGGTGATCCCCTTGAGGCGGGCGAGGTTCTCGGCGGTCTGGCCCATCGCGATGTACGGGTCGGGCAGCAGACCGTCCTCACGCGGGTCGTGCCAGTCGGTGCCCTCCTGCTCGGCGCGCGCGGCGGTACGGGCCTCGCCGTCGGCGAACAGCGGGTTGTGGGTGTCCGGCAGCCCGTCCGAGGTGCCCTTCACCGAACGGGAGACCATCTCGACGCCCGCCGAGATGAAGACGTCGCCCTCGCCCGCCTTGATGGCGTGCAGGGCCATCCGCGAGGTCTGCAGCGAGGAGGAGCAGTAGCGGGTGATGGTGCAGCCCGGGAGGTGGTCCATCCCCATCTGCACAGCCACGATCCGGCCCAGGTTGTGCCCCTGCTCGCCGCCCGGCAGACCGCAGCCCAGCATCAGGTCGTCGATCTCGCGCGGGTCGAGCTGCGGCACCTTGGCGAGCGCGGTCTTGATGATCTCGGCGGTCAGGTCGTCCGGCCGCAGATCCTTGAGCGACCCCTTGAAGGCTCGGCCGATGGGTGAACGGGCGGCAGAGACGATCACAGCTTCGGGCATCACGGCTCCATGGGGCGGAAGGGCTTGGCTGGACTGTGTGGGAAGTTACCTGCACGTACCCCGGTGGTCACGGGGTCCGGCCTGTGACGCGGAACTCTTTTTCCAAGCGTACGCTCAGCCGCCCAGGACTGGCCCCGGGGCGCGCGCCCCTGGGAACCCTGGGTCCCGGGGCCCCCGGGACCCGCACCGCCCTGCGGGCGAGGGCGCCGCCCGGCGCGGGGCGGCCCGGTGTGTGGCTCGACGTGGCTCCGGGGCCACCCAGGTGTGAGCTTCCTCGCCGTGGCCCCGCCGCTCGCGGCTTGGTGCGGGCCGGTAGGCGGTCCGACGTGAGCCCGGCGAGGGACGCGGTGTGGGCCCGGCTTGGGCCGTCCCGGGCGTCCGGTCCGGGACCCCGGGCCCCGACGGGCGGGCCCGGTGTGTGTGTGTGTTGGTTGCGAGCCTGGCGTGGGACCGAGGCGGCGTCCCCCGCGCCCCGCACCGCCCGGCGGGGGTCGGGGGGTGACGGGCCTCAGTGGGTGACTGGTGGGGGTGAGGGGGCCGGGACGGGGCCTTCGGTGGGGGTCGGCTCGGTGGGGCGGTGGCGGCGCAGGAGGCGGGCCCAGGGGCCGCGGGCCGCCGTGACCTCGGTACCGCCTTCGGCCGCGGCCTCCGCGGCGGCCGTGGCGACCGGCAGGATGCCCTCGTCGCGGGTTTCCGGCGCCTCCTCGGGCCACAGGCCCAGCGAGGCGCACAGCGTGGGCAGGACGGCCATGGCGGCCGTGGCGTAGCCCTCCGCCGAGGGGTGGTAGTTGTCCGGGCCGAACAGCTCCCGCGGGTTCGCCGCGAACTCCGGGCCCAGCAGATCGCCCAGCGAGACCGTACGTCCGCCCTGCTCGACCACCCCGATGGTCTGGGCGGCGGCCAGCTGGCGGCTGAGCCGCCGCGCGATCCAGCGCAGCGGCTGGTAGACGGGCTCGAGGGTGCCGAGGTCGGGGCAGGTGCCCACCACCACCTCACAGCCGCGCTCGCGCAGCCTCCGCACCGCCTCCGACAGCAGCCGCACCGACTGCGCGGGCGGCATCCGCCGGGTGACGTCATTGGCGCCGATCATGATCACGCAGACGTCGGGCAGCTGCTCGGGATCGTCCAGCACCAGCGTGACCTGGCGCTCCAGATCGCTGGACTGGGCGCCCGGAAGCGCCACGTTCCGCAAATCCACCGGGCGCTCCGCCACCGCCGCGAGCCCGGAGGCCAGCAGCGCGCCCGGCGTCTGACTAGGGCGGTGGACGCCCTGCCCGGCGGCTGTGGAATCACCTAGAAAGGCCAGCCGCAGAGGGGGCTGGCCGGTTCTGCGGGCGAAGGCGAAGCCATATCGCCCGTCCGCCCGCGGCGGGGCGGCCTCGGAGCCGCCCACCACCCGCTTCGCCAGAGACACCTCGGTGAGCACCAGCACGGCGGCCACCCCGCCCAGCAGCCCGATCCCGCCGCCCCCGTACGCCGCCGCGGCGGCGATCCGCCGCGCCACCCTCGCCCTCGACATCGACATGGGTTCAGCCCACCTCCGTCCGCACGCGCCGCAGGCCGGTCCGTACGGCCTGCTAACACCTAGTTTCCCAGGGGAGGCTCCCTCGCAACGCGCCGGTCGGAGGGTCCGGGAGCGCAATAAGCTGACTGCATGGGCCCGCGACGGCGGCCGCCCCGACGCGGAGATCCCGCGGAACCGGACCAGGAGCAGGTGTGCAGTACTACGAATCGATGATTGAGCTGGTCGGCAATACCCCGCTGGTGAAGCTCAACACCGTGACCGAAGGCATCCGGGCGACCGTCCTGGCCAAGGTCGAATACTTCAATCCCGGCGGTTCGGTGAAGGACCGCATCGCGGTGCGGATGATCGAGGCGGCCGAGGCGTCCGGAGAGCTCAAGCCCGGCGGCACGATCGTGGAGCCGACCTCCGGCAACACCGGCGTGGGCTTGGCGATGGTCGCCCAGCGCAAGGGCTACAAGTGCATCTTCGTCTGCCCGGACAAGGTGTCCACGGACAAGATCAACGTGCTGCGGGCGTACGGCGCCGAGGTCGTGGTCTGCCCGACCGCCGTGGACCCCGAGCACCCCGACTCGTACTACAACGTCTCGGACCGCCTGGTGCGCGAGACGCCCGGGGCCTGGAAGCCCGACCAGTACAGCAACCCCAACAACCCCCGCTCGCACTACGAGACCACCGGTCCCGAACTGTGGGAGCAGACCGAAGGCCGGATCACCCACTTCGTGGCGGGCGTCGGCACCGGCGGCACCATCAGTGGCACCGGGCGCTATCTGAAGGACGTCAGTGACGGCCGGGTCAAGGTCATCGGCGCCGACCCGGAGGGCTCGGTCTACTCCGGCGGCTCCGGCCGCCCGTATCTGATCGAGGGCGTCGGCGAGGACTTCTGGCCGACCGCCTACGACCAGGACGTCGCGGACGAGATCGTCGCGGTCTCCGACAAGGACGCCTTCCAGATGACCCGGCGGCTGGCCAAGGAGGAGGGGCTGTTGGTCGGCGGCTCCTGCGGGATGGCGGTCGTCGGGGCGCTGCGGGTGGCGAAGGACCTGGGCCCGGACGATGTGGTGGTCGTGCTGCTGCCGGACAGTGGCCGTGGCTACCTCTCCAAGATCTTCAACGATGAGTGGATGGCCGACTACGGCTTCCTCGAGGAGGACGGTCCGGCGGTGCGCGTCGGTGACGTCCTCCAGGGCAAGGAGGGCGGGCTGCCCTCCCTCGTCCATATGCACCCGGACGAGACGGTCGGCGAGGCCATCGAGGTGCTGCGGGAGTACGGCGTCTCGCAGATGCCGATCGTCAAGCCCGGTGCGGGACACCCGGACGTGATGGCCGCCGAGGTCATCGGTTCCGTGGTGGAACGCGAGCTGCTGGACGCGCTGTTCGCGCACCGTGCCGAGCTCAGCGACCCGCTGGAGAAGCACATGAGCCCGCCGCTGCCGCATGTCGGTTCCGGTGAGCCGGTCGCGGACCTGATGGCGGTGCTGGGCCGGGCGGACGCGGCCGTGGTGCTGGTGGAGGGCAAGCCCAAGGGTGTGGTGAGCCGTCAGGACCTGCTGGCGTACCTGGCCCGCACCCCCAAGTAGGTCCTGGTCCGCAAGGGCCCCAACTGCCGTATGGCACGGACGGGATGGGGCTTCGGGCAACTGGTACGAATGTGTCACGCGCTCGCAGCACAGGGTTAACACGGCTCCGGCAGATTGGGGGTTGTCGGGAAACGGACGACCCCGACACCCCCAGCGGCGACAGGACTTCCGGAGCGGCTCCCGGACCTCCATGGTCGCCCGGACGCTGTGGCCGTCCCTGACTCGGCCCGCGTCCCCGCGGGGACCGCCGTCGTCCCGCCCTCGGTGTTCTCACCGGGGTGCGGCGGTCCCCGCGTTCATCACCCCACCGACACGTCAGTCCCCCTGGACCCCGTCGGCCTCGCGCCTGCCGCGGCGCAGCCGGGAGAGGCCGCCGAAGGCGTGCGTCGCGTTGACCCCGACGATCCCCGCCCAGGTGACCAGCAGCCCGGCCAGCCCCTCGTTGACCGCGCCGATCGCCGACAGCGGGATGGCCAGCACCAGGGAGACGCCGACGAAGGCGAACCGCTCGCCGAAGCCGTCCGTGCCCAGCCCGCCGGCCGGTCCGCCGGCCGGCTCCCGGCCGTCGCTCCCGTACGGGCGGGGGCCGCGCGCGGCCGCCATCTGCCGCTCGGCCATCTGCCGCCGCTGATGGCGGTCGGCGGTCCGGAGCGTCGCGTCGGCTTCCTTGTTCGGTTCGGGGTCGAGGGGGTCCATGCTTGGCGACGGTACGGTGACGGGGAGGCTGTGTCGGTAGGGCTAGCCCCCCAACCGGGGAGGGGTGACAGATGCCCCGGCCCGCCCGTGGAAGGAGTCCCATCCGTGACCGCACCTCTCCTCACGTCCCTCGCCGCCTCCGGCGGAGACCGCCCCGACGCGCTGACCGTCGGCGGCCACCGCCTCTCGCGCGAGGAACTGCTCGGCGCCGCGGGCGCGGTCGCCGCCCGCATCGCCGGTGCCCCGGCCGTCGCGGTCCACGCGTCCGCGACCTCGGAGACGGTGGTCGCGGTGGTCGGCGCGCTGCTCGCCGGGGTGCCCGCGGTCCCCGTACCGCCGGACTCCGGTCCCGCCGAACGCGACCACATCCTGCGGGACTCGGGCGCCGCGCTGCTTCTCGCCGGAGCGGCCGCGGAGATCGCGGAGGTGCCGGTGGAGACCGTACGGGTGGACCCGGCCGAACGCGCGGAGTGGAGCAAGGCCGAACCCGCCCCGGAGTCGGCCGCGTTCACCCTCTACACCTCCGGGACCACCGGCGCGCCCAAGGGCGTGGTGATCTCCCGTCGCGCCGTCGCCGCCGATCTGGACGCGCTCGCCGACGCCTGGGCCTGGACGGCGGAGGACACCCTCGTCCACGGGCTGCCGCTGTTCCATGTGCACGGTCTGGTGCTGGGCGTCCTGGGCGCGCTGCGGACCGGCAGCCGCCTGGTGCACACCGGCCGGCCGACGGCGGCGGCGTACGCGGCGGCCGGGGGCAGCCTCTACTTCGGCGTACCCACCGTCTGGAACCGCGTCGTCCAGGACCCGGAGTCCGCCCGCGCCCTGTCCGGCGCCCGCCTGCTGGTCTCCGGCAGTGCCCCGCTCCCGGCCCCGGTCTTCCGCGATCTGGAGCGGCTCACCGGTCAGCGCCCGGTCGAGCGCTACGGCATGACCGAAACCCTGATCACCGTCAGCACCCGCGCCGACGGCGAGCGCCGCCCGGGCTCCGTCGGCACCCCGCTGCCCGGTATCCGCACCCGGATCGCCGCCGAGGAGGGCGCCGAGGTCGGCGAGCTCCAGCTCACCGGCCCCACCCTCTTCGACGGCTATCTGAACCGCCCCGAGGCCACCTCCGGCTGCTACACCGAGGACGGCTGGTTCCGCACCGGTGACATCGCCACCGTCGAGCCGGACGGCTTCCACCGCATCGTGGGCCGCGCCTCCACCGACATGATCAAGTCCGGTGGCTACCGCATCGGCGCGGGCGAGATCGAGAACGCCCTGCTGGACCACCCCGCCGTCCACGAAGCGGCCGTCGTGGGCGCACCCCACGAGGACCTCGGCCAGCAGATCGTCGCCTATGTCGTCGCCGACGGCGTCACCGAACAGGACCTGATCGACTTCGTCGCCACCCAGCTGTCCGTCCACAAGCGCCCCCGCAAGGTCCGCTTCCTGGACGCCCTGCCGCGCAACGCCATGGGCAAGCCGCAGAAGAAGCTGCTGCCCCCGGCGTGAGCGCCGGTGCGTCACCTCGCGGTGGCGGGCCGGGGCTCGGTCTGGTCCGGGGCGAGGATCATGCGGTCCGGGACGCGGTCGGTGTCCTTGCGGGCCAGCAGCCAGTAGAGGGCGGCGGGGACGACGAGGCCGACGATCCAGGAGATGTCCGCGCCGCCCAGCGGTTCCACGAACGGGCCGGTGTAGAAGTGGGTGGCCAGGAAGGGGAGTTGGGTGAGGACGCCTACGGCGTAGGTGATCAGGGCCTTCCAGCGCCAGGCGCCGTAGCGGCCGTTGGGGTCGCTGAGCGCGGGGATGTCATAGCGCTCCTTGGCGATGGCGTAGTAGTCGACGAGGTTGATCGCGCTCCACGGTGTGAAGAAGGCCAGCAGGAACAGCAGGAAGTCCTTGAAGGACGACAGGAAGCTGTCCTTGCCCAGCAGGGCGACCGCCGTACCGGCGACCATGATGGCCGCGATGTAGGCGGCGCGGCCGCGCGGGGAGAGGGTGGTGCGGCCCCGGAAGCCGCTGACGCTGGTCACCATCGACATGAAGCCGCCGTAGGTGTTGAGGACATTGACCGTCAGCTTGCCGAGGGCGATGACGAAGTAGAGGAGCGAGGTGACCACGGCCGCGCCGCCGCCGAGGCCGACGACGTAGGAGACCTCATGGCCGATGAAGGCGTCACCGGCCGCCGCGGCGGCGAGGGCGCCGAAGGTCATGGACCACTGGGAGCCGAGGACGGTGCCCGCCAGGGTCCAGGAGAAGGTGGCCCTGGCGGAGGTGGAGCGGGGCAGATAGCGCGAGTAGTCGGCGACGTACGGGCCGAAGGCGAGCTGCCAGGAGGCGGACAGCGACACCGCGAGGAGGAAGAGCGGGACGTCGAAGGTCCGGTCGTGCAGCAGGGTGGCGAGGTCGGCGCGGTCCAGGAGCCGGATGCCGAGGTAGACGAAGGCCAGCGCGCAGATCACTCCGGCGATCCGGCCGAGCGCGTGGATCAGGCGGTAGCCGACGGTGGCGGTCACGGCGGTGATGAGCGCGAACAGCACGATGCCGGTGGTGTCGCCGAGATGGGTCAGCTCACCGACCGCCTGCCCCGCCAGGACGCTGCCGCTGGCGAAGAAGCCCACGTACATCACGATGACCAGCAGCAGCGGGACGATCGCCCCCCGCACCCCGAACTGGGCCCGGGAGGAGATCATCTGGGGCAGTCCGAGCCGCGGCCCCTGGGCGGAGTGGAGGGCCATGACGGTGCCGCCCAGGAGATTGCCGAGCAGCAGGGCGAGGATGGCCCAGAAGGCGCCTGAGCCGAACACGACGGCGAGGGCGCCGGTGACAACGGCGGTGATCTGGAGGTTCGCGCCGACCCACAGCGTGAACTGGCTGAAGGCGGTGCCGTGGCGCTCCGCGTCGGGAACGACGTCGATGGAGCGTCTTTCGACCAGGGAGTCGGGCATACGGTGCTCCTGCGGCTGGTTCTTCGCGTATTTCCTGGCGTATTTCTGGTTTCTTGTGCTCTTGCGTGTGGTGCGGCTGCGTGTGGTTCTGGGGGGAAGGCAGGGGAGCAGGGGCCGACGCGGCAGGTGAAGCGATACATTCGCGTCCCCTTGCGCTGTCTGCATATAGTCATGCACGGTCATGGGTGAGTGAATAGAAGTCAAGAGGTCTGCGTTGATCGGCGGTACCTTCTGTTCGCGATATGGGACGGAACGCCGGGCTGCCGTCGGTGCAGGGCGTGTTCGGGCCGGAGCGCCCTGGAGGATGTCTCATATGCCGGACAGTGCGAGGCCAGGAGGACGGACGCGATGAGGACCGACAACGGCACGGCGCCGGACGCCGCGGGGGCGGACACCGGGGGCGGTGCCGCCCGGCTCCAGGCGCTCTTCGAGGGCCACCGGCTCACCCCGACCCAGCGGCGGATCGCCCACTGCATGGTGCGGCGGGCGGCGGACGCCCCGTTCCTGTCCAGCGTCGAACTCGCCGAACTGGCGGGTGTCAGCCAGCCGTCCGTGACCCGCTTCGCGGTCGCGCTCGGCTTCGACGGCTATCCGGCGCTGCGCAAACATCTGCGCGATGTCGCGCCCGCCGAACCCCCGGTGGCCGAGGGCGCGTACAACGAGTACCAGCAGGCGGTGCAGTCGGAGATCGACAACCTGCGCCATCTCGCCGCCCTGCTGGCCGACCCCGCCCCGGTCGAACGCGCCGGACGGCTGCTCGCGGAGTCCCGGCCGCTGCCGGTCCTCGGACTGCGCGCCGCCTCCGCCCAGGCGGGCGGCTTCGCCTACTTCGCGCGCAAGGTCCACCCGGACGTCCGGCTCCTCGACGAGGGCGGCACGATGCTCGCCGACCGCATCGACGCCGCCCAGCGCGCGGGCGCCGGCGCCCTGCTGTGCTTCGCGCTGCCGCGCCATCCGCGCGAGGTCGTCGAGGGTCTGGAGTACGCCCGGGAGTCCGGTCTGACCGTGGTCACCGTCGCCGACAGCGCCTTCGCCCCGGTGGCCCGCCACAGCGATCTGCTGCTGCCCGGGGCGGTGGGCACCGGCCTGGCCTTCGACACCGCCTGTGCGCCGATGCTGCTGGGGCGGGTGCTGCTGGAGGCGATGTGCGACGCCCTGCCGGACGCGCAGGCGCGGCTGGAGGAGTTCGACGCGAAGGCGGTGGCGCGCGGGCTGTTCGTGGAGTAGCCCTCGCGGGCCCTAGAAATCCACCAGCGATCCGGCGTAGTCGCCGCCGCTCTCCGTGACGATCTCCTCGACCGTCTGCGGGGAGCGCACCGTCGCGAAGCGCACCTCGCCGCCGTCCACCGTGAAGCCGTAGATCCCGGGACGCGGCAGGCTGTTGTAGGCGAAGTGGTTGGAGAAGTAGTACGCCCCGGTGTCCAGGAGGCCCACCAGATCGCCCGCCGCGAGCTGCGGAAGGGGGCGGTCACGGGCGACCAGGTCGCCCGCGAAGCAGCAGGGGCCGGCGACATCCTGGGCGACCAGGCCGCCCGGAGCGGTCTGTTTGGGGCGGCCCGTGGCGTCGTAGGCGGCGATCCGCAGCGGCCAGGACTCCGGTGCGAAGACCGTGCGAGTGGCGAGCTGGGCACCCGCGTGGGTGACCGCGATCGGACGGCCGCCCGCGGACTTGGCGTACTCGACCCGGGCCAGCACCGTGCCGGACTTGGCGAGCAGTGACCGCCCGAACTCGGTGACCAGCTCATACCGCCCGTCGAACAGCCCGGGGACGGTGGTCAGCAGCAGCCGGGCGTACTCCCGGTAGCCGGGGGTGAACACATCGGAGTCGAAGTTCACCGGCAGTCCGCCACCGATGTCGAGGGTGTCGATCTGCCGGCGGCCGGCCGCCGCGTTGATCTCCTCGGCCAGTTCGTAGGTCGCCCGGACACCCGCCGCCATCAGCTCCAGCGGGATGCCCTGGGAGCCGACATGCGCATGCAGCCGGGTCAGCCACGGCCGCTCCGCGAAGGCGCGGACGACGCGGTCGCGCGCGCCCGGGTCCTGGAGCGCGAAGCCGAATTTGGAGGTCGCGGTGGCCGTGCTGAGCGCGTCGATGCTGCCGCCGCCCAGCTGCGGATTGACCCGCAGCCCGAACCGGCCGTGCGGGGCCGCGGGCGCGGCCCCGCCCCGTGGCTCGATCAGCGCGTCGAGCCGCTCCAGCTCCTGCGGATTGTCGGCGTTGACGGCGATCCCCAGACGCAGCGCCTCGCGCAGTTCGGCGGCGGTCTTGGCGGGCGAGTCCAGCACGATCCGCTCGGGCGGTACGCCCGCGGCGCGGGCCAGCGCCAGCTCGCCGGGGCTGGCCACCTCGCAGCCCAGCCCCTCGTCGGCCAGCAGCCGCAGTACGGGGACGAGCGCGGCGGCCTTCACCGCGAAGGCGTGCAGGACGGGGGTGCCGGGGGCCACGATCTCGTCGAAGGCCGTGCGCAGCTCCGCCGCGGTGGCGCGGATCCCGGCCACGTCCAGCAGTCCGGCGACCGGTTCCGCGGGGCCGAGCAGACCCTGCTCCACGGCGGCCCGTACGGCCCTCTCACGCCGGGCGGCCCGCTGCTCGTGCCCATCCCCCGCAACCGTTTTCGACGTCATGACCTCAGCCAACCACCCGTCCGGGGGCCTGGCCAGTGGATGCGCTCGCCCCCGGGGCCGCGCCGCGGCGCGCCCCGCGTTCACAGCTCCACCAGCACCGCCCCGAGATGCCGTCCTTCAATCAACTCGACCAGCGCGCGCGGAGCTTGGCCGATCCCGGTCAGCCGGGTGTGCGGATAGACGACCGTGCCCTCGCGCAGGGCGCGGCCGAAGGCGCGCGCGTAGTCGGGCTGGGCGTCCTGGTGGTCGT
Organism: Streptomyces coffeae; assembly: GCF_016741875.1. Classification (GTDB taxonomy): domain Bacteria; phylum Actinomycetota; class Actinomycetes; order Streptomycetales; family Streptomycetaceae; genus Streptomyces; species Streptomyces coffeae. The sequence continues at coordinate 61,433 of NZ_JAERRF010000027.1, read as the reverse complement.
AGCCGCTGATACCGCGCAGGGTGACCCCGCGGGCGATCAGGGCCGGGGTGCTGATCCCGGTGCGGGCCGTGAGGCCGTCGGACAACTGGGCGGCCAGCGCGCCGACGATCGCGAACCGGGCCTTGCGGCGGGCCAGCGCAAGCGCCGCCTGGAGCTGTTCGCCGCCGACGGTGTCGACGAGGACGTCGATGCCGTCGGGGGCCGCCGCCCGCAGCTGCTCCTCGATCGGCCCGGCGCCGTGCCGCAGCACCACCGCGTCGTAGCCCAGCTCCCCGGTCAGCCGGGCCGCCTTCTCCCGAGAGCCGGTGGAGCCGATGACCCGCTCCGCGCCGTGCAGCCGGGCGAACTGCCCGGCCAGTGAGCCCACCCCGCCCGCGGCGCCGGTGACGAACACGGTGTCGCCGCGCCGTACGCCCGCCCCGCGCACCACTCCCAGCCAGGCGGGGAAGCCCTGGGAGAGCTGGGCGGCGGGGTCGGGCAGCCCGTCGCCGTCGATCGGCCGGGCCTCCGCCGCGTCCACGACGGCGTACTCGCGCCAGCCGAGGTGGTGCCGCACCAGGGTGCCGGGGGCGGGGCCGCCCTCCGGGGCGCTGATCACCTCACCGACCGCGGGGCCGCGCATCAGCTCGCCGGGTTCGGGCGCCGGAAGCGACCGCGGCAGACCGAGGGCACTCAGGCCGGTCCGGGGCAGCGGGCGCATCGCGGCGGTGACGCTCATCAGCCGGTTGCGCACCAGCAGCCGGCCGGGGCCGGGAGCGGGCAGCGGGGCGGTCACCACCTCGAAGTGGCCGGTGGTGAGCGTCCCGTCGGACGGCCGGGCGGCGAGGCGCACCGCGCGGTGGGTGGCGGGCGGCGGGACCGGTCCGGCGGCGGGCTGCGACACAAGGGGCTCCTCGGTGGGGGTCCGGGGCCTCGGCGGGGTCCGGGGCGGGCGACGACCCGTGACGCTAGGCCCTGGGGCGGGCCCCGGACGTGAGGCCACCGCGCGTCCGCGCGCGGAAGGGCGGTGAACCACCCGGGTACATGCGGCGGGACACCGCACGCGGCGCTATTGACTAGGTCTATTCACTGAAGCCAAGATGTGAATATCTCGATCCATTCCAATGGCAGGGAGGCACGTCCATGTCAGGTCCGCGACCCGTACGGGCACCGCGCGGTACGGAGCTCAGTGCCCGGGGGTGGCAGCAGGAAGCCGCCCTCCGGATGCTCCAGAACAACCTCGACCCGGAGGTGGCCGAGCACCCCGACAAGCTGGTCGTCTACGGCGGCACCGGCAAGGCGGCCCGCGACTGGCGCTCGTTCGACGCCATGGTCCGCACCCTGCGGACGCTCAAGCAGGACGAGACGATGCTCGTCCAGTCGGGCCGTCCGGTCGGCGTGATGCAGACCCACGAGTGGGCGCCGCGGGTGCTCATCGCCAACTCCAACCTGGTCGGCGACTGGGCCACCTGGGAGGAGTTCCGCCGCCTGGAGGCGCTGGGCCTGACCATGTACGGCCAGATGACCGCGGGCTCGTGGATCTACATCGGCACGCAGGGCATCCTCCAGGGCACCTACGAGACCTTCGCGGCCGTGGCCGAGAAGAAGTTCCACGGCACCCTGGCCGGGACGATCACGCTCACCGCGGGCCTGGGCGGTATGGGCGGCGCCCAGCCCCTCGCCGTCACCATGAACGACGGTGTGGCGATCTGCGTCGACTGCGATCCGCGCGCCATCGAGCGCCGGATCGAGCACCGCTATCTGGACGTCCGGGCCGACAGCCTGGACCACGCCCTCCAGCTGGCGACCGAGGCGCGGGACGCCCGCCGCCCGCTGTCCATCGGTGTGCTGGGGAACGCGGCCGAGCTGGTCCCGCAACTCCTCGCGATGAACGCCCCCATCGACATCGTCACCGACCAGACCAGCGCCCATGACCCGCTGGCGTATCTGCCGGTGGGCGTGGACTTCGACGAGATGGCGTCGTACGCCGCCGAGAAGCCCGCCGACTTCACCCAGCGGGCGCGGGAGTCCATGGCCCGGCATGTCGAGGCCATGGTCGGCTTCATGGACGCGGGCGCCGAGGTCTTTGACTACGGCAACTCCATCCGCGGTGAGGCCAAGCTCGCGGGCTTCGAGCGCGCCTTCGCCTTCCCCGGCTTCGTCCCCGCCTACATCCGCCCGCTGTTCTGTGAGGGCAAGGGCCCGTTCCGCTGGGCCGCGCTGTCCGGCGACCCCAAGGACATCGCCGCCACCGACAGGGCGATCCTGGAGCTGTTCCCGGAGAACGAGTCGCTGGCCCGCTGGATCAAGATGGCGGGGGAGCGGGTGCACTTCCAGGGTCTGCCCGCCCGGATCTGCTGGCTGGGCTACGGCGAGCGCGACAAGGCGGGCGAGCGGTTCAACGAGATGGTGGCCGACGGCACCCTCGCCGCCCCGCTGGCCATCGGCCGTGACCACCTCGACTGCGGCTCGGTGGCCTCCCCGTACCGCGAGACCGAGGCCATGCTCGACGGCTCGGACGCCATCGCCGACTGGCCGCTGCTCAACGCCATGGTCAACGTCGCCTCGGGCGCCTCCTGGGTCTCCCTCCACCACGGCGGCGGCGTCGGCATGGGCCGCTCGATCCACGCGGGCCAGGTGACGGTGGCCGACGGCACCGCGCTGGCGGGCGAGAAGATCCGCCGGGTGCTGACCAACGACCCGGGGATGGGCGTGATCCGCCACGTCGACGCGGGCTACGACCGCGCCGACGAGGTGGCGCACGAGCGCGAGGTGCGCGTCCCGATGCGTGAGGAAGGGACGGCGTGACCGCACCCGCAGGCGCATCCCCGTCGTTCCTGGAGATGTGGCGCGACCTCGCCCCCATCGGCCGGGACGCCACCACCACCGGCTACCGCCGCTACGCCTGGACGGGCGCGGACGCCGACTGCCGCGCCTGGTTCCGTGGCCAGGCGGAGACCCGCGGCCTCACCTACGAGGTGGACCGCAACGGCAACCAGTGGGCCTGGCTCGGCGACCCGGCCGCCGGGGACGCGGTTGTCACCGGCTCCCACCTGGACTCGGTGCCCGACGGCGGTGCCTTCGACGGCCCCCTCGGCGTGGTCTCCTCCTTCGCCGCCCTCGACGAGCTCCGCGCACGCGGTAAGCACCTCGCCAAACCGCTCGCGATCGTGAACTTCGGCGACGAGGAGGGCGCCCGCTTCGGGCTGGCCTGCGTCGGCTCCCGGCTCACCGCCGGACAGCTCACCGTCGACCAGGCGCATACGCTGCGTGACGCCGACGGGGTCTCGCTGCCGCAGGCCATGGAGCGCGCCGGTTACGACCCGGAAGCCATCGGCCCGGACCCCGAGCGGCTGGCCCGGATCGGCGCCTTCGTGGAGTTGCACGTCGAGCAGGGCCGGGCGCTGGCCGACACCGGCGACGCGGTGGGCGTGGCCTCGGCGATCTGGCCGCACGGCCGCTGGCGGTTCGACTTCCACGGCGAGGCCAACCACGCCGGGACGACCCGGATCGAGGACCGCCGCGATCCGATGCTCACCTACGCCAACACCGTGCTCGCGGCCCGCAAGAAGGCCCGGCTGGCGGGGGCACTGGCCACGTTCGGCAAGGTCAGCGTGGAGCCCAACGGGGTCAACGCCATCGCCTCCCTGGTGCGCGGCTGGCTGGACTCACGGGCCGCCGACGAGAAGACCCTCGCCGCCGTCGTCGAGGAGGTCGAGCGGGCCGCCGTGGAGCGCGGACAGCGCGACGGGGTGGAGGTCCGGGTCACCCGGGAGTCCTTCACCCCGGTCGTGGAATTCGCCCATGATCTGCGGGACCGGCTGTCGGGCCTGCTCGGCGGGGTCCCGGTGCTGCCCACCGGCGCCGGGCACGACGCGGGCATTTTGTCCGCGTCGGTTCCGACCGCCATGCTGTTTGTAAGGAACCCCACCGGCGTCTCGCACTCACCCGCGGAGACGGCGGGCGAGGATGACTGCCTCGCCGGTGTGGCCGCGCTCGCGCAGGTACTGGAGGGGTTGGCGTGTCACTGACGGCGCAGACGTACTGGGCGGAGTACGCCTGGCTCGGCGGAAGCATACGGCCGGACGTGCTGATCGTGGCCGCGACGGACGGAAGGATCACCGCGGTGCGGCCCGGCTGCCCCGTGCCGCCCGCGGGCTCGGTCACCCTGCGCGGTCTGACCGTCCCCGGCCTGGCCAACGCGCACAGCCATGCCTTCCACCGGGCGCTGCGCGGCTTCGTCCAGGCCGGAAGCACGGCGCAGGCCCACGATCAGCGGCAGGGCGCCCCGGACTCCTTCTGGACCTGGCGCACGGTGATGTACGAGGTCGCCGACCGGCTCACCCCGGACAGCTACTTCGAACTCGCCCGCGCCGTCTACGCCGAGATGGCCATGGCGGGCATCACCTGCGTGGGGGAGTTCCACTACCTCCACCACGCACCCGGCGGCACCCGCTACGGCGACCCCAACGCGATGGGGGAGGCCCTGATCGCGGCCGCGGCCGAGGCCGGAATCCGTATCACCCTCCTCGACACCTGCTATCTGTCCTCCGGGTTCGGCGCCGAGCCCGACCAGCACCAACTGCGCTTCTCCGACGGCAGCGCCGACGCCTGGGCCGAGCGGGTCTCCGCGCTCAAGGGCAACGGCAACACCCGGATCGGCGCGGCCATCCACTCGGTGCGGGCCGTCCCCGTCGACCAGTTGGGCACCGTCTCCGGCTGGGCCGAGGAGCGGTCGGCGCCGCTCCACATCCACCTCTCCGAGCAGACCGCCGAGAACGACGCCTGCGTCGAGGCACATGGCTTCACCCCGACCCGGCTGCTCTCCGATCACGGGGTGCTGGGACCGCGCACCACCGCGGTGCACGCCACCCATCTCACCCCCGGCGACATCCGGCTGCTGGGCCACTCGGCCACCGGGGTGTGCATGTGCCCGACCACGGAACGGGACCTCGCCGACGGCATCGGCCCGGCCGCCGAACTCCAGCGCGCGGGCTCACCGCTGTCGCTGGGCAGCGACAGCCACGCCGTGATCGACATCCTGGAAGAGGCCCGCGCCATGGAGCTGGACGAGCGGCTGCACACCCGCGCCCGCGGCCACTGGACCGCGCCCCAACTGCTGCGCGCCGCAACGACGGACGGCCATACGGCGCTCGGCTGGGGCAAGGACGCGGGCCGGATCGAGGTGGGGGCGCTGGCCGACCTCACCACGATCGCGCTGGACTCGGTGCGCACCGCGGGGCCCCCGCCCCGGCTGGGCGCCGAGACGGCCGTATTCGCGGCGACCAGCGCCGATGTCCGGCACACCGTGGTCGGCGGCCGCCATGTCGTACGGGACGGCGCCCATCAGCTCGTCCCGCGCGTGCCCGAGGCGCTGGCCGAGTCCATCGCAGCCCTGCACGGCTGAGCGACAACGGGCCGCTCCGGCGGCTCACGAAGGAGAACATCCCCACGATGACCACCGCGACGGACGCGGCCGCCACGCCCGCGACGACCGCCATCACCCATATCGCCGGCCTCGTCACCAACGACCCCTCCCTCGGTGAAGGCCCCCTCGGTCTGATCCAGGACGCGGCCGTCGTCATCGACGGCGACCGGATCGCCTGGGTCGGTGAGACCAGCAAAGCACCCGCCACCGACAACCGGGTCGACGCGGCCGGACGGGCCGCCATCCCCGGCTTTGTGGACTCCCACTCCCATGTGGTCTTCGCGGGCGACCGCACCGAGGAGTTCAACGCCCGGATGTCCGGGCGGCCTTACAGCGCGGGCGGCATCCGCACCACCGTGGCCGCCACCCGGGCCGCCTCCAACAACGAGCTCAACGCCAATGTCGCCCGCTATGTGATGGAGACTCTGCGCCAGGGCACCACCACGCTGGAGATCAAGTCGGGCTACGGGCTGACCTCCGAGGACGAGGCCCGCGCCCTGTCCATCGCCGCCGCCCACACCGACGAGGTGACCTTCCTGGGCGCGCATGTCGTCGCTCCCGAGTTCGCCGACGACCCGGCCGCCTACGTGGACCTGGTCACGGGCCCGATGCTCGACATGTGCGCCCCGTACGCCCGTTGGGTGGACGTCTTCTGTGAGAAGGGCGCCTTCGACGGCGACCAGGCGCGGGCCGTGCTCACCGCCGGACAGCGGCACGGGCTGATCCCGCGGGTCCACGCCAACCAGCTCTCCCACGGCCCCGGGGTGCAGCTCGCCGTCGAGCTGGGCGCCGCCTCCGCCGACCACTGCACCTATCTGACGGACGAGGACATCGACGCGCTGGCGCACAGCGACACCGTGGCCACCCTGCTGCCGGGCTGCGAGTTCTCCACCCGCTCGCCGTACCCGGACGCGCGCCGGCTGCTGGACGCGGGCGTCACCGTGGCGCTCTCGCCGGACTGCAACCCGGGCTCGTCCTTCACCAGTTCGATGCCGTTCTGCATCGCGCTGGCCGTCCGCGACATGGGGATGACACCGGACGAGGCGGTCTGGGCGGCCACGGAGGGCGGGGCGCGCGCCCTGCGCCGTACCGATGTGGGCCGTATCGCGCCGGGCGCCCGCGCCGATCTGGCGCTGCTGGACGCCCCGTCCCATGTCCATCTCGCCTACCGCCCGGGGGTTCCGCTGGTGTCGGCCGTCTGGCGCGGCGGCACTCTGGTCTGACGCCCCCGGCGGACGCCGACGCGAATAAGGACCCGTCCCGGGCTGAGCGGGGGCGGGCCCTTATCCGTCTGCGGCAGCGTCACTCTTCGATCATCAGTCCCTTGCGGAGCCGACGGAGGGTGCGCGACAGCAGCCGGGAGACATGCATCTGGGAGATACCCAGCTCCTCACCGATCTCCGATTGCGTCATGTTCGCCACGAAGCGCAGCGACAGGATCTTCCGGTCGCGCGGCGGCAGTTCGGCGATCAGCGGCTTCAGGGACTCCATGTACTCGATGCCCTCGAGACCGTGGTCCTCGTAGCCGATCCGGTCCGCCAGGGTGCCCTCGGTGTCGTCCTCCTCGGGCTGGGCGTCCAGCGAGCTGGCGGTGTACGCGTTGCTCGCGGCCATGCCCTCGACGACCTCGGCGGTGGTGATGTCCAGCCGCTCGGCCAACTCCTCGACGGTGGGGGCGCGGTCGAGCCGCTGGGCCAGTTCGTCACCGGCCTTGGCCAGGTCGAGCCGCAGCTCCTGGAGCCGCCTGGGCACGCGCACCGACCAACTGGTGTCCCGGAAGAAGCGCTTGATCTCGCCGACGATGGTCGGCATCGCGAACGTGGGGAACTCGACGCCACGGCCGAGCTCGAAGCGGTCTATCGCCTTGATCAGTCCGATGGTGCCGACCTGGACGATGTCCTCCATCGGCTCGCTGCGGGAGCGGAAGCGCGAGGCGGCGAACTTGACCAGTGCCAGGTTCAGCTCGACGAGCGTGTTGCGGACGTACGCGTACTCGTGGGTGCCTTCGTCCAGCACCGCGAGGCGTTCGAAGAGGGTCTTCGAGAGAGCCCGTGCATCTACCGGGCCAACCGTTTCATACGGGGGTATCTCCGGCAGGTCGGACAAATCCGGCAGTTCATCCAAGGAGGTTCCGGCGATGGCCTGGACATCCGTGTCAGGGGTGAACTGCTGGGGCACGGTGGTCGACGAGGCGCCGGTACTCCAAGACGGGTCAGTACGCGATTCGTCGAGCTGGCGGGACATAGTCTCCTCCGTCGTTCTCGGCATATGGCTGCCGATGCCATAACGTGCTGCTCGGGTGAGCGGCGCCTCCAAAGCCGGTCGTGTTCGAGCGGGTCACTACTACGCCTACCTGTATTGGCCATCGCGTGGCAAGTCCACGTTGTCCATATTTGCCGAAGTATGCGAAATGTTCGGCTACCGGAGGGGCGGGTAGAAGGCGTAGGGTTCGATGCGCGCAATCGAAAGCAACGAGACGCCAGAAGAGGTGCGCACATGGACCGCGGGATGGTCGGCAGCGCCAGCAAGGGCCGACTCCAGGTCGAGGTTCGGCACCACGGGGCGAGTGCGGTCGTCACGCCAGCGGGTGAGTTGGATCACCACACCGCCGAAGTGCTGCGCGAGCCGCTGGAGCGGTGCGTGGAAGGGGGACGCGCGCGGCTGGTCGTGGACTGCTCCAAGCTGGAGTTCTGCGACTCGACGGGGCTGAATGTCCTCCTGGGCGCCCGCCTCAAGGCCGAGGCCGAGGGTGGTGGGGTCCACCTGGCCGGGATGCAGCCCATCGTTGCCCGCGTGTTCGAGATCACCGGAGCGGAAGCCGTCTTCACGCTGCATGACTCGCTTGATGCAGCGCTTGTTGAGTGATCTACGCCACTCCTGTTCCCGGTGAGTCCTGAGCGGGGCGTCGAAGCGTTGCCCGCGTCACATCACCGGTGTCGAAGAAGTGGGTGTTCTCACGCTTTGGCCGGGCAGGAGACAGGCTGAAACTGTTGAAGAGATCAGGTAACCCTTGTCCCTGAATCGGTGAATCGGTGAGGTGAAGCGCTGATGAGCACCACCCGGCCGTACCCGCCGGGCGACCGCAGCCCGGACCCGGACGGCCCCGCCGCTTCGGCCATCCCACCGGGCACTCCACCCGCCGGGCGGATCCGCCAGGTTCGCAGGCTCCATCTGATCGGAGCCAGCGGAGCCGTTCCGCGCGCCCGTGACTTCACGCGCGAGGCGCTGCGCGACTGGGGCTGGCTGCCGGCCGCGACCGCCGATCAGCGGGCGGCCGCGGAAGATGTGCTGCTCGTCGTCTCCGAACTGGTCACCAACGCCTGTCTGCACGCTGACGGCCCCGAGGAGCTGCGCGTCAGCTGCAACGCCAAGGTGCTCCGCCTCGAGGTGGTCGACCTCGGCACCGGTACGCCCGCGCCGCGCACCCCGCACCGTGCCGGGCGCCCCGGCGGCCATGGGATGTTCATCGTCCAACGGCTCTGCCTGGACTGGGGCGTTGTGCGGAACGTGGAAGGCACCGGCAAGACGGTCTGGGCCGAGCTCGCCGCCCCGGCCTGAAGAGCACGGCCCCGGCCCGACTTCCCCCGCGCGCTGAGCGCCCTCGGGGCCGGCTGATCCGCCGCGGCCCATGCCGCCGCCATCGCGGCCACCCCCGCCGCCCCTGCGGTCACCCCCGCCGCAATCGCGTCCACCCGATTCACCCGGTCTTCATCCTCTACGCGCCGAATCGGGCGTGCTCTTTGTCTTCCCTCTCCAAGGTCCCCGGCGTACTGTCGGCGCCCGATCTGATATGCCGTCAGTTCTTCCGCTGCGGCGCTCGACGAGAGGGGATCTCGTGTCCCACACACAACGCCGTACGGTCGGACGCGGCGGCGCCCTCGCCCTCGCCGCGGCCCTGGCCGGTTCCGCGGTCTTCCTCGGTGCCCCGTCCGCCCACGCCACCACCGTCGATGTCGACTACAAGTGCAAGACGCCGATCGGCGACAAGAGCGCGGTGTCGCCCATCGACATCAAGAGCGTGAAGAGCGGCAACGGCTACAAGCTCACCATGTCCTTCGAGAAGGGTGTCTCCTCCAGCCCGGTCGAACTCGGCAAGGGCGCCATGCACCCCAGCGCGCTCATCAAGCTGGGCGGTGCGGAGACCGGGACGGTGTCGGTCGCGGGGCCCGCCAACGACAAGGCGATCCCCGCCAACACCCCGATCAAGATCCGTGATCTGTCGGGCACCTACACGCCGAAGAAGAGCGGCAAGGTCACCTTCACCGCCTCCACCCTCACCATCAAGGCCCTGGGCACCACCACCACCTGCACCCCCGGCAACAACCCGAAGCCCTCGCTGACGCTGGACGTCAAGAGCTCGGGCGGCTCCGGCGGCGGAAGCGGATCCTCCGGCGGCAGCGACAACGGGGGGACCGGCGGCACAGGTGGCACGGGCGGTACGGGCGGCTCCGGCTCCGGCGGCGGCTCCCAGCTTCCGCAGACCGGACCGGCCGACTCCGCCATCGCGCTCGGCACCCTCGGCGGCACCGTGCTGCTCACCGGGGTGGCCGGGGCCCTCTGGCTGAGCCGGCGCCGCCACCAGACGCACTGAGCGGACTCGCTGAAGTCCGGTGCAGTTCGGGTGCGCCCCGAAGGGGCGCGGGGCTGTGTCGATGTGCGGCTCCGCCGCGTGGGCGCGACCAGCCACGAGGCAGCCGCAGACGCACGACGGCACTTCCCGGCACTTCCCGCGGAGCGTTGAGCTCTGCCCCGCCCGGCCGGGCCGTACGAGGACGAGTACCCAAGGAGCCGCCGATGCCGTCTGGTACCCACACCGTCGTCCGCGTCCGCACCCGCGCCGCCGCGCTACTGACCGCCCCTCTGCTGACCCTCGCGCTCTTCCCCACGGCAGCGGCCACCGCGGCCCCCGCCGAGCCCGGGGGACCCAGCTGGTCGGCGGCGCCCGCGCCCGGCGGTGGAAACGCGCCGGGCGCGGGCGACCGGACCTACTTCTATCTGGAGGGCGGCCCCGGCACCGTCCTCCACGACTCGCTCGCGGTCACCAACGAGAGCACCCGGCCCCGCACCGTCCGGCTGCGCGGCACCGGCGGCATCCGGGTCTCGCTCGCCGAGCACACCGTGAGGGTGCCGCCCCGCACCCGCGCCGATGTCCCGCTGACCGTCACCGTCCCCGCCGACGCGGCACCCGGCGAGCGCTCCGGCGCGGTCCGGGTCTCCGGCGGCGGACGCGAGATCGCGGTACGGACGCATCTGCGGGTCAACGGGCCCACCATGACGGCGCTCTCCGTCGAGGACGTCCGCGTCGAGCGGCACGGCGACGCGGCGGCCATCCACTACGCCCTGGTCAACCGCGGCACCACCGCGCTCACTCCACGGCTCGCGGTACGCGCCGACGGGCTCTTCGGCGCGGTGCTGCGCCGCGACGCCCGCACCCTGCCGGTCGACCTGGCCCCCGGCCGCCGGGTGCGGCTCACCGAGAAGTGGCCCGATCCGCCCGCCGTCGACCGGGTGGCGGTGAAACTCACGGTCACCGCGGGCGGGGGAGCGTACGACGCGGCGTCCACCACCTACACCGCCGTACCGCTGTGGCTGCTCGTCCCGGCGGCGGTCGGGGCACTGGGCGCGGGCACCGGCGCGGGCGCGTGGCTGTGGCGGCGACGACGGCGCGTACCGGAAGCGGCCGTACCGGAAGCGGCCGTACCGGAAGCGGCCGTACCGGAAGCGGCCGTACCGGAGTCGACGGCACCGGAGTCGACCGCACCGGAGCTGGAGCCGGAAGCCGCCGTCGCGGAGGCGGGAGCGGAGGAATGACATGGCATCGCGTACGACCGACGCTCGTGGTCCTCGCCCTGCTCCTCGGCACCCTCGCCGTACCGTTCACCAGCCGTGCCGCCGCGGCCTCCGACGGACCGACCGTCGCGGTCTCCCGGCGGGAGGCGGGCACCGGCGGCTCGATCACCGTGACCGGTCGCGGCTGGCGGCCGAAGGCGCTGCTCACCCTGCTCATCTGCGGACAGAACATGATCGGCGGCACCAACTCCTGTGCCAATTCCGACGGCAGAGCGGTCACCACCGGGAAGGATGGAACCTTCCGCCGAAAACTGCCGGTCGCCGATCCGCCCAAGCCCTGTCCCTGCGTCGTCCATGCCGCGACCGTCACCGGTGAAGCCGCCTCCGCCGACGTGAAGTTCCGCGTCGCCGGGCATCCGGTGAAGCCCCTGCCGAAGGAGCGCACCGGCGGTGAACGGCTCAGTGTGCTCTCGGCGCGGCTGGACGGTTCGAGCGGGGTGCTGACCTGGTTCGGCGCGCCCCCGAGCCGGAAGCTCGTGGTCACGGTCGCCAATCTCGGCTCGACTCCGGCCCGTGATCCGGTCTTCCGGGTGGGCGCCTCGCACGGTGTCTTCGCGCCCTCGTGGGAGGAACGGCAGTGGCGGGGGACCATCAAGCCGGGGAAGAAGGCCCGGGTCAAGCTGGAGGTCGAACTGTCGGCCGCGGCCCATGGCGACTATGTCGTCTCGCTGAAGTACGGCAGCAAGCTGCTGGTCGAGCAGCCGTGGACGGTCGCGCGGCCGTGGGGCGTCACGCTCTTCTGGATCTTGCTGTGCGTGGTGATCCCGGCCGCGGTCTTCCGGATCGGTATGGCCGTCGTGGACAAGGCGCGGCCGCGTCCGGCAACGGCGGGCGCCCATGCCCGTACCCGCCGCTCCCGTGCCCGCGGCACCCGCGTCGAGCCCGCCCGTACCGACCGCTCCGGCGACGATCCGTCCCTGCCCTGGTTCACCCCGGACACGCTGCCGGGGTCGCAGACGCAACACCCTTCCGCACCGTCCGAGAACAACCGACCGACCCCGAAAGGATCGACGTGAGTACGCAACGAAGAGTGGGCGCGGCCACCGCCGCGCTGGTGCTCGGCGGTGCGGGAGTGCTGTTCGGCGCAAGCACCGCACAGGGCGCCGAGGTCTCGTACAAGACCGAGTGTCTGCCGCCGCCGATCTCCGGTATGCCACCGGTGCAGGGCACCACGACAGTGGACGTACAGGCCCCGGCCACGGCCAAGGTCGGCGACGAGGTCGAGGTGGTGTGGAAGACGGTGCAGGCCGCTTCCAAGAACCCGCCCATCCTCGATCTGGAGAAGGACACCGTGAAGCCCACCGGCACCATCACGGTGGGCGGGGCGCAGACCGGCGATCTGGCGATGGAGGGGGCGCGGGAGAATCCGCCGATCCCCAAGGACAGTCCGATGAAGCTGTCCGACATGAAGGCCAAGCTGAAGCTGACGAAGGCCGGGGAGGTGACGCTGACGCCCGGCGCGTACAACATCAACGTCAGCAAGCCGATCTCCACGGACACCAAGTGCTCGGCCAAGGAGACGGTCAAGGCCGCCGCCACCATCAAGGTGACGGACGGCGGCGGCTCCACCACGGGCGGTACCACGACCGGTGGCACGACGACCGGCGGTACGACCACCGGCGGGACCACGGGCGGTACCACCACCGGCGGTACGACCACCGGCGGGACCACGACCGGTGGCACGACGACCGGCGGGACCACCACCGGCGGCTCCACGACCGGTGGTTCGACGACCGGCGGCGGTGGCGGCGGGGGCGACACCCAGACCGGTAAGCAGGTGGACGTCGACTACAAGTGCAAGACCCCCATCGGCGACAAGGAAGCCACCTCCCCGGTCCAGATCAACGCCACCAAGAAGGGCGGGAACTTCGACCTCACCGTGAAGTTCGGCAAGTCCGTGATGAACAGCCCTGCCGACATCCCCGCCAACTCCGTCAAGCCCTCGATGGCGGTGAAGGTCGGCGGTGCCGACAAGGGCACGGTCGCCGTGGAGGGCCCGACCAACAAGGGGCCCATCAAGTCCGGTGAACCGATCGAGATTCCGGACCTCACCGGCACCTACAAGCCGGGCGCCAGCGGCAAGGCGACGCTCACCCCGGGTGTGCTGACGGTCAAGGCACTCGGTACGACCACCACCTGCACCCCGGTCAAGGACCCCGGCGCCTCGCTGGAGCTGGACACCACGGCCCAGCCCGGCGGTACGTCCGGTGGCACCTCCGGCGGTTCGGGCGGCGCCTCGGGCGGCGCCTCGGGCGGCTCCTCGGGCGGTACGTCGGGTGGCACCGGCGGCAGTTCGTCCGGCGGCACCAGCGGCGGGCTGGCCGAGACCGGTGCGAGCGACCACGGCGGGCTGAAGGCGCTCGCCCTGATCGCCGGTACCTCCGTCCTGCTGGGCGGCGCGGTCTTCACCCTCACACCGTGGCGCAAGCTGCGCGGCACCCGCTGACCGGATCCCGGGAACGGCCGAGGGGCCCGGCGCGGTCGTTCCGCGCCGGGCCCCTCACACCATGGGCCGTGAAACGGCCTCAGTGCACGTCGGCCATGAGGGCCACGATCTTCTTGCGGTACATGAAGACCGCGAATCCGGCCAGCGCCGCGAGGCTCGCCTCCAGCGCGATCACACCTGTGCCGCTCATGTCGACACCCGCGATGGACAGCAGGCCCGTGATGCAGTCACCGGCGGTCACCGCGAGGAACCACACACCCATCATCTGACTCGCGTACTTCTCCGGAGCCATCTTCGTGGTCACCGACAGACCGACCGGCGAGAGGCACAGCTCACCCATCGTCTGGATCATGTAGATCGACACCAGCCACAGCGGGCTGACCGTGCTGCCGTCCGAGGCCATCGCCATCGGCACCACGAAGACGAAGAAGGACGCGCCGATCAGGACCAGGGCCATCGAGAACTTCACCGTGGTGTTGGGCTCCCTGTCGCGCCGGGCCAGCCACAGCCACAGCCAGGCGAAGACCGGGGCGAGCGCCATCACCCACAGCGGGTTCACCGACTGGAACCACGAGGACGGGAAGTGCAGCCCGAAGATGTTGTCGGTGGTCTTCTTCTCGGCGAAGGCGGACATCGTGGAGCCGCCCTGGTCAAAGATCATCCAGAACACGGCCGCGGCCACGAAGAACCAGATGTAGCCGCTGACCTTGGTCTGCTCGACCGCAGACAGCTCCCGGTCGCGCTTGATCCGGATCAGCACCCCGGTGGGGATGATCAGACCCAGGAGGGTGATCGGGACCAGGGCCCAGTTCAGCGTCCAGTTGCCGCTGAGGACCACCGCGCCGTAGCAGACCGTGGCCACGATCAGCCAGATCAGGCCCTTGCGCAGCCAGGTGCGGCGCTCCTCGGCCGCCAGCGGTGTCGGTACGACACTGCTCTGCGGGCTGAGGTGGCGGGTGCCGATCAGGAACTGCACCAGGCCCAGCGCCATGCCGAGCGCGGCGAGCGCGAAGCCCAGGTGCCAGTTGTAGCTCTGGCCGACGGTGCCGATCACCAGCGGAGCGGCGAAGGCACCCACGTTGATGCCGATGTAGAAGAGGGTGAAGCCGCCGTCCCGGCGCGGGTCCTGGGGGCCGTCGTAGAGATGGCCGACCATCGTGGAGATGTTGGCCTTCAGCAGCCCCGAACCCAGGGCGACCAGGGCGAGACCGGCGAAGAAGGGCCCCTCGCCGGGCACGGCGAGCGCCAGATGGCCCGTCATGATCACACCGGCGGCAATGGCCACCGTCCGCCGCGGGCCCCAGACCCGGTCGCCGAACCAGCCGCCGGGCATGGCCAGCAGATAGACCAGCGCCAGATAGACCGAGTAGATGGCAACCGCGTTGCCCTCGGTCATCGCGAGGCCGCCGCCCTGACTGCCCTTCTTGGCATCCGGGCCGCCGGAGATCAGATAGACGACGAGCAGGGCTCTCATGCCGTAGTAGCTGAAGCGTTCCCACATCTCGGTCATGAAGAGAGTGGCGAGGCCACGCGGGTGGCCGAAGAAGGTCTTGCCACCGCTGGCAGGGGTTCCCTGCGCGGTGGCGCCCTTCGTGAGGCTGGACGCCATGGGGGGTTCCTTGTGTGGTCAGGAGGCGCTCGGTGGTCAGTTCGGTCGCCCTGTCCGGCTCAGGACACGACAGAGACCTTCGGCGGCGTGTAGCGGCCAAAGGTCCCCGAAAGAGCTGCAAACGAGCGTTTACTTTACACACGCTCCCCTCGCCCCCCGGAGGGGATGAGACATACCTCACGCAAGGGGTGCACAACCTTCCGTGCCCCGGCCGTAGTCCCGTGCGCGCCCCCTGCTCCGACCTCGGCGGACTACCATCACCCCCATGACCCGAGTACTGCTCGCCGAGGATGACGCATCCATCTCGGAGCCGCTCGCACGCGCCCTGCGCCGTGAGGGGTACGAAGTCGAGGTGCGGGAGGACGGACCCACCGCGCTCGACGCCGGGCTGCAAGGGGGCATCGACCTGATTGTCCTCGACCTCGGCCTGCCGGGGATGGACGGTCTCGAAGTCTGCCGCCGTCTGCGCACCGAGGGCCATGGCTTCCCGGTTCTGGTGCTCACCGCCCGCGCGGACGAGGTGGACACGGTGGTCGGGCTGGACGCGGGCGCCGACGACTATGTGACCAAGCCCTTCCGCCTCGCCGAACTGCTCGCCCGGGTCCGGGCGCTGCTGCGGCGCGGCGCGGTCGAGACCCAGGCGCAGGCGCCGTCCACCCACGGGGTGCGGATCGATGTGGAGTCGCACCGTGCCTGGATGGGGGACGAGGAGCTCCAGCTCACGGCGAAGGAGTTCGACCTGCTGCGCGTCCTGGTCCGGGACGCCGGCCGGGTCGTCACCCGCGACCAACTGATGCGCGAGGTGTGGGACACCACCTGGTGGTCCTCGACCAAGACCCTCGACATGCACATCTCCTGGCTGCGCAAGAAGCTCGGGGACGACGCCGCCAACCCCCGCTATATCGCCACCGTCCGGGGTGTCGGCTTCCGTTTCGAGAAGAGCTGATGGTGGCTGAGACGGTAGGACCATGCGCCGTCGGCTGATCAACTCCACCCTCGCCGTGGTGCTTGTTGTCATCGCGGTCTTCGGTCTTTCCCTGGTCGTCGTGGAGACGCGGACCATCGAGAACAGCGCCCAGGAGAGCGTGAGCTCCGACGCGGTGCGGCTGGTCAGCATCGTCGACGGCAGACTGCTGGGCGGTGAGGGCGTCACCGCCAAGGTGCTGCGCGAGCAGATCGAGCCCGGCCGCTACGCCGTGATCAGGATCCCGGACCACCCCACGGTGGAGATCGGCAAGCGGCCCGGCGGCAGCGTCATCTCCTCCGAGGAGAAGGGCGAGCAGGGCGAAATGGTGCGGGTCGAGGAGTCCCGCTCCACGGTGAGCCGGGAGATCGGCCGCACCGTGCTGATCATCCTGGCGGTGGCGCTGCTCGCGGTGCTCGCCGCCGTGCTGCTCGCCGTACGGCAGGCCCGGCGGCTCTCCGCCCCGCTCACCGATCTCGCCGAGACCGCCGAGCGGCTGGGCTCGGGCGACCCCCGGCCGCGCCACCGCCGCTACGGGGTGCCGGAGCTGGACCGGGTCGCCGATGTGCTGGACTCCAGCGCCGAGCGCATCGCCCGGATGCTCACCGCCGAGCGGCGGCTGGCCGCCGACGCCTCGCACCAGCTGCGGACCCCGCTGACGGCGCTGTCCATGCGGCTGGAGGAGATCACGGTCAATGACGACCCGGAGACGGTCAAAGAGGAAGCCACCATCGCACTGAGCCAGGTCGAGCGGCTCACCGACGTGGTGCAGCGGCTGCTGACCAACTCCCGTGATCCGCGCAGCGGCTCCGCGGTCGCCTTCGATCTCGACGAGGTGGTCAAGCAGCAGATCGAGGAGTGGCGCCCGGCCTCCCGCAGCGAGGGCCGCGCCATCGTGCGCTCGGGCAAGAAGGGGCTGCGGGCGGTCGGCACCCCGGGCGCGGTCGCCCAGGTGCTGGCCACCCTGATCGAGAACTCACTGATGCACGGGGACGGCACGGTCGCACTGCGTACCCGGGTCACCGGCAATCAGGCCGTGGTCGAGGTCTCCGACGAGGGTCCTGGCGTCTCCCCCGACCTCGGCGCGCGGGTCTTCGAGCGGACGGTCAGCGGACGGAATTCCACCGGGCTCGGGCTCGCGGTCGCCCGCGATCTGGCCGAGGCCGACGGGGGACGGCTGGAGCTGCTGCAACAGCATCCACCGGTCTTCGCTCTCTTCCTCAGCCGCGAGGCCGAGGGCCAGGGCGATTCCTGACCGCCCGGTCAGGGCTGCTCGCGACGGTGTGCGGACTCCTGACGTCCGGGCTGACTACTTCCGGACCGGCTGCTTGCGGGTGGCCTGAGCGGGCGGTGCCTCGGAGAGAAAGGATTCCGCGCTCTCGACGGCCCCCTGGGCGGGCAGCGCCCGGAACACCCAGGTCCGGTAGGACCAGAAGCGGAAGAGGGTGGCCACTCCGATGCCGAGGAACTTGAACACATTGCTCTGGAGCGGGCTGTCCCAGCCGAAGCCATACGTGGCCGTGTAGAGCACACCGTTCTCGATGATCAGGCCGATCGCGCTGAACAGCAGGAAGAGGCTGAGCTCCTTGGTGCGCCCCTGCTTGTCCCGGTCCCGGTAGGTGAAGTAGCGGTACCCCAGGTAATTGAAGCCGGTCGCCACCACCGTGGCCACGATGCTGGCCCGCACCACGGGAAGATCGGTGAGGTGCCGGACCAGGTTGAACACCGCGAGATTGACGAAGACGCCGGCCCCGCCGACCACCCCGAACTTCGCGATCTCGCGGGCGAGTTGACCCACTTGGGCGCGTAGCCCGCCGAGTGTTCGCCGTTCGCTCATGGTGATCGTTCAGCCCCGTCCGTCGGCTTTGGCAACAGACCTCCCATGCTAACCAGCGGCCCGGCGGCCCGCCTCCGGGAGCCTCCGGACGGAATCTTTCTCACAGACTTCGTACGAGCCCGTTATCGGGCCGCGTCCGCTGCGGGCGAGCGCGGGGCCTTGGAGGATCGTCCAGGGGCACCCCGGGGTGGCCCCGGGCGGGGAAGCTACCCTGGGAGGGTGACATTCCCGGTAGTCGGCATGGTCGGCGGCGGTCAGCTCGCCCGTATGACCCATGAGGCGGGTATCCCCCTCGGTATCAGGTTCAAGCTGCTCAGCGACACTCCTCAGGACTCGGCGGCCCAGGTGGTCAGCGATGTGGTCATCGGTGACTACCGCGACCTCGAGACCCTTCGTGCGTTCGCACAAGGCTGCGATGTGGTCACCTTCGATCATGAGCATGTCCCGGCGGAGCATCTGCGGGCCCTCGAGGCGGACGGTGTGGTCATCCGCCCCGGGGTCGAGGCGCTGCTCCACGCCCAGGACAAGGGTGTGATGCGGGAGCGGCTGCGCGCGGCCGGGGTGCCCTGTCCGCGCCATCGCATCGTGACGGATCCCACGGACGTGGCGCGGTTCGCCGAGGAGGGCCACGGCTTCCCCGTGGTCCTCAAGACGGTGCGCGGTGGCTACGACGGCAAGGGCGTATGGGTGGTCCGCGACGCCGCGGACGCGGCCGATCCGTTCCGCGCCGGGGTGCCCGTCCTTGCCGAGGAGATGGTCGACTTCAGCCGTGAGCTGGCGGCCAATGTGGTGAGGTCTCCGCACGGTCAGGCGGTGGCCTACCCCGTGGTGGAGTCCATCCAGGTCGACGGGGTGTGCGACACGGTGATCGCCCCCGCCCCCGGACTGTCCGGCGAGCTGTCCGCCCAGGCCCAGGAGCTGGCCCTGCGGATCGCGTCCGAGCTGGGCGTCGTCGGGCATCTGGCGGTGGAGCTCTTCGAGACCCGGGACGGGCGGCTGCTGGTCAACGAGCTGGCGATGCGCCCGCACAACTCCGGCCACTGGTCCCAGGACGGCGCCGTCACCTCGCAGTTCGCCAACCATGTGCGTGCCGTGCTCGACCTTCCGCTCGGCGATCCGCGCCCGCGGGCGACATGGACCGTGATGACCAATGTCCTCGGTGGCGACTTCCCCGACATGTATGGGGCGTATCTCCATTGCATGGCACGCGATCCAGGGCTGAAGATCCATATGTATGGCAAGGACGTGAAGCCCGGACGCAAGGTCGGCCACGTCAACACCTATGGCGACGATCTGGCCGACGTGCGTGAGCGCGGCCGCCACGCCGCCGACTACCTCAGAGGGACCATCACCGAATGAGCGTTCCCGCGATCGGCATCGTCATGGGGTCGGACTCCGACTGGCCCGTCATGGAAGAGGCGGCCAAGGCTCTCGACGAGTTCGAGATCCCGTACGAGGTGGATGTGGTCTCCGCCCACCGGATGCCGCACGAGATGGTCTCGTACGGGGAGAACGCGGCACCCCGCGGCCTCAAGGCGATCATCGCGGGCGCGGGCGGCGCCGCCCATCTGCCGGGCATGCTGGCCTCGGTCACCCCGCTTCCGGTGATCGGCGTTCCGGTGCCGCTGAAGTACCTGGACGGTATGGACTCGCTGCTCTCGATCGTGCAGATGCCGGCCGGGGTGCCGGTGGCCACGGTCTCGGTCGGCGGCGCCCGTAACGCCGGACTGCTGGCCGCCCGGATCATGGCCGCCCATGACGCCGAGCTCCAGGCCCGGATGCGGGAGTTCCAGGAGGAGCTGAACCAGCAGGCCACGGAGAAGGGCAAGCGGCTGCGGGCCAAGGTGAACGGGGCGGGCTCCTTCGGCTTCGGCAAGTGATCGGCGGCTGATCAGCCGCTGATCGGGCGCTGTTCAGCGGCCCTTCAGGAGCCTTACGGCAATCGATCTGATGGGGCGTGACTTCGGTCATTGAACATTGCAAGATGTGACGATGACCGATCGTCTTGCGCAAGCCCGTGAACTGCTGACCACCCACCCCGTGGTCGACGGCCACAACGACCTTCCGTGGGCCCTGCGTGAGCAGGTCCGCTACGACCTCGACCGGCGCGATATCGCCGCCGATCTGAGCGCCCACACCCACACCGACCTCCCGCGGCTGCGCGCGGGAGGCGTCGGCGCCCAGTTCTGGTCGGTCTACGTCCGCTCGGACTTCAGCGGGGACACCGCCGTCAGCGCCACCCTGGAACAGATCGATGTGGTTCGCCGGTTCACCGCTGCCCACCCCGACCAGCTGCGTCCGGCGCTCACCGCCGACGACATGGAGACGGCGCGGGCCGAAGGCCGGATCGCCTCCCTCATGGGCGCCGAGGGCGGCCACAGCATCAACTGCTCCCTGGCCACTCTGCGCGCCCTGTACGACCTCGGGGTGCGCTATATGACGCTCACCCACAACGACAACGTCCCCTGGGCGGACTCGGCGACCGACGAGCCGCGCGCCCACGGCCTCACCCGCTTCGGCGAGGAGGTCGTCCGGGAGATGAACCGGCTCGGCATGCTCGTCGACCTCTCCCATGTCTCGGCCGACACCATGCGCGACGCGCTCCGGGTCACCGAGGCGCCCGTGGTCTTCTCGCACTCCTCCGCCCGCGCCGTATGCGACCATCCGCGCAACATCCCCGACGACGTACTGGAGTTGCTGCCCGCCAACGGCGGGGTGGCGATGGTCACCTTCGTGCCCAAGTTCGTCCTGCAAGAGGCGGTCGCCTGGACCCAGGCGGCGGACGAGAACATGCGCGCCCACGGACTGCATCCGCTGGAGATGTCGGAGGCCGGGATAGCGGTCCACCGCGCCTTCGAGGAGGCCAATCCGCGCCCGAGGGCCACCGCGGCGCATGTCGCCGACCATCTGGACCATATGCGCGAGGTGGCGGGTATCGACCACATCGGCATCGGCGGCGACTTCGACGGCACCGCCTTCACCCCCGACGACCTCGCCGATGTCGCCGGCTATCCGAACCTGATCGCCGAACTGCTGGACCGCCGCTGGTCACCCGCCGATCTCGCCAAGCTGACCTGGCAGAACGCGGTCCGTACGCTGCGCTCCGCGGAGGACGTGGCGGGTGGGCTGCGAGAGTCCCGGGGCCCGTCGGTGGCCACGATCGAGCAGCTGGACAGGACCTAGGACCTAGGCCCTGTCCGGACGGCGCCGCCGGGACCGAACCTGGCGGCGCCGCAAGGACGTTCAGCAGCGCGTACGCGGGTCCGGGCGCCCGGACCCGCGGCCTTCAGGCCAGGGGGCGGCCGAGCGCCCGGTAGTGCCAGCCCGCCTCGCGCCAGCGGTCCGGGTCCAGGGCGTTCCGCCCGTCCAGGACGCGGCGCTCGGCGACCGCCTCGCCGAGCCCGGCCGGGTCCAGCTCTCGGAATTCGCGCCACTCGGTGAGGTGCAGCACCGCATGGGCGCCCCGCGCCGCCTCCAGCGCGCTCGGCGCGTAGGCCAGGGTCGGGAAGAGGGCGCGGGCGTTGTCCATGCCCTTGGGGTCGAAGACGGTGACCTGGGCGCCCTGGAGCTGTATCTGCCCGGCCACGTTGAGCGCGGGGGAGTCCCGTACGTCGTCCGAGTCCGGCTTGAAGGTCGCGCCCAGCACCGCCACCCGCTTGCCGAGGAAACTGCCGCCCACGGCCTCGCGGGCCAGCTCGACCATATGGCCGCGGCGCCGCATGTTGATCGAGTCCACCTCGCGCAGGAAGGTGAGCGCCTGGTCGGCGCCCAGCTCACCGGCGCGCGCCATGAACGCCCGGATGTCCTTGGGCAGACAGCCGCCGCCGAAGCCGATCCCGGCGCGCAGGAACTTCTTCCCGATGCGCTCGTCATGGCCGATGGCCTCGGCCAGCTTCACCACATCGCCGCCCGCGGCCTCGCAGACCTCGGCCATGGCGTTGATGAAGGAGATCTTGGTGGCGAGGAAGGAGTTGGCCGAGGTCTTCACCAGCTCGGCGGTCGGGTAGTCGGTGACGACGAACGGCGAGCCCTCGGCGATGGGTGTGGTGTACACCTCGCGCAGCTGCTTCTCGGCCCGCTCGCTGGTGACGCCGACCACGATCCGGTCCGGGTGCAGGGTGTCCTGGACGGCGAAGCCCTCGCGCAGGAACTCCGGGTTCCAGGCCAGCTCCGCGTCGCCGCCCACCGGGGCCAGCTCCGCCAGCCGGGCGGCCAGCCGGTCCGCGCTGCCCACCGGCACCGTGGACTTGCCGACGACCAGCGCCGGGCGGTGCAGATGCGGGGCGAGCGACTCCACGGCGGAGTCGACGTAACTCATGTCACAGGCGTACTCGCCGTGCTTCTGCGGGGTGTTCACACAGATGAAGTGGACATCGCCGAACTCACCCGCCTCCTCGTAGGAGCTGGTGAAGCGCAGCCGCCCGGTCGCGCCCTCGATCCCCGCGACATGGCGCCGCAGCAGGTCCTCCAGGCCCGGTTCGTACATCGGCACTCTGCCCGCCGAGAGCATCGCGATCTTCTCGGGGACGACGTCCAGACCCAGTACCTCGAATCCCAGCTCGGCCATGGCCGCGGCGTGTGTGGCGCCGAGGTAGCCGGTGCCGATCACTGTGATTTTGAGGGGCATGGGGGGCTCCAGAGCTTCGGTCACAGATGCGCTGACTGAGCATAGTCGGGGCCGGGGACCGAGCCCCAGCCGAGTCTGTCGGCAAGCTCACGTATACCTGTTGGCGCGACGCCCCTAGAATTCAGTTACTTAACGGTAGTTAGCGCGTTCAGGGGAGTGGAGAACTTGGGGTCCTCGGTGAATGACTTCGACCTGTACCGGCCGTCCGAGGAGCACGACATGCTCCGCGACTCGGTCCGTTCCCTGGCCGAGGCGAAAATAGCTCCCTTCGCCACCGAGGTCGACGAGGAGGGCCGCTTCCCGCAGGAGGCGCTGGAGGCGCTCGTCGCCAATGACCTCCACGCGGTGCACGTCCCCGAGTCCTACGGCGGCGCGGGCGCGGACGCCCTGGCCACCGTGATCGTCATCGAGGAAGTCGCCCGGGTCTGCACCTCCTCCTCGCTGATCCCCGCGGTCAACAAGCTGGGCTCGCTGCCCGTCGTCCTCTCCGGCTCCGAGGAGCTCAAGAAGAAGTACCTGGGCCCGCTCGCCAAGGGCGACGCGATGTTCTCGTACTGCCTCTCCGAGCCGGACGCGGGCTCGGACGCGGCGGGCATGAAGACCAAGGCCGTACGCGACGGCGACTTCTACGTGCTCAACGGTGTGAAGCGCTGGATCACCAACGCCGGGGTCTCCGAGTACTACACGGTGATGGCCGTCACCGACCCCGAGAAGCGCTCCAAGGGCATCTCCGCCTTCGTCGTGGAGAAGTCCGACGAGGGCGTCTCCTTCGGCGCCCCGGAGAAGAAGCTCGGCATCAAGGGCTCCCCGACCCGCGAGGTCTACCTCGACAACGTCCGGATCCCCGCCGACCGCATGATCGGCGCCGAGGGCACCGGCTTCGCCACCGCGATGAAGACCCTGGATCACACCCGCATCACCATCGCCGCCCAGGCGCTGGGCATCGCCCAGGGCGCGCTGGACTACGCCAAGGGGTACGTCCAGGAGCGCAAGCAGTTCGGCAAGGCCATCGCCGACTTCCAGGGCATCCAGTTCATGCTGGCCGACATGGCGATGAAGGTGGAGGCCGCCCGCCAGCTCACCTACGCGGCGGCCGCCAAGTCCGAGCGCGGGGACAGCGACCTCACCTTCCAGGGCGCCGCCGCCAAGTGCTTCGCCTCGGACGTCGCCATGGAGGTCACGGTCGACGCCGTCCAGCTGCTCGGCGGCTACGGCTACACCCGTGACTACCCGGTCGAGCGGATGATGCGGGACGCCAAGATCACGCAGATCTACGAGGGCACCAACCAGGTCCAGCGCATCGTGATGGCGCGCAACCTGCCGTAAGGCGCCCGGCGGACACAACAAAGGCGGGGGCATCGCGTGTGCGATGCCCCCGCCTTCGTCATGTTCCTCAGTTGCCGGAGGAGACGGTGACCTTCTCGTCGTTCTTCAGCTGGCTCACCAGCTCCTTGACCTTGGGCATGTCCCACTGCACCGCGCTGCCCTTGGGAGTGGAGAGGCCGGGGTTGGAGATGGGCATGTTCATCTGCTTGCCGTCACCGCCGGAGACGCTCTTCATCGCGAAGAACATGTCCTTCACGTCCCACAGGCTCATGTCCTTGTCGACGACCAGGTTGTCCAGACCGGCGCCCATCGTCGGGTAGAGCGTGAAGGGGTTGAGCAGCGTGCTCGGCGAGGCCGCCTTGTTGGCGAGCGCCGACAGGAACTTCTGCTGGTTCTTGGTGCGGTCCAGGTCGCCGCCCGCCAGGCCGTAGCGCTGCCGGACGAAGGCGAGCGCCTGCTGGCCGTCCAGCGTCTGCTTGCCCTTCTTGAAGTCGGTCCCGGAGTTCTTCTCCTTCATGTCCTGCGGGATGTCGATCTCCACCCCGCCGACCCCGTCGACCAGCTTGGCGAAGCCGTCGAAGCCGATCTCCGCGTAGTGGTCGATCTTCAGACCGGTGTTGTACTCGACCGTCCGGACCAGCAGCGAGGGGCCCTCGGAGGAGTACGACGCGTTCAGCTTGTTCTGGCTCTGGGGGATCCGATTGCCGGTCTTCGAACCGGTGAAGGCCGGGATGGTGACATAGGAGTCACGCGGGAGGCTGATCATGGTGCTCCCGTTGTCACCGACGTGGAGCAGGATCATGGAGTCGGTACGGCGGCCCTCGGCGGAGCCGGTGTGCAGCTTCTTCTTCTGCTCGGCGGACAGCCCCTCACGGCTGTCGGAACCGACGATCAGGTAGTTGGTGCCCTTGCCGCCTTCGGGCCGGTCCTCGACCTTGCTCAGGTCGACCTCGCGGCGCAGCTTGGAGTCGGCCCAGAAGTAGGTGCCGATACCGACGGCCAGCAGCAGGACGAGAAAGGTCACCAGGCCGATGGTTATCCGGCGCTTCCAGTTCCTGGGCCGGGCCGGGCCGGGGGCGCCGTCTCCCGGTCCGCCCCTGCCGCCGCCGTAGACCTGCCCGGTGTTGTAACCGTCGTCGTACGCGTCGTAGTCGTCGTAGCCCGGGGACGGATGCTGCTGCGGCACCCTGCCGCGCGGCGACATGCTCGGCGGCAACGGCGGCTCCTGCGTCGGCGGGCCGCCCGCACCCGGCGCCGGACGCCTGACCTGCGGCATCGCGCGGGCCCCTTCCGCTTCGGAGCTGCCGCTGCCACGTCCGTACCGGTCGTTGCGGTCGCCGGTCCATCCCTGGGGCCAATCGCTCATGCAAGGCAGTGTGCCTGGTCGGGTGGGTGCCCATACAGGCCGGGTGCGGTATCGGAGCACCTCTGTTGCAGAGCTGATAAGAATCCCGCTCCGCATATGGTGGACGGCATGACCATTCAGGCCCAGGGTGCGGAAGCGGAGCTTCCGGGTAAGCCGACCTCCGCCTCCCGTACCACGCTGTCGCACATCATGACCAACAGTGACACCAATCTTCTCGGCACCGTGCACGGCGGCGTGATCATGAAATTGGTGGACGACGCGGCGGGGGCGGTCGCCGGACGCCACTCCGAGGGCCCCGCGGTCACCGCGTCGATGGACGAGATGGCCTTTCTGGAGCCGGTCCGGGTCGGCGACCTCGTCCATGTGAAGGCCCAGGTCAACTGGACCGGGCGGTCCTCCATGGAGGTCGGGGTGCGGGTGCTGGCCGAGCGGTGGAACGAATCCACCCCCGCCACTCAGGTCGGCAGCGCCTATCTGGTCTTCGCCGCGGTCGACGCCGACGGCAAGCCCCGGGCGGTGCCCCCGGTGATACCCGAGACCGAACGTGACAAGCGGCGCTGTCAGGAGGCCGAGATCCGGCGCACCCACCGCCTCGCCCGCCGCCGTGCGATCCGGGAACTGCGCGCCCGCCGCTCCGCCGACGAGCTGTAGCCGGGCGGACGTTGTGCCCCGACAGGCGTAACGGAGAGTTACTCGCCGCGCGCGTTCCGTTTCTAGAGTGGGGCCCATGTGGCGCCCTCCGCGACCCGGTACCCTCGCCGTCCTCCAGATCCAGGCCACCGTGCTGCTGACCGCCGTCGGGCTGCTGTTCGCCGGCACCCTGCTCTCCGCGGGCGGGCTGACCGTGCTGACGGTCAAACCGGTGCGGACGGTCACACCCAAGCCCGGTGTCACCGACACCGGAACCACCTCACCGTCCCCGCCCACCACTTCCCCGCCCACCTCGCCCCCGTCGCCGCCCACCAGCCCGCCGACCTCGCCGGTCACCTCCGGTCCTGGCGGGACCCCCGGCGAGAGCCCGACCGGGGCCCCCGGACCGCACCGGCCGGCCGGGCGGGAGCTCGCCGAGGAAGAGGTGACGGGAAACTCCCCGGCTCTGACAACCACCTGGCTCGGGCTGATCACCCAGCTCATCGGGCTGGCCACGGCACTGGTCGGGGTCTTCTCCTCGGGCCGCGGCCAGGGCCGGAGCGCCGAGCCGCAGGCCGCGGACCGCGGCGGACGGCAGGGGCGGCAGGCCCGGGTCGTGGGGGCCCACCAGCCGCCTAGGGGCAGGCGACCTCGTCGCCGGTGACGGCCTCGATGCCGTTCTTGGCCGGACGCGGCTCCTCGGTCCGCACCGTGCGGACGCCCCTGTAGTCCTTGCCCACCGTGACCTGCATCACCGCGCCGTGCTTGGCGACCGGCCGCAGCGTGGCGCCGGGCAGCGCGGCTGCCAGCGAGCGCACCGAACGGCTCCAGACCGGGTCGTAGGTGATCACCGTGCGCTTGACGCCCGAGGCCGCCGCATCGGCCGGGGAGCCGGTGGTCGCGAAGCCGGCGGCGTGCAGCGCGCGGTCCGCGCGCCGGGCAAGACCCGACTCGGTGGTGCCGTTGAGCACATGGACCTTGATCCGGGCGGGAGCCACATCGACCGGGACACCGCTCGGCTTCCTGGTGTGGCGCACGGTCAGCGGCCGGTCCTCGCGGATCGCCGTGAACAGCCGGTCGGCCTTCTCCTCGTCCCAGCGCAGGGTGGAGCCCATCCCCTTGACCGGGATGCCGGGCAGCTCCACCGGCACCGAGGCGAACTCCGACGACGCCGGGGTGAACCCGTGCATCGCCCGGCCCAGCTCCACCAGGTCCTCCGCCCCGAAACCGTGGTCGGCCCGGACCGAGCCCAGCAGAGTGGTGGCCACCTTGTTGAACTTCACCGGGTTGAAGAGGACGCCGCCGGCCGTGGTCTGGTGGATCACCGACGCCATGAACCGCTGCTGGCGCTGGATCCGGCCCAGGTCGGAGCTGCCGTCGATATGCCGGGAGCGGACGTATTGCAGCGCCTGGCCGCCGTTCAGCACATGGCTGCCGGCCGGCAGGTCAAGACCGGTGTGGTCGTCCGTCAGCCGCCGTGCCGTACACACCTTCACCCCGCCCACCACGTCCACCGTCTTCATGAAGCTGGTGAAGTCCACCTCGAGGTAGTGGTCGACATGGACGCCGGTCAGATGCTCGACGGTGCGCACCGTCAGACCGGGGCCACCCTCGGCGTAGGCGGCGTTGAGCTTCCGCGGATGCATGGGGTGCCGTCTGCCGGCGGGGTCGGTGTACGCGGGGATCTCGGCATAGGAGTCCCGGGGCAGACTGACCACGCTGGCGCGGCGGCGGTCGCCCGACAGATGCACGAGCATGATCGTGTCGGTGCAGTGGCAGGGCTCGCCGCCCAGCCGGTAGAGCGTCTTCTCCCGCCGGGTGATCCGGTCCCGGCCGTCCGTGCCCACCACCAGGAAGTTGACGCCCCCGCCACCGCCCTTGGGCCGGTTGTCCAGGTCGTCGAAGACATCGACCCGGTGGATCCCGGATTCCAGCTCCCGGACCAGCAGATGTCCGATACCGCTGACGGCCAGCACCAGACCGGAGGCCCCGGCGGCCATCCGCAGCCCCCAGCGGGGACGGTGGCCGGAGCGGGGGCGCGGCGGGCGGGGGATACGGGCCGGTGCTCTCACTGGCGCAAGACCTCCGTGACGGGCGGGCGGGGCGGAAACGCCTCACCGTAGGCCCATACGATGAGCGCCTTGGCGGCCCCACGCCGCCGGTGCCGCCCGCTGCCACCCGGGCGGCGCGCTCCGGTATCCCCCATACGCGGTAACGTGGGCCCGATACCCGCAGTCTTCCGGGGGTCGACCCCCAAAAACCCCGAGGTGCCATGCCCCCGCATCAGCTCCCGGCCGTCTCCGTGATCATGCCGGTGCTCAATGAGGAACGCCATCTGCGCAACTCCGTGCGGCACATCCTGGAGCAGGAGTACGCCGGTGAGATGGAGGTGGTGATCGCCCTCGGCCCGTCCACCGACCGCACCGACGAGATCGCCGCCGAGCTGGTCGCCGAGGACCCCCGGGTGCACACCGTGCCCAACCCCACGGGCCGTACCCCCGCTGCGCTGAACGCCGCGATCAAGGCGTCCCGCCATCCGGTGGTGGTCCGGGTCGACGGCCACGGCATGCTGTCCGCGGACTACATCGCGACGGCCGTGCGGCTCCTGGAGGAGACCGGCGCGCAGAACGTCGGCGGCATCATGCACGCCGAGGGCGAGAACGACTGGGAGCACGCCGTCGCCGCGGCCATGACCTCCAAGGTCGGGGTCGGCAACGCCGCGTTCCACACCGGCGGTGAAGCGGCCCCGGCCGAGACCGTCTATCTGGGTGTCTTCCGCCGTGCGGCGCTGGAGCAACAGGGCGGCTACAACGAGGAGTTCATCCGCGCCCAGGACTGGGAGCTGAACTTCCGGATCCGTGAGGCGGGCGGGCTGATCTGGTTCTCGCCCGAGCTGAAGGTCTCCTACCGGCCGCGACCCAGCGTGCGGGCGCTGGCCAAGCAGTACAAGGACTACGGGCGTTGGCGCCATGTGGTGGCCCGCTTCCACCAGGGCTCGATCAATCTGCGCTATCTGGCCCCGCCGACCGCCGTGATCGCCATCGCGGCGGGCCTGGTCGTGGGCGCGGCCGTCACCCCGTGGGGCCTGGTGATCCCCGGCGGCTATCTGGCGGCCATCACCGCGGGCTCGGTCCCGGCGGGCAAGGGGCTGCCGCTTGCGGCCCGGCTGCGGATCCCGGTCGCGCTGGCGACCATGCACATGTCGTGGGGCTGGGGTTTTCTGACCAGCCCGCGGTCGCTCGCCAAGAAGGTCATCGCCAGCCGCCGCCCGGCGGTCATGGCCGAGAGCTGAGCGCTCCGCGGGAAGCGCCGCGAGGTGCGGTCGTTCGTCCGCGGCTGCGTCCTGGCCGGCCGCGCCCACGCGGCGGAGCACCGGTACACCACGAGGGCCGGACCCGAGCACGGGGTCCGGCCCCCTCGTCGTTCGTGCGGGATCAGAAGGTGTACTGCGGGTTCACCTTCATACACGCCCCCTTGTCCTCGCCGTTGAGGGCGTCGGCGCTCTCGGGCGTCTTGCCGTCGTCCTCCTTCGCCGGCTTGGGGTAGACGGTGCCCTCGCGCCAGTCGTTGCCCACCACGAGCGTCACGTCCTGCACCGACTTCGACGACTTCACCGCGGACTTCGGCAGCTTCAGCGCCTTGGCCACGGCCAGCGCGTCGCCCTGCTGGGCCTCGGCGGGGTACCGCACGGTGGTGTCGGCCTGCGAGGTGAGAACGGTGCTCGCGGTGGCCTTGGCGTAGCCCAGCCGGGCCAGCTCGGAGGTGATGACACCGGCCCGGCCGGACACCGGCCCCAGGACCGTGCTGGACGTGCCGTTCTGCACCACCACCGGGAGCTCGCCCTTGGGGGCGGTGGGCGCCGGGGTGTGGTCGGGCTTCTTCTTGTCCTTGCCGTCCATCGCGATGTCATTGCGCAGCAGCGAGAAGGTCTGCTCGGCCTCGCCCGGCTTGGGCTTCACATACTCACCGCCGCCGCCGTACTCCCAGGGCATGGTGACCATGGTGGTCCGCTTGGTCGGCACCCGCTTGAGGTCATTGCCCAGGTCGTAGAGGTGCTTGACGGTGCCGAGGCCGCGGTCGACGGTCAGCGCGTTGGTCGCGGCCTCCGCCAGGTCCATCAGCTTGCCCGGATCGCTGAGCTTGGTGCCCGCCTTCAGCTGCCGGATCATCGAGGTCATATACATGTGCTGGGCCTTGGCGCGGCCGATGTCGGTGTTGTCCTCGAATCCGTAGCGGGTGCGCAGCCACTGGAGGGCCTGGACGCCCTTGACGCTGTGGGTGCCCTTCGTCAGCCGCAGACCGGAGCCATGGCCCTTGCTGTCGTGGGAGTAGACGTTGTCCCGGACACACACCGGGACGCCGCCGACGGCGTCCGCCATGGACACCACCCCGGAGAAGTCGATCATCATGAAGTGATCGATGTAGACCCCGGTCAGCTCCTTCCAGGCGGCGACCGTACAACCCGGACCGCCGTGCTGGAGCGACTGGTTGATGGCCGCCTCGGTCTTCGGGTAGACCTCATCGGTCTTGGGGTCGGTGCACTGGGGGATGGTCACCCGGGTGTCACGGGGGATGCTGACCACCGACATGTTGCTGCGGTCGGCCGAGACATGCACCAGCATCTGCACATCGGCCAGCGGTTTGCGGTCGGCGTCCTGCTTGGCGCCGCCCAGCTTGACGTTCTCCGCGCTGTTCCGGCTGTCGGAGCCTATGAGGAGGATGTTCAGAGGGGTCTGGCCCGCGGCGTTGGGCTCGGGCTTGCCGATCTTGCTGTCGCCGAGGTCCAGCTCCTCCTTCCGCAGATTGCCGTT
Organism: Streptomyces coffeae; assembly: GCF_016741875.1. Taxonomy (GTDB): domain Bacteria; phylum Actinomycetota; class Actinomycetes; order Streptomycetales; family Streptomycetaceae; genus Streptomyces; species Streptomyces coffeae. The sequence goes on along the minus strand of NZ_JAERRF010000027.1, from coordinate 30,560 downwards.
GAGGTGCTGGTAGTAGAGATATCCGGCACCGGCCGCGCCGAGCACCAGCACGGCGAGAGTCAACGCGGTCCAGCGCAGTATGCGCACGCCCCGGCTGCGCTTGGGGCGGCGCTCGCCGCCCCGGCGGTGCCCCGCGCCGTCCGGCGCGGGGCCTTCCCCTTCCGGCGGGCTGTCATCCCCACCCGGATCGCGGGGTTCGGGCACAGCGGCGTGCCGCTGTCTCTCCCCCCGCACGTTGCTCTGCCGCATCGGGCCTCCCCGGTTCCTGCTTCAGTTGTGGGCCGGTCCGAGGGGCGAGCCTGCTCCGCCGGCCGGCGACGGTCACTTGGCGCAGATGTTCTTGTCGTCGGCCTCGACCCGCTGGATGTCCTTCGGCGCCTTCGCCGGGGCGGCGATCGGTGTACCCGCGCCCTTGAAGTCGCCCCCGAGCGTCAGCTTCATCTCGGCCATCGGCTCGGCGTCCTCGGTGCCCTCCTTCATCGCGGAGGCGGGCAGTCCCATGCTGTCGGCCAGGCGCCGGGCCTGGTCGGCCTGGTTGGGCGCGTACTCCAGGGTGGTCTTCTTCAGCTCCGACGGAGCGTTTCCGCCGTTGCTGGTGCGGAGCATCCCCTCGGTGTTCTGCATCCAGTCGACGGTCTCCTGCGCGGCGCCGAACTTCCCGCTGCCGTTGAGCACCTTGACCCGGACGTCGGCGGGCTCGGCCTTGGGGCCCTTGAGCCGGGCCGCCTGCTTGTCCTTGGCCGCCTTCTGCTTCTTCTTGACCTCGGTCAGCGAGACGTCCTGCCGCACCATCTGGAACAGCGGCTCGGCCTTGGTCTTGTCCAGCAGCACCGTGGCGCCGTCGGTGTTGTCGACCACGGGGACCGTCGCGAAGGTGATGTTCTTCAGATCGACCTTGCTCAGGTTCTTGCCCAACTCGGCCAGCTTGCTGACCGTTCCGATCCCGGTGTCCACCGTCAGTGCCTTGGTGGCCGACTGGGCCAGCTTCCAGGTCTTGCCCGGGTCGGTGAGCGAACCGCTCGACTTCATCTTGCGCATCAGTGAACTGAGGAACTGCTGTTGCAGCTTGATCCGGTCCAGATCGCCGCCGTAGCCCACCGCGTGCCGGGTCCGGACGAACGCCAGGGCCTCCTCGCCCTGGACCGTGTGCCGGCCCTTCTTCAGGTTCAGATGGGACTTGGGGTCGTTGACGTCCTTGCCGAGGCAGATATCCACCCCGCCGACCGCCGTGGACAACTCCTTGACCGCGTTGAAGTCGGCCATCATGAAGTGGTTGATGTTCAGGCCGGTGATCTTCTCCACCGTCTGCCAGGTACAGCCGGGGTCCCGTTCCTCCTGGCCCAGGCTGGTGTTGAAGCGCACTTCCTTCTCGCCCGGGATGTTCTTGAACGAGCCGTCGTCCTGCTTCGTCTTGCAGTCCGGGATATCGGTGATCATGTCCCGCGGGAAGCTCAGCACGGTCGCGTTCGACCGGTCCTCCGAGACGTGGAACAGCAGCGTGGTGTCGGCGTGGCCGACGCTGCCCGCGTCGCCGTAGCCCTTGTTCCCCTTGCCGTCACGCCGGTCGGTGCCGATGAGCAGGATATTCATCGGGCCGTCGGCGACCGCGGCGTTGTTCTCGCCGACATCGACCTTCTTGATGTTGCCGTTGAGGTGCTGATAGACGAAGTACGCCGCCGCCGCCCCGCCGACCAGCAGAAAGGCCAGCGTGCCGCTGGTCCACAAGAGGATCTTCTTCCCCTTGGACTTCTTCGGCTTCGGCTTGCGCCGGCTGGCCGGCCCCGACGGGGCCTCTTCCCGCTTGTCCGCCCGCCGGCGCCCCCGCTGCTCGGATTCGGGCGCACGGCGCCGACTCGCGGATCTGGGGGCCTGCGGTGTCCCGGCGGAATCAGCCGGTGCCCCGGCGTTGTTCAGCCGCAGCTCGTAGCTCCCGGTGTTCGGGTCGAACACCCACTGATCGGCGGGGTCGAATTCGTCCGCCCGCCCATCGCCTTGCGCGTCCACGGTCGCCTGTGTCCTCCGTTGGTGCCACGCGGCGCCTCCCCCTCAAGGCGCTCCCATCCGTCTTCCTTGCAGTGCGCGGCCACCTCGTAGAGCGCACCGGATCGCTCACACTATCCGCCCAGTTCAGCGCCAAGCGACGCCGGTGACAAATTCCACTTCCCTACAACTGGGCATTCTGCCCAATCCTTTCCCCGCCCTTCACGAGTCCGTGCCCCATGCTTTGTGCGGTTAGTCGCAGATGTCACGCGCCGCCGTCGTTCCCTGGTAGGGGCTGCGGTCCACAGCCTTCGGATCTTCCTCCGTCGTGGACGTGACGGAACGTGTCACGGAGACCGGCTGGTCGAGCCGCAACTGCCGGAACAAGCGATCGGCGTCGGGCTGGACGAGCTCATCACGGTTCTTGTTGTACGTATAGGGCTGGCGCGGAATCGTGAGGAAACGGATTTTCTCCCGGGGGATGTTCCGGACCCCCCGGACCAGGTCGTACAGGTCCTTGAGCGAATCCAGCCCCGGATCCGTGGTCAGTGACGAGGTGGCCGCGTTGAGCACGGGATACAGCTTTCGCGGGTTGAGCAGTACACCATTGCTCTGCACTTTCTTCACAAGCGAGCCCAGGAACTCCTGCTGGCGGGCGATACGCTCGGTGTCGCTTCCGTTACCGATGCTGTACCGGGCGCGTACATAACCGAGTGCCTGCTCACCGTGGAGAACCTGACGCCCCGCGGACAGCCGCAGATGCGCATCGGCGTCGTCGACGGACTCCTTCAGGCAGACCTCCACGCCCCCGACCGCGTTCACCAGCTTCTTGAAGCCGGTGAAGTCCACGATCACATGGTGGTCCACGCGGATCCCGGTGAGCTTCTCCACCGTGCGGATCGTGCAGGCCGCCCCGCCGTACTCGAATGCCCAGTTGAACTGGGCGAACCGGGGCGCCATCCGCTTTCCGCTCGCCCGGTCGCAGCCGGGGATGTCCACCATCAGATCGCGCGGGATCGAGACGGCCGTGGCGCTTCTGCCGTTCGCCTGGAGATGCAGCAGGATCGTGGTGTCCGAGCGCTGGGTGCCGGTGTCCCGGCCGTATTTGCGGTTGCCCTTGCCACCGCGGTTGTCCGAGCCGATCAGCAGGATGTTCTGCGCGTCCCGCACCATCGACACCGGCCGCTCCGCCTCGTACTTCCGCAGTTCGTCCGCGGTCCGGGTGTCGGTGCGGATATTGCCGTCGAGGCGTTCGTAGAACCACCAGCCCGTCCCCGCGATCGACAGCACCAGCACGGCCACGCCCAGCGCGAGCACACGCAGCCATCGCCGCCCGCCTCTGGGCACCGTGTCCGGGCTGTCTGTCGTCACGTCCGCGTCCTCCCACCCGTGGTCCACCCCCGCGGGGCGGACTGGCATCGCGTGCTGGGTTCCCGAATTATTGGGACAGACATGCGAACCCCGCACATGGTTGTACGTATCCGTCGATCATCGCGCGGGGTGGGCGGCGCGGCCCGTGGGCTCGGCCCGCAGTCCGCCGGACGGGTCAGGAGACGTCCGGGCGGTCCCCGAGGGCCGCCCGGAGCACAACTACACGCCCTCGGTGACGCGCTCGCTCTCCCGGCGCTCGGCCAGCGCCCGCTCGTCGAGCTGGTCCAGGTGGCGGCACAGCACCACCGAGCCGCCCGAGGCCAGCGGCGCGAACAGTCCGTACGACAGCCCCTCCCAGCCGTCGTACGCCAGCCCCGACAGCACCCGGGAACCGGGTCCGAGCCCCCGCCCGGCCGCGTCCGCGCGCGCCCGCTCCACCAGCTCGGCCGCCGTCAGCTCCAGCCCGCCGACGGTGAGCGCGGGCGCGTCCGGGTCCACCGGGGCGTACGGCGTGAAGCGATCGCCTTGGCTCGGCACCTCCACCGCGTAGTCCGCGAACCCCTGTGGCGGCTGCGGAAAGCGGCCGCCCATCGGGCGCAGTGCCAGCGCGATCCGCTCCCCGGAGCACGCCCGCGCCTCCTCCAGGGTGTCCGGACCGCTGACGACCACATCGGCCGTGGCCGGGTCGCCCCCGACCTCCGCGACCACACCCACCGACGAGCAGGCCAGCAGCCACACCGCGGTCTGCCAGTGGGCGGGCAGCAGCAGCGCCAGCCGGTCGCCCGGCGCGGCGGACAGATCGTCCTGGAGCAGATTGGCGGTCTTCGCCACCCAATTGGCGAAGGTGGCCACGGAGAGTTCGACGCGTTCACCCGTCGCGTCGTCGTAGAAGGTCACAAGCGGGCGGGCCGGGTCCGCGGCGAGCGCGGATCGCAGCAGGTCGGCAGGGGTGCGATCGGTGGCGTTCACCCGCGCAAGCGTACGCGGCCGCCCCTCGCCCCGAGCGGGGTGCGCGAGGGTTCGGCCACCACCCGGGCCGGGCGCCGGACCAGCTCCCGAATGGACAGTTCTGTCACGCTATGTCCACGATTTTTCACATGCGCGCATTTTTTGCATCCTCGGTCGGCCTCGTGTGCACCGCCGCCCTCGCCCTCCCGCTCACCCTCCACACCGCCTCCGCCCACCCCCGTGGCACCCAGCCGGGCAGCACCCAGTCGCTGCCCCTGCGCCCGCTCGGTGGCGGACTCGCGCGGAGCGCGGTCGCGCCCGGCGGCGCCCAGGAGGTGGCCGCGCAGGGCGTACGGCCGTTCTCCCTGGTCGGTGTCGTCTGGGACAACGCCGAGGCGGAACTCGGCGCCCAGGTGCAGATCCGTACGCGCGCGACCGGCACCGGTCTGTGGTCCGCCTGGCGGGACCTCGCACCGTACGGGGACGAAGCCCCCGACCCCACCTCGCCGGAGAGCGGCGGCACCCGCGCACACGGCGGCACGGCACCGCTGTGGGTCGGCGACGCCGACGGGGTGCAGGCCCGGGTCCGTCCCGGCCCGATGCGAACGGCGCGCACGGCACTGCCGGTGGGGATGCGGCTGCAACTGGTGAACTCGGGGGATGCGGGCACCGCGCCCACCGCGGCGCCCCGTGCCATGGCCGCGCCTCCGACGGGACCGGTTCCTTCGCCGAAGCGGAAGCCGGTGAAACCGGTGAAACCGGTGAAGCCCGTGAACCCCCTGAAGCCGACGAAGCCCCTCAAGCCCCTCAAGCCCGCGGCACCCGCGACACCGCCCGCGCCCTCGGCGTCCCCCTCGCTCCCCGCCACCACCGCACCGCACACCTCCCCCAGGCCCCGCATCATCACCCGCGCCGGATGGGGCGCCGACGAGACGCTCCGTGAGAAGGACCACGCCTACAGCAAGACCGTCAAAGTCGCCTTCCTCCACCACACCGTGACGGGCAACGCCTACAACTGCTCGGAAGTCCCCTCCCTTTTGCGCGGTATCTACCGCTACCACGTCAAGAGCATGGGATGGCGTGACTACGGCTACAACTTCACCGTCGACAAGTGCGGAAACATCTACGAGGGCCGATCCGGCGGGGTGGCCAAGGCCGTGATCGGCGCGCACACCCGCGGATTCAACGCCAAGAGCATGGGTGTCGCCGTTCTCGGAACCTTCGACGCCGAGCAGCCGTCCAAGAATGCGGTGAAGTCGATCGCCGAGCTCACCGCGTGGAAACTCGGCCTCTACAACAGGAATCCGAGGGCCGTGGTCCACCTGGTGTCCGCTGGCGGGAACAAGTACACAGAGGGCACCAGTGTGAGGCTCAACGTGATCTCCGGACACCGCGACGGCTTCGCCACGGACTGCCCCGGGCAGCTTCTCTACAACAAGCTCGGCTCGGTACGCCGCACAGCGGCCCGGCTCCAGGGGCGCTGACCAGGCGCGGTCCGCGGATCTGCCTACACTGGCCCGGCCCGGAGCCCCAGTAGGAAGCAGAGACGATACGTGACCACAGCGCCATCAACGCCAGAAGCGATCCTCCTGGTCGGCGGCAAGGGGACCCGGTTGCGACCCATGACGGTGCACACCCCCAAACCGATGGTCCCGGCGGCCGGTGTGCCGTTCCTCACCCATCAACTCGCCCGCGCCCGTGCCGCCGGGGTCGAGCACATCGTGCTCGCCACGTCCTACCTCGCCGAGGTCTTCGAGCCGTACTTCGGTGACGGGTCCTCACTCGGGCTGCATCTGGAGTACGTCACCGAGGAGGAGCCGCTCGGCACGGGTGGCGCCATCCGCAACGTCGCGTCCCGGCTGCACTCCGGCCCGGACGACCCGGTGCTCATCTTCAACGGCGACATCCTCACCGGGCTCGACATCCGCGCCCTCGTCGACACCCACCGCACCGCCGGCGCCGATGTCTCACTCCACCTCACCCGGGTCACCGACCCGCGTGCGTACGGGCTGGTGCCGACCGACGCCGACGGCCGGGTCACCGCCTTCCTGGAGAAGCCGCAGACCCCCGAGGAGATCGTCACCGACCAGATCAACGCGGGCGCGTACGTCTTCAACCGCTCGGTCATCGACGCCATCCCTGCCGACCGCCCGGTCTCCGTCGAACGCGAGACCTTCCCCGGGCTGCTGGAGGCGGGTGCCCACCTCCAGGGCATGGTCGACTCCACGTACTGGCTCGACCTCGGCACCCCGCAGGCGTTCGTCCGCGGCTCGGCCGACCTGGTCCTGGGCCGTGCCCCCTCCCCGGCCGTGCCGGGGCGCTGCGGCGACCGACTGGTCCTGGAGAGCGCGTCGGTGGCGGTCGACGCCAAGCTGTCCGGAGGCACGGTGATCGGCCCCCAGGCCCGGGTGGGTGCGGGCGCGCGGATCGAGGGCAGCGCGGTGCTGGAGGGCGCGATCGTCGAAGAGGGCGCGCAGGTGCGCGACTCCCTCGTCGGCGCGGGCGCCCGGATCGGGGCGCGCACGGTCTTGCAGGGCGCCGTGATCGGCGATGGCGCGCTGGTGGGCGCGGACAATGAACTGCGGGACGGCGTACGGGTGTGGTGCGGGGCGGACATCCCGGCGGGGGCGGTGCGGTTCTCTTCCGACCAGTAGGTCCGTTGTGGGTGCGGGGCGCTGGTTGCGCGCGGGTGCGGGTGCGGGTGCGGGTGCGGGTGCGTTGTGGGTGCGGGGGTGCTGGGTGGTCGGGTGCGGGTGCGGGGCCTCCGGGGCAGGGCCCTGGACCGTATATTTTTGGCGCCGGTGCCCTGAGAAGTTCGGTGAACCCAAGGTTGGCGCCACAAATACACGACAGCGTCCAGGACCCCACCCCTGCGACCCCGCCCCCTCCCGTCTCGTCGCCGACTTCCCCGACTACATGGCGCGGAAGTCCCTGACCGCGAAGCGCGGTGCGCGGCGCGGTGGAGTGCGCCCGGACAGCAGGATCAACCGGGCCGCCCGGTGGCGCTGGCCCGCGTAGGGGGCCAGCAGTTCGAGCATCCCCGCGTCGTCCGTACCGCGCTGACCGGTGAGCGCGTAGCCGACGATGCGCGGCAGATGGAGGTCCCCGACGGTGACCGCGTCCGGTGTGCCGTTGCTGCGCTGAAGGGTCTCGGCCGCGGTCCAGGGCCCGATGCCCGGTATCAGTTGGAGGCGGGCGGAAGCGGCGGCGAGATCCATGGCCGCGGCATCCTCCAGTCGCCTGGCGACCCGGACGGCCCGCAGGATCGTCGCTGAACGCTTGGAGTCGACGCCCGCCTTGTGCCACTCCCAGGACGGGATCAGCGACCAGGCGCGCGGATCGGGCATCACCCGCATCCGCTCGGCCGGACCCGGCGCGGGCTCGCCGTGGCGCTGAAGCAGCAACCGCCAGGCCCGGTACGCCTCGTCGCTGGTGACCTTCTGCTCGAGGATCGAGGGGATCAGCGATTCGAGGACCAACCCGGTGCGGATGAGTCGCAGCCCGGGGTTGCGGCGGTGGGCCTCGTGAACGAGGCGGTGGCACGGGGTGAAGTCGGACGGGTCGTCGTCCGCGCCGAGCAGTGAGGGAAGTCCGTCGAGCAGCCACTGTGCCCCCGGTCCCCAGGCGTGGGCCTCGATGTCGCCGCCGTGGCGTGCGATGCGGATGGTGCCGGGCCCCTCCGGCGTCCGGCTCGCCCGCCAGAACGCGCCGTCCCCGCCGACCCGGAACGCCGGATCCCCCGGCCCCCGCTGGAGTACGCACAGGTTGCGCGCGAGGTCGTAGGGCCCCGAGGGGGTCCAGGTGCGGCTGACAGACACGTGGCCACCCTACGACTCGCGTCGGACAGCCGAAGGCGGCCGGGCGTTGAGGGGCCACCCGTGCGCGGGATGGGCTCGGTCGTCCGTCGGGCGGGTGGTCGGCGACGAGACGGGAGGGGGCGGGGTCGCAGGGGTGGAGGCCTGGACACTCGGGGTCCCCCATGCCGAAGGTCAGGGGCGTATTTGTGGCGCCAATCTGGGGTTCACCCAACTTCTCCGGGCACCGGCGCCTAAATAGACGGTCCAGGCCCCACCCCGGAGGCCCCGCACCCGCACCCGCCACGCAGCGCCCCCGCACCCACGACGCACCCGCACCCGCAACCACCCGCACCCGCGCCCCCGCCCCGCACAACGCGCGCCCCCATCCGCGGCGCGCGCACCCCATCACCGCGCGCCCCGAGAGCCACACGCCCCGAAGTAACCCCTACCGCACGACCACGAACCCCGCCGCGTCCCGCTCCGGCCGCGCCTTCGGCGGGGCTGCCGCGTGGCCGACGGCGACCGCGCCCATCGGGTCCCAGTCCTCCGGCAGGCCCAGCACCTCCCGCACCACCGGGCGGCAGAACATCGTCGACGACACCCACGCCGACCCCAGCCGCTCGCCCGCCAGCGCGACCAGCAGGTTCTGCACCCCGGCCCCGGCAGCGACAACGAACATCTCGCGCTCGGCCGCGTTGCGCCGCGCGTCCGGGTACGTATGTGCGCCGTCCGCGACCAGGCACGGCACCACCAGGTACGGAGCCTTGCGCAGCACATCCCCGCGCCGTACCCGCTTGGCGATGCTCTCCTCGGAGAAGCCGTCGCCGCGCAGATCCGCGATCCACGCGTCCCGCATCGCGTCGAGCAGCCGGATCCGCGATTCCTCCGACTCCAGCAGCACAAACCGCCACGGCGTCGTGTGGTGCGGCGCGGGCGCCGTGACGGCGGCGGCGACGGCGCGGCGCACGGCCGCGCCGTCCACCGGCTCGTCGGTGAACTCGCGCACCGTACGCCGCAGGGTGACGGCCTCCCGTACGGCCTCGGAGGTGCCCAGCCGGAACATGTCGTCAGCGGCGCCGCGCACCAGCGCCCGCGCACCGGGGTCCGCCCGGTCCGCGACGACGTGCGGCAGCCCCCGCACCACAGCCACCGGCAGTCCGTCCGCCTTGCCCTTGACCAGCTCACCGGCGGCGGCCAGTTCGTCGGCGGTGGCGACGATGGTCGCGCTCAGCGCGTTGCCGTGGGCGTCGAAGCCGCCCCGCAGATCGTCCAGGACGCGCACCCCGGCGGCGCCGATGGCGACGTCGGTGACCCCGGTGCGCCAGGGCCGTCCGAAGGTGTCGGTGACGAGGACGCCGAGCTCGACGCCGAGCGCGTCCCGCAGTCCGTCGCGGAGGGCGCGCGCGGAGGCGTCGGGGTCCTCGGGGAGCAACAGCACGGTTCCGGCAGGGGTGTTGGAGGCATCGACCCCGGCGGCGGCCATGACCAGACCGTGCCGGGTCTCGACGATGCGGGTGGCGCCGCGCCGGGCGACGACCCGCACGGTCTCGGCGTCTATGGCCGCCTCGCGATCGGTGGCCTCGACCATCCGCCCCTCGGCCTTGCTGACGATCTTCGAGGTGACGACGAGGACGTCGCCGTCGGCGAGACCGGGCAGACCCCCTGCGGTCGCGGCCTCGGCGATGAGCTTGGCGAGGTCGTCGCCGTGCCGTACCTCGGGGAGTCCGGGGAGGGCCCACACCCGGTACGACGGCGCCCCGGACCAGGAATCGGACCAGGACCCGGACACGGACCCGGACAAGGGCAGGGCCCCGCCCGGCGGTTGCGATGCGCTCATGCCCGTACCTCCTCGGCCAGCGCCAGCGCCTCCGCGGCCATCCGGGCCGTGGCCTCGGCGTCGGTCATCATCAGCGGGACGGCCTTGCAGCGGATCCCCGCGGCCTCGACCTCGTCGACCGCGCCCGCGTCGACGAGGTCGACGAGCCAGCCATCGAGCAGCCCGGAGCCGTAGTGCTGGGCGACGGCGGCGGCGGTGGACTCGACGCCGACGGCGGCGAGCACCTTGTCGGCCATGCCGCGCACGGGCGCGTCGCCGACGATGGGGGAGAGGCCGACGACCGGCACCCCGGCGTCGGCGATGGCCTCGCGTACACCGGGCACGGCGAGGATGGTGCCGATGCTGACGACGGGGTTGGACGGCGGGAAGAGGACGACGTCGGCCTCGGCGATGGCCTCGAGGACACCGGGCGCGGGCTTGGCCTGGTCGGCACCGACGGGGACAACGGCGTGGGCGGGTACGGAGGCGCGCAGCCGCACCCAGTACTCCTGGAAGTGGACGGCCTTGCGGCCTTCGTCAGGGTCGTCGATGAGGACGTGGGTCTCGACGCGGTCGTCGGTCATCGGCAGCAGCCGCACCCCCGGCTGCCACCGCGCGCACAGCGCCTCCGTGACGGCGCTGAGCGGATAGCCCGCGCTCATCATCTGCGTACGGACGATGTGGGTCGCGAAGTCGCGGTCGCCGAGGCCGAACCACTCGGGTCCCACACCGTAGGCCGCCAGCTCCTCCTTGACCGCGAAGGACTCGTCGGCCCGGCCCCACCCCTGCTCCTCGTGGATGCCGCCGCCGAGCGTGTACATCACGGTGTCGAGGTCGGGGCAGACCTTGAGCCCGAAGAGGTGGATGTCGTCACCGGTGTTCCCGATGACGGTGATGTCGGCCTCGGGGACCGCGGACATCAGACCGCGGAGGAAACGGGCGCCGCCGATGCCACCTGCCAGAACCACAATGCGCATGAGGGACAGTCTGGCAGTCGCCCGGAACGCCGAGGAGGCTCGGGGCGGTTCGGGGAGGTGGGAGGGCGGTGGCTCAGCCGCCGAGGACGTCCAGCGCGTTGACGCCGTCGAGCGCGGGTGCGGCGGCGGAGCCGGCGTTCTGGGTGGGGTGCAGCGGCATCTCGGTCAGCCCGGGGAAGTAGATGTGGAGGCTGACGGCGGGTTCGAGGGAGTCGTTGACGACGTCGTGGACATACCCGGGCGCGAAGACTCGCTGGGCGCCGGCGGTGAGGGTGTGCCGGGTGCCGTGGTGGCCGACGCGTTCGGTCAGTTCGCCCTGGAGGACGGTGAGCACACCGGAGGAGCGGCCGTGGTCATGGGCGCCGCTGCCCTGGCCGGGCACCCAGCTGAGCAGCCAGACCTCATAGCCGGGGCCGGTGCGCAGCCGGTGGTACCAGCGGCTGGTGGCGTCGTACTGGACGAGGGGCGCCCAGCCGTCACGGTCGGCGGCGATGGTGCGGGCGAGCCCGGCGAAGGCGGAGACGGTGGAGGGGTGGGCGGCTACGGGCGGCAGCAGATGCGGGATGGCGAGCGGGTCACCGGCGATCTGGACGTCGCTGTTCATGTGCGGAGTTCCTCAGCGGGAAAGATGCGGGAAGGGCGCAGAGATAGCTGGAGCTCGGGGGCATCAACAGCTGGAACAGCGACAGCGAGCCTGCACAGCGCAGCGGAACCCGTGGGCACGGGTCGCGAGGGGCGCGTGGGTCACTGACATGAGGACAAGGACAGCGGGTTCTGTGCCGTCCTGTCAACTTGATCTCCTGTTCGGCCCAATCTTTCACCTCTTTCGGTAGCTCTGGTGGCAGAAAGGTTTGTGCGCGCGTTATGCGGAGAGGTGGCGCACACCATGCGGAGAGGTCGCGCACACCGACCAGCGGCACGCAACGGGATCAGCGTCCGGGACGTCCTCTCTGATGAGTCAGGAGAGAGGAACCCGGATGGCGAACGGGGAAGTGTCTCGTTTAGGCCGATTTGAACACTTTCTGCGCAACCTTGGTTCCGCAGAGTGAATAAGAGGCCCAATAGCAGATCTCGGCTTGACTGGCCTGGATCGGCGCACTTGTAATTTCACTCGTGTCGTTCTGCCGCTTCGCGGACGGCAACGGACACGGGGACGCAAAAACAGACGAGGGGCGCACATGACCGAGTTGTTCCAGCAACTGCTGGTCGAAGAGGCGGACGAGGAGCTCGGTTGGCAGGAGCGCGCACTGTGCGCCCAGACCGATCCCGAATCGTTCTTCCCGGAAAAGGGCGGATCCACGCGTGAGGCCAAGAAGGTCTGTCTCGCGTGCGAGGTCCGTTCCGAGTGCCTCGAGTACGCCCTCGCCAATGACGAGCGCTTCGGCATCTGGGGCGGCCTGTCCGAACGGGAGCGCCGCCGGCTGAAGAAGGCCGCTGTCTGACATATCCACACCGCTTGGACGAAGCGGCCGCACCACGAACGGTCCGCCTCCCGCGCCTTGGCGACGGGCGGCGGACCGCCTGCGTACACAGCCGTTAGTGTGGGGGCCCGTCCGAGACGCGCCAACGTCCCCACGGGGCGCGCGCGTCCACCGCAGTCCAGCGAACCGGGGCCCGTACCTCGATGTCCGTGCACAGCCATCCGGCGGCCCAATACCCGGCCGCCACCGCCGCGTCTGCTCCCGCCGAAGCACCGGCGTATCCGCGCCATGTCGTCACCGCCGTGCTGGTCGCCCACGACGGCGCCCGCTGGCTGCCCGACGCGCTGTCCGGTCTGCTAGGCCAGGAGCGCCCGGTGCAGAACGTCATCGCCGCCGACACCGGCAGCGCCGACGACTCCGCCCGGCTCCTCACCGAGGCCCTCGGCGAGGAGCGGGTGCTGCACCTCGCGCGCCGCAGCGGCTTCGGTACGGCCGTCACCGAGGCGGTCCGCACCGCCCCGGTGCTCGGCCCCGAGGAGCTGGCGTACCTCAAGCGCCCCAGCGGCTGGGACCCCGTCAACCGCACCTGGCGGGACGACGCGTACGACCTGCCGGAGCTGCCGCACGGCGAGCCCGTCCAGTGGCTGTGGCTGCTGCACGACGACTGCGCCCCGGCCCCCGACGCGCTGGCCGAGCTGCTGAAGGTCGCCGACGCCGAGCTCACCGCCAACCGGCAGCCCGCGATCATCGGCCCCAAGCTGCGCGGCTGGTACGACCGCAGACAGCTGCTCGAGGTCGGCGTCAGCATCGCCCGCAGCGGCCGCCGCTGGACCGGCCTGGAGCGCCGCGAACAGGACCAGGGCCAGCACGACCAGGTGCGGCCGGTGCTGTCGGTGTCGAGCGCGGGCATGCTGGTGCGCCGCGATGTGTGGGAGCGGCTGGGCGGCTTCGACCCCAAGCTGCCGCTGATGCGGGACGACGTCGACCTGTGCTGGCGCGCCCATGAGGCCGGGCATCAGGTGCTGGTGGCGCCGGACGCGGTGCTGCGCCACGCCGAGGCGTCCTCGCGCGAGCGGCGGCCCATCGACTGTGTGGGGCGCTCTGTCGCCAATCCGCACCGCGTCGACAAGGCCGGTGCCGTCTACACGCTGCTGGTCAACACCCGTGGCGCACTGTTGCCGTATGTGATGCTGCGGCTGCTGTTCGGCACTCTGCTGCGCACCCTGGCCTATCTGGTGGGCAAGGTGCCGGGGCAGGCGCTGGACGAGGTCGCCGGTCTCTTCGGCACCCTGCTGCGGCCGGAGCGGATCCTCGCCGCGCGCAAGCGCAGAGGCCGTTCCACGCTGGAGAAGAGCGAACTGCGGCCGCTGTTCCCGCCGCCCGGCGCCACCGTACGGGCCACCGTGGAACAGGTCGCCAGCAACATCGGCGGACGTTCGGAGCCCGAGCTGTCCTCCGGCGGGCGGCACGGCGCCGTCGAGTCCGGACCGGGCGACGAGGACGCCGACTTCCTGGAAGTCGAGCAGTTCGCCCGGCTCAAGCGGATCGGCCGCAAACCGGGGCCGATGCTCTTCGTGGTGCTGCTGCTGGTCTCGCTGGTCGCCTGCCGGGATCTGTTCGGCGGCGGCACCCTGTCGGGCGGCGGACTGCTCCCGGCGCCCGAGCGCGTCTCCGACCTGTGGGGCAGTTACGCGGACGGCTGGCATCCGGTCGGCACCGGCGGCACCCAGACCGCACCGCCCTATCTCGCCGCCCTGGCCGCGCTGGCCACGTTCTTCCTCGGCTCCACCGGCTTCACCCTGACCCTGCTGCTGGTGTGCTCGGTGCCGCTGGCCGGGTTCATCGCGTACTTCGCCTCCCGGCCGCTGGTCGAGTCCCGGCTGCTGCGGGCCTGGGGCAGCGTCGCGTACGCCTTCCTCCCGGCCGCCACCGGTGCGCTCGCCGGGGGCCGGCTGGGCACCGCCGTACTGGCCGTCCTGCTGCCGCTGATGGCGCGGGCCGCCGCGGCGGCGGCCGGGCTCCGGGCGGGCGGCACCGGCGGACGGCTGCCGGGCTGGCGGGCGGCGTGGGCCTATGCGCTGCTGCTCACCTTCACCATGGCGTTCACCCCGGTCGTCTGGCCGATCGCACTGGTCCTGGGCATCGGGGTGCTGGTGCTGCGCGCCCTGGAGAGCCCCGATCTGCTGCTGCCGTACGGACTGCGGTTCCTGGCCGCGGTGGCCACCCCGGTCGCGGTGCTCGCCCCCTGGTCGCTCGGTCTGTTCACCGACCCCGGCCGCTTCTTCCAGGAGGCCGGACTCGACGCGGCGGGCGGCTCCGCCTCCGCCCTGGATCTGCTCTCGCTCAGCCCCGGCGGCCCGGGCGGCGGCGGCAGCCTGCTGCTGATCGGCTTCGTGCTGGCCGCGCTGGCCGCCCTGATGCGCGGTGAGCGGCAGCTCGCGGTGGGTGCGGCTTGGGCCGTGGCGCTCACCGGCTTCCTCTTCGCGGCGCTCACCAACGGCTCGGCCTGGGCCGGACCCGCGACCCTCGTCTACGGCCTGGCGCTGCTGACCGCCGCCGTGGTCGGCGCCGAGGGCGCGCGGGAGCGCGTGGCGGCGCAGAGCTTCGGCTGGCGTCAGCCGGTGGCGCTGCTCATCGCCGTCGCCTCGGCCGCCGCCCCGCTGCTCGCCGCCGTCGTGTGGATGACGGGCGGCGCCGACGGCCCGGTCGGACGGCGCAACGCCTCGCAGGTCCCGGCCTTCGTGGCGGCCGAGAGCGCCACCGAGGACCAGGCCCGCACGCTGGTGCTCAGCGGCCGCGGTGGCATGGCCCGCGCCGACTACGTCCTGGTGCGCGGCTCCGGCGCCCGGCTCGGCGACGCCGAACTCGCCGCGAAGGGCGGTTCCGACACCCGGCTCGACGCTGTGGTGGCCCATCTGGTCGCGGGCTCCGGCGCCGACCAGACCCGTCAGCTCGGCGGCTACGCGGTCCGCTATGTGTACGTCCAGAAGGGCGCGCCGCCCGAGATGACCCGGGTGCTGAACGCGACCCCGGGGCTCACCCAGCTCAGCAAGGCGGGCGGCGGTGTGCTGTGGCGGGTCGACCAGCGGGTCTCGCGGGTCTCGATCGTCCCGGCCGAATCCTCCGAGGGGGCTGCGGCGCCCGGTTCGGCGTCCGCGCCGGTGCATGTCGCGTCCGGCCCCGTCGAGGCGCACACCACCGTCCCCGACGGCGCGGCGGGACGGATGCTGCGGATCGCCGACAAGGCCGCGCCGGACTGGCGGGCCACGCTGGACGGCAAGCCGCTGAAGGCGAAGACGGTCGACGGCTGGGCGCAGGGCTTCGAACTCCCCGCGAACGGCGGCCGGCTGGACCTCACCTACGACACACCGATGACCCACAGCGCCTGGGTCTGGGCACAGGCGCTGTTCGCGCTGGTGCTGCTGGTGCTCGCGCTGCCGGGGCGCCGCCGCCGGGTCGACGACGACCTGCCGGAGGCGGACGGCGCGGCGGCCACGACGGCCGTCACCGCCGAGGACCTGGCGGGCGACGGGCGCCGGGCGCGGCGGCTGCGGGCCGCCGCCGAGGCGCAGGCCGCGCAGACGGGCCCGGCGGACCTCGGCGGGCAGCCCGGACCGATGGACGAGGCCGCGGCGGCCGAGGACGCGAACATCCCCCACATCCCCGCGCAGCCGTCCGCGCCGCCGCCCGCCCCCGCCGGTGATCCCTACGACGGCGGGCAGCCCGCGGCGGGCGATCCCCACGCGGTCCCGCACCAGCAGGGCTATGGGCAGCAGTGGGACCCCCAGACGTACGCCCAGCCCGGATACGGCAGCTACCCGGACGGTCAGCAGTACCAGGGCGAGCCGTACCAGCAGGGCGGCGAGTACCCCGGCGGCTACCAGGGCGACCCGTACCAGGGCGGCTATCAGGGCAACACCGGCTACCCGGCCGGTTACCAGGAGGGCGCCCCCTACCCCGAGGGCCAGTACCCGGCGGACCCGTACGCGGGCGGCCAGTACGCCGATCCGTACGGCTACGACCAGCAGCAGCCCTACGCCGACGGCAGCTACCCCCAGCAGGGCGACACGACGTACGGCGGAGCCGAGTCCGAGGGCCGCCGCGACGGGAGCGATCAGCAGCGATGAACCGCACCACCCTGTCCCTGATCGGTGCCGCCACCGCGCTGGCCGCCGTCACCGGTGTCGCCACCCTCACCGGCGGCTCGTCGGACGGCACGGACGGCTCGGCGAAGGCGGCGAGCCGGATGCCCGTCGAGCGCTCCACCCTGCTGTGCCCCACCCCCACCTCGTCGGAGGTCGCCGGCACCACCTACACCGCCTACACCCCCCAGCGGAAGGGCACGGCCGCCGCGGCCGCCGAGGGCGGCGGCGAGGCCGCGCTGCTGCCCGCCCAGGGCCCGGCCGACGACGTGACGGACCCGGGCGCCGGCGACGGCGGGGAGGGCGGCAAGGACGGCAAGGGCAAGGCCGAGCGGCAGCAGGACGCGGCGCGGGCCGACGGCAAACCGGTTCTGCCGCTGAAGCAGCCCGGCAAGCCGGTCACCACCGACACCGACCGCTCGGACGCCCCCGCCCTGATCGGCACCGCCGACGGCCGCTTCGCCCCCGGCTGGACCGTCCAGCAGACCACCACGGTCGCCGCGGGCAGCGGCCGCGGCATCATGGGCACCGCCTGCACGGCACCCGACACCGACTTCTGGTTCCCCGGTGCCAGCACCGCCCGGAACCGCCAGGACTTCGTCCATCTGACCAACCCGGACGAGAGCGCGGCCGAGGTGGACCTCAAGCTGTACGGCGCGGGCGGTCGTCTCAAACCCTCGACCGATGAGTCGATCACCGTGCCCGGCCGCTCCACCGTCCCGGTGCTGCTGTCCACGCTCACCGATGAGCGGGCCGCCGATGTGTCCCTCCGTGTGACCTCCCGCACCGGCCGGGTCGGCGCGTCCGTGCAGTCGATCGACCAGAAGGCGGGCGGCGACTGGCTCCCGGCCTCCGCCGCGCCCGCGACGAGCGTGGCGCTCCCCGGTATCCCGGCCGATGCGACCTCGGTCCGCCTGGTCGTCTTCGCGCCCGGTTCCGACGACGCGGACCTGAAGGTGCGGCTGGCCGGGCGCACCGGTTCGATCACCCCGGCCGGACATGAGTCCCTGCACGTCAAGAGCGGGATGACGGCGGCGATCGACCTCGGCGACGTGACGAAGGGCGAGCCGGGTTCGCTGCTGCTCACCCCCGAGGGCGGCGAGGGCACGGCCACACCGGTGGTCGCCGCGCTGCGGGTCACCCGGGGCAAGGGCAGCGACCAGGAGACCGCGTTCATCCCCGCCACCGCGGGGATCGACCGGACCGCCACCGCGGCCGACAACCGCGCCAAGGGCTCGACGCTCTCCCTGGTGGCGCCGGGCGCCACCGCGCGGGTGCGGGTGACCGCCTCGGCGGCGAGCGGCGGCGGCAGCCCCGTGAGCAAGACCTACACGGTCAAGGGCGGCACCTCCACCTCCGTCACCCCGCCCCGCCCGGCCTCGGGCAAGGGCGGCTACGCGGTGACAGTCGAGCGGCTCTCGGGCGGCTCGGTGCACGCGTCCCGGATGCTCGCGCTGCCGGAGGACGGCGTGCCGATGTTCACGATCCAGGGGATGCCGGACGACCGCGGGACGGTGACGGTCCCCGAGGCCCGGCAGGACCTGTCGGTGCTGAACGACGACAGCGACGTGAACGGCTAGGCGCCGGACGAGGACGGACGGGGCCGGGGGAGGCGGGCCGCGGACGAGGGGGCCGGGGCGGGGCTATTCCTGCCCGTACCGCGGGTCCACCGACTCCGGTGCCAGCCCGAGCAGCTCGGCGACCTGCTCGACGACGACCTCGTGGACCAGCAGCGCCCGCTCGTCCCGGTTCTTCGCCCGGATCTCGACCGGACGGCGGTAGATCACGATCCGGTCCGGCGCGTCCCCGCGGGCCGCGATGAAGCGCCCGAGCGGTACGGACTCGCCGTCCCATCCGTCCTGGCCGCCGGGTCCGCTACCGCCGCCGTTGCCCGAGGTGGGCACCTCCAGCACGGTGAAGTCCACACCCGACAGCTGCGGCCAGCGTCTCTCCAGCCGGTCGGCCGAGTCCTGCACAAGATCGACGAAGGACTCGGCGCGGCTGACCGAAAGCGGCACCTGGGGCGGCGCGATCGGACCGCGCATACCCCGACCGTGCCGATCGCGGCGACGCGGACGCGGCTCGGACTGGTGGGGAGGTACGGACCTGGTCATCACTCCTGAGGGTAGCCGTCACCGGGCGGGCGGCATGCGCGTACCGGACAGGCATGGTCGATGTCGCCAAATGAACATTCCAGCCATGCTTGCGTTCATAAACGGACGTCTCTTGATTCGCTTCTTTGGCTCAGACTGATCCCTCTCCATGCGAGTGCTGACCGGAATCCTCGGCGGCGGCTCCCGCCGCTCGGTAAGGAGCCGCTGGTCAGCCGGTAAGTTCACGTATGGGGTGCACCGGGCGAACCGGGACGACACGGCGGAGTGAGCTGGTGGAGAGTCGTCGCGGCCCGCTCAAGAGTGCGGTACCGTCCAACGTCGTGAGCCCTGTACGTCGCTGTTCGCGCACCGCCTGCGGCCGCCCCGCCGTCGCGACGCTGACGTACGTCTACGCGGACTCGACCGCCGTGCTGGGGCCGCTGGCCACCTACGCCGAACCCCACTGCTACGACCTGTGCTCCGAGCACTCGGAGCGGCTCACCGCGCCGCGTGGCTGGGAGGTCGTCCGGCTCGCCGTCGACACCGGTCCGGCCCGGCCCAGCAGCGACGATCTCGAGGCCCTGGCCAACGCGGTGCGCGAAGCCGCCCGGCCGCATGAGCGCGCGGCGGGCGCGGGCGGTGGTTCCGGGTCGTCCGGAGGCGGCGGCGGACAGAGCGGCCGTGAGGGCGATCCGCGCGAGGTGCCGCGCCGGGGCCATCTGCGGGTGCTGCGCTCCCCCGACTCCTGACCCGCGGCGTGCCGTGCGGCCGCCACGCCGGGCCGTTCCCAGCTGCGAAGCTGTCACTGCGTCAGCTCACCGGAGCGGCGCCTCGGCGCCGTGCCGACCGCCGCCGTGTGCCGCGCCGCACGATCGGCCTCGTAGTGGGCGCCGGAGTCCTCCGGGTAGGTTTTGAGGTCCGTGGAGACCTCCAAGAAGACCTCGAGAAGGGGTTGGCTGTGCCCGACTTGTCGCAGATCGTGAAGGCGTATGACGTGCGCGGTGTGGTCCCGGACCAATGGGACGAGCCGCTCTCCGAACTCTTCGGCGCGGCCTTCGCCCGGGTGACCGGCGCGAGCGCGATCGTCGTCGGCCATGACATGCGCCCCTCCTCGCCCGGTCTGTCGCGGGCCTTCGCGCGCGGCGCCGCCGCCCTCGGCGTGGACGTCACCGAGATCGGGCTCTGCTCGACCGACCAGCTCTACTTCGCCAGCGGCCATCTCGGCCTGCCCGGCGCGATGTTCACCGCCAGCCACAACCCCGCGCAGTACAACGGCATCAAGATGTGCCGGGCGGGCGCCGCCCCCGTCGGCCAGGACTCCGGTCTCGCCGAGATCCGCTCCCTGACGGAGGACTGGTCCGCCACCGGCGCGCCGGAGCCCGCCGCCGAGCCCGGCACCATCACGCAGCGGGACGTGCTCGCCGACTACGCCGCCCATCTGCGCTCCCTGGTCGACCTCACCGCCATCCGGCCGCTGAAGGTGGTCGTGGACGCGGGCAACGGCATGGGCGGGCACACCGTCCCGAGCGTCTTCGACGGCCTCCCGCTCGACCTGGACGCCCTCTATTTCGAGCTGGACGGCACCTTCCCCCACCACGAGGCCAACCCCCTCGACCCCAAGAACATCGTCGACCTCCAGGCCCGGGTCCGGGAGACCGGCGCCGACATCGGCCTCGCCTTCGACGGCGACGCCGACCGCTGCTTCGTCGTCGACGAGCGCGGCGAGCCGGTGTCGCCCTCCGCCATCACCGCCCTGGTCGCCGCGCGGGAGCTGGCCAAGCACCCGGGCGGAACGATCATCCACAACTGCATCACCTCCTGGTCGGTCCCCGAGGTCGTCAAGGAGAAGGGCGGCACCCCCGTCCGCACCCGCGTGGGCCACTCCTTCATCAAGGCCGAGATGGCCCGCACCGGCGCGATCTTCGGCGGGGAGCACTCCGCGCACTACTACTTCCGCGACTTCTGGAACGCCGACACCGGCATGCTCGCCGCGCTGCATGTGCTGGCCGCGCTCGGCGGCCAGGACGGCCCGCTGTCCCGGCTGGTCGAGAGTTACGACCGCTACGCGGCCTCCGGGGAGATCAACAGCACCGTCGCCGACCAGACCGGCCGCGCCGAGGCGGTCAAGGCGGCGTACGAAAGCCGCGAGGGCGTCGAACTCGACGAGCTGGACGGGCTGACGGTCACCGCCGCCGACTGGTGGTTCAACCTCCGCCCCTCCAACACCGAGCCCCTGCTGCGGCTCAACGTCGAGGCCCGGGACCCCGAGACCGCCGACCGTGTCCGCGACGAGGTCCTCTCCATCGTCCGCGCCTGACGGCCCGGCAGCCCGTTCGGCCCCGCCGGGGCCGTGGCCCCGCCCCGCCCGGGGCGGGGCCACGGAGCCACCGGAGCCGACTCCCGTCCTCGGTCCTCGGGTGACGAGGGCCCGGCCCGTCGTTCCGCGCCCGCCGCGGTCCGGGCGGCGCCCCCGGCGGGAGCCGGTCCCGCCCCGTCGCGCCGCGACCGCCGCGACCCGGCCGGCGGCCCGGCGATGGCAGAAGTCCGCCTCGTACGCCGGGCATCCGGCCCTCGGACGGCGGGCGGCGAGGGCCCGGCACGTCCTCCGCGGGCCACGGACGGCGGACCGGCCGGCGCGGGACCGCCGTCCGCGCCGGGAGCCTGCCCGGCGGTACGCTGACCACGCCGGAGTCGTATCCGGCAGGACCCACACCGAAGGGACACCCCATGCCGCTCGAAGCCGGTCTTCTGGACATCCTCGCCTGCCCGGCGTGCCACGCCCCGCTGCGTGAGGAGCAGAGCCCGGAGACCCCCGAGCTGGTGTGCACGGGCGAGGGGTGCGGACTCGCGTACCCCGTCCGGGACGGGATCCCCGTGCTGC
The DNA here is from genome assembly GCF_016741875.1 of Streptomyces coffeae. Lineage (GTDB taxonomy): Bacteria > Actinomycetota > Actinomycetes > Streptomycetales > Streptomycetaceae > Streptomyces > Streptomyces coffeae. The sequence continues at coordinate 9,134 of NZ_JAERRF010000027.1, read as the reverse complement.
TCGTCGACGAGGCACGCCGCCCGGCCTGACGGCTGACCGGACGGCGTCCGGGTGCCCCGCAGCCCGCTCAGTCCCGCCGCGCCCGTACTCCCGCGCGTACCGCCCCGCCACGGCGATCGGAGGCCGAAGCACCATGCTCGACGAATCCCTCCTCGACGCCCCGGAGGCCCTCGCACGGGCCGACACCCGGGGGCTGCTGCGCGGAGCCGCCGAATCCGGGGCGCGGGTCCGCACCGCGGCCCGGCACGCCGCCGAGGCGGGTTTGGGGGATCTCAAACCGGACGGACGGCCGCGCGCGGTCCTGGTCGCCGGACCGGGGGCGGCCGGAAGCTGCACCGCCGACCTCCTCGGCGCGCTCGGCGGCGGCAACTGCCCGGTCAGTCTGATCGCCCCCACCGGGGTCGCGCCCGCGCCCGGCGCGCTGCACTGGACCCTGCCCGGCTGGGCGAGCCCGCTCGACCTGCTGGTGATCGCGACACCGGACGGTACGGAACCGGGGCTGCCGCTCCTCGTCGAGCAGGCGTACCGCCGGGGCTGTGCGCTGGTCGCCGTCGCACCGGGCCACTCACCACTGGCGGACGCGGTCGCGCAGGCGCGTGGTCTGATGGTGCCGCTGGCCGCGGGTGCCAACTCCTCGGCCCCGTACACCACCAGCCCCTACGCCACCGGCCCGTCCACCACCAGTCCGTACGCGCACGACGAGCACGGCGGCGCCGCGCAGCCGCCGCGGCCGGAGGGCGCTCCGCCCGAGGGCGCCATCGGTGAGCCGCCGCCCCACGATCACGCCGCCGCCCCGCAGCATCTGCACGCCGAACCACCGGGCACCGCGCCCGACGAGGTGACCGGCCCCGCCCTCCCCGGCACGCTCTGGGCCCTGCTCACCCCGCTGCTGGTGCTCGTGGACCGGATCGGCCTGGTCCCCGCGCCGCCCGCCGCCCTCCAGCAGGTGGCCGACCGGCTCGACAAGGTCGCCGAGCGCTGCGGCCCGGCCATCGCCACCTACACCAACCCCGCCAAGACGCTCGCGGCCGAGCTGGCCGGGGCGCTTCCCCTGCTGTGGACCGAGGGCCCGGTCGCGGCCGCGGCCGGACGGCGCTTCGCCGGGCTGCTCGCGGCGCTCGCCGGGCGGCCCGCGCTGGTGGCCGGGCTGCCCGGGGCGCTGGCCGCCCACGGCACGCTGCTGGCCGGGGCGTTCGCGGGCGGTGCCGACCCCGATGACTTCTTCCGTGACCGGGTCGAGGAGCCCGAGGCGCTGCGGGCCCGGATCGTGCTGCTCCACGAGGAGCCGGTGGGCCGGGTCTCGGCCGTGCCGAACGCCCGGGAGCTGGCGCTCGCCCACGACACGGCGTTCAGCGAGCTCGAACCGGCCGAGGGCAGCAGCCTGCTGGAGAGCGCCGCGGAACTTCTCGCCATCACGGATTTCGCCGCCGTTTACCTCGCGCTCGCTTCGGCGGACAGATCATGAGGTCGTAACCGCGCACGGGGCGCGGTCCGCCGCACACCGCCCGGCTCCGTCCCGTCCGCTCCGGATCCCTTCGCAGCAGTCAGGAACGACACCACATGGACCGCCTCGTCAACACCGTGCGCCCCTACGCCTGGGGCTCCACCACCGCCATCCCCGAGCTGCTCGGGGTCCGGCCGACCGGTGAGCCGCAGGCCGAGCTGTGGATGGGTGCGCACCCCGGGGCGCCGTCCCGGATCGACCGGGGCACGGGCGCGGTCGCGCTCTCCGAGGTGATCGCCGCCGATCCGGAGGGCGAACTGGGCGCCGCCGCCGTCGGCCGCTTCGGGCCGCGGCTGCCGTTCCTGCTGAAGGTGCTCGCCGCCGCCTCCCCGCTCTCCCTCCAGGTGCACCCGGATCTGGCGCAGGCGGAGGAAGGTTTCGCGGCCGAGGAGGAGCGCGGCGTTCCGGTCGACGCCCCGCACCGCAACTACAAGGACGCCAACCACAAGCCCGAGTTGATATGCGCACTGACGCCGTTCGACGGGCTGTGCGGCTTCCGGGACCCGGACGAGACGGCGGAGCTGCTGGCCGGCCTGGAGGTCGACTCGCTCAAGCCGTACGTCGACATCCTGCACGCCCACCCCGAGTCGCACGCGCTGCGCGAGGTGCTCACCGCCGTGCTGACGGCCGACCCGGCGGCCATGGCGGAGACCGTGCACCAGGCCGCCCTGGCCGCGGAACGACTCAGCGCGCTCGACGGCCCGCACGCCGAGGCGTACGCGGCGTACGCCTCCCTGGCCCGCCACTACCCGGGCGACCCCGGTGTGATCGCCTCCATGCTGCTCAACTTCGTCCGGCTCCAGCCCGGCGAGGCGCTCTACCTCGGCGCGGGGGTGCCGCATGCCTATCTCGACGGGCTGGGCGTCGAGATCATGGCCAACTCCGACAATGTGCTGCGCTGCGGTCTGACGCCCAAGCATGTCGACGTGCCCGAGCTGCTGCGGGTGGTCCGCTTCGAGAGCGACGCCGCCGGCGTCCTGCGCCCGGAGGCCGACTCGTCCGGCGAGGAGCTCTACGCGACGCCGATCGACGAGTTCCGGCTGTCGCGCTACGTCCTCGCCGAGGGCGCCGAACCGCGCGCGCTGTCCGCCGCCACCCCCCAGATCCTGCTGTGCGTCTCGGGCGCGATCACCCTGCGTGGCGGCGTGGACGGCGCCGGGGGCGCGGAGCGGAGCGGTGACGGCGAACTGCGCCTGGCGCGTGGGGAGTCGGCGTTTGTCCCGGCGGGCGAGAAGGCTGTGCTGACCGGCGAGGGGACTGTGTTCCGGGCCACATTGGTTGCCTGACGTACGGCTCGTTCGAGCGGCTGGAACAATGGCCCGCCGACGCAGTAAAGCACAGGCAAAACTGCCTTCGGGCGGAAGGGACATCCGGCACACATGAGTGCATCTGGCGGAACCAAGGCGATCGTCGCCGCGCTGGGCGCAAACCTGGCCATCGCCGCAGCCAAGTTCGTGGCGTTCGCCTTCAGCGGCTCGTCGTCGATGCTCGCCGAAGGCGTGCACTCGCTGGCCGACTCGGGCAACCAGGGGCTGCTGCTGCTCGGCGGCAAGAAGGCCAAGCGCGAGGCCACCCCCGAGCACCCCTTCGGCTACGGCCGAGAGCGCTACATCTACGGCTTCCTCGTCTCCATCGTGCTGTTCACCATCGGTGGTGTCTTCGCGCTGTACGAGGGCTACGAGAAGATCAAGCACCCGCATGATCTGGAGAACTGGTACTGGCCGGTCGGGGTGCTGGTGTTCGCGATCATCGCGGAGGGCTTCTCGTTCCGTACGGCCATCAAGGAGTCCAACGAGGTCCGTGGCAAGCTCACCTGGTCGCAGTTCGTCCGCCGGGCCAAGGCGCCCGAGCTGCCCGTCGTCCTCCTGGAGGACCTCGGCGCGCTGGTCGGTCTGATCCTCGCGCTCGGCGGTGTCGGGCTCTCGCTGCTCACCGGCGACGGCGTCTGGGACGGCATCGGCACCATCTGCATCGGCGCCCTGCTGGTCCTGATCGCGCTGGTGCTCGCGGCCGAGACGAAGTCGCTGCTGCTGGGCGAGGCGGCCGACGCCGACCAGGTGGCGAAGATCCGCGAGGCGCTGGTCGACGGCAAGACCGTCACCGGCCTGATCCACATGCGGACGCTCCACCTCGGCCCCGAGGAGCTGCTGGTCGCCGCCAAGGTCGCGGTGCAGCACGACGACACGGCGGCGGAGGTGGCCCGCGCGATCGACGCGGCCGAGGAGCGGATCCGCGAGGCGGTGCCCATCGCCCGGGTGATCTACCTGGAACCGGACATCTTCCGGACCTCCGCCTGACCCTCTCGTTCTGCTTCGGGAACAGCCATCAGCCTTCCGGACCCACGCGGTCCGGAAGGCCGATGGCTTCTTTTTCGGGGTGTTCGGGGTTTTCGGGGCGGAGCTACTGGATCTCGCCCAGGATCCGCAGGATCGCCGCCTGGTCCGGAGCGCTGAGCAGCCGCTCCCGGAACTCGGCGGACATCAGCTTCCGCGACAGCAGGGCCAGGATCCGCAGATGCTCATCGCCCGCGGCGGCTTCCGGCACCGAGATCATGAAGATCAGCCGGGCCTTGGTGCCGTCCGGCGCACCCCACTCGATGCCCTCCTCGGACCGCGCGAAGCCGACGAGGGGTGCGGTCACCGCGTCCGTCTTGGCATGCGGAATCGCGATCTCCTCACCGAGACCGGTGGTGCCCTCCTCCTCCCGGGCGAGCGCGGCACGCACCAGCTCGTCGGCGTCGGCGACCTTGCCCGTGGTGGCCAGCAGGGCGGCCATCGCGCGGATGGCGGAGTCCTTGCCATCGGCGGTCAGCCGCTCCGCGACGGTCTGCTCGGTGAGATAGCCGGACAGTACGGGGGCATTGCCGCCGTCCGCGTCCGGCGCGGATACGGGCTCGGGCTCCGCCTCGGCGTCGGGCGCCGCGTCGGCAGCGGCCTCGGGTGCGGCCTTCGGCGCGGGCGCGGCGTCGCCGTCACGTGCCGCCTCGGCCGCATCCGCATCCGCGTCCGTGGTGACGGCCGCGGCCGTACGCTCCGGGGCGGCCGCCTTCGTGGCACCCGTAGCGCCCGCCGCCGTGCCACCGCTCGCCACCCCGGCCGGGACCGGCTCGGGGGCGGCCGCGGGCGCGGGGACGAGGCCGGCCGCCTCGGTGGCCCCCGCCGTGCTCCCGCCGTCCGCGTCGCCCGTGGCCCGGCCCTGTCCGCGGCCCTGTCCCTGGCCCAGGGACATCAGCGCGACCGTCACCAGCCCGGTGACCGCCGTACCGACGATCACGGCGATGAAGAACATCGGCACCCCGTTGACCGCGCCCAGCACCGCCACGATCGGCCCGCCGTGCGGCACATTGCCCTCGACCGACGCCAGCCCGGCTATCGCACCGGCGACCGCGCCGCCGAGCATGTTCGCCGGAATGACCCGTGCCGGACGCGCCGCCGCGAACGGAATCGCGCCCTCGGTGATACCGAAGAAGCCCATGAACATCGCCGCGAGCCCGGTCTCCCGCTCCTGGTCGTCGAACATCCGCCGACGGAGGAGCGTGGCCAGCCCCTGGCCCAGCGGCGGAACCGGAATTGCCGCCGCGCACATGCCCATGACCTCGGGGTTCTTGGAGACCAGCCCAGCACCGAAGAGGAACGCCGTCTTGTTGACCGGACCGCCCATGTCGAACGCGATCATCAGCCCGAGGATGATGCCGAGCAGCGCCGCGCTGGTGCCGGTCAGCCCGCCCAGCCAGTCGGTGAGTTGCTCGAAGACCCAGGCGATCGGTTCGCCGAGCACATAGATGAAGAAGAGGCCGAGCGCCGAGGTCGCCACGATCGGGATCACGATGATCGGCATGATCGGCTGGACGAACTTGGGGACCTTGACCTTCTTGATCCACCGCACCAGATAGCCGGCCAGGAAGCCGGTGACGATCGCCCCGATGAACCCCGCGCCCGCCTCGCTGTCGTACAGCTCGCCATGGGCGGCGATCCAGCCGCCGACCATGCCGGGCACCAGCGCGGGCCGGTCGGCGATCGCGTAGGCGATATAGCCCGACAGGATCGGGATCATCAGCTGGAAGCCGATGACGCCGATGTCGTTGACCGTCTTCCAGAAGGAGTCGTCGGGGATGACGATGCCCTTGGACGTCGTGTCGCCGCCCAGCGCGAGCGAGACCGCGATCAGCAGTCCGCCGACCACGACGAACGGAATCATGTACGAGACGCCGTTCATGAGCGCCTTATAGGTGAGGCTGCGCCCCTTGCCGCCATCGGAGCCGCCGGACGCCTGCCCCGCGCCGGACGCGCCGCCGCCGTCCCCCTGGTGGACCGGTGCGCTGCGCACCCGCTCGATCAGCCGCTCAGGGTGGTGGATGCCCTCGGCGACTCCCACGACCAGCACCCTCTTGCCGGCGAACCGGGTGCGGTCGACGTCCTTGTCGGCGGCGATGATGATGCCGTCCGCGTCTCTGACATCGTTGTCAGACAGTACATTCTCGGCCCCGATGGACCCCTGGGTCTCCACCTTCATGCTGTGGCCGAGCGACTCGGCGGCCTGGGCCAGCTTCTCGGCGGCCATATAGGTGTGCGCGATGCCCGTCGGGCAGGCGGTCACCGCCAGCAGCTTGAGCCCTGGACCTCGGGCCCCGGCACCGCCCGGGGGTTCGGCTGGACTGGTCACGTCGTTCTCCTTACGGCGTTGCGGCGTTGCGGCGTTCGAGCGGGTGCGGGAGTGTGCAAGCGCCCCTGCGTTCGCGGCATCCTGCACTACATGTGGACGGGATCAAAGAGGCCGGTCACCCGGCCGGGTACATCGCCCGCTCCGGATTCGCGGCCGAAGAACGCCGGTACGGGCTGGGGATCACTGGGCCGACCGGTGTAGATTCGTGACCGAGCCAGACGTCGCTGCTGATGGCGGTCGGGCGGTCCGTTCCGCGGACCGGCCGAGGGAGAGAGGGCCTCCGACGGACTGCGCAGTGCGAATCCAGGGGACAGGTGTGTCCGCCGTGTCGCCGACACCCCCTGTCCGCCGACTCGCATGCCCAGCCGAACACTCTCGCTCGCAGCCGATCGATATCGATGAGGAGCAGCAACCATGACGACAGCCGTCTCCGGTCAGGACTTCAAGGTCGCCGACCTGTCCTTGGCCGCCTTCGGCCGCAAGGAGATCACCCTCGCCGAGCACGAGATGCCCGGCCTGATGGCGATCCGCAAGGAGTACGCCGCCTCCCAGCCGCTGGCGGGCGCGCGGATCACCGGCTCGCTGCACATGACGGTGCAGACCGCGGTCCTGATCGAGACGCTGGTCTCCCTCGGCGCCCAGGTCCGGTGGGCCTCCTGCAACATCTTCTCCACCCAGGACCACGCGGCCGCCGCGGTCGCCGTCGGCCCGAACGGCACCCCGGAGAACCCGCAGGGCATCCCGGTGTTCGCCTGGAAGGGCGAGACGCTGGAGGAGTACTGGTGGTGCACCGAGCAGGCGCTGACCTGGCCGGGCACCCCGACCGGCGGCCCCAACATGATCCTGGACGACGGCGGTGACGCCACCCTCCTGGTCCACAAGGGCGTCGAGTACGAGAAGGCCGGTGCCGCCCCGGACGTCTCCACGGCGGAGAACGACGAGCACCGTGTCATCCTCGAGCTGCTCAACCGCACCATCGCCGAGAACCCGCGCAAGTGGAGCCAGTTGGCGTCCGAGATCCGCGGTGTCACCGAGGAGACCACCACCGGAGTCCACCGCCTCTACGAGATGCAGCGCGACGGCTCGCTGCTCTTCCCGGCGATCAACGTCAACGACGCGGTGACCAAGTCGAAGTTCGACAACAAGTACGGCTGCCGCCACTCCCTGATCGACGGCATCAACCGCGCCACCGATGTACTGATCGGCGGCAAGGTCGCGGTCGTCTGCGGTTACGGCGACGTGGGCAAGGGCTGCGCCGAGTCGCTGCGCGGCCAGGGCGCGCGGGTGATCATCACCGAGATCGACCCGATCTGCGCGCTCCAGGCGGCGATGGACGGCTACCAGGTCGCCACCCTGGAGGACGTGGTGGAGACGGCCGACATCTTCATCACCACGACCGGCAACAAGGACATCATCCTGGCCTCCGACATGGCCAAGATGAAGCACCAGGCGATCGTCGGGAACATCGGCCACTTCGACAACGAGATCGACATGGCCGGTCTCGCCGCCATCCCGGGCATCGTCAAGGACGAGGTCAAGCCGCAGGTCCACACCTGGACCTTCGCCGAGGGCAAGACCATCATCGTGCTGTCCGAGGGTCGGCTGCTGAACCTGGGCAACGCCACGGGCCACCCGTCGTTCGTGATGTCCAACTCCTTCGCGAACCAGACGATCGCGCAGATCGAGCTGTTCACCAAGCCGGAGTCGTACCCGACGGATGTTTATGTGCTGCCCAAGCACCTGGACGAGAAGGTCGCCCGGCTGCACCTGGACGCCCTGGGCGCCAAGCTGACCACGCTCCGCCCGGAGCAGGCCTCCTACATCGGTGTCCCGGTGGAGGGCCCGTACAAGCCCGACCACTACCGCTACTGATCACCCGGGACTGATCAACCGCACCGGTTCGTACCCGGTCATCGGCCCCCGCCCTCGCGGCGGGGGCCCCAGGGCCCGCCCGGCGCCTCCGTGGCGACCGGGCGGCAGCCCTCGTTCGTCAAGGACCACACCATGCCCCGCGGCCGCTACTCCCTCCACGATCCGCACGACCACACGCCTCTCGGTGAAGAACACTTCCAGTGCGCACCGGGCCCCAGCGGATGGCGTTACGTCGCCCAGCGCACCTCGCCCTCGGGCGATCACACCGGATCCGTGGACCTGACCCTCGACGAGCTGGGCCGCCCGCTCCGCCTGGAGCTGCACTCCGCGAGCTGGCAGGTCCGGGGCGCCGCGCTGGACGGCGTGACCTGGGTCCGGATGGACCCCACCGGAGAACACGCCACCGAGGGCAATGTCGCCGCCCACGGCTTCACCGGCACCTCCCCGGCCTTTCTCATTGCGATCTCCCGGCTGCTGCGGCTCACCCCGGGGGGCCCGGCGACCCGCGTACGGCTGGTCGCTCTCACCGATCCGGTGCTCGCCCCCCGCACCCTGGATCAGTCCTGGGCCCTGGTGGACCGGACGGTACACACCACCGACACCGACACCGGCCCGCTGACCGTGGACGAGTACCAGGTAGCCGAGGTGGACACCGGTGAACGGCACACGGTCCACCTCGCGGGAGACGTGGTGCTGGCCGCCCCCGGTATCGAGCTGGAGGACCTGGAAAGCCCGCCGTCGAGCTTCGCGGCCTGACGGGGTGGGTCCGTGGCCCGCCGAGGGGCCGGCCTTCGTGGGCCTCCGGATGTGCATCGCGCCCGTCTGAGCTGCTACGGTGTTCATCTCCCCGACACCTGTTGACACGGGTGGCCTGGGGAGGTAGATTTTAACGGTTGCGACGAGCAGGGTATGCTCGCCAGCAGCCGTTGGCATCTAAATCGCTCGTCCGTGATATCCATGAATGGAATTCCGGCGAGCACCTTTGACCCCGTAGGTAACGCAGAGCCGATTAGGTCGGCCGACGCGAGTCTGCTAAAGTCAAAACCGCCGAAAGGCAAGGCCCCCAACGGCCACCAGAAATCGGAATTCGGTTCGA
>NZ_JAERRF010000026.1 GCF_016741875.1 Streptomyces coffeae | reverse complement strand
GTACTTGGGCTGGAAGTGGATATCGGCGATCACCGGGATCTGCGACTTCTTCGCGATCACCGGCAGCGCCTCGGCGTCATCCTGCGACGGGCAGGCGACCCGCACGATCTGGCACCCCGACGCCGTCAGCTCCGCGATCTGCTGAAGGGTCGCCCCGATGTCCGCGGTCACCGTCGTCGTCATCGACTGCACCGACACCGGAGCGTCACCGCCCACCGCCACCGACCCGACCTGGATCTTCCGGCTGACCCGGCGGTCGGCGAGCTTGGTCGGTACGGACGGCATGCCTAGCGAAATCGCAGTCATCTGGCGAGCAACCCCAAGGTATGTGACAGGCCCGAGATCAGCGGGCTCCGCGTCCGAGATTACGGCACGGGGCCGGGCGCCAGCACACCCGGACCCGAAGTCCACCCAAAGGTGAACTTCGGGACATCTCGGGTCATCAGGAGATTCTCACCGGGTTCACGACGTCGGCCACCAGCACCAGCAGGGTGAAGCAGATGAAGATCCCCGCGATCACATAGGCGACCGGCATCATCTTGGCCACGTCGAACGGCCCGGGGTCGGGCCGCCGCACCAGCCGCGCGACATGCCGCCGTACGGACTCCCACAGCGCGCCCGCGATATGTCCGCCGTCCAGCGGAAGCAGCGGCAGCATGTTGAACAGGAACAGCGAGAGGTTGAAGCCCGCGACGAGGAACAGCATCGTCGCGATCCGCTGCGAGGGCGGGATGTCGAGGTTGGCCACCTCGCCGCCGACCCGGGCCGCGCCCACGACGCCCATCGGGGAGTCCGCCTTGCGCTCGCCGTCCCCGAAGGCCGCGTTCCACAGGTCGGGGACCTTGGAGGGCAGGTCGAGCAGTGAGTCGATGCCGTCCTCGACCATGGTGCCCATACGGTCCACGGACTGTCCGAAGGACTGCTGGACCACACCGTTGGCCGGGGTGAAGCCGAGGAAGCCCGCGGTGACGTACTTGCCCTCGACATAGCCGCCGTCCCCGTCGGACTTGGCCACCTGGTTCTTTATGAGGTTGGCGTGCAGGGTCTTGCGGACGCCGTCCCGCTCGACGGTGATCGTGGCCGGGCCGGTGGTCTTCCGGATGTCCTGCTGGAGGGCGCTCCAGTCGGGCGTCGGATGGCCGTTGAAGGCGACGATCTTGTCACGGGGCTTGAGCCCGGCGGCCTTGGCCGGGGAGTCCTTGGCGCTCTTGGGGCAGCTGTCGGTGGAGGCGGAGGCCGCGACCACACACTTGGAGACGGTGCCCACGCTGGTGGTCTGGGTGTTGACGCCGAAGGTCATCATCACGCCGAGGAAGATCACCACGGCGAGGACCAGGTTCATGAACGGCCCGGCGAACATCACGATCACGCGCTTCCACGGCTTGCGCGTGTAGAACAGCCGGGACTCGTCCCCCGGCTGGAGCTCCTCGAAGGCGGCCGACCGGGCGTCCTCGATCATGCCCCGCCAGGGCGAGGTGGAGCGTGCGGCGATCTTGCCGTCGTCACCGGGCGGGAACATCCCGATCATGCGGATGTAGCCGCCGAGCGGGACCGCCTTGACGCCGTACTCGGTCTCCCCCTTCTTGCGGGAGAAGATGGTCGGCCCGAAGCCGACCATGTACTGCGGGACCCGGATGCCGAAGAGTTTGGCCGTGGAGAGATGGCCGAGCTCATGCCAGGCGATCGAGAAGAGCAGGCCGACGGCGAACACCACTATGCCGAGGACCGTCATCAGTGTCGTCATGCGCGAGCCTCCGGGGTCGCCTTCGCCGCACGGGCGGCCAGTTCACGGGCGCGGGCACGCGCCCAGCTCTCGGCCTCGAGGACGTCCGCGACGGTGAGCTGCGTTCCCGCGGTGGGGGTGCCGTGCTCAGCCACCACCTCCGCGACCGTATCGACGATTCCGTTGAAGGGCAGCTTCCGGCCGAGGAAGGCGTCCACGCACTCCTCGTTCGCCGCGTTGAAGACGGCGGGCGCGGTACCGCCGAGGGCGCCGACGTGCCGGGCGAGGTTGATCGAGGGGAACGCCTCGTTGTCCAGCGGGAAGAACTCCCAGGTGTGGGCCTTGGACCAGTCGCAGCCGGGCGCGGCGTCCGGCACCCGCTCGGGCCAGCCGATGCCGAGCGCGAGGGCCATGCGCATATCGGGCGGGCTCGCCTGGGCGAGCGTGGAGCCATCGGTGAATTCAACCATCGAGTGGATATACGACTGCGGGTGGACGACCACCTCAATCCGTTCGAAGGGAATGTCGTAGAGAAGATGCGCCTCGATCACCTCCAGCCCCTTGTTGACGAGGGTCGCGGAGTTGATCGTGATCACCGGGCCCATGTCCCAGGTGGGGTGGGCCAGCGCCTGATCGGGGGTGACCGCGGTCAGCTCCTCCTTCGTACGGCCGCGGAAGGGGCCGCCGGAGGCGGTGACGACCAGCTTGCGCACCTCCTGGCGGGTACCGCCCAGCAGCGCCTGGAAGAGGGCGGAGTGCTCGGAGTCGACGGGGACGATCTGGCCCGGCTTGGCGACGGCGCGCACCAGCGGCCCGCCGACGATGAGGGATTCCTTGTTGGCCAGCGCGAGCACCCGGCCCGCCTCCAGGGCGGCCAGGGTCGGCGCCAGGCCGATGGAGCCAGTGATGCCGTTGAGCACGGTGTGGCACTGGGAGCGGGCCAGCTCGGTGGCCGCGTCGGGCCCGGCCAGGATCTCCGGCAGCGGTTCACCGGAGCCGTAGTGCGCGGCCAGCGCCTCGCGCAGCTCGGGCACCGCCTCCTGCCGGGCGACCGCCACCCTGGCCACCCGCAGCCGGTGGGCCTGCTCGGCGAGCAGGCCGGCCCGCCCGCCGGCGGCGGACAGCCCGGTCACCCGGAAGCGGTCGGGGTTGCGCAGCACCACGTCGATGGCCTGGGTGCCGATCGATCCGGTGGAGCCCAGGATCACGAGGTCGCGCAGGGCTCCGGCGGCGGTGGCCGCCGGGAAGCTCAGATGCGGGTCAGCCAGGGATTCCGTCATCCCCCCATTGTGGCGGCTCGGGGGGACCCACTCGACGACAGCCCCTGTCAGGCCCTGCCCGGCCCTCCCCGGCCCTGGGAGCACGGGCCGGGGGCCTTACGGCGGACGGGGGTCTCAGCGGATGGGGCGGTGGACGTTGTCCTTCGTCGCGGGGCCGGGGGTGGCGTCGGCGATCCAGGGACCGTCGTCGCTGGGGTCGAGCACCCCCTCCTCCAGCCAGGTGTACGAGCCGGAGAGCACCCCGGAGACGACCTTGCGGTCGAGCTCGTCGGTGTTGGTCCACAGCCGTCCGAAGAGCTCCTCGGCGCGGATCCGGGCCTGCCGGCAGAAGGCGTCGGCCAGCTGGTACGCCTCCACGCCGTGGTCACCGCGGTTGCGCAGCATCTCGGCCCGCACACAGGCGGCGCTCATCGCGAACAGCTCCGCGCCGATGTCCACGATCCGGCCGAGGAAGCCCTGTTTGGTCTCCATCCGGCCCTGCCAGCGCGACATGGCGTAGAACGTGGAACGCGCCAGCTTGCGCGCCGAACGCTCCACATAGCGCAGATGGGGCGAGAGGTCCCGGTGGCCCTCGGGGTGGAACTCACCGTAGGAGCCGGGCAGTTGACCGGGGCCGGTGACCAGGCCGGGCAGCCAGCGGGCGTAGAAGCCACCGGCCTTGGCGGCCGCCTTGCCCTTGTCCGACAGGGACTTGTCCGGATCGATGAGGTCGCCCGCCACCGACAGATGGGCGTCGACGGCCTCGCGGGCGATGAGGAGATGCATGATCTCCGTGGAGCCCTCGAAGATCCGGTTGATGCGCAGATCGCGGAGCACCTGCTCGGCGGGGACGGCCCGTTCGCCGCGGGCGGCGAGCGATGCCGCCGTCTCGAAGCCGCGGCCGCCGCGGATCTGGACCAGTTCATCGGCCATCAGCCAGGCCATCTCGCTGCCGTACAGCTTGGCGAGCGCCGCCTCGATCCGGATGTCGTTGCGGTCCTCGTCGGCCATCTGGGAGGCGAGGTCGATCACGGCCTCCAGCGCGAAGGTGGTCGCCGCGATGAAGGAGATCTTGGCGCCGACGGCCTCGTGGCGGGCGATCGGCTTGCCCCACTGCTCACGGGCGGCGGACCACTCACGGGCGATCTTCAGACACCACTTCCCGGAACCCGCGCACATCGCGGGCAGCGAGAGCCTTCCGGTGTTGAGCGTGGTCAGCGCGATCTTGAGCCCGGCGCCCTCGGGGCCGATCCTGTTGATGGCGGGGACACGCACCCGGTGGAAGCGGGTCACGCCGTTCTCCAGGCCGCGCAGCCCCATGAAGGCGTTGCGGTTCTCGACCGTGACGCCCTCGGCCGCCGTCTCGACGACGAAGGCCGTGATCCCGCCCTTGTTCCCCTCGGACCGCGGCACCCGGGCCATGACCACGAGCAGATCGGCGACCACGCCGTTGGTGGTCCACAGCTTGACGCCGTCGAGGATGTAGTCGTCCCCGTCCGGGACCGCGGTGGTGGCGAGCCGGGCCGGGTCGGAGCCCACGTCCGGTTCGGTGAGCAGGAACGCCGAGATGTCGGTGCGGGCGCAGCGCGGCAGGAACAGGTCCTTCTGCTCCTGGGTGCCGAACAGCTTGAGCGGCTGCGGCACTCCGATGGACTGGTGGGCGGAGAGCAGCGCGCCGACGGCGGGGCAGACGGAACTGGCCAGGGCCAGCGCCTTGTTGTAGTAGACCTGGGTGAGGCCGACCCCGCCGTACTTGGTGTCGATCTTCATGCCCAGGGCGCCGATCTCCTTGAGACCGTTGATGGTCTCGTCGGGGATCCGGGACTCTCGCTCGATGCGGGCGGCGTCGATCCGCGTCTCGCAGAACTCGCGGAGCTTGACGAGGAACGCCTCCCCGCGGCGCACGTCGTCGGGTGCGGGGGCGGGGTGCGGATGGATCAGATCGAGTCGGAAGCGGCCGAGGAACAGCTCCTTGGCGAAGCTCGGCTTATGCCATACCTGCTCGCGGGCGGCCTCGGCCACCTGGCGTGCTTCACGCTCGGACACCGGCCTGACGGATGATGCGGTCATCGGTGCTCCCTTGCCGCGAATGACGATCTCGTGACATTACCGGCACGTACCGCTGCCAGTGTGCCTCCGGTCGGGCACTCCGGCAAAGCGGGCGGACGCGACGATCCTCCGCGGATCCCCGAGTGGGGCGCGAGGGAGCCGTGCCACGCTGCCCGTGGGAGGACCGGGACCGGCCCGCCCCGGCTTCTCCGGCTGAGGGTCCGCGGAAGCCGGGACGGGTCCACGGGCGTTTTCGGGAGTGCGGAACCGGCCCGGGGCAACCTTTCAGGACGTTTTCCGGTACTTCACCCAGACCCTGTCCGCCCAGGCTCGATTCGCGCCCCCTGTGACATGTCTGCTGCCACACTCCCCTGGGAGATCCACACGCTCTGGGGGTGCCGCGCATGGGGGGACATCGGCCTTTCTGTCCGTCCCGCCCACCGTGGGACGAGCAGCGGCAGGACGGCGGGGCGGACGCCCGGGACAGCTCCTGGGCGCGTTCCGGCGGCGGCTCCCCGTACGGCTTCCAGGACTGTCCGGCGTACCGTCCCGGCCCCGGCCGCGCGGGCCCGGACGATCCGCGTGTCCTGGCCGCCATCGGGCTGCGGCTGGCCCGGCGCGGGGACGCCGACGGGGCGCGGCAGTGGCTGACGCGGGCCGCCCGCACGGACGACCCGGAGGTACTGTGCACCGTCGCGGGTGTGCACCACCAGGTGCTCGGCGACCCCGGCGCGGCACGGCCCCTGTACGAGCGCGCCGCGCGGTACGGCTCCACGGACGCCATGCGGACCCTGGGCGCGCTGCTCACCGACCAGGAGCCGTGGCCGTCCGCCGACGCCGGGCGCCGGCCGCGCGAGGCGGCCTCCGTCACCGTCGACCCCGGCGATCCGCTCACCTCCGCCGACGGGCTGCGGCTGGCCTACGTCCGGACCGGCGATCCCCCCTTGCTCGAACTCGCCCTGGACATGTGCCGGCTGGCGGTCCAGACGTACCGGGGCTCCGCCCGCACCGACCGCTACGCACTCGCCCTGTCCACCCTCGGCGTACTGCTGCGCATGGCGTACGAACGCGAGCGCTCCCCGGGGTTGCTGGCCGAGGCCGTCGAGACGGGGCGGGCGGCGGTGGCCGCCTCCTCCCGGAAGGACCCGGAGTACGCCCGGCATCTGTCCGGGCTCGCGGGCTCCCTCCAGGAGGTCTTCGAGCGGTCGGGCGACCTCGCCGTGATCGACGAGGCCATCGCGCTCTACCGCACCTGTCTGTCCGTCGTGCCGCCCTCCCACCCCGAACACGCCGGTCTGCGGACGGACTTCGGCAGCTGCCTGCTGCGCCGCGCCTGCCAGGACCCGGACCCCGCGCTCCTGGACGAGGCGGTGCAGGCAGGGCGCTCGGCGGTGCGCGGCACTCCCCCGGACCATCCCCGCTATCCGACCGCCCTGAGCAATCTGGCCGCCGCGCTGGTGCAGTACGCGCTCGTCACCGTCCAACTGCCCGCCCTGGACGAGGCCGTCGACGCCTACGAACGCGCGCTGGAGGCGTTCCCGGCCGGGCATCCGTCCCGTGAGCGCGCCCGGGAGGCGCTGGCCACCTGCGCCCGGGTCCGGCAGGCGATGCACGCGGGCCGCGGCACCACCCAGCGGCCCCGGGCCACGCGGCACGGCGCATCCGCCGGGGCCGCCGCCGTGCTGCGGGAGGCGTCCGCCCGGCTCGCCGGGTACGAACGCAACCGCGCCCTGCCGGACCTGGAGGCGGCGGTGACGGGTTTCGAGTCCGTTCTGCGGTCCTCCGCCGACGCCGGGCTGCGTGCCGCGGCGGCGGACGGGCTGGGCACCGCCACGCGGTCGCGTTACGAGCGCGGCGGCGAACGCCGCGACCTGGACCGCGCGGTCGATCTGTTCGCGGACGCGCTGGCGATGAGCCCGCCGGACGATCCGGAGACGCCCGCCGTGCGGGCGCGGCTGTCCGGGGTACTGCGGCTGCGCTGGCGGCTCACCGGCGACGGTGAGGATCTGACGGCCGCCGTCGAGCTGTCGCGCGCCGCGCTGGCGGCGGCCGCGCCGGAGGATCCGCGCCGCCCGGAGCTGCTGTCCGGACTCGCCGGAGGGCTGCTGGGGATCTTTCTGCACCACCGGGACGCCTCC
This sequence comes from Streptomyces coffeae, assembly GCF_016741875.1. Lineage (GTDB taxonomy): Bacteria > Actinomycetota > Actinomycetes > Streptomycetales > Streptomycetaceae > Streptomyces > Streptomyces coffeae. The sequence continues at coordinate 113,031 of NZ_JAERRF010000026.1, read as the reverse complement.
GCGCTCGCCGAGGCCGTCCGGGTCTGTCGCGAGGCGCTGGCCGCCGCCCCCGACGACGCCGGGGCCCGCTCCCGACTGGCCGAGGTGCTGCGGCAGTTGGCCGGGCTCGAGGGCACGGGGGCGGCGGAGGCACTGGACGAGGCGGTCGCGCTGGCGCGGGCTGCGCTCGATGCCACCCCCGCCGGCCGGCCGCTGTACGCGCGCTTCCAGTGCCGGCTGGGCATCACCCTGCACCAGCGGTTCACCGCCCGTGCCGACCCGGAGGATCTGCGCGCCGCGGCGGACGCCGCCCGGCGCGCGGTGGCGGCCACTCCGGTCGGCGACCCCGACCGGCCGGAACGGCTGAGCGTGCTGGCGCAGGTCCGGCGACTGGACCATGAACGGCGGCAGGACGCGGAGGCGCTGGGCGCGCTGATCGACGACGCCCGCGCGGCTGCCGAGGCGGCGCCGCCCGGCCACCGGCTGCGCGCCCAGGCGCTCACCCTGTACGCCCACGCCCTGGGACTCCGGGCGGCGGCCGGGCCGGACGCGGGGGCACGGGCGGCGGCCGAGGCACGAGGGGCGGCCGAGGCACGGATGGCGGCCGAGGCCGTCCACCGCGAGCTGGCCCACGACGCGACGGCCGCCGTGAGCGCGCGGGTGCGGGCCGCCCGGCGCTGGGCCTACTCGGCGCTCTCGGCCCGCGACCTCGCCGGTGCCCTGGAGCCGTTCGCGCTCGCCGTCGAGCTGCTGCCGCGCACCGCCCCGCGCCGCGGCGGCCGGTCCACCGATGAGCGTCCGCCGGAGGGTTTCGCCGGGCTGGCGTCGGACGCGGCAGCCTGCGCGATCGGGCTCGGCGCCCCGGAGCGGGCGCTGCGGCTGCTGGAGCAGGGCCGCAGGGTGCTGCTCGGCCAGGCGCTGGACCTCGGCCCGGAACCACCGGAACTCCGGGCGGAGCACCCGGGTCTGACCCACCGTCTGGAGGAGCTGCGCGAGGCCCTGGACCGCCCGGAGGAGTCGGTCTTCGGCTCCTCGGCAAGCGTCGCGGGCTGTACGGGCGCGGCGGCCTTAGCGCTGGGCGGTGAGGACCGGCATGCGCTCGCGGAGGAGTGGGAGCGGCTGACGGCGCGGATCCGTCAGCAGCCGGGCTTCGAGGGATTCCTGCGGCCTCCGGAGGTGCCGGAGCTGCTGGCCGCCCTCGACGGGCGGGGCCGGGCCGTGGTCGTGAACGTGAGCGGGCTGCGCTGTGACGCGCTGGTGCTCACCCGCCGCTCGGTACGGGTCGTTCCGCTGCCCGCGCTGAGCCGGGAGGAGGCGGTCCGACGCGCCGACGCCTTCTTCCCGGCGGTGCGCACGGCCGAGGACGCCGGGGCGGCGGAGGAGGAACGGGCCCGCGCGCGGGCGCGGGTGCGCGAGACGCTGGAGTGGCTGTGGACCGCGGTGGCCGGGCCGGTGCTCGGCGCGCTGGGCCTCACCGGCCGGCGGTCCCGGGGCACGAAGGACGGTGCGCTTCCGCGGCTGTGGTGGGTTCCGACGGGTCCGCTGACCGGGCTGCCGCTGCACGCCGCCGGGCGCCACGATGCGTCGGGCCGTCCGGCCGACTCCGTACTGGACCGGGTGGTCTCCTCCTACGCCCCCACCGTCCACGCGCTCGCCCGCGCCGTCCGGCGCGGCGCCGATGGGCCGCCGGGGCCGGAGGAACCTCTGGTGGTGGCAGTACCGGCGACCGCGGAGGCGCCGGGTCCGCCCGGGGGCCGGGAGGGGATCGCCGCACTGACCCGCCGACTGCCCGCCGGCCGGGTGCTGACCGGTGAACGGGCCCGCCGGGACGTGGTGCTCGACACCCTCCCCCGGCACCGCTGGGCGCACTTCGCCTGCCGCGCGGTGAGCGAGCTCGGCGCGCCGTCGGCCGGGCGGATGCTGCTCCACGACCACCGGGAGCGTCCGCTGACCGCCGCCGACCTCGCCCGCCTCCCCCTGGATGACGCACGGCTGGCGTATCTGCCGGGGTGCGTGACCACGCGGACGCGCCGCGAGCCGGGCGCCGAACCGGTCCATCTGACCGCGGCGTTCCACCTCGCCGGGTACGCGCATGTCCTCGGGACGCTGTGGAGCCCCGAGGACACGGCTGCGGAACGGATCGCGGACGCCTGCTACACGCAGGTCACCGCGACGGGAACGGCCGGGGCCGCCCGCGCCCTGCACGACGCGGTGCGGACCCTGCGCGACGCGCACCCGGAGGCGCCCACGCGGTGGGCCGCGTTTGTCCACGTGGGCGCCTGAGACGGGGCCGGGCGGCCGTCGTTCCGGCTGGTCTACAGGCCGAGGCCGGTGAGGACCATGACCCGCTCGTAGGTGTAGTCCTCCATCGCGAAGCGCACGCCCTCGCGGCCGACACCGGACCGCTTGGCGCCGCCGTACGGCATCTGGTCGGCGCGGTAGGAGGGCACATCGCCGATGATCACGCCACCGACCTCCAGCGCGCGGTGGGCGCGGAAGGCCGTCTGGACGTCACGGGTGAACACACCCGCCTGGAGGCCGTACTTGGACGCGTTGACGGCCGCGTACGCCGCCTCCTCGCCCTCGGCCCTCTGGACGGTCAGAACGGGGCCGAAGACCTCCTCGCGGGCGATCGTGACATCCGCCGGGACGTCCGCGAGCACCGTCGGGGCGTAAGCGGCGCCGTCGCGCTTGCCGCCGGTCAGCAGCTGGGCACCGGCCTGGACGGCCTCGTCCACCCACTCCTCGACACGCCGCGCGGCGTCCTCGCTGACCAGCGGGCCGACATCGGTGGCGTCGTCGGTCGGGTCGCCGGTGACCTGGGCCTCGACCGCCGCGATGACCTTCGGCAGCAGCCGCTCGTAGACGGAGGCGTCCGCGATCACCCGCTGTACGGAGATGCAGGACTGGCCGCCCTGGTAGTTGGAGAAGGTGCCGATGCGGGTGGCGGCCCAGTCGAGGTCGGCCTCGGAGGCGTAGTCGCCGAGGACGACCGCGGCGCCGTTGCCGCCGAGCTCCAGCGTGCAGTGCTTGAGCGGCACCGACTCCTTGATGGCGTAGCCGACCTTGTCCGAGCCGGTGAAGGAGATGACCGGCAGCCGCTCGTCCTGGACCAGCGCGGGCATCCGGTCGTTGGGCACCGGCAGCACACTCCAGGAACCCGCCGGGAGCTCGGTCTCGGACAGCAGCTCACCCAGCACGATCGCGGAGAGCGGGGTCGCGGGCGCGGGCTTGAGGATGATCGGCGCGCCGACGGCGATGGCCGGGGCGACCTTGTGGGCGCACAGGTTCAGCGGGAAGTTGAACGGCGCGATGCCCAGCACGGTGCCGCGCGGGAAGCGCCGGGTCAGCGCCAGACGGCCCACGCCGCCCGCGTCGGTGTCCAGCCGCTGGGCCTCTCCGCCGTTGAACCGGCGGGCCTCCTCGGCGGCGAACCGGAAGACGGAGACGGCACGGCCGACCTCACCGCGCGCCCACTTCATGGGCTTGCCGTTCTCGTCGGAGATGAGCCGGGCGATCTCCTCGGTGCGCTCGGCGAGCCGCCGGGAGACATGGTCCAGCGCGGCGGCCCGGACATGGGCGGGCGTCGCGGCGAACTCGTCCCGGACGGCGTCGGCCGCGGCGACGGCCTCCTCGATCTGCGCCTCGGTGGGAACGCTCACCGCGCCGACGCGACGGCCGTCCCAGGGGGACGTGACCTCGAGCGTGCTCTCGCCCGTCGCCTTGCGGCCGGCGAGCCAGAACGCATGGGTGACAGCTTCGTTTGTCTCTGGCACGGCGGATCCCGACCCTTCTGAAGTGGTGGGGTGATGGTGCGGATGTCTCTGCCTCCCACCGTAGATCCGCGGGGCGCGCCGGGCGTTTGTCCGAGGCGTAGCAGTCGGCGGCGGGGGCGCTCCGCTATGGCGTGGCGGCGCGGGGCGGTCCGGAGTGGTCAGGGCGCGGTGGCGGGGGAGGTCGCCTTGAGGGCGAGCCACAGCTCCATACGGACATCCGGGTCGTCGAGGGAGCGGCCGAGGATCTCCTCGACCCGGCGCATGCGGTAGCGCAGGGTGTGCCGGTGGACGCCGAGGTCGGCGGCGGCCGCGTCCCACTGGCCGTGGCGGGAGAGCCAGGCGCGCAGGGAGGCGACGAGGTCGCCGCGGCCGGTGGCGTCGTGTTCGTGCAGGGCGCGCAGCATGCCGTCGGCGAAGGCCCGTACGGCGTCGTCGGCGAGCAGCGGCAGGACCGAGCCCGCGGCCACCTGCTCGTGCTCGACCAGCACCCGGCCGCGGCGGCGGGCCACCGACAGCGCCTGCTCCGCCTGGCGGTAGGCGGTCGCGGCGGCGATGGGACCCGCGGGCGCGGACAGCCCGATGACCAGGTCGTCGCCCGGGGTGGCGGCGGCGCGTTCGCGGGGGCGGGTGGCGGTGCCCCGGCGTTTCTCCATCGCCCCGGCGTGCTCCCCGCACACGGCGACGGCCGCGCCGCCGTCGGGGGCGAGCACGATCAGCCGTCCGCCGTCGGGCACGATGAGCACCGCCTCCCCGCTGCGGGCCGCGGCGGCCTCCATCGCGTCGGCGAGGGTGGCGAGGGGGGCGTCGGTGACCGGCTCGCCCGCGGCGGGGGCGGTGCCGGTGTCGGCGCGGTGCTCGGTGTCGTCCGCGGTGCCGACGGCGGCCGGACCGGTCGGCACGGCCCGGGAGCCGACGGTGGCGGCGGGGGACTTGGCGGAGCCGGACCCGGCACCGGTCGTGGCCTCGGCGACGAGCATCCGGAACGGTGCGTCGAGCAGACTCCCGTACAGCCGCCCGGCGACCGCCCGCGCATGATCGGGCTCGCCCGCCAGCAGCATCCGCAGCACGGCGTCGCCCAAGCGCTGCTCGGCCTCTTGGAGGGCGCGGGACCGCTCGGTGGTCAGGGTCAGCAGCGCCACGGCCGCGTGCACGGCGTAACGCTCGGCGGTGCCCAGCGGGGCGCCGGTGCCGACGGCGAGCACGCCCCGGGTACGGCGCCCGGTGCCCAGCGACTGGAGCTCCACCCGGTCCGAGACGGCCGCGTCGGACGCGGACTCCGCGCCGTCCCCGCCGACCACGACGCTGGCGGGGGCGGGCCGGGCGCGCAGCCGCTCCACATCGGCGGTGAGCCGGGCAGCGCGGCGGGCGGCCCAGTCGGGGGCGGCGGCGACCACGGAGCCGGAGGTGTCGTAGAGCGCCGCCCAGCCGTCGAGGTGGGAGGCGAGCCGGGCGAGCAGCGCGGCGGGGCCCTCGGCGCCGATGGCGGCGCGGGTCAGCTCGCGCTGTGCCTCGAACCCGGCGGTCACCGATCGGTACTGGTCGGCGGCTATCGCCGCGGAGACGGCCTTGCTGATGGCGATGAAGGGGGTGCGGCGCGGTACGGCGAGCAGCGGCAGCCCTTCCTCCTTGGCCGCGGCCACCAGCGCGGCCGGGACCTCGTCGTACTTGACGCCGACCGCGAAGCCGAGCCCGACGACACCCGCGCCGGCCAGCCGCCGCACATAGCGGCGCATCTCCTCCGGGTCCTCGGCCCGGAGCTGCATCGCGGTGATGAGGAGCAGTTCACCGCCGTCCATATAGGGCACGGGGTCGGCGAGCTCGCTGACATGGGCCCAGCGCACGGGTGTCTCCAGCCGGTCCTCGCCCGCGAGGACGGTCAGCTTGAGCGCGGTGTGGTGGACGAGAGAGGCGAGCGTGGGAGGCATGGCACCTTCGAAGCGAATGCGATGACTTCACCGCCCCGTATGAACGGCTACTGCCGATTCTGCCTCAATGGAGGAATCGGGGGAATCCGCGTCCGGAGTGCGGCGGGCGGGCCGCGGTGGCCCTTCGGGACGCGGTCGCACGCGGGGCTGGTACGGCGGTCGGCCCGCGCGGGAACCGACCGCCGGGAACCGACCGCCGGGGTCCGTGGGGCGTCACCCGCGGAGGTCCACCAGAACAGGAGGCCCGCCCTCGCCCCGTACGGAGGTCACGGACAGCACCGCGTGCCCGGCGGGGACGGAGTGCGCCAGCTCGGAGGCCGACCAGCGCTCGCGCTCCACCTTCCGCACGGTCACGGACTGGGTGGTCACGGCCTTGCCGGTGACCACCTTGCGGATGAAGTGCAGGACCTTGGTGAACGGCTCGTCGGAGATGATCTGCCGGTCGGTGATGTCCCGCGTCTCCACCCACTCCGTGCCCCACACCTCGGCGAACCGCGCCCCGTCCCAGGTCGTCACCCCGGCGTAGGCCATCCGGCAGCCGACGGCGCCGAGCAGCGCGCTGCGCAGCGCGTCGGGAACGTCGTCGAGGGTGCGGAGGGTGAGCACGGCACCGGCGTTGGCGGAGCGGAGCCGCTGGATGCCGCGCAGCGCCTCGGGAGTGATCGTGTGCGAGGCGTCGTCGAGGACGAGACAGGCGAAGAGCGAACGGTCGGCGCGGCCGACGGCGCACTCGGTGAACTGCGCGAGCACCAGCCGCGCGAGCATCCGGGACGCCTCGGCGTGACCGCGTTCGGGGAGGTCGATCCGGACCCGCAGCGGGTGTTCGAGGGCGCGCAGGGAGAACGGGCGGCGGTCGCCTGTGGTGTCGAAGAAGTCGGCGAAGGCGGGCCGGTCCAGCAGCGCGATCCGGTCGGCGAGCAGCGCGCCCGCGTCCCCGGGCGCCCCCGACTGACGTACCCGCGCCTCCAGCTCGCGCGCCTGGGCGCGCTCCCCGGCGGCGTCGAGCGCGTCGCGGAGCGCGCCGACGGCCGTCTTCGAACCGTCGAGCAGCTCACGCAGTTCGGGCACGGAGGGGAAGCGGCCGTGGGCGGCGCGGTAGGGGCCGAGCAGTTGGGCCAGTGCGGTGGCGGCCCGGCGGCTGTCGCCGCCCGGGAGCGAGGCGGCCATGTCGCCGATGAGGGCCTCGGCGAGGATGCCCGCAGCCTCGTCGGGGTCGGTGGTGCCGCCGTAGAGGTCGAGGTCGTAGGCGGAGTCGGGGCGGCCGATCTTCACGACCACGTCGAACGCCTCGTCTCCGCCGAGCCCCGCCCCCGCGGGACCGACGGCGACGACGGCGGTCTGCCCGGCAAGCGCCTGGAGGCACAGCGACTCCACGACCGGCCGCACCAGCCGCCCGGTCTTCCCCGCACCGGGCGGCCCGACGGCGAGCAGCGAGGTGCCGAGGACATCGGGGTCGAGGGCGAGGCCGACACCGCGGTGGTGGTAGGGATTGCGGGGGTCCTCGGGGGCGGTGCCGATGCGGACCTGACGGGCGAGGAGATCGTGGTGCGCTGTGCGCGCGGGCAGGTCGCGGGCACCGGAGGGGTGACCGTGGGCGGCGGCGCCGTGGCGCAGCAGGGTGTCGGTGAAGGCGGCGAGCGAGTTCCTCCCGGCCCGCACGGCCTGCCAGGCGCGCTCGATCCGGGCGTGGTCGACGTCGTTCATCGCCCCGGCCCGCGCCTCAGCCGCCAGCCGATCAGCCGCACTGTGCGCCCCGGCGGCCCGCAACTGCGGCCATTCGGCCGGGTCGGTCTCGGGGTGGGCGGGGGCCTGGGCGGCGGCGCCGTTCGGCTGGGTGGTGGGGTCGTCCCAGGCGCGGTGGAAGGGGGGGGCGAGGTAGCGGCGGAAGACTTCGCCCCAGTGGCCGACGCGGCTGAAGATGGCGGCAATAACCAGGAACCACAACGTCTCATACGCGTTGGCGATCAGCACCATCGCCTCTTTGTCGCCGTCCGAATTGAACCATTCCTTCGCCCTGAGTAGTTTCAGAGGCCACAGCCAGTACGCTCCGAGATAGCCGTCCGTGATGAGCGCCCACAACAGCCACGTGCAAAGAAGTGCGACCAACGCGCCACTGAGAAGTCGGCGCCCGGGAATCCGATCGGGATCCTCCGGAGGCTTGGGCTTGTGCTCGTACGTCCAAACGCCGGGCCCGGCCTCGGGGCGAGGGGCGCGCAGCCACGTGAGGAAGGACGGGCGTGCGGGGGCGCCCGGGACCGCGCCGGGCGGCACCGGCGGCGGGCCTGCGGGGCGGCTCACGGGCGGAGCGGGCGGATACGACGGCGGTGCCTGGCCCGGGGGCGGCGGGGCCGGCTGGCCTCCCCGGGGCGGGGTGGTGGGAGCTGCGGGATAGGGGGGTGGGGGCGGGGAGGCGGGGGGTGGCACCGCATCGCGCCGCATACCGCGTGAATCGAACGTGCCCTCGGTGTCCATGTGCTGCCCCTTGCCCCCTGACCGGCTGTGCCTGTGCTGATGCGCACCGCTCAATCTAGTGTTCCCGCCCGGGGAGTTCAGTGACCTGGGCGGCACGGCCCCTCCCGAGCCCAGCTCCGGCCCCCGGCGGAACCCCCGCCGCTATGGCCGCCGCGGACAACGCAACACGCACACTGCTACCGAACGGAACATGCCTGATCCACTCCCGCGCGCCTAGCCTGCGAAGAAGCGACCGATCTGCCTTGACCGACCTGTGTTCGTTCCAGGCATGTGAAGCATGAAGCGTTTCCGACATCCGATAGTCGAGACATCGTCGAGTAGTCGAGACATCCCAGACCCCCGACCCTCCTCCCCCTCTGGAGCACCTCATGACCGCACTGTCCGGAGGCCCGTCCCTCCCCCAGGAGCGCCGCGTCGTCACCGCGATCCCCGGCCCGAAGTCCCAGGAGCTGCTCGCCCGCAAGACCGCGGCGGTCGCCGACGGGGTCGGCAATGTGCTGCCGGTCTTCACCGTGCGCGCGGGTGGCGGGGTACTCGAGGACGTGGACGGGAACTCGCTCATCGACTTCGGCTCCGGTATCGCCGTGACCTCGGTCGGCTCCAGCGCGGAGGCCGTCGTACGCCGGGCGTCGGCGCAGCTGGCCGACTTCACCCACACCTGTTTCATGGTCACGCCCTACGAGGGCTATGTGGAGGTCTGTGAGGAGCTGGCCGAGCTCACTCCCGGCGACCACGCCAAGAAGTCGGCGCTGTTCAACTCCGGCGCCGAGGCGGTGGAAAACGCGGTGAAGATCGCCCGCGCCTACACCAAGCGCCAGGCGGTCGTCGTCTTCGACCACGGCTACCACGGCCGCACCAACCTCACCATGGCGCTCACGGCCAAGAACATGCCGTACAAGCATGGGTTCGGGCCGTTCGCGCCCGAGGTCTACCGCGTTCCGCTCGCCTACCCCTACCGCTGGCTGACCGGTGCGGAGAACTGCGCCGAGGAGGCCGCGGCGCAGGCCATCGACATGATCAGCAAGCAGGTCGGGGCCGAGAACGTGGCCGCGATCGTCATCGAGCCGATCGCGGGCGAGGGCGGCTTCATCGAGCCCGCCAAGGGCTTCCTGCCCAGGATCCAGGAGTTCGCCCGCACCAACGGCATCGTCTTCGTCGCCGATGAGATCCAGACCGGCTTCTGCCGCACCGGCCAGTGGTTCGCCTGCGAGGACGAGGGCATCGTCCCGGACCTGATCACCACCGCCAAGGGCATCGCGGGCGGTCTGCCGCTCGCCGCCGTCACCGGCCGCGCCGAGATCATGGACGCGGCGCACGCCGGCGGTCTGGGCGGCACCTACGGTGGCAACCCGGTGGCGTGCGCCGCCGCGCTCGGCTCGATCGAGACCATGCGCGAACTGGACCTCAACGCCAAGGCCCAGCGCATCGAAGAGGTCATGAAGGGCCGCCTCTCCGCGATGCAGGAGAAGTACGACATCATCGGCGACCTCCGCGGCCGCGGCGCGATGATCGCGATCGAACTGGTGAAGTCCGGCACCAAGGACCCCAACCCCGAGGCGACCTCCGCCCTCGCCAAGGCGTGCCACTCCGCCGGTCTGGTGGTTCTGACCTGCGGAACCTACGGAAATGTGCTGCGTTTCCTGCCCCCGCTGGTGATCGGCGAGGAGCTGCTCAACGAGGGTCTGGACATCATCGAGAGCGCCTTCGCCGAACTGTGACCGTAGGTGATCGACGGGCGGCGTGAAGAAGATGTGCGGGGCCGATGACAGGTGGGTGATCGGCCTGTCGGGCGGGGCTCCGCTGCCGTACGGTCATTCCAGATGAGAGAAACACCCCGCTCGCAGGGGACTGCGGGCGACGCCGAGCCGGTGCTTCCCCAGCCCCGACCCGGCTGTGCCCTCGCGCACGACACTGGAGCCTCTGGCTCCGGATCTCCTCACCGATCGGATGGCCGCCCGCCCCAAACCCCCCGGGGCGCGCGGCACACCGGTCGCCACGGCGGCCCCGGAACCACCCCCCCTGTTCCGGGGCCACCGACTGTTTCTCCCCTTTCCTCCCTTTCCTCCCTCTCTCGCTTCCTCCCCGCCACGCCGCTCGTCCTTCTTGCGCTGTGCACCTGGCAGATCGCCTCCCACGGTCCGCTGCGCTCCCTGGATGAGCGGCTCGGCCGGGCGATCGCCGGATCCGCCGTCCCCTCCCCCGTCGCCGGGTTCCTCGCGGACCTCGGCAATACGGCGGTGGCGCTCCCGGTGCTCGGCGCCGCCCTCATCCTGGCCCTGTGGCGCGCCCGGCGTACCGGAACGGCCCGTTGGTGGCTCCCGGCGCTCGCCGCCGGGGTGGCGATGGCGGCGGTCCCGGCGCTGGTGGTTCCGTTCAAGGCGCTGCTCGGCCGCCCGGGGCCGCCCGGACCGCTGGCGGACGAGACCGGTTTCTTCCCCTCCGGGCATGCCGCGACGGCCGCCGTCGCCTACGGTGCCGCGGCGCTGTTGCTGTGTCCGCGTCCGGGGCGGTGGCCGCGGCGCACCCTTCTCACCGCCGTCGCCCTCCTCAACGTCGGCGTGGGGGTGGGGCTGGTGCGCCGCTCGTACCACTGGCCACTCGATGTGGTCGCGAGCTGGTTGCTGACCGGATGTCTGCTGTGGGCGGTGGTACGTCTGAGCCGGTCGGCCCCGGTCGACGAGTCCTCGGAAGCCGCGCCGGCTTCCTCCAACGCCCCGACGCCCGCCGGGAGCTGACACCACGAGGACGGGGCCCAACGAGGACGGGGCCGGGGCCCGGTGGACACCTGCCACCGCAACCCCGGCCCCGCACCAGCGCCGAAGCCCGGACCTCAGCTGTCGAAGCCCAGCCCCATCTTGTCCATCGCCTTCAGCCACAGATTCCGGCGGCCGCCGTTCTCATCCGCCCGGGTCATCGACCACTGCGTGATCCCGATACCCGCCCAGCGCACCGGCTCCGGCGGGAACGGCAGCGGCTTGCTGCGCACCATCTCCAGCCGGGTGCGCTCAGTGGGCTCGCCGTCGAGCACATCGAGCATCACCTCCGCGCCGAAGCGGGTCGCCCCGACGCCGAGGCCGGTGTAGCCGAGGGCGTAGGCCACCCGTCCGCCGTGCGCGCTGCCGAAGAACGCGGAGAAGCGCGAGCAGGTGTCGATCGCGCCGCCCCAGGCGTGGCTGAAACGCAGGCCCTCCAACTGCGGGAAGCAGCGGAAGAAGTGCTCGGCGAGGGTGCGGTAGGTGGCCGGGTGATGGTCGTACTCGGCGCGCACCCGGCCGCCGTAGCGGTAGATGATGTCGTAGCCGCCCCACAGGATGCGGTTGTCGGCGGTGATACGGAAGTAGTGGAAGTGGTTGTTGGTGTCGCTCAGCCCCTGCCGCCGCTTCCAGCCGATCGCGTCGAGCTGTTCCCCGGTCAGCGGCTCGGTCATCAGCGCGTGGTCGTAGACGGGCACGACATACGGGCGGACCCGTCGCACCAGCGAAGGGAAGGCATTGGTGGCGAGCGCCACCTGACGGGCCCGCACCCGGCCGTACGGGGTGCGGACGGCCATCGCCGCCCCGGCGCTCGTCAGCCGCTCGGCCGGGGTGTGCTCGTAGATCCGTACGCCCAGTTCGGCGCAGGCGCGCTTCAGGCCCCAGGCCAGCTTGGCGGGGTGCACCATCGCCACGCCCTTGCGGTCCCACAGCCCGGCGAGGAAGGTCGGTGAGTCGATCTCGGCGCGCAGCGCGTCCCGGTCGAGGAACTCCTGCTCCCCGACACCGAGCCGGGCGGCCAGTTCGGCGGCCTCGCGCAGCTCCTCGATCTGGTGGGGCTCGGTGGCCACGTCGATCTCGCCGGTGCGCTCGAAGTCGCAGTCGATGCCGTAGCGGGCGACGGCGGCCTCGATCTCGTCGAGGTTCCGGTGGCCGAGCCGTTCGAGTTCGGCCTGTTCACCGGGCCAGCGGGCCAGGCCGTTGCCGAGGCCGTGGGTGAGCGAGGCGGCGCAGAAGCCGCCGTTGCGTCCGGAGGCGGCCCAGCCGACCTCCTGGCCCTCGAGCAGCACCACATCGCGGTCGGGGTCGCGCTCCTTGGCGATCAGGGCGGTCCACAGTCCGCTGTAGCCGCCTCCGATGACCAGCAGATCGCACTGCTCGTCACCGACGAGGGCGGGACGCGCACGGGGCCGGCCGGGATCCTCCAGCCAGAACGGGGTGTACGCGGCGTCCGCCAGGGATTCCAGGGCGGACGTCGGTCCGGGGGTGCTGCCCCCGGTAGAGCGCGTCATGGCGTCCGAGGCCATGGTTTCTCAGCTCCTCTTGCGGCGGGTACCGGCCAGTTGGCCGGCCAGGACGCACAGCACCGCGATGGCGAACATCGCCGTCCCGATCACATTGATCTGAACCGGGGTGCCGCGCTGCGCGGATCCCCACACGAACATGGGGAAGGTCACGGTCGATCCGGCGTTGAAGTTGGTGATGATGAAGTCGTCGAAGGAGAGCGCGAAGGACAACAGCGCACCGGCGGCGATGCCGGGGGCGGCGATCGGCAGGGTGACGCGCAGGAAGGTCTGCGCCGGGGAGGCGTAGAGGTCCTGGGCGGCCTGTTCCAGCCGCGGGTCCATGCTCATCACACGTGCCTTGACGGCCGTCACGACGAAGCTCAGACAGAACATGATGTGGGCGATGAGGATCGTCCAGAAGCCGAAGTCCACGCCCATGTTGAGGAAGAGGGTCGCCAGCGAGGCGGCCATGACGACCTCGGGCATGGCCATCGGCAGGAAGATCAGGCTGTTGACGGCCGGGCGGGCCCGGAAGCGGTAGCGGGCCAGCGCGAAGGCGATCATCGTGCCCAGGACCGTGGCGCCGATGGTCGCCCACAGCGCGATCTTCAGGCTCAGTGAGAGCGAGCCGCACAGGTCGGCGACGCCACAGGGGTCGGCCCACGCCTCGGTGGAGAACCGCTGCCATTCGTAGTTGAAGCGGCCGTTGGGCTTGTTGAAGGAGAAGACCAGGACGACGACGTTGGGCAGGATCAGATACGCGAGCGTGCCGAGCCCCGCGAAGACGACCAGGTTCCGCCGTATCCAGCGTGTCAGAGCCATCAGACCAGATCCTCCGTCCCGGACCTGCGGATATAGACGGTGACCATCGCGAGGATCGCCGCCATGAGGATGAAGGACAGCGCGGCGGCCGTCGGGTAGTCGAGTACCCGCAGGAACTGCGACTGGATGACATTGCCGACCATCTTCTGGTCGGTGGAGCCCAGCAGCTCGGCGTTGATGTAGTCGCCCGCGGCCGGGATGAAGGTGAGCAGGGTGCCCGCGACCACGCCCGGCATCGACAGCGGGAAGGTCACCTTGCGGAAGGTGGTGAAGGGCTTGGCGTACAGGTCCCCGGCCGCCTCGTGCAGCCTGCCGTCGATGCGCTCCAGGGAGCTGTAGAGCGGCAGGATCATGAAGGGCAGGAAGTTGTACGTCAGACCGCAGACCACGGCCAGCGGGGTGGCCAGCAGCCGTTCACCGTCGGTGAGCCCGAGCTGACTGGTGACGTCCAGGATGTGCAGGGAGTTCAGCACGCCGACCACCGGACCGCTGTCGGACAGGATGGTCTTCCAGGCCAGGGTGCGGATCAGGAAGCTGGTGAAGAACGGCGCGATCACCAGGATCATCACCAGGTTGCGCCAGCGGCCCGCGCGGAACGCGATCAGGTACGCGAGCGGATAGCCGAGCAGCAGGCACAGCACGGTGGCGGTCGCCGCGTACATCACCGAGCGCAGGAACTGCGGGTAGTACTCGGTCAGCGCGTCCCAGTAGGTCTGGAAGTGCCAGGTGACCTTGAAGCCCTCTTCGAGGGAGCCGGTCTGGACCGAGGTGGACGCCTGGTAGACCAGCGGTGCCGCGAAGAAGATCACCAGCCACAGGATGCCGGGGAGCAGCAGCCAGTAGGGGACCATCTTCTTGCGGCGCGCGGCTTTACGGAGACCCGCCGGGGCTGCCGGCGGCGGGGCCGGAGGTGCCGTCTCGGCGGCGGTGGTCGCGCTCACGCCGCCTCCTCGTCCAGTTCTGTGCCCGCGTCGATGTCCTGAGCGGCGTCCAGGCCGAAGGTGTGCGCCGGGTTCCAGTGCAGAACGACCTCGGCGCCGGGGACCAGCCGCGGATCGCGCTCGATGTTCTGCTCGTAGACGGCGATCTCGGGGCAGTCCGGGGTCTGCACCACGTACTGGGTGGAGACCCCGATGAAACTGGAGTCCGCGATCTTGCCGGTGATCCGGTTGCGTCCGTCGGCGACGGTGCCGGCGTCGTCGGCGTGGGTGAGGGAGATCTTCTCCGGGCGCACTCCGACGAGCACCTTGCCGCCGGTGCGCACGGGGACGCTGCACCGGGCCGCGGACAGCGCGAGCTTGCCGCCCGCGGTGGTCAGCACCAGGTCGCCGTCGCTCTTGTCGCTGATCTCGGCCTCGATGAGGTTGGAGGTGCCGAGGAAGTTGGCGACGAAGGTGGTGGCGGGGTTCTCGTAGAGCTCGGCGGGGGCGCCCAGCTGCTCGACCCGGCCGCCGTTCATCACCGCGACCGTGTCGGCCATGGTCATGGCCTCCTCCTGGTCGTGGGTGACATGGACGAAGGTGATGCCCACCTCGGTCTGGATGCGCTTGAGTTCGAGCTGCATCTGACGGCGCAGCTTGAGGTCGAGCGCGCCCAGTGGCTCGTCGAGGAGCAGCACCCTGGGGTGGTTGATCAGGGCGCGGGCGAGGGCGACGCGCTGCTGCTGGCCGCCGGAGAGCTGCTGGGGCCTGCGGCGGGCGAAGTCGCCGAGCTGGACCAGGTCCAGCATCTCGTCGACCTGCTTCTTCACCGATTTGATCCCGCGTCTGCGCAGACCGAAGGCGACGTTCTCGTAGATGTCGAGGTGCGGGAAGAGCGCGTAGCTCTGGAAGACGGTGTTGACCGGCCGCTTGTGCGGCGGCAGGGCGGTGACGTCGTTCCCGGCGAGCCGTACGCTGCCGGTTGTGGGGTCCTCCAGCCCCGCGATCATGCGCAGGGTGGTGGTCTTGCCGCATCCGGAGGCGCCGAGCAGGGCGAAGAAGGAACCGGCGGGTATCTCCAGATCGAGCGGGTGGACGGCCGTGAAGGATCCGTAGGTCTTGCTGAGCCCGGTCAGACGGACGTCGCCGCCGGCGGCCGGGGTGGCACTGGGGTCGATCATGGGTGGCTTCCCTCGTCTGTCAGGCGCCGGTGAGCTTGGCGAACTTTTCCTCGAAGGCTGTCTCTTCCTTGCTCGACAGTGAGCGGAAGGCATGTGACTTGGCGGTCATCTCCTCGTCGGGGATGATCAGGGGGTTGTCCGCCAGGTCCTTGTCGATCTTCGCGAGCTCTTCGCGGACTCCGTCGACCGGACATACGTAGTTGATGTAGGCGGCGACCTTCGCGGCGACCTTGGGCTCGTAGTAGTAGTCGATGAGCCGCTCGGCGTTTTTCTTGTGGCGCGCCTTGTTCGGGATCAGCAGGTTGTCGGTGGAGGTCATATAGCCCGCGTCCGGGATGGCGAACTCCACCTGGGGCTTGTCCAGTTGCAGCTGGACCAGGTCGCCCGCCCAGGCCACGCACGCCGCCAGGTCGCCATTGCCGAGGTCACCGGTGTACTCACCGCCGGTGAACCGGCGGATCTGCCCCCGGTCGACGGCCTTCTGGATCCGGGCGATGGCGGCGTCGTAGTCGTCGGCGGTGACGTTCTCCGGCCGCTTGCCCATGTCGAGCAGGGTCAGCCCGACGGTGTCGCGCATCTCGGTCAGCATGCCGACCCGGCCCTTGAGCTTCGGGTCCTCCAGGAGCTGCGAGATGGAGGTGATCTTGCGGCCGCCGGTGGCCTTCTTGTTGTACGCGATGACGGCGGGGATGCCCGTCCAGGTGTAGGAGTAGGCGCGGCCCGGGTCCCAGTCGGGGCTGCGGAAGCCCTCCGCCAGATTGGCGTAGGCGTGCGGCAGGTTGGCCGCGTCCAGCTTCTGCATCCAGCCGAGCTTGATCATGCGGGCGGCCAGCCAGTCGGTGACGCAGATGAGGTCACGGCCGGTGCTCTGGCCCGCCGCCAGCTGCGGTTTGACCTTCCCGAAGAACTCCACGTTGTCGTTGATGTCCTCGGTGTACTTCACCGCGATACCGGTGCGCCGCTGGAACTCCTCCAGCGTGGGGTGGTGCCTCTTGTCCTCGCTGATGTCCATGTACTCCGCCCAGTTGGAGAAGTTGACCTTCTTCTCCTCGTCGGAGTGGTCATCCGAGGCGTTGTCCACCCCGGAGCGCCCCGCGGGCGGGATGCCGCAGCCGCTCAGCGCCCCGAGCCCGCCGAGGGCGAACGCCCCGGCGCCGCCCGCGCGCAGCAGGCCGCGGCGGGTCAGCGCCATCCGGCCGCTGGTCATACTGCGGCGGATCGCGGCGATCTGCGGCGGGGACAGGCTCTCGGGCTCGTGGGTTGGTTCCATGACGCTGTGCCTTTCGAGGGTGTCGGCCGGCCCCGGCCGGCCGAGGGCCACACGCGGTGGCCGCACGAATCAGGTCTGCCGGTCCCCGAAGACCGTGCGGTGCCAGTCCTTGCGGACCTCGGCCGTGTTGTCGAACATCACATGCTTGACCTGCGTGTACTCATCGAAGGAGTACGCCGACATGTCCTTGCCGTAGCCGGAGGCGCGCATCCCGCCGTGCGGCATCTCACTGATGATCGGGATGTGATCGTTGATCCACACACATCCGGCCTTGATCTCGCGGGTGGCGCGGTTCGTCCGGTAGACATCGCGGCTCCAGGCGGAGGCGGCGAGGCCGTAGGGGGTGTCGTTGGCCAGCGCCAGGCCCTCGTCGTCGCTGTCGAAGGGCAGGACGACCAGGACCGGACCGAAGATCTCGGACTGGACGATCTCGCTGTCCTGGGCGGCGCCGGTGATGAGGGTGGGCCGGTAGTAGGCGCCCTTGGCGAGATCGCCGCCGGGGGCCTCACCGCCGGTGACGACGGTGGCGTAGCCGCGCGCCCGCTCGACGAAGCCCGCGACGCGGTCGCGTTGGGTGTGCGAGATGAGGGGGCCGAGGTCGGTCTGCGGGTCGAAGGGGTCGCCGAGGCGTACGGACGCCATCAGATCGGCGACGGCGGCCACGAACGCGTCGTACAGCGGGCGCTGGACATACGCGCGGGTGGCGGCGGTGCAGTCCTGGCCGGTGTTGATCAGGGCGCCCGCGACGGCGCCGTGGGCGGCGGCCTCGACGTCCGCGTCGTCGAAGACGACGAAGGGCGCCTTGCCGCCGAGTTCGAGGTGGAGCCGCTTGACGGTGGCGGTGGCCAGTTCGGCCACCCGCTTGCCGACCGCGGTCGAGCCGGTGAAGGAGGTCATGGCCACGCCGGGGTGGCCGACCAGCCGTTCACCGGCCTCCAGGCCGGTGCCGGTCACGATGTTGACGACGCCGTCCGGGATGCCCGCCTCGGTGGCCGCCTGCGCGAACATCAGCGAGGTCAGGGGGGTGAGTTCGGCGGGCTTGAGAACGATCGTGTTGCCCGCGGCGATCGCCGGGAGGACCTTCCACGCCGCCATCTGGAGCGGATAGTTCCAGGGGGCGATGGAGCCGACGACGCCGATGGGCTCACGGCGGACGTACGAGGTGTGGTCACCGCTGTACTCGGCCGCCGCCTTGCCCTCCAGATGGCGGGCGGCGCCCGCGAAGAAGGCGGTGTTGTCGATGCTGCCGGGGACATCGAACTCGGTGCTGAGCTTGATCGGCTTACCGCACTGCAACGACTCGGCGTAGGCGAGTTCCCCGGCCCGCTCGCCGAGCGCGGCGGCGAACCGGTGCATGGCGTCCGAGCGCTCACCAGGGGTGGCGCCCGCCCATTCGGGGAAAGCGGCCTCCGCCGCCGCCACGGCGTCGTCGACGTCGGCCGGACCGGCGAGCCGGTAGGTGTACACCTGCTCGCCGGTGGCCGGGTCGACGACCGCATGTATGCGTTCCGAGCCGCCTGTGCGCAGTCGGCCCGCGATGTACTGCGCACCCTGGGCGAACCGCTCCGTCACATCGAACCGCTGATCCATCGCGATGCTCTCCTCCGCCAGTGGCCCCAGAAGGCCATGGCGTCGCTCCAACCGGAATTGAAGGCCGATCCTGACAGAGGACCTTCTCTTCAACAAGGGATTCCGTTGTTGCTTTTTAGTTTCGCGACGGATTCGGTGATCGGATAGGGCCGGAGGTCACCGATTCCGGGCTAGAACACGGAGTCGATGGCGGCGTCCAGCGCGGCGAGGTAGATGGCCGGGATGACCATGCCGATGATGCCGCAGACCAGCCCGGCGGTCGCCGAGCCCCCGTTGGCCGCCTCGCCCCGGCTGACCTTGCCCTTGCCGATGGCGCCGAAGATGATCGCGAGGATGCCGAGGATGACCGCGAAGACCCACAGGAAGTAGGTGATTCCGCAGACCAGGCCGACGATGCCGCAGACCAGCGCGGCGGTGCCCATACCGTTGCTCTGCTGCATGGGCATCCCGGTCTGCCCCGGGTAGACCGGCGGCGCGGCCGGGTAGCCGCCGCCTCCGGCGGGGTACTGCGGCGGGGGCGGGGGCTGGTACCCCTGCTGGGGCGCGGAGTAGGGCTGGTTGGGGTCGTACGGGCCCTGCTGCGGGCCCGGAGTGCTGGTGGACATCGATGGTCTCCCCTCCTGGTGAATATCGGCCATATGTTATGGGCATGACGCACACCCGGTCAGCCGACCGGCACGACCCGCGGTGCCCGGATGTGCTGTCGGTGGCGGATGCGAGAATCCCCGGCATGGTGACGAACGGGGTGACGGGGCGGGCACCGGCGGACGGCGGCCCCCGGTCCGTCGAGGAGTTGGCGCGGCTCACCGCGCGCGGCGAGCGGGTGAAGTACGTCTGGTTCTGGGGCCACCGGCCGCGGCGGGAGGGCGGCGTGGGCCCGGGGGGCTTCAGCCAGTGGTGGCCGTCGCCGTTCACCGTGGACGGTGTCACCTACGCCACCGCCGAACACTGGATGATGGCCGGGAAGGCCCGGCTGTTCGGGGATCCCGACGCCGAGCGGCGGGCGCTGGAGGCGGGCCACCCCAAGCAGGCCAAGGACGCGGGCCGCTCGGTGCGCGGGTTCGACGAGGCGGTCTGGCGGGAGCATCGCTTCCGGCTCGTGGTCGAGGGCAGTGTGCACAAGTTCGGGCAGCATCCTGGCTTGCGCGACTATCTGCTGGGCACCGGGTCGCGGGTGCTGGTCGAGGCGAGCCCGGTGGACCGGGTGTGGGGCATCGGGCTCGCGGCGGACGACGAGCGGGCGGCGGACCCGGCCCGCTGGCGCGGGCTGAATCTGCTGGGCTTCGCGCTGATGGAGGCGCGTCAGCGGCTCATACCGGCCACGGAGAGCGGGGACCCGGCGGACGGCAGCACCAGCACCGCCGCGGTGTCGTCGTAGGGGTCGTAGGGATCGTCGTCGTCCTCGTCCGCGGCGATGTAGACGAAGACCATCACCACGCTCGCCACGACGGCGATCACGCCGAGGATCAGCCCGGCGAGGGCCATCCCGCCGTTGGTCGCCTCCCCGGTGGCCGCCTTGGTGCGGCCGAGCGCGCCGAAGACGATCGCGAGCACCCCGAGGATGACGCTCAGCACGATGCTGAAGAACAGGGCCGCGCCGATGATGCCGAGCACCAGGGCGGCCGTCCCGTTGCCGTTGTTCGGCAGGTAACCGGCGCCCGGCGGGTACGGACCTGCCGGGCCCGGGTGACCCATGCCCGGGTGGCCGTAGCCGGGCACCCCGTACGGTGCGGGCTGGCCGTAGGACGGTGCGCCCGCGTACGGGGTCGCCTGGGCGCCGTATCCGGCCGCGCCGTACGGCCCGCCCGGGTAGGCACTGGGGGTGCCGGGGCCGGTCGGGGCGGGCGGCGGCGGAGGCACCGCGCCCGGCGGGGTCGCCGAGGGCGGAGCGCCGGGCGGCTGCTGCTGCGGCGGCAGGGGCGGCAGTCCCGGGGCGGAGGTGACCGTCGGCTGATCGGCCACCGAAGGCGGCGGCACCGGCTTGTCCAGCGGCACCCGCTGCGCGGGCGGAGCCCATGGGTCGCGGTCGCGCGGCTCCGGCTGCCGGGGCCGCCCGGACTCCGGCGGCCCTCCCGTCCCGTCCTGCGGGCTGGGCTGGTCGTGCTGCTCGGCCATGGATCTCCCCCCTGCGATGTCCGCCCATGCTACGGCCTGTACAAGCCCTCCCGGGCCGCCCCCTTACGATGACCGGAGTCCGCCACAGACAGCCGTCTCCCGGAGGTTTCGTTGACCGATCTCAGCACGTTCATCGCCGGATTGCCCAAGGCGGAACTCCATGTCCACCACGTCGGATCGGCGTCCCCGCGCATCGTGGCCGAACTCGCCGCCCGCCACCCGGACTCCAGGGTGCCAAACGATCCCCAGGCGCTGGCCGACTACTTCGTCTTCCGGGACTTCGCCCACTTCATCGAGGTCTATCTCGCCGTGGTGGACCTGATCCGGGACGCCGACGACGTACGGCTGCTCACCTACGAGATCGCCCGTGACATGGCGCGGCAGCACATCCGCTACGCCGAGCTGACCGTGACCCCCTTCAGCTCCACCAGCCGCGGCATCCCGGACACCGCCTTCGTCGAGGCCATCGAGGACGCCCGCAAGAGCGCCGAGGCCGACTTCGGCACCGTGCTGCGCTGGTGCTTCGACATCCCCGGCGAGGCCGGTCTGGCGGCCGCCGAGGAGACCGCGCGGATCGCCTGCGAGCTGCTTCCCGAGGGGCTGGTCAGCTTCGGTCTCGGCGGCCCGGAGATAGGTGTGCCGCGGCCCCAGTTCAAGCCGTACTTCGACCGCGCGATCGCCGCCGGGCTGCACAGCGTGCCGCACGCGGGCGAGACCACCGGACCGCAGACGATCTGGGACGCCCTCACCGAGCTGCGCGCCGAGCGCATCGGCCACGGCACCAGCGCCGTGCAGGACCCCAAGCTGCTCGCCCACCTCGCCGAGCACCGCATTCCGCTGGAGGTGTGTCCGACCTCCAACATCGCCACGCGCGCGGTCGCCACGCTCGACGAGCACCCGATCCGGCAGATGGTCGAGGCCGGGGTGCTGGTCACGATCAACAGCGACGACCCGCCGATGTTCAGCACCGACCTCAACACCGAGTACGCGGTGGCCGCCCGGCTGCTCGGCCTCGACGCGGCCGGGGTCGCGGCCCTCGCCAAGAACGCGGTCGCGGCGTCCTTCCTGGACGCCGAGGGCAAGGCGCGGCTCAGCGCGGAGATCGACGCCTACACGGCGGTCGCGGGCCGATGACCGCGGCGGGCGCGGTGTGTGTCCCGGTCGGCCACCGCGGCGATCCGTACGTCCACCGGGAGAACACCCTGGCGTCGGTCCGCTCCGCGGTCGACGCCGGGGCGGGCGCCGTGGAGATCGACGTACGGCTCACCCGCGACGGAGTGCCGGTCCTGCTCCACGACGCCACCCTCAAGCGGCTGTGGGGCCATGACCGCCCGCTGTCCGGGCTGACCGCCGACGAGGTGCGGGAGCTGACCGGCGGCGGGGTGCCGACCCTGCGCGAGGCCCTTGCCTCGGCCGACTCGGCCCGGCTGCTCATCGACCTGCCCGACGCGGCGGCCGCCCCGGCCGCCGTCGACGCGGTGCGCGCGAGCGGGGCGGACGGCCGGGTGTACTACTGCGGCGCGCTCGCCGCCCTGCGCACCGTCCGCCGCACCGACCCGGACGCCGAGATCGCGCTGACCTGGACGACGCTGGCGCCGCCCCGCCCGGAGCTGCTGACCGTCCTGCGACCCCGGTGGGTCAACTACCGCTTCGGGCTGGTGTCCCAGGAGCTGGTGGCCCGCAACCACACCGACGGACTGCTGGTCTCGGCCTGGACCGCCGACACCCGCCGTTCGATGTCCCGGCTGCTGCGCGCGGGCGTCGACGCGATCACCACCAATCGCGTCGGCGCCCTGTGCGCCCTGCTCGGCCGCCGCTGAGGTCCGCCGCCAGCCGGCGTCCCGCACACGGCGAAGGGGCACGGACGCGGTGTGCGCGTCCGTGCCCCTTCCGGGTTCCGCGGGATCAGCCGTCCAGCGACGTCATCACGTGCTTGATCCGGGTGTAGTCCTCGAACCCGTAGGCCGACAGGTCCTTGCCGTAGCCGGACTTCTTGAAGCCGCCGTGCGGCATCTCGGCGACCAGCGGGATGTGGGTGTTGATCCACACACAGCCGAAGTCCAGGGCCTTGGACATCCGCATCGCCCGCGCGTGGTCCTTGGTCCACACCGACGACGCGAGCGCGTAGTCCACGCCGTTGGCGTAGGAGACGGCCTGGGCCTCGTCCGAGAAGGACTGGACGGTGATGACCGGGCCGAAGACCTCACGCTGGATGATCTCGTCGTCCTGCTTGAGCCCGGAGACCACGGTCGGCGCGTAGAAGTAGCCCTTCTCGCCGACCCGGTGACCGCCCGCCTCGACCTTGGCATGCGCGGGCAGCCGGTCGATGAAGCCGCTGACCTGGGTCAGCTGGTTGGCGTTGTTGAGCGGGCCGTAGAGCACGTCCTCGTCGTCCGGGGCACCGGTCTTGGTCTCGGCCGCGGCCTTGGCCAGGGCGCTCACGAACTCGTCGTGGATGGACTCGTGGACCAGCACCCGGGTGGCCGCCGTGCAGTCCTGACCGGCGTTGAAGAAGCCCGCGACGGAGATGTCCTCGACCGCCTTGGCGATGTCGCTGTCCTCGAAGACCACGACGGGCGCCTTGCCGCCGAGCTCCAGGTGGACCCGCTTGAGGTCCTTCGACGCGCTCTCGGCGACCTGCATACCGGCCCGTACCGACCCGGTGATGGACGCCATGGCGGGCACGGAGTGCTCGACCATCAGCCGTCCGGTCTCGCGGTCACCGCAGATGACGTTGAAGACACCCTGCGGATGGCCCAGTTCCGCCAGCACCCCGCCGATGATCTCGGCGATCAGCACGGTGGAGGCGGGGGTGGTGTCCGAGGGCTTGATGACGACCGTGTTGCCCGCCGCGAGCGCCGGGGCGAACTTCCACACGGCCATCATCATCGGGTAGTTCCAGGGCGCGACCTGCGCGCACACCCCGATCGGCTCCCGCCGGATGATCGAGGTCAGTCCGTCCATGTACTCACCGGCCGAGCGGCCCTCGAGCATCCGGGCCGCGCCCGCGAAGAAGCGGATCTGGTCGATCATCGGCGGGACCTCCTCGTCCCGCGTGAGACCGATCGGCTTGCCGGTGTTCTCGGACTCGGCGGCGATCAGCTCCTCCGCCCGCGCCTCGAAGGCGTCGGCGATCTTCAGCAGCGCCTTCTGCCGCTCGCCGGGCACGAGGTCGCGCCAGGCGGGGAAGGCAGCCTCGGCGGCTGCCATCGCCGCGTCCACGTCCGCCGTTCCGGAGAGCGGAGCCGTGGCGTACGGATCGCCCGTGGCCGGGTTGACCACCTCCGTGGTCCGCCCGTCCGCGGCGTCCCGGAACTCTCCGTCGATGTAGTTGCGCAGACGACGCAGTTCGGTGGTCACGTTGCCACCCCTCCTAGTCAGCTGTCTTGCTGGGTGAGACCTCCACCCTAATCTGCCCGACGACGTTTTCGACATACCCGCCACACCCGAACAACGGAATCAGTGATCTGAAGGCGCCTGAACGACGAAATTCATCGATTGAGGGTTGCGGGACAGCCGACCCTCGTGCACAGTGAGGTGCGTGGCCACACCTGACAAGAACGGCACGCCGTCGATCGACTCCGTTTCCCTGGCGATCATTGAGCAGCTCCAGGAGGACGGTCGCCGGCCGTACGCCGCCATCGGAAAGGCCGTGGGCCTGTCCGAGGCGGCCGTGCGGCAGCGCGTGCAGAAGCTGCTCGACCAGGGCGTGATGCAGATCGTCGCCGTCACCGATCCTCTCACCGTGGGGTTCCGGCGCCAGGCGATGGTCGGCATCAACGTCAATGGTGACCTCGACCCGGTCGCGGACGCGCTGACCGCCATGGACGAGGTCGAGTACGTGGTCGTCACCGCCGGCTCCTTCGATCTCCTCATCGAGATCGTCTGCGAGGACGACGATCACCTCCTCGACACGATCAACAAGCGGATCCGCACGCTGCCCGGCGTGCGCTCCACCGAGAGCTTTGTCTACCTCAAGCTCCGGAAGCAGACCTACACCTGGGGAACGAGATAGCTATGAGCGCCGACCTCTCCAAGACGGCGTACGACCACCTGTGGATGCACTTCACCCGCATGTCGTCGTACGAGAACTCCCCCGTGCCCACGATCGTGCGCGGTGAAGGCACGTACATCTACGACGACAAGGGCAAGCGATACATCGACGGCCTCGCCGGGCTGTTCGTGGTCAACGCGGGCCACGGCCGTATCGAGCTCGCGGAGACCGCGTACAAGCAGGCTCAGGAGCTCGCCTTCTTCCCGGTGTGGAGCTACGCCCACCCCAAGGCCGTCGAACTCGCCGAGCGGCTCGCCGGCCACGCCCCCGGCGACCTCAACAAGGTCTTCTTCACCACCGGCGGCGGTGAGGCGGTCGAGACCGCCTGGAAGCTGGCCAAGCAGTACTTCAAGCTCACCGGCAAGCCCACCAAGTACAAGGTGATATCCCGGGCGGTCGCCTACCACGGCACCCCCCAGGGCGCGCTGTCCATCACCGGACTGCCCGGGCTGAAGGCCCCGTTCGAGCCGCTGGTCCCCGGTGCGCACAAGGTGCCCAACACCAACATCTACCGGGCGCCGATCCACGGTGACGACCCGGAGGCGTTCGGCCGCTGGTGCGCCGACCAGATCGAGCAGCAGATCCTCTTCGAGGGTCCGGAGACGGTCGCCGCGGTCTTCCTGGAGCCGGTGCAGAACGCGGGCGGCTGCTTCCCGCCGCCGCCCGGGTACTTCCAGCGGGTCCGCGAGATCTGCGACCAGTACGACGTGCTGCTGGTCTCGGACGAGGTCATCTGCGCCTTCGGACGGCTGGGCACCACCTTCGCCTGCGACAAGTTCGGCTACGTCCCGGACATGATCACCTGCGCCAAGGGCATGACCTCGGGCTACTCCCCGATCGGCGCGTGCATCGTCTCCGACCGGCTCGCCGAGCCCTTCTACCGGGGCGACAACACCTTCCTGCACGGCTACACCTTCGGCGGCCACCCGGTCTCGGCCGCGGTCGGCGTCGCCAACCTCGACATCTTCGAGCGGGAGGGCCTCAACCAGCATGTGCTGGACAACGAGGGCGCGTTCCGGTCCACCCTGGAGCGGCTGCACGATCTGCCGATCGTGGGCGATGTCCGGGGGAACGGTTTCTTCTACGGCATCGAGCTGGTGAAGGACAAGGCCACCAAGGAGTCCTTCAACGACGAGGAGACGGAGCGCATCCTCTACGGGTTCCTCTCCAAGGCGCTGTTCGAGAACGGTCTGTACTGCCGGGCCGACGACCGCGGCGACCCGGTCGTGCAGCTCGCCCCGCCGCTGGTCGCCGACCAGGCAGTGTTCGACGAGATCGAGCAGGTACTGCGCGGGGTGCTGACGGAGGCGTGGACCAAGCTCTGAGCGGCCACCCCTGAGTGAGGGCCTCACCCCCGAGGGCTCTCACCGCCACTTGAGCACGAACCACAACTCCATACGGACGTCCGCGTCGGCCAGGTCCACCCCCAAACAGGGCCGCGACGCGGGCGATCCGCTGCCGGACCGTATTGCGGTGGACCTCCGGGGCCACCGCGGTACGGTCCCAGCTGTATGCAGCGACAGCCACACCCGGCAGCGTCTCCGGCAGCGCGGGTGACGCTGACCGTGGCGTACCACGTCCTGGTCGGCGGGTTGCTGCTGCCGTCCTGGGCGGGCTGCTGTGGAAGCGCGGCACCGCGCGGGCGCGCCGGCCTCGGTCGGTGTCGGCAGAATGACGGTCATCGGGCTGATGGCGTGTCCCGGCCGACGAGCTCACCGCCCCGGCCACCGCGTAACCGTCCCTGCGAAAGGCGGCTTCCCCCCATGCACACCCCACCGCGGACGCGT
Source organism: Streptomyces coffeae (assembly GCF_016741875.1). Lineage (GTDB taxonomy): Bacteria > Actinomycetota > Actinomycetes > Streptomycetales > Streptomycetaceae > Streptomyces > Streptomyces coffeae. The sequence goes on along the minus strand of NZ_JAERRF010000026.1, from coordinate 86,882 downwards.
CACGGCGGCGATCTCGTCGTGGAATCCCTCACCGCGCTCGGCGCGACCACCGTCTTCGGACTTCCCGGACAGCACGCGCTCGGGGCGTTCGACGCGCTGCGCCGCTCGGGGCTGGCGTACGTGGGGCTGCGGGTGGAGAACAACGCGGGCTTCGCCGCGGACGCGTTCGCCCGGGTCACCGGGTCGGTCGCGCCGCTGCTGGTCTCCACCGGGCCCGGCGCGCTGATGACGCTCGCCGCCCTCCAGGAGGCCGCCGCCGCCTCGGCTCCCGTGCTGGCGGTCGGCAGCCAGGTGCCGACCGCCGGACTCGGCGGCGGACGCAAGGGCTATCTGCATGAACTGACCGACCAGCAGGCGTCGTTCCGCGATGTGGTGAAGTCCGTGCACACCGTTCGCGCGGTCTCCCAGATCCCCTCGGCGCTGGCCGCGGCGTGGGCGTCGGCGCTGGAGGCACCGGCCGGTCCGGTGTGGCTGGAGATCCCGCAGGACGTGCTGCTCGCGCCGGTGTCCGTCCCCCCGGTGACCACGCTGCGCGCCGAGCCCCGGCCACTGCCGCCCCGGCCCGAACTGATCACGCACACCGCGGAGTTGCTGCGGGACGCCGAACGGCCGGTGATCCTGGCCGGAGGCGGGGTGGTGCGCTCCGGGGCGCAGGAGGAACTACGCGCGCTGGCCGAGCGGCTGGACGCGCCGGTGGCCACCACCTTCGGCGGAAAGGGCGCGTTCCCCTGGGACCATCCGCTGTCCCTCCAGTCCTGGCTGGAGGACCGGCACACCACCGACTTCCTCGAGGACGCCGACGTCCTGCTGGTCGTCGGCTCCGGACTCGGCGAACTCTCCTCCAACTACCACACGTTCCGGCCGCGCGGCCGTCTCGTCCAGATCGAGGCCGACCTCGGCAAGCTGGAGGCCAACCACCCGGGCTTGGGTATCCACGCCGACGCGCGCGCGGCGCTGTCCGGCCTCGTCGACGCGGTCCCGGCCCGTCCCGCGGGGACGGCCGCGAAGGGCGCGGCACAGCTGCTGGCCCGGGTGCGGGAGCGGATCGACGGCCAGGGCCTGGAGCTGGAGCAGCGGGTCCTCGCGGCGGTGCGCGAGGCGCTGCCCGACGACTCCCCCAGCTTCTGGGACATGACGATCCTCGCCTACTGGGCCTGGTCCGCCTTCGACCCGCGCGCGGGCGCCCTGCACTCGGCGCAGGGCGCGGGCGGTCTCGGTTACGGCTTCCCCGCCGCCCTCGGGGCCGCCACCGCGGACCGGACCCGCCCGGTGCTGGCGGTCTCGGGGGACGGCGGGGCGATGTACTCGATCGCCGAACTGGCCACGGCCCGTCAGCACGACCTGCCGGTCACCTGGCTGATCGTGGACGACGGCGGCTACGGCATCCTGCGCACCTATATGACGGACGCCTTCGGCGAGGCGGCCGGCACCGAGCTGGCCCGGCCCGACTTCGTGGCGCTCGCCGCGTCGTTCGGCGTCCCGGCGGTCCGTACCACATCCGCGCGGCTGGCCGAGGACCTGAGCGCCGCGCTGGCCGCCCCGGGACCGTCGGTCGTCGTACTGCCCGCGCAACTGCGCATGTTCGCCCCCACCCACCTCGCGGGCCAGGGCTGATCGGAGGAAATGGGCCCCGCCCGGCGCCGAGCCTGGGCGCGGGCCCCCCACCGAGTCCTTACCGTGCCAGTGACCCATTGGCTCCGCGCTCGTTCACCCAACCGGGGGAACGAGACGATCGCAGGTAAGGCGAGGTGCTCTGGATGGTGGCTCCGCCGGACAACGATGATGTGCTCTGGGCACGCACCCTGTCGTATGCCTACGGCGGTTCGCCCGCCCTCCTCGGTGTCTCCATCGGCGCGCGGAAGGGGGAGATCCTGGCCGTCACCGGACCGCGCGGCTGCGGAAAGACCACCTTGCTGCGCTGTCTGTCGGGCCAGCTCGTCCCGGACCACGGCGAGGTGTGCTTCGACGGCGTCGCCGTGCACAGCCTCCCCGCGCTCGACCGCGAGCGGCTGCGGTGCGAGCGCTTCGGCTGGATCGGCACCGAGCCCCAGCTCGTCCCCGAGCTCACCTCCTGGGAGAACGCGGCGCTGCCGCTGCTGCTGCGCGGCACCGCGCGGCGCACCGCCAAGACCGCCGCCCGCGAATGGCTGGACCGGCTGGACGTCGGCGAATGCGCCCGGGTACGCCCGGCCGGTCTGGTGCAGGCGCAGCGCCAGCGGATCGCCATCGCCCGCGCGCTGGCCGCCACCCCCGGAGTGCTCTTCGCCGACGAGCCCACCGCGCCGCTGCACCGCGCCGACCGCGCCCAGGTGCTGCGCACCCTCACCTCGGCGGCGCGCTCGCACGGCATCACCGTCATCCTGGCCACCCACGACGAGGAGGTGGCCACCCTCGCCGACCGTACGGTCGCGCTGCTGGACGGCCGCCGGGTGGGCTCGGCCCCCGCCTCCGAGGAGGAGGGCAGGGCGGCGTGCTCAGTCTCCGCCTAGCCCGCGGTTCCCGTCCGGCCGTCCTGCTGCGCCGCGCGCTGGTCGTGCTCGCCGCCGCGGGCGCGAGCTTCCTGCTGCTGTGCGCCCTCGGGTTCGCGGCGGGGCATCCCACCGAGCCCCGGAGCGGGGTGGCGCGGCTGGTGTGGTGCGTGGTGCCGCTGGCCGCCACCGTCCATCTGACCGTGGCCGTCGCCCGCGCCGACCCCGGCGCCCGGCCCTCGTCCGGACTCTCCGCGGTGGGTCTGGGCCCGGCCCGCTCGGCGCTGCTCACGGCCACCGGGGCGGCGTTGTCCTGCGCTGCCGGAGCCGGTCTCGCGCTGCTGGCCTTCCTCCATCTGCGCGGCGGACTCAGCGGCTCCTGGCTGTTGTGGGCGGGCAGCGGGTCGGCGGGCCGGGAGCTCGGCGCCGGGCGGCCGCTGCCGCTGGCCGGTGCGATCACGTTGGTGGCGCTGGTCCCGGTGGTCGCGGGTGCGGTGTGCGCCGCGGTGCTGTGGCCGCGCCGGACCGGTGACGGGCGGACCGTCGCCGATGCCCGGCCGGGCGGCACCCCGACGGTCGCCACCGGCGCGGTCGGGCCCCGGCCGGACCGGACGGCCTCCGGTCTGCCGTGGGGCATCGCCCTGACGGCGGCCGGGCTGGCCCTGGAGGCATACGCGGGCAGCGGCGCGGCCCCCCGCCATGACGCCCTGTTCCATCTGCCGGGCCGACTCGGCGACACCCCGCCCGGTGTGGTGGGCGGCTGGGCGCTGACCATGGCCGGACTGGTGCTGGCCGGACCGGGTCTGACCCATCTGTGCGGCTGGCTGCTGGCCGTGGGGCGGCCGGGCGCGCTGCGGCTGCTGGCCGGACGCGTCCTCCAGCAGGAGGCCGGACTGATCGGCCGCCCGGTCGGGGTGCTGTGCGCCATCGCCGCCTCCTCGTACGCCGTGGCGCGGCTGGACGGCACCGGCTCCGGCCGCTCCGGGGACCAGTTGCTCGGTCCGCTCACCGTTCTGGGTGCGGCGCTGGTCGTGGTGTGCGCCGTGGCCACCACCCTCACCGCGGCGCTGGAGGCGCGGGACGCGAGGCGGCGCACCACCGACGCCCTGCTGCGCCTCGGGGCTCCGTCCCGTCTGCTGCGGGGTGCCGCCGCGGTGCGCGCGGCGGCCCTGGTGGCGCTGCTGTCCCCGCTGACCTGGGTGGTGGCGCATCTCACCACGATGCCGGTCGGCCACTGAGGCGGGTCGGCCGCTGAGGCGGAGAAGGACCGGTTGCGGAGGAGGACCGTCCACCGCGGTGTGATTAGCATGTCGCGATGCAGACCGATGACGCTTCCTCCACCGCGCCCGACCGGGAGATCGAATCCCTCGAGGAGTTCGACCAGGTCGTGGCGCGCGGCACGCTGGCAGGTTTCCGGGTCCAGTCCGTCGACCTGACGGACCGCACCTCCGCGCTGCTCTCCACCGACACCGCGGAGGCCGTCTTCCTGGGCTGTCCGATGGACCCCGAGGCCGCGGCGAAGGCGCGGGCCGGGGGCGCGCTGGTCTTCCCGCCGGTGCCGGACCTGCCGTTCGACCCCTACCGCGGCACGCTCTACTCCCCGGCCGAGCTGTTCGAGGGCCTGGCCACGGTGGGCTACGAGCGGACGCCGGACGCACTGTCCTACGCCTGGTTCCAGCGGACGAAGACGGACGGCGACATCTTCGGCTCGATGCTGCGCGCCGTCCACGACGACGCGGTCTCCGACGCGCTCGACGAACTCCTCACCGGCGCCCCGGTGGTGGGCGTCATGGGCGGCCACGCACTGGAGCGCGGGACCGACGGCTACGCGGGTGCCGCCCGGCTCGGCCGCACCCTGGCGCGGGCGGGGCTGACGGTCGCCACCGGCGGCGGTCCGGGTGCCATGGAGGCGGCGAACCTGGGTGCCTACGCGGCGCCGTTCACGGACCCGATGCTGGACGAGGCCCTGGAACTCCTCGCCAAGGCGCCCTCGTTCAGCCCGTCCATCGGTGCCTGGGCCGAGATCGCGTTCACGGTGCGGGAGCGCTGGCCGGACGGCGGCACCTCGGTCGGCATCCCCACCTGGTTCTACGGCCACGAGCCGCCGAACGCGTTCGCCTCGCACATCGCGAAGTACTTCGCCAACGCCACCCGGGAGGACGGCCTGCTGGCGCGGTCCACCGCGGGCGTGGTCTTCCTGCCGGGCGCGGCCGGGACGGTGCAGGAGATCTTCGACAACGCGACGCCGAACTACTACGAGTCGCGCGGTGAGCCGACCCCGATGGTGCTCGTGGACCGCGACCACTGGACCCGGCGGCTGCCGACCTGGCCCCTGCTGGAGGCGCTCGCCGAGGGCCGTTCCATGAAGTCCCGGATCGCGCTGGTGGATTCGGTGGACGAGGCGCCGGCCGCGCTGGCCTCCCTGCGGGGCTGAGGCGGCCGTCAGATGGCTGGGCGGCCGTCCGGTTCCAGCACCACCACATCCGCCGCGTCGAAGGCCGCCCCGACCCGCTCCCCCGTCTCAGGGGCGTCGCGCAGCGCACAGGACGCCTCCAGGCGGGGGGCGCCGCTGTCGGACGGCCGGAGGATGAGCGCCACATGGTCGCCGCGGAAGGTGCGCGCGGCCACCGTGCACTCCAGCCCGTCCCGGGGCTCCGTCAGCCGCACCCCGGCCGGGCGGACCAGCAGTCGGCACGGGCCGGGCCGGGTGCCGGGCGGTACGGGCAGCTTGCCCCAGGGGGTGTCGGCCACGGTGCCGTGCACGGTCGCCCCGACCACGTTGTCGAAGCCGAGGAAGCGGGCGACGAACTCGCTCGCGGGCCGCTGCCACACCTCCAGCGGGGTGCCGCTCTGCGCGATCCGGCCGCGGTCCATCACCACCACCCGGTCCGCGAGCGCGAACGCCTCCCCCTGGTCGTGGGTGACCGCCAGCACCGTGGTGCCCAACCGGCCGAAAAGCTCCCGCAGTTCGACCACCAGCCGCTCCCGCAGCCCGCGGTCGAGCTGGCCCAGCGGCTCGTCGAGCATCAGCAGCCGGGGCCGCGGGGCCAGGGCGCGGGCCAGCGCCACCCGCTGCTGCTCACCGCCGGACAGCGAGTCGACGGCGCGCCGCTGGGCGCCGGGCAGCCCGACCAGGTCCAGCAGTTCGGCGACGGTGCGCTCGGTCTCCGTACGCCCCGCCCCGCGCATCCGCAGCCCGAAGGCGACATTGCCGCCCACGTCCCGCTGCGGGAAGAGCTGGTGGTCCTGGAACATCAAGCCCACCCCGCGCCGGTGGGCCGGGACACCGGTCTGGTCGCGACCCGCGAGCCAGACCCGGCCCGCGTCGGCGCGCTGGAGCCCGGCCACCACCCGCAGCAGGGTGGACTTGCCGCTGCCGCTCGGCCCCAGCACACACACCGTCCGGTGCTCGGCGACCTCCAGGTCCACCGCGTCCAGGGCGTCATGGCGGCCGAACCTGACCGATACCCCGTCACAGCGCAGCAGCGTCATTCAGAACTCCCCGGAACGGTCGGTGCGGATGCGCTCCAGCGCCACCAGGGACGCGGCGCAGACCAGCATCAGGATCGTGCTCAGGGCCATCGCCTGCCCATAGCTGAGCTCACCGGCGCGGCCCAGGAAGCGGGCGACGGCCACCGGCAGGGTCGGGTGGTCGGGCCGGGCGATGAACACCGTGGCCCCGAACTCGCCCAGCGACACGGCGAACGCGAAGCCCGCGGCCACCGCCAGCGCCCGCCCCACCAGTGGCAGATCCACCTCCCGCCAGACCCGCAGCGGGGAGGCGCCCAGCACGGCCGCGGCCTCGCGCAGCCGGTGGTCCACCGCCCGCAGCACCGGCAGCATGGTCCGGACGACGAACGGCACGCCCACCAGGGCCTGGGCCAGCGGCACCAGGATCCAGGAGGCGCGCAGATCCAGCGGGGGCTCGTCCAGGGCGATGAGGAAGCCGAAGCCGACGGTGACGGCGGAGGTGCCCAGCGGGAGCATCAGCAGCGCGTCGAAGCCCCGCACCAGCCTGCCCGCCCGCCGGGTGAGGGCGGCCGCCGCGAGGCCGCCCACGACCAGGGCGATGACGGTGGCGACGACCGCGTACCGCAGGGAGTTCCCGACGGCCTCCAGCGGGGCCACGAAGAAGGTGCCACCGCTGTCGGCGGCCGACTGGAGCGCCCGGTAGTAGGTGAACCCGTAGCCGTCGGGCCCGTTGAGCGAGCGCTCCACCAGCACCGCGAGCGGGGTCACGATCAGCAGCGCGGCGACGGCCAGCACACTCCCCAGCAGCGTCCACTGCGCGGGCCCCTGGGGGCGGCGCGCGGTGCGGGCGGGGTCGACCAGCCGCAGGGCGCTCTCCCGGCGCCGTACGGTCCACGCGTGCAGGGCCAGGACGCCTCCGACCGCCGCGAACTGGACGAGGGTGAGCACCGCGGCGGTCGGCAGGTCGAGCAGCTGCGCGGTCTCCCGGTAGATCGCCACCTCCAAGGTGGCGTAGCGCGGACCGCCGAGGATCTGCACCACCCCGAAGGAGGTGAAGGTGAAGAGGAAGACCATCAGGGCGGCGGCGGCCACGGCGGGCGCCAGTGCGGGCAGGGTGACCCGCCGCCAGGCGCCCAGGCGGCTCGCGCCGAGCATCCGCGCGGCTTCCTCCTGGCGCGGGTCGAGCTGGGCCCACAGCCCGCCCACGGTCCGTACCACCACCGCGTAGTTGAAGAAGACATGGGCGAGGAGGATCGCCCAGACCGAGGTGTCCAGCCGCACTCCCCACAGCTCGTCCAGCAGTCCGCCGCGGCCCAGCAGCGCCAGGAACGCCGAGCCGACAACAACGGTCGGCAGCACGAAGGGCACGGTGACCACCGCGCGGAGCAGTCCCTTGCCGGGAAAGGCGAAGCGGGCGAAGACATAGGCGCCGGGCAGGGCGATCGCCAGGGTCAGCGTGGTGGAGGCGGCGGCCTGCCAGCCGGTGAACCACAGGATGTCCAGGACCGCCGGGTCGCTCACCACCTCCGGGATCCGGCCGAATTGCCAGTGGCCGTCGGCGCGCAGTCCCCGGGCGACAATGGCGGCCACCGGATAGGCGAAGAAGATCCCGAAGAACGCCAGGGGGACGGCCATCAGAGCCAGCCGCAGCGCCGCACCGCGCGGATCGCGCCGCCGGGACCCCGCGCCCTTCTTCTCGGTGGTCTCCGTGGAGCGTGTCCCTACAGGACGAGTGAGGACCATGCCTTGACCCACGGCTCACGGTTCTTGGCAATCTTCTGCGGGGAGAGGGTGGCCGAGTCGGCGATCTTCACTCCGTACCGGGTGAAGAGCTCGGGCAGTTCGACGTCCTCGCGCGCGGGGTTGACGTACATGTTCAGCGGAACGTCCGCCTGGAACCTCTTGCTGAGCAAGAAGTCCAGCAGCGCCTTGCCGCCCTTCGGGTTGGACGCGCCGTTCAGCAGCCCGGCGAATTCCACCTGCCGGAAACAGGTTCCCGTGGCCACCCCGGTCGGCGCCTTCTTGGGCTTGGTCTTCAGCTCCGCCACCCCGGCGGGCGGGCTGGAGGCGTAGGAGACGACGAGCGGCTTGTCGCCCTTGCCCCCCGCGCCGGAGAAGCGGTCGAAGTACGCCTGCTCCCAGCCGTCGACGACCTCGACCCCGTTGGCCCGCAGCTTCTTCCAGTAGCCCTTCCAACCGTCGTCGCCGTACTTGGCGGCCGTGCCGAGGAGGAAACCGAGACCGGGAGAGGAGGTCGCCGCGTTCTCGGTCACGAGCAGGTTCTTGTAGGCGGGCTTGGTGAGGTCCTCGTAGGTCCGGGGCGGCGCCAACTTCTTGTCGGCGAAGTACTTTCGGTCGTAGTTGACGCAGACGTCGCCGTAGTCGACGGGGGTGACGCGGTGTTTGCCGGCGTCCAGCTGGAGCGCGGCCGGGACCTTGTCCAGGCCCTTCGCCCGGTGCGGCGTGAACAGGTCGTTGTCGAGCGCGCGGGAGAGCAGGGTGTTGTCGACGCCGAAGAAGACATCGCCCTGCGGATGGCCCTTGGACAGGATGGCCTGGTTGACGGCCGAGCCCGCGTCCCCGCCGGTCTGCGTACGCACCGTGTAGCCGGTCTTCTCGGTGAACTCCTTGAGCACTGCCTTGGAGACCGCGAAGGAGTCGTGCGAGACCAGGGTCACGGTCTTGGAGTCCGCTCCGCCGGAGCCCTTCGAGTCCTCCCCGCAGCCCGCGAGGGCCATGAGGCCGAGCGAACCAAGGAGGGCGGTGCCGATGGCACGCCGGAGGTGGCTGTTCATGCTGATGCTGACTCCCTACGCCGGTATGACCCGGATCAGGTCCGAGGGTCTGCGGCCGTGCCGCACTCTCAGCGCCCTGAGCGCTCCCCTGTCGGAATGTTCATTTGTACGACGGTGCGATGTTTCGCGAAGGCACCGTATCAGCCGTCGTTCAGCGCTCCGTGGCCGCCAGCTGCCCGCAGGCTCCGTCGATCTCCTGCCCCCGGGTGTCCCGGACGGTCACCGGCACACCGTGCGCCTCCAGGGCCGCCACGAACGCCTTCTCGTCCTCGGGGCGGGAGGCCGTCCACTTGGAGCCGGGCGTCGGGTTGAGCGGGATGAGGTTGACATGCACCCGGCGGCCCTTGAGCAGCCGCCCGAGCAGATCGGCCCGCCATGCCTGGTCGTTGATGTCCTTGATCAGGGCGTACTCGATGGAGATCCGGCGGCCGGACTTCTCCGCGTACTCCCATGCGGCGTCCAGGACTTCGCGGACCTTCCAGCGGGTGTTGACCGGGACGAGGGTGTCGCGCAGCTCGTCGTCGGGGGCGTGCAGGGAGACCGCGAGACGGCACTTGAAGCCCTCGTCGGCGAACCGCAGCATCGCGGGAACCAGCCCGACGGTGGAGACGGTGATCCCGCGCTGGGACAGGCCGAGACCGTCCGGCTCGGGGTCGGTGAGCCTGCGGATGGCGCCGACGACCCGGTTGTAGTTGGCCAGCGGCTCGCCCATGCCCATGAAGACGATGTTGGACAGCCGGGCCGGGCCGCCGGGGATCTCACCGTCCCGCAGAGCCCGCATCCCGTCCACGATCTGGTGGACGATCTCGGCGGTGGACAGATTGCGGTCCAGACCCGCCTGGCCGGTGGCGCAGAACGGGCAGTTCATCCCGCAGCCCGCCTGTGAGCTGATGCACATGGTGACCCGGTCCGGGTAGCGCATCAGCACGGACTCCACGAGCGTGCCGTCGAAGAGCCGCCACAGGGTCTTGCGGGTCGTGTCGTTGTCACAGCTGATGTGACGCACCACGCTCATCAGGTCCGGAAGCAGCCCGCCCGCCAGCTTCTCGCGCGCGGCGGCGGGGATGTCCGTCCACTGGGCCGGGTCTTCGGTGTACCGCGCGAAGTAGTGGCGCGACACCTGACCGGCCCGGAAGGGCTTCTCCCCCAGCGCCGCGACGGCCTCGCGGCGCTCGGCGGGGGTGAGGTCGGCGAGGTGCCGCGGGGGCTTCTTGGCTCCGCGCGGCGCGACGAAAGTGAGTTCTCCGGGCTTAGGCATGGTTCACCCAGTGTCGCAGACGTACGAACGGCCCCGCGCCGCCCGGGGCGCGGGGCCGATCGGCGGACTGGGTCAGCCTCCGCCGACGAAGATCACCATCAGTAGCCACACCACCGGCGCGGTGGGCAGCAGCGAGTCCAGCCGGTCCATGATCCCGCCGTGGCCGGGCAGCAGCTTGCCCATGTCCTTGATGCCCAGATCACGCTTGATCATGGATTCGCCGAGGTCACCGAGGGTGGCGCTGACCGCGACGGCGAGGCCGAGCAGCAGCCCCTGCCACCACGCGCCGCCGTCGATGAGGAACTGCATGCACAGCGCGCCCGCGACCATGGCGAACGCCACCGCGCCCATCAGCCCTTCACGGGTCTTCCCCGGGCTGATCCGCGGCGCCAGCGGATGCTTGCCGAACCGCCAGCCGACCGCGTACGCGCCGGTGTCGCTGACCACGGTCAGCAGCAGGAAGGTGAGCACCCGCCACGCGCCGTCCTCGGTGTCGAGCATGAGGGCCACGAAGGTGGCGAGGAACGGCACGTAGAAGGCGGCGAAGACCCCGGCCGTGACATCCCTGAGGTAGTTGTCCGGCGGCTCGGTCATCCGCCAGACCAGCACCGCGAGTGCCGTGAGCGCCACCGCCACCCAGGCGCCCTGGGCGCCGCGCACATATCCCGCGACGACCATGCCCACGCCGCCGACGGCGAGCGGCGCGAGGGGCACCCGGATGTCCTTGCGCTCGGCCAGCCGCGAGGTCAGCTCCCAGAGCCCGACGACCACCGCGACCGCTATCACGCCGATGAACACCGGCTTGTAGATGAAGAGCGAGGCCACGATGATCACACCGAGGCCGACGCCCACCCCTATCGCGGCACGCAGATTCCGCCCCGCGCTCTTCTTCTTCGACTGCCCGCCGCCGGTGCTCCGCGCGCTGTCGGAGCGCGCCGGCTCGGGCACGGGGTCGGAAGGCGTCGGAGGGCGCCCGGCGGACTGCCGGGGGCCGGGCCGCTGCTCCCGCTCATCACGGAAGAGAGGACCGCCCAGTCCAGCGGCCCCCCGGTCACGGTCGGCGGCATCGCCGGGTTCGCCGCCTGCGTGCGGCACGGTGGGCATGGGGCGAGTGTGCGCCGCTTCGCCCACCTCGTGCGCGGGACCCGCCGAAGAAGGGGGCACCTCCCAGCCGTAGCCGGGGGAGGTGCCCTGATCGGCGGGTCCCCAGAGTCCGGCGCGCGGCGGGGCCCCCCAGGAAGAGTCGTTCATCAGACCTCGAGCAGCTCGGCTTCCTTGTGCTTGAGCAGCTCATCCACCTGCGCGACATACTTCGCGGTGGTGTCGTCGAGCTCCTTCTCGGCGCGCCGCCCCTCGTCCTCGCCGACCTCGCCGTCCTTGATCAGCTTGTCGATGGACTCCTTGGCCTTGCGACGGACGCTGCGGATCGAGATCTTCGCGTCCTCGCCCTTGCCCTTGGCGACCTTGATGAACTCCTTGCGGCGCTGCTCGGTGAGCTCCGGGAACACCACTCGGATGATGTTGCCGTCATTGCTGGGGTTGACGCCCAGGTCGGAGTCACGGATCGCCTGCTCGATGTTGCGCAGCGCGCTCTTGTCGAACGGGGTCACCACGGCCATCCGCGGCTCCGGCACCGAGAACGACGCCAGCTGGTTGATCGGCGTCAGCGCACCGTAGTAGTCCGCCACAATCTTGTTGAACATCGCCGGGTGCGCACGCCCGGTGCGGATCGCGGCGAAGTCCTCCTTGGCGACCACAACGGCCTTCTCCATCTTCTCCTCGGCCTCGAGGAGGATCTCTTCGATCACCACTTGCTCCTGGTGTTATCCGTAGGCAGAGCCTCGCCCCTGCGTGCGTCTTCTCCTGCACGGTGTCCGACCGGCAGGCCGTTGTCCATCCCCCGTTCGAGCCGTCAGGCCCGGGAGCCCTGGCCGCTCACGAGCGTGCCGATCTTCTCACCCTTCACCGCACGTGCGATGTTGCCTTCGGCGAGGAGCTCGAACACGAGGATCGGCAGCTTGTTGTCCCGGCACAGGGTGATCGCGGTGGCGTCGGCGACCTTGAGGTCGCGGGTGATCACCTCGCCGTACTCCAAGGCGTCGAACTTCACCGCGTCCGGATTGCGGGCCGGGTCGGAGTCATAGACCCCGTCCACCCCGTTCTTACCCATGAGCAGGGCCTCGGCATCAATCTCCAGGGCGCGCTGGGCGGCGGTGGTGTCGGTGGAGAAGTACGGCATGCCCATGCCCGCGCCGAAGATGACCACGCGCCCCTTCTCCAGGTGGCGCACCGCACGCAGCGGAATGTACGGCTCCGCGACCTGGCCCATGGTGATGGCGGTCTGGACGCGGGAGTCGATGCCCTCCTTCTCCAGGAAGTCCTGGAGCGCCAGGCAGTTCATGACCGTGCCGAGCATGCCCATGTAGTCCGAGCGCGCCCGGTCCATTCCGCGCTGCTGGAGCTCTGCCCCGCGGAAGAAGTTGCCGCCGCCGATGACGATGGCGATCTGCGCGCCGTCCCGGACCACGGCGGCGACCTCGCGGGCGATGGCGTGCACGACGTCGGGGTCGACACCGAGTCCCCCGCCCCCGGCGAACGCCTCGCCTGACAGCTTCAGCAGGAACCGGCCATGTGGGGCTGTGCCGCGCGCGTGCTTGTCGTCGGCGGCCTGTTTGGCGTCCGCGCCCTGATTCATTGGAGATCTCCTCGTGCACATACGAAGAAGGCCATTGCCGGGTGGGTCCTGGTACGACCTCTGCGGCAATGGCCTCCTCGTCACATCTGCGGCCGACCGGTCGACGGTTGGCTGCCTACGACCCTATCGGGGTCGCCGGTCATTCGCTGCTCGGCTCAGACGCCGACGCGGAAACGGGCGAAGCGCTTGAGCGAGACACCGGCCTCGTCCAGAACCTTCTGGACGGTCTTCTTGTTGTCCTTGGCGAACGGCTGGTCCACCAGCACATTCTCCTTGAAGAAGCCGGTGACGCGACCCTCGACGATCTTCGGCAGGGCGGCCTCGGGCTTGCCCTCCTCCCGCGCGGTGGCCTCGGCGACCCGGCGCTCGTTCTCGACCGTCTCGGCGGAGATGGCGTCGCGGCTGAGGAACTTCGGCGCGAAAGCGGCGATGTGCTGCGCGACGTCCTTGGCGACCTCGGCGTTCTCCTTGTCCAGCTCGACCAGGACGCCGACCTGCGGCGGCAGGTCCGGGCTGGTGCGGTGCATGTACGCGGCGACGTAGCCGCCGGAGAACTGCGCGAAGCGGTCGAGGACGATCTTCTCACCGAGGGTGGCGTTGGCCTCGTCCACGAACGCCTGGACGGTCTTGCCGGACTCGATCTCGGAGGCGAGCAGCGTCTCCAGGTCGGCCGGGGAGGTCTTGGCGACGTGCGCGGCGATGGCGTCGGCGACGGCGACGAACTTGTCGCCCTTGGCCACGAAGTCGGTCTCGCACTTCAGCTCGACCAGCACGCCGGAGGACTTGTCGTCGGCGATCAGGGAGACGACGGCACCGTTCTCGGCGCTGCGGCTCTCGCGCTTGGCCACGCCCTTCTGGCCCTTGACGCGCAGAATCTCGACGGCCTTGTCGACGTTGCCCTCGGCCTCGTCCAGCGCCTTCTTGCAGTCCATCATGCCGGCGCCGGTCAGCTCACGGAGCTTCTTGACGTCAGCGGCGGTGAAGTTCGCCATGATCTGTGAATCTCTTCTCGAAAAGTCGAATCGCGAAAGTCGAAAGCTCTACGGGGGAACGGCGGGGGCGGCGCCTGCGCACCGTCCCCCGCCGTCATACACCGTTCTGCGTGGTCAGCCCTGCTCGGCGCCCGCGGCCGGGGCCTCGGCGGGCTCCTCGGCCGGCTTCTCACCGGCGTCCTCGGCCGGCTTCTCAGCGGCGTCCTCGGCCGGCTTCTCAGCAGCGGTCTCGGCCGGCTTGGCGGCCTCGGGCTCGTCGGCCTTCTTCTCACCCTCGAGCAGGTCGCGCTCCCACTCGGCCAGCGGCTCGCCCGCGGCCTTGTCGGCCTTCTCGTCACCGGTGGCGACGCCGGAGCGGGCGATCAGGCCCTCGGCGACGGCGTCGGCGATCACGCGGGTGAGCAGGGTGACGGAGCGGATCGCGTCGTCGTTGCCCGGGATCTTGTAGTCGACCTCGTCGGGGTCGCAGTTGGTGTCGAGGATCGCGACGACCGGGATCCGGAGCTTGCGCGCCTCACCGACGGCGATGTGCTCCTTCTTGGTGTCCACGATCCAGACGGCGCTCGGCACCTTCTGCATCTCACGGATACCGCCGAGGGTCTTCTCCAGCTTGGCCTTCTCACGGGAGAGGACCAGGAGCTCCTTCTTGGTGAGGCCGGAGGCGGCCACATCCTCGAAGTCGATCTGCTCGAGCTCCTTCAGGCGCTGCAGACGCTTGTAGACGGTCGAGAAGTTGGTGAGCATGCCGCCCAGCCAGCGCTGGTTGACGTACGGCATGCCGACGCGGGTCGCCTGCTCGGCGATGGCCTCCTGCGCCTGCTTCTTCGTGCCGACGAACATGATGGAGCCGCCGTGGGCGACGGTCTCCTTGACGAACTCGTAGGCGCGGTCGATGTACGACAGCGACTGGAGCAGGTCGATGATGTAGATGCCGTTGCGCTCGGTGAAGATGAAGCGCTTCATCTTCGGGTTCCAGCGGCGGGTCTGGTGCCCGAAGTGGACGCCGCTCTCCAGCAGCTCCCGCATCGTGACGACGGCCATGGCCGTACTCCTTGAGGTACTCGGTTCCGCGGTGACCGGGCGGCCGCCGCGCCTGACGCCCCGGCGCGCCTGCCAGGGACGGGGCCTTGAAGGGCTCGTCCGAGGACCGAGGGGCGCGGCCGCCGTGCTGTCCGATGCGAGATCGGGGCACCGGTGGCGGGGCGTGCGAAGTCGATCCGGTGACCCGGATCGCCATAAGAAGTGTACGGGACCGGTGCGGTGCCGGGTGACGGCGATATCCACAACCGGTGAGTAGTACCCAGAATCCTTCCATGATCCACCCGATCCGGCGTCTCGGGCCACGGTGGGATCCATGCGAAGGCTTCTGATGTGGTGGGTGCTTGCCCTGTGCGTCCTGACGTTATGGCTCCCGACGGCGACCTGCCCGGGGGTGGCGCAGGGGGCGGAGCCGGGGCCGGGGCCAGTGACGGAACCGGGGCACGGGTCGGGAGCGGCCGTGCTCGCCGGGGTGTCCGGCGCGAGCCGAGCCGACCGCGGTCGTGCGGTTCCGGCGGACCACGGCCCAGGGCGTGGCACCCCGGGCGGGCGGTCGTGGCCGGTGGACGGTGGGCCGGGGGCGGCGCGGCCCACCGTGCTGAGGGGCTGGCGGCCGCCTACGGTGCCATGGGCCGCCGGCCACCGAGGGGTCGATCTCGCGGCGCGCGCCGGGCAGCGGGTGCGGGCAGCGGCCGCGGGGCGGGTGACCTTCGCCGGTCCGGTCGCGGGGCGCGAGGTGCTCACCATCGAGCTGTCCGGGACCGGCACCCCTCCTCTGCGCACGACCTACGAGCCGGTGCGCGCCCTGGTGGACAAGGGCGACCGGGTCTCGGCCGGGCAGGTGGTCGGGGTGATGCGGCCGGGGCCCTTCCACTGTCCGGCGGGCTGTCTGCACTGGGGGCTGCGCCGTGGGGACCGCTATCTCGACCCGCTGTCGCTGCTGCCGCTCCGGATGCTCCGTGGCGGCCCCTCCCGGCTCCTCCCGGTGTTCGGTGTTCCCGATACCCCGGCACCCGCCGCGGCGCTCTCCCCCGCCGGATGGGCCGACCTCGCCCCGGCCATCGTCCTGGCCGCCGCCTCGGCCTGGGCGCACGCCCGTCTGCGATCCGGCGCTGTCGGCGGGGCGGGACACGCGCGCCGGTACGGCCCGGCCCGGCGTGGAAGGCGCGGGCGGCCGCACCCGGACGACGGAGACCGGTACGCCCGGCCCGGCCCGGGGTCACAGTGGTGCGCAACCGGCACGGTATGGATGACCGGCGGCCATGCCCACGGCCGAGGGGCGACCGACACGGCGCGCGGAGCCGGGGCGCAACCGTCGGCGGCGTCCATCAACAGGCGCAGCGCCAACGGCCGGCGAACGGTCGGCATGGTGCGCAGAGCCGGGGCGCGACCCAGGTGGCGCGCCCCGGCGTGCGCCAACAGCGACAGGACCGAAGGAAGGAGCGCGCCCCACATGATGGGGCGCGGTGGGGGGGCGGGCCGCCGGGGCCCGCGGGAGTCAGCGGCGGGTAACGCCGGTGAGGGCCATGGCAACCGCGGCCTCCGTGATCCCCTCGGGATCCTCGGCCGCTCCGAGCTCGATACGGCGGACCGCCGCGTCCACCACGCCCTGGAGGAGCACGGCCGTCAGCCGCGGCTGCTGATGACCCAGGGCGCTGAGGGCCTCGACCACCATGGCGATCAGCCCGCCGTGCGCGGCCCGGATCTTCTCCCGTGCTCCCGCGTCCAGCTCACCGGCCGAGATCGCCACCACGGCCCGGTGGCGGCGGTCGCCGACGAGAGCCAGCTGTCGGCGCACATATGCCTCGATCTTCGCCTCGGGTGTGTCGGCCCGCTCCATGGCGGCCTCGACCTCGGCGGCCCAGACCGGGAAGTCGACGGCGCACAGTTCCTCGACCACGGCCGCCCGGGAGCGGAAGTACTCGTAGACGGAGGACCGCGCGAGGCCCGTGCGCTCGGCGAGGGCGGGGAAGGTCAGCGCCTCCGTACCGCCCTCGGACAGCAGGGAGCGGGCGGCCTCCAGCAGGGCGCCGCGCTGCATCGTCCGGTGCTCGGCCACTGAGGCCGCTCGAATCCTGGGCACCCGACCACTGTACGAAAAAGGCCACCGCGGGGGCGATGGCGGAGGGACGATTCAGCGTCCGACATCGGCGAGTTTCGCCCGCAGCTGGAGCACCGACTTGGTGTGGATCTGGCTGACCCGGCTCTCGGTGACCCCGAGGACCTGGCCGATCTCGGCGAGGGTGAGCCCTTCGTAGTAGTAGAGGGTGACCACGGTCTTCTCACGCTCGGGGAGGGTGTTGATGGCTCGGGCGAGCAGTCTGCGCAGCTCCCGGTCCTCGGCCACCTCGACCGGATTGTCCGCAGCGGTGTCCTCGAGGGTGTCCATGAGGCTGAGCCGGTCGCCGCCTTCGCCGCCGACATGCAACAGCTCTTCGAGGGCGACCACATTGGCCAGGGACAACTGGCTGAAGACCCCGTGCAGTTCATCCAGGCCGATGCTCATCTCGGCGGCCACCTCGGCCTCCGTGGGGGTGCGCCGCAGCGCCGCCTCCAGCGTGGCGTACGCCCGCTCGACGGCCCTGGCCTTCTGGCGGACCGAGCGCGGGATCCAGTCCAGCGCTCTCAGCTCGTCGATCATCGCGCCCCGGATCCGGGTGATCGCATAGGTCTCGAACTTGATGGAGCGCTCGGGGTCGAACTTCTCGATGGCGTCGATGAGTCCGAACACGCCGGACGAGACGAAGTCCGCCTGCTCGACGTTGGAGGGCAGTCCGACGCTGACCCGCCCGGCCACATATTTCACCAGGGGCGAGTAGTGGAGGATCAGCTGCTCCCGCAGCCGGCCGTCGCCCGTGGTCTTGTACGACCGCCACAGCTCATCGAGCGATGACGGTGCGGCCGGCCGCACCGCGCCGTGGGCAGCGGTCGGCGCCGCGCGGTCAGACCCGGAGATGTGCTGGGGCATTCGTCGCCTTGAGCCGTTCTGCCATGACATGGGTGGGGACGTGCGCTTCCGCCGGAAACCCTGTGAGCGTAGCGTGATCGGGCCATCGCGGTATGCGAAGGACGTCGGCTCGGCGGTGTGCGGATACGGTCATCGCCTCAACCCTTTCACCCGATTGCCCCGATTCGGGGGACCGCCTCGCCGTGCACCGCCGTTCCGGCGCGCCGGAGGGACCAACTCCCAGCGATCGCCACGGCGTTCGACGAATCCCAGGGCGAGCAGCTCATAGAGCCGGCTCAGGGTCTCGTCGCAGCCGGACCCGGCTTCCCGGGCCACCTCCCGCAGGTCATTGCCACCCTGTGCCGACAACGCTTCCAGGACCCGTGCCGTCACGGGATCGAGCAGGTCCCGCTCGACGAGCGGCCCCCGCCGCTCCGGGGCGAGCTCTCCGATGCCGCCGACCAGTTCGGCCACCTCATCGGCGTCGGTGACCACCACGGCCTCGCCGCGCAGCAGTTCATGCACCCCGGCGGAGAGCCCACTGGTGACCGGGCCGGGCACACCCATGGTGAAGCGGCCGAGCTCCTGGGCCCGGCGCGCGGTGACCAGCGACCCGCTGCGGTACTGGGCCTCGACGACCACCGTGCCCCGGGTCAGCGCGGCGATGACCCGGTTGCGGAGCACAAAACGGCTGCGGGTCGGATGCGCCCCGGGCGACAACTCGGCCACCACCAGACCCTGTTCCGCGATGCGCTCGATCAACTCGGTATGACCCCGCGGATAGGGGACATCCACCCCGGAAGCCAGCACGGCGATGGTGGCGCCGCCCGCCGCGAGCGCCCCGCGGTGCGCCGCGCCGTCCACCCCGTGGGCCGCCCCGGAGACCACCACCCAGCCACGCTCGACGAGCCCGGCGGCGAGCGTCGCGGCGACATGGGCGCCGTACTCGCTACAGGCACGGGCGCCCACCACGGCGACCGAGGCCAGCGCCCACATCCGCAGTGACGCCCGGCCGCGCACCCATAACCCGACCGGGCGAGCGTCCCCGAGGTCGTCGAGCTGACCAGGCCACTCCAGGTCCCCCGGGCACAGGAACCGCACGCCCCGCCCGGCGGCCCCAACAAGGTCCGCCGCCGGGTCCAGACCGGCGGCCCGCAGCGCGCATCCGGCCAGCCGCTCCCGGCTCGCCCCGGGCGGCGGTGCGCCCTGCCCGCTGAGCGCCCGGCGCAGCGCCACCGGACCCATCCGCCGCAGCCAGCGCCCCACTGTCTCGTCGCCGGGCTCCACCAGCCGGGTGAGCGCCGCGCGCGCCAGCCGCTCTTCCTCCTCACCGGCCCCCCGGCGACCGTCCGGCTCCGGCCCGTCCCACGCGCCAAGGCCCTCCCCCGGGCCCGGATCGTCCCCCGCTCCCGGATCGGGATCGACTCTCGGCCCCGGGCGGGGCGGGCCGCCGTGGCTCGGGGGCACGGCCATCAGTGCTCCCCCGCCCCGACCGGCACACCACGGCTGACCGCGGTGCGCAGCTGAAGGGCCCTGGCGACATCCGGCGCCAGGGGCCGGTCATGGCCGGCCAGATCGGCGACGGTCCAGGCGACCCGCAGCACGCGGTCCAGGCCGCGGGCGGTGAGCAGTCCGCGCTCCATGTCCCGCTCGGCCTCGCGGAGCGCCCCGGAGCAGGGCTGCCACCGGGTGCGCAGCTCATGCCCCGGAACCTCGCTGTTGAGCCGCCAAGGGGTGTCCGCGAGCCGGGCCGCGGCGCGCTTCCGGGCCTCGTACACCCGGGCGGCGACCGACGCGGTGCTCTCCGCCAGGCCGCGCGCCCCGGTCAACTCGGCCCGGGTGACCGCCTCGACATGGACCCGCAGGTCCACGCGGTCCAGCAGCGGCCCCGACAGCCGCGCCTGATAGCGGCGCACCATCACCGGTGTGCATTCGCAGCCCTCGCCCACCATGGCATGGCGCCCGCAGGGGCAGGGATTGGCGGCCAGCATCAGCAGGAAGCGCGCGGGCATCCGCATCATGCCTCCGGAGCGGGCCACCACCACATGGCCCGATTCCAGCGGCTGCCGCAGCGCGTCCAGGACCCGGCCGCTGAATTCCGGGGCCTCGTCGAGGAACAGCACCCCCCGGTGGGCCAGCGAGACCGCGCCGGGCCGGGGCAGGCCGTTGCCCCCGCCGACGAGGGCGGCCATGGTCGCCGAATGGTGGGGGGCGCAGTACGGCGGGGTGTCCACCAGGGGCTGACCGGGCGGCAGCACCCCGGCCACCGAGTGGACCGCGGTGACCTCCAGGGCCTCCTGCCGAGTGAGCGGTGGCAGCAGACCGGGAAGCCGCTCGGCGAGCATCGTCTTGCCCGCCCCCGGCGGACCGACGAGGAACAGATGGTGCCCTCCCGCGGCCGCGACCTCCAAGGCGCCCCGCGCGGCCCGCTGCCCGGCGACATCGGCCAGATCAGGACCGCCCGCACCGCTCCCCGGCCCCGCGGCCACCCCGGTGCCCATGCCCGCGCCCGGCACGGTGAGCCCGGCCAGCAGCGGATCGGGCCGCCCCGGCTCCGGTGGCTCCTGATCCTCCTCGGGCACCGGCTCGTCCGTCAGCACCGCGATCAGCTGGCGCAGACTCCGCACCCCGAGCACGGAGACCCCGGGGACGAGCGCTGCCTCGGCCGCCGTCTGCTCCGGGACGACGACCTGCTGATAGCCCGCTTCGGAGGCCGCGAGCACCGCGGGCAGCACTCCACGCACCGGGCGGACCCGGCCGTCAAGACCCAACTCCCCGATCATCATCAGATCGGCGATCTGCCGTGGGTCGATCCGCTCGGCCGCGGCCAGCACCGCGCAGGCCACGGCCAGATCGAAGCCGCTGCCGCCCTTGGGGACGGACGCCGGGCTCAGCCCCACCGTGAGCTTCTTCTGCGGCCATGCGGACCCTGAGTTCACCACGGCCGCGCGGACCCGGTCCCGGCTCTCCACCAGGCTCTTGTCCGGCAGCCCGACCAGGGTGAAGGCGGCGACCCCGGGCTCCAGATCGGCCTGGACCTCGACCACGACCCCCTCGACCCCGACCAGGGCCACCGAACAGGTGCGGGCGAATCCCATCAGGCCACCCCCCGCACATGCTCGACGACGGGCGCGCCCCGGTCCGGCAGCACCACACCGACCAGATCGATCCGCACCCCGCCGGGCGGTGGGCCGCCGTGCCGCTCCAGCCAGCGCTCCGCCAGCAGTCTCAGCCGCTCGGTCTTGACCGGTCCGACGGCGGCCATCGGGTGCTCATAGGACCCCCCGCGGCGCGTCTTGACCTCGCACACCACCAGCGCGCCGGCGTCGAGCGCGACGATGTCGATCTCGCCGTCCCGGCACCGCCAATTGCGCTCCAGGACGGTCATCCCCGCCTCGGCCAGCCGTCGGACCGCCACATCCTCGCCGTAACGGCCCAGTGCCCCTCGGGCGTTCATCGGCACCACCTCCGGTACCGACTGTGACGCCTCGGTCACGCACTATGGGATCTTGGAGGATTTCTGTGGACCGGCGATCACTTGTGGATAACTCAGCCACTCGGAAGGTCGAGGTCGCTCTTGTTCAGCTCCTCGATATTCACGTCCTTGAACGTCAGAACACGTACCTGCTTCACGAAGCGGGCCGGGCGGTACATGTCCCAGACCCAGGCGTCGGCCATCGACACCTCGAAGAAGACCTCACCCTGGACCGAGTGCACCTGCATCTCGTACTGGTTGGTCAGATAGAAGCGGCGCTCGGTCTCGATCACGTATTTGAACAGACCGACGACATCGCGGTACTCCCGGTAGAGCTTCAGCTCCATCTCGGTCTCGTACTTCTCGAGGTCCTCGGCGCTCATGGCATGTTCCCCTTCAGCCGTGCGTCCCCCCATTGTGCGTCAGACGCGCTCAGTCTCCAGGATCACCGGTGCACTCGGGGGTCCCTCGACGAGCAGCGTACGCAACAGCTCCGGCAGGCGGGTCGGATATACCGGTTCGCCCACCGTGGCCAGCTCCTCCGCGGTCCACCACCGCAGCCCGGCCACACTGCGCCGCTCCAGCTCCGTCAGCCCCTCACCCTCGACCGTCGCGGTCTGCTCGGTACGCCCCAGGAAGTACCATTCGTCCTGATCCCAGCGCTGTCCCGCGAAGGGGAACGAGCAGATCCGCCGCCACAGCAGCGGGCCGAGCCGTACATCGGTGATCCCGGTCTCCTCCGCCAGTTCCCGCCGGGCCGCCTCCTCGCGGCTCTCCTCGCCTTCCAGGCCGCCGCCGGGCGTGAACCACCAGGTCCTCGACGGATCGTCCGGTTCATAGCCGTGCAGCAGCAGAATCCGGTCCTGCGGGTCCAGCAGCACCACCCGGGCCACCTGCCGCAGCGGGCGCTCGTCCGCGCCGGCCCGCGGAATCCGTCCGGCCGCCCCGTCAGCCACGCGCCGTCACCGTCCCCCGTGGTTCCTCGCGCCGCGCGGCACCGGCGCGCCTGCGGCGGGCGATCGGCCCGTACGCCGCCCCCGCCAGGATGAGCACGGCGCCGCTGACGACCGCGATCACCATCAGCCGCAGCGGTCCCTGCTGCGAGACCCCGCCCGGCAGCGCCTCGAACGTCCGCGGCCGCTCGAGCATGCCGAAGCTGCCCAGAGGCCAGGCAGTGGCGTCGACCCGGGCGCTGACCGCGCTCCGCGGCACGGCCCCGTGACCGCTGTCGGTGAGGTGCACCCGTGAGTCGAGCGAATCGCTGCGGTGGTCGCCCATCAGGAACAGCCGCCCCTTGGGCACCGTGGTGGTGAAGCCGGTCAGCGACGCCTGGTCCTTCTTCTCCAGATACGGCTCGTCGAGCGCCTTGCCGTCCACGCTCAGCCGCCCCTGCTTGTCGCAGCACACGACCTTGTCACCGCCGACGCCGACCACCCGCTTGACCATGGGCATCGCGCCCCAGACGGCGTCCTGGAAGACCACCACGTCACCGCGGCGCACCTCGTCGCCGTCGATCCGCTGCGCCAACACGCGGTCGTCCTTGCCGATGGTGGGCGCCATGGAGTCGGTCGGGACGGTGTACGGCTTGTAGATCACCGCGGCCCAGGCGAATCCGCCCAGGAACAGCACACAGCCGAGGGCCACCGCCACTCCGGACAGCAGGCTTCCGAACCTGCCCTCCCCCACCGGTCTGCTCATTCCCGTGCTCCCGCCTTGCGCACCGACGTCAGAAGATCAGGTTCCGCGTGCCCGAGGACACGGGACCGCACCTTACCCGCGGTAGGCGCCCGGCGTCAGCAGTGGGATGCGGCGGGGAAGCCCTGCAACAGCGGCAGACCAGCAGGTCAGCCGTCCCGCCCCGCCCTGGCGATCAGCCTGCGCCGCCGCCACAGCACGATCGGCAGCGCGCCCGCGAGCCCGCCGGCCGTCGGCGCCAGCGAGGCCGCCGCGCTCAGCCCCGGCTGGTCGAAGGTGCCGGGCACGGACAGGGAGCTCCAGCGGTCGACCGGCCAGGCGACGACGATCGCGCGCCCGACGACATCGTCGACCGAGACTGTGCCGTTGTGCAGGTTCTGGTGGTAGCGCGAGTCCAGCGAGTCCTGACGGTGGTCGCCCATCACCCAGATCCGGCCCTCGGGCACCTTGACCGGCCCGAACGGCTTCTCGTCACAAGGGGTGTTCCCGGGGAAGATGTACGGCTCGTCCAGCGCCTTGCCGTTCACCATGACCTTGCCGCCGCGCTTGCACGAGACGGTGTCCCCGCCGACCGCGATGACCCGCTTGATCAGGTCCTTCTCCTCGGCCGACGGCATCAGCCCGATAAAGCTCAGCGCCTTCTGGATGCCCTCGGCGACCGGTCCGGAGTCCTGCTTCTCGGTCTCGCCGAGCCAGCCGCCCGGGTCATGGAAGACCACCACCTCACCGCGCTGGGGCTCGGAGCCGAACCACGGGGTGAGCTTGTCCACCAGCACCCGGTCGCCCCGCTGCAAGGTGTTCTGCATCGAGTCGGACGGGATGGAGAACGCCTGCACCAGGAAGGTCTTGATCAGCAGCGCCAGCAGCAGCGCGATACCGACCAGGATCGGCAGCTCCTTCCAGAAGGAGCGCACCTTCTTCGGGCCCTTGCCGCTAGCGCTCCTCGCCCCCGGCGCGGCCTCGCCGCCGGAACGGCCGGGCGCCCCGGAGGAATCCTCCGGCGCCACGCCCTCCGCGGAGTCCTGGGGATCGGTGGACCCCGAGCGATCCGAGGGATCCGCCGCGGTCGCACGGTCCGCGCCGCCGGGCCCGGCCGGGGCGCCGGAGGCCCCGTCCGTGGGCGCACCGGTCTCTGACGCCGTGTCCGTGCCGTCCCCGTTCACAGAGGTCTCTCCCCTTGTCCCGGGTCGCCGCTCGGGCTCTTCGTGACCGGATCGTGCGCCGACCGCCAAATCCCCCACATCCACTCCTCACGCCTGACTGCCGCCTGCTCCACGAACGGCGCAGGACCACCACTCCCATAACGAGCGGGAGTTCCGCAGGGGTCGGGAGCTGGACCATTCCTTGCTGATCCATGGGGGACAGCCTATGCGGCGCGCCCTGCGCCTGTGTCTCCCCACTCGGCGCGTCCTTCACCGAGGCGTACGTTCCGGGCTCCTCCAGCTTCCGCATATGGCCGAACGGCCAGGCGATCACCACGGCGCGGCCGACCACCATGTCGTCCGAGACGGTGCCCTGGCCCGGCTCGTCCAGATGGACCCGGGAGTCCGCCGAGTTGGAGCGGTGATCGCCCATCACAAAGATCCGCCCCTTGGGGACGGTCACCTTGAACTGGCGCTGCGAGGGCTCGTTCCCCGGGTGCAGATACGGTTCGTTCAGCGGCGTTCCGTTGACGGTGACCTTGCCGTCGGAGTCACAGCACGCCACCGTGTCACCGCCGACCCCGACCACCCGCTTGATCAGGTCCTGCTCGTTGTCCGACGGCAGCAGACCGATGAAGGTCAGGAACTGCTTGCCCTGCTTGATGACCGGCGGATCGTCCTTGGGCGGCTTGCGCTCGTCCTCGAGCCAGCCGCCGGGATCCTTGAACACCACCACATCGCCGCGCTCCGGCTTCGAGCCGAACCACGGTGTGAATTTGTCCACCAGCACCCGGTCGCCGATGCGGATCGTCTGCTCCATCGATCCGGACGGAATCACAAACGCCTGCACCAGGAAGGTCTTCAGCACCAGTGCGATCACCAGTGCCACGCCCACCAGGATCGGTATCTCCTTGACCTTGGAGCGTTGGCGCCTGCGCTTGATACGGCGCTGGATCTTGCGCCGCTCGGCACGCCCGCCCAGCGGGCGCTCCCCGGGACGCGGCGCCTCCGGTTCCGGCGGCGTGCCCGCGCGGCGCTTTCCGTATCGGGGTCGTCCACGGCTACCCATGCGCGCCGCCGGGTTCCGCGCCGTGCATGACACCGGGCTGGGGCACTCTGGCGAAGGTCTCCGGCCGCTCCAGCCGGGACCAGCGGCCGACCGGCCAGGCGATCCAGTCGGCACGGCCGATCACCTGGCCGACGGGGACGGTGCCCCCGCCGGGCGCACCGAGATGGTCACGTGAGTCACGGGAGGCGGAGCGGTGGTCGCCCATCACCCACAGCCGCCCTTCCGGCACCACGATGTCGAACGGCACACGCGAGGGGCTGTCCCCCGGGCGCAGATAGTGCTCGTTCACCGGTTGACCGTTCACCTCGATCCTCCCCCGCTTGTCGCAGCAGGTGACCCGGTCACCGCCGACGCCCACCACACGCTTGATGTAGTCGGACTCGGCCGGGGCGGCCAGTCCGACCGCCGCGGCCGCCTTGCGGAGCACTCCGGTCACAGGGTTCCCCGACGGCTTCTCGCCGAGAAAGGAACCCGTTCCGTCGAACACCACAACGTCACCGCGGCGCGGATCGTCCCCGAACCGGTAGGCGAGCTTGTTCACCAGGACCCGGTCCCCGGGCCGCAGGGTGTTCTCCATCGAGCGGCTGGGGATCAGGAACGGCTGGACCACCCAGCCGCTCACCAGCAGGACCAGCACGGCACTGAGTGCCGTGACCACTCCCGCCCGCCGCCAGGGCCCACCTCCGGTCAGCCACCCGAGCGCACGCCGGGCAGGCCGGGGCGCGGCGGCGGTCTCTTCCGCGGCATCGCCCGGCGCATGCGAAGAGCGCGACCGCTCCTCGTGCTCCGTCGAGGAGCGGGAGGCGCGGTCGCGCTCCGTGAGCTGTCCTTCGGTGTCCATCGGGCCAGAGCCTATCCGCCCCGGCCGGATGATCCGGCGGTAGCTCAGTAGTCGCGCAAAACTCAGCTCTCGCGCTTCTCCTTGATCTTGGCGGCCTTGCCGCGAAGGTCGCGCAGGTAGTACAGCTTCGCACGGCGCACATCACCGCGGGTGACGACCTCGATCTTCTCCACGATCGGGGTGTGCACCGGGAAGGTGCGCTCGACGCCGACGCTGAAGCTCACCTTGCGGACGGTGAAGGTCTCACGCACACCGGAACCCTGGCGGCGGATGACCACACCCTTGAACTGCTGCACACGGGAGCGGTTGCCCTCGATGACGCGCACGTGCACGTTGACCGTGTCACCGGGACGGAAGGTGGGGATGTCGCTGCGCAGCGACGCGGAGTCGACGGTGTCGAGCAGGTGAGACATGATCGTCTGCTTTCCTCGCTGATGCCACAGGTCATCAGCGGCATATCGGATGTTGATTCGGAGTGCCGCCCTCATCGGGTGGGCGTCGATCCCCCTGTGGCAGGGGCGCCGCGCCCGGACGTACGGCAGCGACCTATTCTTCCACGGCGCGGTCCGAGCGCCCAAATCCGCCCTCGGGGAGCTCCTGCCAGCCCAGCTCGACCAGGGTCTTCCGGTCGTGCTTGTCCAGCGCCGCGGGGTCGCAGCGCTCGATCAGATCGGGGCGGTTGACGCTGGTACGCCGGAACGCCTCGTCCCGCCGCCATCGCGCGACCTTGCCGTGGTGCCCGCTGACCAGCACCTCCGGGATACCGCGGCCACGCCACTCGGGAGGCTTGGTGTAGACCGGCCCCTCCAGCAGATCGGCCATGGCACCGGGCGCGAAGGAGTCGTCGCGGTGCGACTCGGCGTTGCCCAGCACCCCGGGCAGCAGCCGGGCGACCGCCTCGGTGATGACCAGGACCGCGGCCTCGCCACCGGCCAGGACGTAGTCGCCGATGGAGACCTCGTGGACCTCGAGGTGCTCGCCGTACTCCTCGATCACCCGCCGGTCGATGCCTTCGTAACGGGCGGGCGCGAAGATCAGCCAGGGGCGCTCGGCCAGCTCCACGGCCAGCGCCTGGGTGAACGGACGCCCACTCGGCGTCGGCACCACCAGCACCGGCCTGGCCGGCCGCTCGGCCTCCCCCGAGGCGAGGATGGAGTCCAGCGCCTCACCCCATGGCTCGGGCTTCATCACCATGCCCGGACCACCGCCATAGGGGGTGTCGTCCACCGTGTGGTGCCGGTCGTGCGTGAAGGAGCGCAGATCGTGGACGCGGACGTCCAGCTGTCCCCGGGCGCGCGCCTTGCCGACCAGCGAGACGTTCAGCGGCTCCAGGTACTCCGGGAAGATCGTGACGACATCGAGCCTCATGACGACGCGCCCTCGTCCGACGAGGAGTCCCCGCGGCTGCCGGCGATCTCGGCCTCGGCGTCGTTCAGCAGCCCCGGCGGCGGGTCGATCACCGCCCGCTGCGCCTCGAGGTCGATCTCCGGCACCACCGCGGAGACGAACGGGATCATCACCTCACCGCCGTCCGGACGCCGGACGATCAGCAGGTCCTGGTACGGCAGATGGGAGATCTCGGAGATCCTGCCGACCTCGGTCCCGTCCACGGTGACCACATCGAGGTCGATCAGCTGGTGGTCGTAGAACTCCTCGGGGTCCTCGGGGACTTCCTCCGGGTCGACCTCCGCGATCAGCAGGGTGTTGCGCAGCGCCTCCGCGCCGTTGCGGTCCCGGACGCCCTCGAAGCGCAGCAGCAGCCGGCCGCTGTGGACCCGGCCGGTCTCGATGGTCAGCGGCCCGGCCGAGACGGGTTCGGTGGCCAGCACGGCGCCCGGGGCGAGCCTCAGCTCCGGCTCGTCCGTACGGACCTCGACGGTGACCTCACCCTTGATCCCATGGGCACGGCCGATCCTCGCCACAACCAACTGCACGTGTCCGATGTCCCTTCACACACACGGGCCGGGGACGGCCCATGGCCCTCCCCGGCCCATGCCGGTGCTCTCTTTGATCGCCTCAGCGGATCTGGTCCACGTCGACGAGGTCGACGCGGATCCCACGGCCGCCGATGGCGCCCACGACGGTCCGCAGGGCACGCGCGGTCCGGCCGTTGCGGCCGATCACCTTGCCGAGGTCATCGGGGTGCACCCGGACCTCCAGCACTTGCCCGCGACGCAGGTTGCGCGAGGCGACCTGCACGTCGTCGGGGTTGTCGACGATGCCCTTCACCAGGTGCTCGAGGGCTTCCTCGAGCATCGTCAGGCCTCGGTCGACGCGGTGGACTCAGCGGCCTCGGCCGCCTCGTCCGACTTCTTCTCGGACTTCTTCGCCTTCTGGGTGATGGCCTCACCCTTCGGCTCGTCACCGGCGTCCTTGGCGGCGGCCTCGAACAGGGCGCGCTTGTCGGCCTTCGGCTCGGCGACCTTCATCGGAGGCGGCGCCGGCAGGCCCTTGAACTTCTGCCAGTCGCCGGTGACCTTCAGCAGGGCCAGCACCGGCTCGGTCGGCTGCGCGCCGACCTTCAGCCAGTACTGCGCGCGCTCCGAGTTGACCTCGATGCGCGACGGGTTCTGCACCGGGTGGTACAGACCGATCTCCTCGATGGCCCGGCCGTCACGGCGGGTACGGGAGTCGGCGATGACGATGCGGTAGTGAGGCGAACGGATCTTGCCCAGACGCTTCAGCTTGATCTTGACTGCCACGGGAGTGGTGTCTCCTGGTCTTGACGTGGTTGAGCACGCGAAGTGCCACGTGGGGTTGTGGTACCCGAGTGCCCGATGGACGCGCCAGCCGGAGGAGAGAGGGGTCCTGGTCGACTGTCGAGTACAGCGGACCATTGTGCCACACCGCCGCCGGTCAGCCGACCGCAGCCACCGCCTCCGGGATGCGGAACGGCTTGCCGCATCCACCGCACATGATCGGCGCCTGCGCCAGCACCGACGGCACGACGCGGACATTGCGCCCGCAGTCGCACACGGCCTTGACCCGGACGCCGCCGCCGGACGAGCCGTGCCGCGCGGCGGGCCCGCGGAAGGTGCGCGAGGTGTCGGCGGTGGTCGCGACGGTGTGCGCCTTGAGGGCGCGCTGAAGTCTCTCGATGGTGGTCCGGTAGCGCTTTCTCGCCTCGGGGCTGAGGGTGACCAGCGAGAAGCCACTGCTGGGATGTGGCTCCTCGGGATGGTCCAGCCCGAGCTCCTCGGCGATCGCCAGGAACCGGCGGTTGTGGTAGCGGCCGGCGCGCGAGGTGTCACGGACACCGCGGGCAGCGGCGATGCCATGGACTGCCTCGTGCAGCAGCCGTTCGAAGGAGAGCTCGGCGCCACATGCGGACGACGACTCTCCGATCAGCGATTCGGGCGCGGCGAGATCCGGCAGCTCGGGGTGGTGCCGTTGAATATCGGCCCACGCCTGCGCCAGCTCTGCGGCGAGAACAGGTGGTGTCGTGCTCACGTCGTGCTAACGAGCAGGAGCGGCCCGGTGTTCCGATTCCGGGGCATCCCAAATAATTTGCACGTACCAGTCAGTTCACGTGATGTGCCGCGACGAGGGCGGGTGCGCCGATGTGCGGAGGAGCCGCCCACCGCGCATCAACCCGGTACGTACCGGCTCAGCGGTCCCGCTCAGTAGGCGCGCGCGACGTAGGCGACGTTACCCGGAGCGTCGTCCGCGTCCGGCACCGACCCGTCCTCGGCGACCAGACACCGTACGGACACCGCCTGCGCGGCGAGCGCCGCCTCGCCCTCCGGCCCCAGGTCCGCCCACCGGATCCGGGCCCAGCCGCCCGCGGTCGCGGCCTCCGCGGCCTCCTCGATCGTCGCCGCGTCCGTGGTCCGCGCCTCGCGGCGGTCCCGCGCCTGGCGCAGCAGCAGCGCCTGGTCCTCCTCGAGCGTCCCCGGCACCAGTTCGGCCAGCCGCTCGACGGGCACCGGCTCCTTGCCGCCCGGGATCCGGCGCGCGAGCATCGCGGTACCGCTCTCCAGGTCGCGCGGGCCGATCTCGACCCGGACCGGCACCCCCTTGAGCTCCCAGTCCACCGCGCGGCGGCCGAACGGGGTGTCCGCGCGGTCGTCGACCCGCACCCGCACCCCGGCCGCCGTCAGCCGGTCGCCGATCTCCCGGACCCGGGCGAGCACCGCGTCATCGCCCTTGACGGCCATGACGACGGCCTGCACCGGGGCCAATCGGGGCGGGATCCGCAGGCCCTGGTCGTCACCGTGCATCATCACCAGCGCGCCGATCATGCGGGTGGTGCTGCCCCAGGATGTCTGCCACACCAGCTCCTGCTCGCCGTCCCGGGACAGATAGCTGGTGTTGAAGGCGCGGGAGAAGTTCTGGCCGAGCTCATGGCTGGTGCCCAGTTGCAGAGCCTTGCCGTCGCCCATCATCCCTTCCAGAGTGAGGGTGTTGAGCGCTCCGGCGAACCGCTCCGCGGCGGTCTTCCGGCCCAGCACGACATCCATGGCGAGCACGTTCTCCATGAAGTCGGCGTAGACATGGCGGTGGATGCGGGCCGCGAAGTCCCGGGCGTCCTCGTAGGTGGCGTGGGCGGTGTGGCCCTCCTGCCAGAGGAATTCGGTCGTCCGCAGGAACAGCCGCGGCCGCAGCTCCCAACGGACCACATTGGCCCACTGGTTGATCAGCAGCGGCAGATCGCGATAGCTCTGCACCCACTTGGCGAAGTACTCGTTGACGATCGTCTCGGAGGTGGGCCGGACGACCACCGGTTCCTCCAGCTCCTTGCCGCCGCCGTGGGTGACGACCGCGAGCTCGGGCGCGAACCCCTCGACGTGATCGGCTTCCCTGGTCAGATACGACTGCGGGATGAAGAGCGGGAAGTACGCGTTCTGCGTGCCGGTCGCCTTGATCCGGGCGTCCATGTCCGCCTGCATCCGCTCCCAGAGCCCGTATCCGTACGGTCGGATGACCATGGTGCCGCGCACCGGGCCGTTGTCGGCCAGCTCGGCCTTGTTGATCACGTCCTGGTACCAGCGGGGGAAATCCTCCGCCTGCGGGGTGAGTACGGGAGCTTTCGCCATGGCGCCGATCGTACGGCGGCGGCACACAGAACCGTGAATCGGGCCAAAAGGATCCGGCTGGAGCGGACGGCGTCCCCGGGGGCGGCCCCGGGAGCAGCGCGGACGCACAGGAGTGCGGGGGCGCACGGAGGGGGCACGCAAGCACGGCCGTGAAACCTCTGGACGCGGGCACGGATGGGGAGTTCCCTGGCATACGGGGGTGGGACGCCACAGCGCACGACGGCGGATGGAAACCGGATCTGACGACGGCACGTGCTCTTCGCTGATTGGGGCCCTTTCGATGACATCTACGCTCGTCCGGCGGCGCCGCCCGCACCCCTCCTCGTCGCACACCGCGGATCCCGGCACCCGCACCCGCGACTGGGCGGAGATCCAGGAGCGGATGCTGGTGCCGTTGTACGAGGCCGTGTACGAACGGCTGGACGTCGGCGCCGGGACCCGGCTGCTGGGCCTGGGCTGCGGCTCGGGCCTCGCGCTCCTCATGGCGGCCGCGCGGGGCGCGGCGGTCTGCGGAACCGACACCGACCCGAGCCGTCTGGAGCTGGCCCGGAAGCGGCTGGCGGCCGCGGGCGGACCGCGCGGTGCGGACACGCCCCCGGCGCGGCTCGGGCTCGGCCACCCGGACCCCGCCTGGGCGCGGGAGGCGGCGGAGGCGGCCGCGGACGCGAGGGCGACGGCGGGGTTCACCGTCGTGACCGCCTTCGAACCCCTGCCCGCCCTGGGGACGGCTCCCGGGGCGGCGATGGCCGCCGCGGTGTCCGCGCTCACGGCGGCCACGGCGCTCACCGAGCGCGGCGGGGCCGTGGTGCTGGCCGGATGGGGCCCGCCGGAGCGGTGCGCCACCTCGTCGGCCCTCCGGGTGGGCGCACGGCTCGCGGACCCGATGTGCGCCCCGGACCGCTGGCGGCCATGCGGCAGGGACGACCTGGAGCGGCTGGCCGAGCACGCCGGACTGCGGCCCGACGGCTCGGGCCGGGTGGCCTGTCCGTTCGGTTACGCGGACATGGACAGCGCGGTGCGCGGACTGCTGTCGTCCGGGCTGTTCGACGCGGCGGAGCGGGCCACGGACCCGGCGCAGGTCGCCAAGGAGATCGCCGAGGCGCTGCATCCGCATCAGCGGGCGGACGGGACGGTGTGGATGCCGAACGTCTTCCGCTATCTGATCGCTCGCGTCTGACCGTTCGCGTCTGACCGTCCTTGTCCAGCCGACCGGTGGTTTCCGGCCGGGAAACGCGCCGGGCCCCTGCTGTCCACGCAGGGGCCCGGTGCCGGGGCTTTCGCCCTGGTGGGCTCAGCCCATGAACTTCTTGAACTCGTCGGGCAGTTCGAAGTCCTGCCCGCCCTGGCCGCCCGGCATGCCGAACGCGCCGCCCTGCTGGCCCGCCTGCTCGCGGCGCGCCGCGGCCGCCTGCTCCTCGGCCTTGCGCTTCATGGGGTTGCCGCTGCGCTGCTTGCCCTTGACCTTCTTCTGCTGCTTGCCCTTGCGCTTCTGACCGCCGCCCATGCCCGGCATCCCGGGCATCCCCGGCATGCCGCCCTGGGCCATCTTGGACATCATCTTGCGGGCGTCGAAGAACCGCTCCACCAGGTTCTTCACCGCGCTCACCTCAACACCCGAACCGCGCGCGATACGGGCGCGGCGCGAGCCGTTGATGATGTTCGGGTCCTGGCGCTCGGCGGGCGTCATCGACTTGATGATGGCCGCGGTGCGGTCCACATCCCGCTCGTCCAGGCTGTTGATCTGCTCCTTCATCTGGCCCATGCCCGGCAGCATCCCGAGCAGCTTGGAGATGGAGCCCATCTTGCGGACCTGCTCCATCTGGGCCAGGAAGTCGTCGAGCGTGAACTCCTTCGGCCCCTTCGCCAGCTTGGCCGCCATCTTCTCGGCCTCTTGCTGGCTGAAGGTCTGCTCGGCCTTCTCGATCAGGCTGAGCATGTCGCCCATGCCGAGGATGCGGGAGGCCATGCGGTCCGGGTGGAACGCGTCGAAGTCGTCCAGCTTCTCGCCGTTGGAGGCGAACATGATCTGGCGGCCGGTGACATGCGCGATGGACAGCGCGGCACCACCGCGCGCGTCGCCGTCCAGCTTGGAGAGGACCACACCGTCGAAGCCGACGCCGTCACGGAACGCCTCGGCGGTGTTGACCGCGTCCTGACCGATCATCGCGTCGACGACGAACAGGACCTCGTCCGGGCGGACCGCGTCGCGGATGTCCGCCGCCTGCCGCATCAGTTCCTCATCGATACCGAGCCGGCCGGCGGTGTCGACGATCACGACGTCGTGCTGCTTGGTACGCGCGAACTCGACCGAGTCCTCGGCCACCTTGACCGGGTCGCCCACACCGTTGCCCGGCTCCGGGGCGAAGACCGCGACCTCGGCACGCTCGGCGACGACCGCGAGCTGGTTGACGGCGTTGGGGCGCTGGAGGTCACAGGCGACCAGCAGCGGTGCGTGGCCCTGCCCCTTCAGCCAGCGGCCCAGCTTTCCGGCGAGCGTGGTCTTACCGGCACCCTGGAGACCCGCCAGCATGATCACGGTCGGCGGCTGCTTGGCGAAGCGGAGGCGGCGGGTCTCGCCACCGAGGATGCCGATCAGCTCCTCGTTGACGATCTTGATGACCTGCTGGGCGGGGTTCAGCGCCTGGGAGACCTCGGCGCCCGTCGCCCTCTCCTTGACCTGCTTGATGAAGGCCCGGACGACGGGAAGCGCGACGTCCGCCTCGAGCAGGGCGATCCGGATCTCGCGCGCCGTGGCGTCGATGTCCGCCTCGGAGAGGCGGCCCTTGCCCCGGAGGTT
Source organism: Streptomyces coffeae (assembly GCF_016741875.1). GTDB lineage: Bacteria > Actinomycetota > Actinomycetes > Streptomycetales > Streptomycetaceae > Streptomyces > Streptomyces coffeae. The sequence continues at coordinate 53,163 of NZ_JAERRF010000026.1, read as the reverse complement.
CTTGAAAGTCGCTGCGAGGCGATCGGAGAGGGTATCGAACACGGTGGTCGCGAATCCTTCGGTCGGCTGTCGGGTCGGCGGTCGGCCTCCAAGGGTATCCGCCCGCCGCGCGAACGGTCTGCCCCCGTGCCATGGCCGCCGCGCCGGGGTCACATCCCGCCACCGGCCCCCGCACGGAACCACGGCCACCGGGCCCGGCTCCGCCGCCCGGCGGGCCCGATCGTCCCGCACCAGCCCCTTGGCGGGGCGGGCGCGGCGCCCTCACACGGGGCCCACTACCCCAGTGCCCGCTGAACCTCCTGGGCGACCTCCGCCGCGCGGATGGGCTGCAACGGCGCTCCGGCCGTATCGGTGACGTAGAACGCGTCCACGGCGTTGGCACCGAGCGTACTGACATGGGCACTGCGGACCGTCACCCCCGCGTCCTCCAGGGCGCGGCCGATGCGGTGCAACAGGCCGGGCGCGTCCTGGGCGCGGACCTCGATCACCGTGGCGAGCTGGGAGCTGCCGGGGGCGACCGTGACGCGCGGCGGCGGGGCGTGCACCCCGCGGCGGCGCGGGTACTTCCGGTACGCGGCCTCGCGCTCCGCGAGCCGGGCGACGATGTCCAGCGAACCGTCCAGGGCCCGCATCAGGTCCTCGCGCAGCCGGGCGGCCTGCGGCAGCGAGCCGTACTCGGCCGCCACCCGCCAGCTCAGCAGCAGGACGTCACCGCCCCGGCCCGAGCCGTTCGCGGCCGGGCCGCCCGCCCCGTCCAGCTCCGGTGGCAGCTCCAGGGCGCGCAGATCCGCCGCGCGCACCGTGAGCCGGTGCAGCGCCAGCACCCCGGCCGCCGTGGCCAGGACACCGGGCTGATCGGGCACGGCGATCAGCAGCTCGACGCCGATCGGCTCCGGCCCCGGCTGATCACCCCCGTCGGCATCGGCCGCCCCCGCGTCCGGCGGCAGTGCCTCGGACCGGGTGTGCAGGGCGAGCACCGGGCCGCCGGTGCGCCGTGCCTCGATCGCCAGCCGCTCCTGTTCGGCCGTGGTCTGCTGCGGGGCGGTCCGGTCCGCGCCGGGCTCGCCCGCCAGCACCGCAGCGACCCGCTTGACCAAGTCGGCGACGAGCGAGCCGCGCCAGGCGCTCCACGCCGCCGGACCGGTGGCCAGCGCGTCCGCCTCGGTGAGGGCGTGCAGCAGCTCCAGCGTGACGGGCCCGCCGACGGCGTCGGCGACCGACCGCACCGTGGCCGGATCGTCCAGATCACGTCGGGTGGCCGTCTCCACCAGCAGCAGATGGTGGCGGACGAGGGTGGCCAGCACGGTGACATCGGCGCGGTCGAAGCCGATGCGGGCGGCCATGTCCCGCACGATGGTCTCCCCGGCCACCGAGTGGTCACCGGGCCAGCCCTTGCCGATGTCGTGCAGCAGCGCGGCGACCAGCAGCAGATCGGGGCGGCCGACCCGGCGGCTGAGCGCGCTGGCCCGGACGGCCGTCTCGACGAGATGACGGTCGACGGTCCAGCGGTGCACGGGGTTGCGCTGTGGACGGCAGCGCACCCGCTCCCAGTCCGGCAGCAGCCGGGTGATCAGACCCTCCGCCTCCAGCGCCTCCCAGACCGTGACCGTGGACTCCCCCGCGCCCAGCAGGGTGACCAGCTGTTCCCTGGCCTCGGGCGGCCACGGCACCGGCAGCGGGTGCGCGGCGGCGGCCAGCCGCCGTACGGCGTGCAGCGAGAGGGGAAGCCCGGCCTGGGCGGCGGCCGCGGCGGCCCGCAGGGGGAGCACGGGGTCGCGCTCGGGGCGTGCGGTACGGGCGAGCACCACCTCGCCATCCTGTTCGACGACGCCTTCGGCGAGCGGGCTGCGCTCCCCCGCGTCCGCACCCGCACCGGCGGCCCGGCCGCCGCGGCCGCCGAGCAGCCCGCGCAGCCGGGGGCGGGGCGCGGAGCGGGCGCGCAGCACCCGCTCGACCTCGCGCCAGGTGACATCGCCGGCGTAGCCGATGGTCCGCGCCGACTCGTAGACCTGGCGCAGCAGGGCGTCGGCGTCGAGCAGTCCGAGAGCGGACGCGACCTGGTCCTGCTCCTGGAGCGCAAGCCGGTCGGTGGCGCGGCCGGTGGACAGATGGAGGGCGTCACGGGCGTCCAGCAGCCGCCGCCGTGCGTCGGCGAGGCCCTCACGCGGGGCGTCGGCGAGCCAGGAGGCGGCGATGGCGCGCAGGGCGGTGGCGTCGCGCAGTCCGCCGCGCGCCTCCTTCAGATCGGGCTCCAGCAGGAAGGGCAGCTCACCGTGGCGCTGGGCGCGCTCCTGGCACAGCTCGTGCAGCTCGGGCAGCCGCTTGGGGGCCTGGGCCCGCCAGTCGGCGAGGACGGCGGTGCGCAGGCCCGCGGTGAGCGCCGGGTCGCCCGCGATATGCCGGGCGTCGAGCAGCCCGAGCTGGACCTTGAGGTCCTCGCCCGCGGTCCTCCGGGCCTCGTCGGGGGTGCGGACGGAGTGGTCGAGGGCGAGCCCCATGTCCCAGACCGGGTACCAGACCTGGTCGGCGAGGGCGGCGAGGGCGCCGCGGTCCGCGGAGCCGTCGTGGAGCAGCAGCACATCGAGGTCGCTGCGCGGGGACAGCTCACCGCGTCCGTAGCCACCGACGGCGACCAGCGAGACGCCCGTGCCGGTCCCGGCGGCCCGCTCTCCCGCGCTGAGCAGCGCGGTGAGCCACTGGTCGGTGAGTTCGGCGAGGGCGGTACGGCGCGGCGGCCCGGACCGCGACTCCTCCTGGAGGAGTCGCAGCCGGGCCGCCGCGTAGCCGCCGGGCACCGAGCCCTGGGGCGTGTTCGTCGTGTTCGTCGTGTTCTTGACGGGACGGGTCGTGTTCTCGACGCGGTCCGTCGTGGTCTCGACGCTGTCCGTCAACTCGGCTCCCTGTGCGCTGGCGTCCGGTCGGTGCAAGAGGGCGGTACGGGCCCTCAGAGGGCGTCCGGGCCGCGTTCTCCGGTGCGGACCCGGATCGCGGTCTCGACGGGGACGCTCCAGACCTTTCCGTCCCCGATCTTTCCGGTGCGGGCGGCCTTGACCACGACCTCGATGAGGTCGTCGGCGTCCTCGTCCTCGGCCAGTACCTCGATACGGACCTTGGGCACCAGGTCGACGGTGTACTCCGCGCCCCGGTAGACCTCGGTGTGGCCGCGCTGGCGTCCGTATCCGCTGGCCTCGGTGACGGTCAGGCCCTGGACGCCGAACGCCTGGAGGGCTTCCTTGATCTCGTCGAGCCGGTGCGGCTTGACCACTGCGGTGATGAGCTTCACGCGTCCACCTTCTTGTCCTGCGATGTCTTCTGCGGCGCGGCGGCGCCGGTGTGGGAGTTGCTGACGGTCGGCACCGTACTGCGGGGCGATCCGCCGACGCCGCTGAAGTCGTAGGCGGTCTCGGCGTGGAACGCCTGGTCGATGCCGCTGACCTCGTCGTCCTCACTGGCCCGGAATCCCATGGTCGCGTGGATGAGCTTGGCGAGGACATAGGAGGCGACGAACGAGTAGCCGAGCACGGTGAAGGCGCCCAGCGCCTGCTTGCCCAGCTGCTCCATGCCGCCGACACCGTCGGTGGCGAGGACGCCGACCAGGAGCGTGCCGACGACGCCGCCGACCAGGTGGACGCCCACCACGTCCAGCGAGTCGTCGAAGCCCAGCTTGTACTTGAGGCTCACGGCCCAGGAGCAGAGGACGCCCGCGACGAGGCCGATCACGATCGCGCCCCAGGGGTCGACCGCCGCGCCCGAGGGGGTGATGGCGACCAGGCCCGCGACGGCTCCGGAGGCGGCGCCCAGCGTGGTGAACGCGCCGTGCCGGATGCGCTCGTAGGCGAGCCAGCCGAGCATCGCGACACCGGTGGCGATCTGGGTGTTGAAGGCCATGTTGGCGGCGGTCTCGTTGGCGGCGAGGGCCGAGCCGGCGTTGAAGCCGAACCAGCCGAACCACAGCAGACCGGAGCCCAGCATCACCAGGGGCAGGCTGTGCGGACGCATCGGGTCCTTCTTGAAGCCGATGCGCTTGCCGAGCACCAGGGCGAGGGCGAGTCCGGCGGCGCCCGCGTTGATGTGGACCGCCGTGCCGCCCGCGAAGTCGATCACTTCCTTCTTGAACAGCCAGCCGTCGGCCTGCCACACCCAGTGCGCGACCGGGAAGTAGACAACCGTGACCCACAGGGTGATGAACAGCGTCCACGCGCCGAACTTGACGCGGTCGGCCACGGCGCCGCTGATCAGCGCGGGGGTGATCACCGCGAACATCAGCTGGAAGAGCGCGAAGGCCAGGACCGGCACGGCGTCGGGCTTCTCGCCCCACAGCGACGTCGGGTCGATGCCCTTGAAGCCGATGTGGTCGAAATTGCCCAGCAGGCCACCGCCGATGTCATCGCCGAAGGCGAGTGAGTAGCCGAACAGCACCCACAGCAGGGAGACGACGCCCAGCGCGATGAAGGACATCATCAGCATGTTGAGGGTGCTTTTCACCCGCACCATGCCGCCGTAGAAAAAGGCCAGGCCAGGGGTCATCAGCATCACGAGTGCGGCGCTGATCAATACGAATGCGGTATTTGCGCCATTCAAAGTGGACGTCTCCTCGAAGCGACGGCCCGTGCGGGCAGAACATCAAGTGGGCCGGTTATGCGCCACGAGATTGGCGCAGCACCGTTTCAGTCGATGCCACTCGATGTTTCACGGCAGTGACGAAGGACGCGGGAGTGTTACGCGCCGATGAACTGCCGTCGCCGGGTCCGATCGCTCCGTTACCGTCCGGCCACCTCGGGATGCGCTCCGTCAGACGGCCTGGGTGGCGCCCGCTCCCTCGGGGGTGTCCGGCAGCAGGGTCACCAGCCGGTCACTGAGCGCGGCGATCTCCGGGACCTCGCCGAACTGGCGCACCGCGGTGTCCACGGTCTTGCGCAACCGGTTGTTCACCCGCTCCGAGCGGACCCGCTTGGCCAGCGGCAGCGCCTTGTCCGCGATCGCCGCGCACTGCTCGGGCTCCTTCTGGAGGAGGTGGACGGTGGCCATGCCGATCAGATTGAGCGCATACGAACGCTGGTGGCCGCCGCCCTCGCCGTGGTCGGTCTCCTGGCCGAAGAGCTGCACGGCCTTGCGCATGACCGGTTCGGCGAGCTGTGCGTAGGTGGGGCTGCGCCCGGCCACATAGGCGAGGTCGCGGTAGGAGTGGGCGTTCTCCGCGTTGAGCTCGGCCTCGGAGAAGAAGCCGATCCAGTCCGGGTCGCCGTCGCCCGCTGCGCGGTCCGCGAAGGTGTCCTCGGCCATCTTCACGGCGCGGTGGCATTTGCTGGGCTGGCCCATATTGGCGTACGCGCGGGCCTCCATCGCATACAGCATGGCCTGGGTGCGCGGGGTGGCGCTCTCCCGGCTGCCGTACTGGGCGAGGTGGATCAGCTCCAGGGCGTCGTCGGGCCGTCCGACATGGATCATCTGACGGCTCATGCTGGAGAGGATGTACGAGCCCAGCGGGCGGTCCCCGGATTCCTTCGCGGCGTGCAGCGCGAGGACGAAATACTTCTGGGCGGTGGGCTGGAGCCCGATGTCATAGCTCATCCACCCGGCCAGCTCGGCCAGTTCCCCGGCGACCTTGAACAGCCGCTTGGACACGGCCTCCGGATGCGGCTCCTGCAACAAGTCGGTGACCTCGTGGAGCTGGCCGACCACCGCCTTGCGGCGCAGCCCGCCGCCGCACTGGGCGTCCCAGGCGCGGAACATCTTGATCGTGGACTCCAGCAGCTCCAACTCCGGCTCGGAGAGCCGGGAGACGCGCCGCGAGCGCGCCTTGTCCGCCGGATGCGCGCCGCCGACCGGTCCGGCGGGCGAGGGCACCAGCCAGCGCTGCATCGGCTCGATCAGAGCGGGGCCCGCGGAGAGCGCGAGGGAGGTGCCGAGGAAGCCGCGCCGGGCGAGCATCAGATCGCTGCGGGAGAACTCACCGATCAGCGCGACCGTCTCGGGCCCGGCCCAGGGAAGGTCCACTCCGGACACGGACGGTGACCGGTGGGCGGCGCGCAGACCGAGGTCCTCGATGCCCACCACACAGCCGAAGCGCTCGGAGAACAGCTCGGAGAGAATCTGCGGAATCGGCTCGCGCGGCTGCTCGCCGTCGAGCCAGCGGCGCACCCGCGAGGTGTCGGTGCTGATGTGATGAGCACCTAACTGCCGTGCTCTGCGGTTGACTTGGCGCGCCAGCTCCCCCTTCGACCAGCCGCTGCGCACAAACCACGAGCCCAACTGCGCGTTGGGACGCTTCTCAGCACCGCCGCCGCTGTCGCCCACTGGAAGGCCCCCATCCCACATGTCTTCCCGAACCGCCACCAGAATGCCTTCTGTCACGGTCAGTTGTCCCCGCGATACGGCTCATCAACCGTCGGGGACGCGAACCGCCTTATGCCTCTGGCATGTACCGATCCGCACTCTGCCCATGCTCAGGCCGTGCTCCACCGAGCACGGGGCCCAGGGTTCATGCACTCAAAGTAATCCTACGATCACGCCTCCGGTGGGGTGGTTCGCAAAAACGCCACCATTCGCCACCCCTTCGAATGAACCCCTTTGCCGATTCACACGATTCACTTGACACCGGGGCGACCGGAGGCGGTGAAGGGGTGCACACCGGGGCGCATGAGTCGCACCCCACCACCCCCGTCACACCGGAGCGCACCGTCGTCGCTCCCGTGTCGGCGACGGAGCGTCATCACCGCGCTCCGGCTCGTAACCATCGAGTGCGCGACCCGTTGGAGGGGGCATGGGCTTCACGATCGGCGGCATCCGGGACATGCGGTCCGCCTCACGGCGCCGTGGCCGTATGTCCGAGTCCACGACGGTGGCGGAGTACACCGGTCTGTGGGGCTGGGACGTGGTGCCGGGCGCACGGGCGGCGCGCGGTGCGGGCGCCGGCAGAAACGAATGTTCATGCGGGGCGGACGACTGCGCCTCCCCCGGCGCCCATCCGCTCTCCTTCGCCTCCCCCGTCCCGGCGGGCGCGACGCTCGACGCCGCCGCGGCGGCGTGGGAGGAGATCCCCGGTGCCGCCGTCCTGCTGCCCGTGGGCCGGGCGTTCGACGTGCTGGAGGTATCGGAGTACGCGGGGCGCCACGCGCTGGTCCGGCTGGAGCGGATGGGGCTGCCGCTGGGGCCGGTGGCGGTCACCCCGCACGGGCGCGCGCAGTTCTTCGTGGCCCCCGGCGCCGCCCGTGAGCTCCCCGAGCTGCTCTACCGGATGGGCTGGGACGACGCCGAGCTGGATCTGCGCTGTCTGGGGCCGGGCGATCACATCACCGCCCCGCCCTCCGACCTCGGCGGTCTCGGACCGGTCCGCTGGCTGCGCCCCCCGGCCCTGGACACCGCGGGCTGCCCGCCGCACGCCCGGCTGGTCCTGGGCACGCTCGCCTATCTGAGCCATCGCGCGGGTGCCTGAGCCGTCCCTCCCGGCTCCGGCCACCCGGGCCCCATGAGCGCGGGGCGGACCGGAGAGTCTCCGGTCCGCCCCGCGCTCATGGGAACCCCCGGGGGGTCTCCCCGGCCCGCTCAGTCGCCGATCAGCGCGTCGACGAACGCCTCCGGCTCGAACGGCGCGAGATCGTCCGAGCCCTCGCCCAGACCCACCAGCTTGACCGGTACGCTCAGCTCGCGCTGGACCGCGATCACGATGCCGCCCTTGGCGGTGCCGTCCAGTTTGGTCAGCACGATGCCGGTGATGTCCACGACCTCCGCGAAGACCCGCGCCTGCACCAGACCGTTCTGCCCGGTGGTGGCGTCGAGCACCAGCAGCACCTCGTCCACCTCGCCGTGCTTCTCCACGACCCGCTTGACCTTGCCCAGCTCGTCCATGAGACCGGTCTTGGTGTGCAGCCGGCCCGCGGTGTCGATCAGGACGACATCCGCGGTCTCGGCGATGCCTTCCTTCACGGCGTCGAAGGCGACCGACGCAGGGTCGCCGCCCTCGGGGCCCCGGACGGTCCGGGCGCCGACCCGCTCGCCCCAGGTCTGGAGCTGATCGGCGGCGGCCGCGCGGAAGGTGTCGGCGGCGCCCAGCACGACCGACTTGCCGTCGGCGACCAGCACCCGGGCCAGCTTGCCGGTGGTGGTGGTCTTGCCGGTGCCGTTGACGCCGACGACCATGACGACGCCCGGCTTCTCCTCGCCGTTCACCCCCACACCGCTCTCGGTGTGCACCGTGCGGTCCGCGCTGGTGCCGATGAGGTGCAGCAGTTCCTCACGCAGCAGCCCGCGCAGCTCATCGGGGGTACGGGTGCCGAGCACCTTGACGCGCTCACGCAGCCGCTCGACCAGCTCCTGGGTCGGGGTGACGCCGACGTCGGCGGTCAGCAGGGTGTCCTCGATCTCCTCCCAGGTGTCGTCGTCGAGGTGCTCCCGGGACAGCAGGGTCAGCAGCCCCTTGCCCAGTGTGGTCTGGGAGCGGGACAGCCGGGCGCGCAGCCGGACCAGCCGTCCGGCGGTCGGCTCCGGAACCTCGACCGGCGGGACCTCGGGCACGGCGGGCGCGGGCGCCTCCGCCGTCGCGGCCGGGGCGCCGGACCCCGGCAGGTCCACCTCCTCGATGGTCCTGCGCGGTTCCTCACGCGGGGTTTCGGCCTCCTCGCCGACATGCGGTTCGGCGGGCGGCGCGGTGACGGACGGGCTGCTCGGCGGGGCCGTGGGCAGCTGCTTCTTCTTGCGGCTGGTGACCACGAACCCGCTGATCGCGGCGACCGCGATCACAGCGATGACTACAGCAAGGATGACGTATTCCATAACGCACCCAGTATCAGCCACGAGCCGGAGAAGTCATTCGCCCCCGAGCCCGGCTTCCCGGGCGCGTACGATCGCCTGCGCGCGATCATGCACCTGGAGCTTGGCGAAAATGGACCCGACGTGATTGCGCACGGTCTTGTCCGTGACCACCAGCCGCTGGGCGATCTGGCGATAGCCGAGCCCGCGCGCCAGCAGATCCAGGACCTCGCGCTCCCGCGCGGTGAGGGTGGGGAACGCCTGCTTCGCGGACGCCGAGGCGGAGGCGCCCAGCAGCACCCCGAGCCGTTCGGCCATCCGCGGGCTGAACACCGCGCCGCCGCGCGCCACGGTGTGCAGCGCCCTGAGGATCTCGTCCCGCCCCGCGCCCTTGAGGAGGTAGCCCCGCGCCCCGGCGCGCACGGCGGCCAGCAGGCTGTCGTCGTCCTCGGACATCGTCATGACCATCACCCGTGCTTCGGGACGGCCGCACAGGATCCGCCGCGTCGCCTCCAGCCCGGACCGCCCGGGCAGCCCGAGATCCATCACGACCAGATCGGGCCCGGTCCGCGCCGCCTCGGCAACGGCCTCGTCCGCGCAGGCCGCCTGCCCGACGACGCTGAACGCGTCATCGAGATTGACGGCCGCGGCCAGCCCCTCCCGGAACAACGGATGGTCATCCACCAGCAGCACCCGCCACTGCGGCGCCTCCGCGTCAGCTGTCACCGTCCCGGCGTCCTCTCTCCGGCTGGTACGGACTCATGGGGTGCCCCGGATGCCCGCGCGCCGCGTGCGCGTCCGCCGTCGGCGCGGGCGCGCCCGCCGCGGGAGACGCGACCGCGCGGGGCGCGGATGGCCTCTCGTGTGCCGCCTGAGGCGCGGACGGGTCGGCGGACACGAGCGGCGCGGGCGGAGCGGGCTCCGGCGGCGGCCCGGTGGGCGATGGCGGCGCGGGGCTCCGGCCCGGTGGGCAGAGCGCCGGTGACACCGGCGCGCGGTGGGCTGCGCGTGCTGCCGGTCCGGAGGGCACTGGCCCTGCGGGGGGCAGGAGCTCGCCCGGCGACGCGGGCCCTGCTGGCGCGGACGCCTCCCACGAGACCGCGCGGGGCGCCGGTGGCCTTTCAGGTGCCCCCCGAGGCGCGGGCGCTCCGCGCGATGGTGGCGGCCCCGGTGGGGGCGCCGGGACCGCGGTGCGGGCGCCGCAGGATTCGTGGCCTGTCGTCTTCTTGCGATGGGCCTCGGGGTTGCCGTCCTCTCCGGGTCCGGCCAGCGGGAGCACCGCGTGCACCACCGTGCCCGTGGCCGAGCCGGTCACCGTACAGGAGCCGCCGATCTCCTCGGCACGTTCGGCCACCGAGGCGAGGCCGACGCCGGGCACCGCGGTCTCGCGCAGACCGCTGCCGTCGTCGGTGACCTTCACCTGGAGGGTGTCCGGGCCCGCGGTCAGCTCGATGTGCACCTGGCGCGCCCGGGCGTGGCGTACCGCGTTGGTCAGCGATTCGGCGGCGATGCGGTAGGCGGCCGTCTCGACGCCGGGCGACAGCGGCGGCAGGGCGAGGGGGCGGCTGCCCACACTGACCCGCAGCCCGTCGACGCCGAGCCGGTGGCCCAAGTCCCGTACCGCACCGGCCAGTCCGCGGTCGGCCAGTGCGGCCGGGGCGAGCCCGGAGGTGATCCGGCGCACCTCGACCAGGGCCTCGGCGAGTGTCTCGGCGGCCTCGCACAGCTGTGAGCGGGCGGGATGGCCGGGGTCGCAGGAGGTGTGGGCGATGTCCAGGCGCAGCCGTACGGCGGCGAGTTGGGGGCCGAGGCCGTCGTGGATCTCCCGGCGCAGCCGGCGGCGCTCCTGTTCGCGGGCGAGCACCAGCCGTTCCCGGGCCGCCTGGGCCTCCTCGGCCAGGCGCAGTGCGGCGAGCGCGGGGGCGGCCTGGTCCGCGAGGAGGGAGAGCAGCCCGCTGTCGCGTCCGGCGGGGGTGCCGGACGCGTCGCGGGAGACTTCGAGCCGGCCGACGGGGCGGCCGTGGTGACGCAGCACAAAGGTTTGCACCGGGCCGGTGAGCGGCGCTCCGGCGGCGGCCAGCCGCCGTGGCCCGGCGCGGGTGTCGACGCTGACGGCGGCGCCGGAGACGCCGAGGTCCTCCACGGCGCTGCGGCAGATCTGCTGGGGCACCTCGCCCGGGTGCGGGGCCTGTTGGAGGCGTACGGCCAGGGCGCTGACGGCTTCGTGCGGGCGGGCGCGCGGCCCGTAGAAGGCGCGCTCGACGCGGAGGGTCAGCCAGCGGGCGCTGGGCCGCAGGGCCCAGCCCAGTACGAGGGCACAGCCCGCGGTGAGGGTGGTGGCGCCGCTGCGGACGGAGGGGATCCCGGCCTGGACGGCGACCACGGCGCAGACGACCACGGCGGCCAGGGAGGTGAGGACGAAGGCGCGGGCGAGGCGGTGGCTGGTGGAGCGGTCCAGCCGCCATATACCGGTGCGGGCGACGCCGAGGCAGATGGCGGCGGCCCAGACCGCGCTGCCCACGGTGCGGGCGACGATGGTGGGCATGCCCTCGCCCCATTCGGTGAGCAGCAGGGAGACACAGGCCGGGTAGGCGGCGGCCAGCAGGGCCCAGTCGCGGCGTTCGGCGCCGCGGGAGTCGGCGGCGTGCCAGCACAGGGCGGCGGTCACGGCGACGGACACGGTGCGCAGCACCCAGGGTTCGGCCTCGGCGTAGGTGCCCAGATGGTCGAAGGCCCACTGTCCGCAAACGGTGCCGAAGGCGGGGTTGGGGACGCTGCCCACCAGGGGTTCGCTGATGAGCCACAGCACCGCGTAGCCCAGCCAGTAGGCGGAGGCGCCCACGCTCATGGCCCACCACTGCCACCGGCGACGGGCACCGCGCGGGAACAGCCACAGCGGCAGCAGCAGAACGGTCAGCGGGCGGCAGGCCATCTTTCCCGCGGCCAGCAGCAGCGACACCACGGCGCCGGTGGTGCCGAGGTCGGCGATGCCCAGCAACTCGCCCACGGCGGAGGGCAGCAGCCACAGGGCTCCGGCCACCAGCAGCACGCTGCCGTAGCGCCGGGCGGACCGTTCGGCGAGCAGCAGCACCCCGACCCCGAGGACGGGGATGCCGACGGCGATCCGGGTCAGCACGGCGGCGCCGCGCGGACGCGGGTAAGTCAGCGAGAACCACTGGTCGTTGACGCGCAGCAGCCCGGCGAGCCAGCCCGCCAGCACCACCACGAACAGCGCCGACACCCCGCCCGCGGCCTGGACGGCGCGGTCCTTGGGCAGTGCGGCACGCCTCATGTCAGCGGGCGGGCGCGTGGTGCGGCGCTCCGGCGCGGGACCGGCCGCCTCGCACCCACAGCGTGACGTTCGCATCGCCGCGGCCGGGGCGGCACTTGTACTCGTCCCACCTGTTCTTGCGGAGCCCTTCCCTGCCCGCGCGCTGACACGCCCCGCTGGTGTCGAAGTGCCCCGCCTCGCGCCAGGAGGTACTCCCGGACGCGGTGGCCGGGGAGGCGGCGGCGTTCCACAGGACGGCTCCAGCGAGCAGGCCGAGCGCGAGGGTCGCGCGGGTCGGGGAAGGGCGCATGGTCAATCTCCTTGTTCTCGCCCCCGTGCACTACCCGTCGCCACGGCGCTGAAGTGCGAGGAAACCCCGGCCCACCCGAACCGGTGACCTCCTAGCACCCGCGTTCCGTTCAGGGCGGCGGGAGTTGGGGGCGAGCGGGGTTCACCACACGAACATCAGGACGGTGACGGCGATGTCCTCCGCCTCCGCGTAGCACAGGCCGATCCGCATCAGGGCGAGCATGATCGGCTGGGCGGCCCAGGTCTCCAGCGAGTCGAGGAAGCGGGCGAGCCGGTGGGCGTACCGGCGGACCATGGCCGTCTCCCGGGAGCTGAGCCGGGCGAGCAGTTTGGCCAGCAGTGCGCCGCCGTGGCGCAGGGCGATCACCACCAGCCGCTGCCGGACCAGCCGGGCCACGGCGGGGTCGGGGTTCCCGGGGGAGCAGAGGAAGGTCCGGGCGGCTTCGAGTTCGGCCTCGAGTGCCGCGTCGCCCTCCGGAGTGCCGGTGCCGTTGAGCCGGACCCGGACGATCAGATCGTCGATGTCGGACCCGGTGATGAGGTGTGGTTCCCCCGTGCTGATCATCACGCGCCGCTCCTTGGGTTGCGGGATGTGTGCGGGACACGGCCCGCGGAGCGGGCCGTGTCCACGATGGGCCGCCCCGCGTCCCAGGCACATGAGTCATCCGTCCCGGCCTGCCCGTGCGCGGGGGCGGGCGCAGGTGGCTCTCCCGTCCGCCGTACGGCGATGGATATTTGACGGATCGTCAGTTACCGTCGCACTCCCCCCGGGCGCCGCCCGGGACGAAGGGGAGATCCGCCATGCCCGTCACGGTCGTACGGCTCAATCTCGTCGATCCCGCCGCCACCCCCGGTTCCCTGTCCGGCCGCTACCGCGCCGCCCTGGAGATGGCGGCCTACGCCGACGAGCGGGGCATCAGCACCGTCCAGACCGAGGAACACCACGGGTCCACCGACGGCTGGCTGCCCGCGCCGCTGGTGTTCGCGGGCGCGGTGCTCGGCGCGACCCGGCGGATCACGGTGACGGTCTCCGCCCTGATCGCCCCGCTGTACGACCCGCTCCGGCTGGCCGAGGACATCGCGGTGCTGGACCTGGTGAGCGGCGGACGGCTGGTGACGGTGGCCGGGATCGGCTACCGCCCGGAGGAGTACGCGGCGCACGGACGGGACTGGGCGCGGCGCGGGGCGCTCCAGGACGAGGCGCTGGAGACGCTGCTCGCGGCGTGGACGGGCGAGCCGTTCGGCTACCGGGGCCGTACGGTGCGGGTGACCCCGCGCCCGTCCACCCGGCCGCATCCGCCGCTGCTGGTGGGCGGCGGCTCGCGGGCCGCGGCGCGCCGGGCGGCCCGGCTGGGCCTGCCGTTCTTCCCCAGCGCCCATCTGCCGGAGCTGGAGGCGTACTACCACGCCCGGCGGGCGGAGTACGGCACCGAGGGCTGGTGTCTGATGCCGCCGGAGACCACTGCGCTGCTGCATGTGGCGGAGGATCCGGACCGGGTCTGGGCGGAGTACGGCCGTCATCTGCTGCACGAGGCACGGACCTACGCGTCCTGGCAGCCGGAGGGGCAGCGTTCGGCGGTGCGCTCCCGGGCCCAGGACACCGCGGCGCTGCGCGAGGAGGGCGTCTACCGGGTGGTCACACCCGAGGAGTGTGTGGCCCTTGCGTCGCAGGGACTCACGAGCCTGGTGCTGCATCCGCTGTGCGGCGGGATGCCGGTGGAGGAGGGCCGGCGTTCGCTGCGGCTGTTCGCGGAACGAGTACTGCCCCGCCTCAAGGACTGAGGCGGGGCAGCTCTCCTGTGCGAGGAGCGGGCGGCGGGGGGGTTAGCCCATCTCCTCCAACGCCTTGCCCTTGGTCTCCGGCACCCACTTGAGGATGAACGGGATCGAGAGCAGGGCGAAGGCCGTGTACATCAGGTACGTCCCGGACAGGTTCCAGTCCGACAGGCTCGGGAAGCTGGCGGTGATGGCCCAGTTGGCGATCCACTGGGCGGAGGCGGCGACACCGAGGCCCGCGGCGCGGATCTTGTTCGGGAACATCTCGCCGAGCAGGACCCAGACCACCACACCCCAGGAGAGGGCGAAGAAGAGCACGAACGCGTGGGCGGCGATCAGGGCCACCACGCCCTCGGTGTGCGGCAGCTTGCCACCCACGAGGTCCGCGGAGAAGGCCCAGGCGACCAGGCCCAGCGACACGGCCATACCGATCGAGCCGATGAGCGCGAGCGGCTTGCGGCCGATCCGGTCGACGAAGATCATCGCGATCACGGTGCCGAGGATGTTGATGATCGACGTGGTGAAGGAGTAGAAGAACGAGCTGCTCGGGTCGACACCGACGGACTGCCACAGCGTCGAGGAGTAGTAGAACGCCACGTTGATGCCGACGAGCTGCTGGAACACCGACAGTCCGACACCGATCCAGACCACCGGGAGCAGACCGAAGCGGCCGCCCAGCAGGTCCTTGAAGGTCGACTTGTGCTCGCTGCGCATCGCCTGCTCGATCTCGTCGGCCCGGACGTCCAGATCGACGCTCTTGCCCTCGACCTCCCGCAGGACCTCCTTGGCGCGGTCGATGCGGCCGACGGAGATCAGGAAGCGGGGCGACTCGGGGATGGCGAAGGACAGCAGCCCGTAGAGGACGGCCGGGACGACCATGACACCGAGCATCCACTGCCACGCCTCGAGACCGGCGATGGTGCCGCGCTGGTCACCGTCGGCGAGGTTGAGGATGCCCCAGTTGACGAGCTGGGACAGGGCGATGCCGACGACGATCGCCGCCTGCTGGAACGAGGCGAGACGGCCGCGGTACGCGGGCGGGGCGACCTCGGCGATGTAGGCCGGGCCGATCACGGAGGCCATGCCGATGCCGATACCGCCGAGCACCCGCCACATGGCGAGGTCCCACAGCGAGAACGGCAGGGCCGAGCCGACCGCGCTGACGGTGAACAGGACGGCGGCGATCTGCATGACGCGGATCCGGCCGATCCGGTCGGCTATCCGGCCGGCGGTGGCCGCGCCGATCGCCGAGCCGATCAGGGCGATCGCCACGACCTGGGCGAGGGCCGCGGAACCGATGTCGTACTTGCCGCGGATGGCTTCGACCGCTCCGTTGATCACCGAGCTGTCGTAGCCGAAGAGAAAGCCGCCCATCGCGGCGGCGGCGGTGATGAAGATGACGTGGCCGAGGTGGTCCGGCTGGGCCTTGCGGCCCTCGGACCTCTGCTGTGCCTGCACGGTGGTGGTCAACGTGAACTCCTGTGGCCCGTCCGGCAGCGCTGCCGGACGTCGGGGCTGGCTGGCCCTTCCAGCGGAGGCGAGCCGAGAGGTCGGCCACCACTTGAAGGTAAAAGCAACGTTGCAGAGACTATTCCTTCAAGTTTCGAAGTCAATAGGGTGAGGCGAAGAAATCAACCCCTGCATCGCGACACGCCTCATAGGGCCTTGACTTCAAGTGTTGAAGCGGTCACCGCAAGCGCTGGCTGATGACCTTCGACACACCGTCGCCCTGCATCGAAACGCCGTAGAGGGCGTCGGCGACCTCCATCGTCCGCTTCTGGTGCGTGATCACGATCAGCTGGGAGGACTCCTGGAGTTCCTCCATGATCCGGATCAGCCGCTGGAGGTTGGTGTCGTCGAGCGCCGCTTCGACCTCGTCCATCACATAGAACGGGCTCGGCCGCGCCTTGAAGATCGACACCAGCAGCGCCACGGCGGTCAGCGACCGCTCACCGCCGGACAGCAGGGACAGCCGCTTGACCTTCTTGCCCGGCGGCCTGGCCTCCACATCCACCCCGGTGGTCAGCATGTTCTCGGGGTCGGTGAGGATCAGCCGCCCCTCCCCGCCCGGGAACAGCCGGGAGAAGACGCCCTCGAACTCGCGGGCGGTGTCCCGGTAGGCCTCGGTGAAGACCTGCTCGACCCGCTCGTCGACCTCCTTGACCACCTGCAACAGATCGGCCCGGGTCTTCTTCAGGTCCTCCAGCTGCTCGCTGAGGAACTGATGCCGCTCCTCCAGCGCCGCGAACTCCTCCAGCGCCAGTGGATTGACCTTGCCCAGCTGCTGGTACGCGCGCTCCGCGGCCTTCAGCCGCTTCTCCTGCTGCGCCCGGACGTAGGCCACCGGCTGGTTGCGGGGGTGCTCAGGATCCTCCGGCAGCTCCTCCCCTTCCGCAGGCGGGGACGGCGGCACCAGCTGGTCCGGTCCGTACTCGGCGATCAGCCCGGCCGGTTCGACGCCCAGTTCCTCCAGTGCCTTGGCCTCCAACTGCTCGATCCGCAGCCGCTTCTCCGCGCCCAGCACCTCGCCCCGGTGCACCGAGTCGGTCAGCTTGTCCAGCTCGCTCTTCAGATCGCGGCCCTGGTTGCGCTCGGCGACCAGCTCCCGTTCGCGTTCGGCCTTGGCGCGCTCCGCGGCGTCCCGCTCCTCCTCGGCCCGCACCAGCGACACCTCGACATGCGCCAGCAGCTGACGGGCACCGGCCGCCACCGCCGCGGCCACCTCCGCCTCACGGCGCAGCCGGGCACGCCGCTGCTCGGCGCGCGCCCGTGCCTCACGCTCGGCGCGTGCGCCCCGGTCGAGCGCGTCCGCCCGCCCCGCAAGCCCCTTGACGCGCTCCTCATGGGTACGGACCTGGAGCCGTGCCTCCATCTCGGTCTGCCGGGCGTTGGCCCCGTCCGCCGCGAGACGGTCCCGCACCGAGGTGTCCGGCTCCTCCTCGCCCGGCTCCTCCTCCGCCACCGCCAGCCGCTCGGCGAGCTCCTCGGCCTCCTCGACCGCCCGCTCCAGCGCCTCTTCGGCCCGGGTGGCGGCCGCGGTCATCCGCTCGGCCTCCCCCGCGGCCCCGCGCGCCTGTCCGCCGAGCCGCCCGAGCGACTGCGCGACCTGCGACTTCTCCCGGTCGGCCGCACTGCGCCCGGCCGCCAGCTCCTCGACGAGGGCCACACACGCGGTGCGCCGCTCCCCCGCCGCGCGCTGCGTCACGGCCAGCTCCTCGCACCGTACGGCGAGCTCCTCCAACTCCGCCGCGGCCTCGTCGACCGACGCCTGCACCTCCAGCAGACTGGGCGCCCCGGCGGACCCGCCCTGCGCGAAGTGCGCCCCGAGCAGATCGCCCTCGGCGGTCACGGCCGTCAACTCCCGCTTCCGCCCGACCAGTTCCTCGGCGTCCTCCAGGGTGGGCACCACGACCATGCCGTCCAGCAGCCGGCGCAGCGCGGGCAGCAGCCCCTCGGGCCCGCCCACCAGATCCACCACGCGCGGCGGACCGTCGGCGTCCCCCGGCCCCGTCCGCGCCCCGGGAACACTGACCTCGCCCCCGGAACCGCCCCCGGGCTCAGCGGGATGCGGCACTCGCAGGACATCGTCCTCACCCCCGTCCGCCCCGGACCGCGTTCCGGGGACGACGGGCGCGGGCGCACCGGACCGATCCGGCTCCGCGACCGCCGGGCCGCGCCCGGACGCCGCCCCATCACGGTCGGCGGACGGCGTCTGCGGGGCCGGGACCCCCGGGTGGGCGGGCGCGGCCGGAGCCGAGGGCGTCGCGCCCGAGCCGGGATCGGCCGGGTCCGGGACGGACCTCCCGCGCTCGGCCCCCGGGCCCGCCGGAAGGCCGCCCTCCGGCTCGGTCGCGTGGACGCCGTCCTGGGCCACGGACGCGCCATGGGTCTCGCGGGCGGCGGCCAGGGGGGCCCGGTCGGCCGGGCTCGTGGAGGCACCCAGCAGGAGGGCCGCGCGGCCCGCGTCCTGGGCGCGCAGCAGCCGCAGGGCATCCGCCGCGGCGGCGGGGTCGGTGACGGCGAGGGCATCGGCGGCGGCGCCCAGGGCCGCGGCCACCGGGACCTCGAAGCCCGGGGTGACGGTGAGCAGTTCGGCGGCGGGGCCGAGGAGGCCGGTGAGCCGGTCGGAGGCGGCCAGCAGGGCGCCGGTGCCGTCCTTTCTGCGCAGCCCGAGCGCCAGCGCGTCATGCCGGGCGGCGGTGGCCGCCCGCTCGCGTTCGGCGGCGGTGGCGGCTTCGCGGGCCGTACTCAGGGCCGTCTCCGCCTCGGCCAGCTCCCGCTTCGCCGCCTCGTGGCGCTCGGCCAATGCCGCGTCGCCCGCGTCGAGTCCGTCCACCTCGGCCTGGAGCTGCTCGTACTCCTCCTGCGCGGCGACGGCCCGCGCCTGGGCCTCGTCCCGGGCGGTGGCCAGCCGTTCGATCTCGGCCCGGGCGGAACCGGCCCGGCCGCGGGCGGCGTTCACCTGGCCCTGGAGCCGGGCGAGCCCTTCACGGCGGTCGGCGATGGCGCGGGCCACGTCCTTGAGCCGGCGATCCTCCTGGGACAGGGAACGTTCCAGCTCGGCCCGGTGGGCGACGGTATCCTCCAGGGCCCGGCCGGCCGCCTCCAGCGCGGCTTCGAGTTCGGCCTCCTGCTCCCGGATCCGGGCCGCCTCGCGCTCCATGTCCTCCGGATCGCGGCCCCGCCGCTCCTCGGCGGGGGCGGAGGTGGCACTGGTGACACGGGCGTCCGCGAGGCTGATCGTGCCGCGCACCCGCTCGGCGAGCTGGGACAGCTCGTACCAGGTCTGCTGGGCGTCCCGCAGCCGCGGCGTGAGCTGCCGCACCTGCTCCTCGAGCGCGGCCTCGCGCGCCTGCGCGGCCCGCAGCTCGGCCTCGGCCGCCTCCTTGCGCTGTTTGAGGGCAGCCTCGTCGGCGACCTCGGCGCGCAGCGCCTTGCGCAGGGTGACCAGGTCGTCGGCGAGCAGCCGCAGCCGGGCGTCACGCAGATCGGCCTGGATGACGGCGGCCCGGCGGGCGACGGCGGCCTGGCGGCCGAGCGGTTTGAGCTGGCGCCGCAGCTCGTCGGTGAGGTCCTGGACGCGGGCGAGGTTGGCCTGCATCGCGTCCAGCTTCCGCAGCGCCTTCTCCTTGCGCTTGCGGTGTTTGAGGACGCCCGCGGCCTCCTCGATGAAGGCGCGGCGGCCGGTGGGATCGGCGTGCAGTACGCCGTCGAGCTGGCCCTGCCCGACGATGACATGCATCTCCCGGCCGATGCCGGAGTCGGACAGCAGCTCCTGGATGTCCAGCAGTCGGCAGGTGTCGCCGTTGATCTGGTACTCGCTGCCGCCGTTGCGGAACATGATCCGCGTGATCGTGACTTCGGCGTAGTCGATGGGGAGCGCACCGTCGGCGTTGTCGATGGTGAGGGAGACCTCGGCGCGGCCCAGCGGCGGGCGGCCGGTGGTCCCGGCGAAGATGACGTCCTCCATCTTCCCGCCGCGCAGGGACTTGGCACCCTGTTCGCCCATGACCCAGGAAAGGGCGTCCACCACATTGGACTTGCCCGAGCCGTTGGGGCCGACGACGCAGGTGATACCCGGCTCGAAGCGGAGCGTCGTGGCGGAGGCGAAGGATTTGAAGCCTCGGAGAGTCAGGCTCTTCAGGTGCACGCCGTTGGACTCTACCTCCCGCCTTCCGCCCGGCATCGTCCCCGGCACGGGGCGGCGCGGGCGCGTCCCGGCTTTTTCCGGGTTTCAGGAAAGATCGGTTTCACCGACGAGAGGGAGGGGCACATCAGTCGGTAAGGAAAACCCGGAAGGAACGCGGAGACACGACGAAGGGACGCCGAGGCGTCCCTTGAAGATTCTCAAGCGGCTGACGATGCAGCCCGACCGGCCCTGGGGCTGGGTCAGGCGAGCGCAGGCTCCGCCTGGGATACGTCGATGCCTTCGAGCAGCGAGTCGCTCTGATGAGCGGCGGCGGACAGCGCGTCATTCTCGGCCTGAATCCGAATGATCTCGGATTCAAGATCCTGAACGCGCTGCTGAAGCCGTCGCATCTCGGCGAGGACTCGGGGGTCGGAGCCGCCGACGTAACCGAGAAGCGCCTTTGCCATGATGGATGGTCCTCCACAATGAGTGACCGACCGAAGCGGTGTGGGTCGTGAGGGATCGCACCCGCGATGTCTGCCCGTACTACCGTGCTGCCTGGCGGACAAGTTAAGGTGCGCGGGGACTTCCAGCGTCTCACCAATTGGTTTGAGGGTCAACACGATCACACGCTGCCCAGGCCGCGGGGGACGAGAGCATTCCGGCGGCACACACTGCCGCTCTCTCCAGAAAGAGCCCCGCGGTGACGAAGATCTTCCGTGACTCCGCAGCCTTCCACGGAGTGGCGCCGTTGGCAACCATCAGCCGATTTCTGCTCACAGCTGGCGCGGATGGTGCGGTCGACGGACCCCGGAGAGGATCATTCCGGTGGGTCCGTCAGCGGATCTCGAAGGTGTCGTAGCCGCCTCGCGGTGTGTCCCAGATCTCGGTCACACCGTCGACCCGGCCGGGCGTGTCGCCGTCCCGCAGCCAGTCGAGCAACTGTTCGCACTCCGGCCGCGGGCCCTCCGCGACGATCTGCACCCGCCCGTCGGAGAGGTTGGAGGCGAAGCCGACGAGGCCCCCGATACGCAGCGCGTTGGCCCGGGTGTACCAGCGGAAGCCCACTCCCTGGACCTGGCCGCGGACCCACACGGTGAGACGGACTCTTTCGTTCATGGGTGCACGCTAACGGGCCAATTAGCCGGTCAGCACGCCGGATAGGGGCCTCATGGCGTACAGTCCGGCGTCAACAACACTCACCCACACGAGTGGTTCATGAGTCGCCCACATGAGTGACACAATTCCAGCCGAGCACATACTGAGCACATAAGGAAGGCAGGAGATGGGCCGCCATCGACGATCTGCCCCCGGTCCCGCGGTAGTTCCCCCGCGATCCGGCCGCCACCGGGGGGCGCACCGCAGCGCCTTCGCGCCGGTGCGGACCGGACTGCTGGGCATGTCCGCCGCCGTCGCGGTGGGCGCGGTGGCGATGGCCTCCGGACTGCTCCCCGGAGGCGGTCACCAGATCGGCGGGGGCAATGACTCCGCCGGCCAGGTGCAGGCGGAGGGTCCGGCCGACACCGGTCTGGGACCCCAGGGCACCCAGTCACCGTCCCCCTCGCTGCCCGGGCAGGTCCCGGCGGGCCAGGGCGGCGACCGCTCCCAGGCGCCGTCCACCAGTCCCTCGAAGCCCTCCGAGCCCTCCAGGCCCTCCACTCCGTCCACTTCGCCGTCCGACCGGCCGGGCTCGCCCGGTTCCTCGGACCGCGGTGGGGACCATGACCGCGGCCGCGGCGGCGGCAAGGGCTCCTCGGACCACGACCGGGACACCCCTCCGCCGAGCAAGCCCGCCGATCCGCCGGCGGACACCAGCGCTCCGGACAAGGCGGGCGGCCGGGAGGCGGCGGCCGAGAAGCAGGTCCTCGCGCGCGTCAACAAGGAGCGCGCGAAGGTCGGCTGCTCACCGGTGACCCTCGACCCCAAACTCTCCCAGCTGGCCGACGACTTCAGCGACGACATGTCGCTGCGCGACTTCTTCGACCACGTCAACCCGGACGGCGAGAGCCCCTGGGAGCGCGCCGAGCGGGCGGGCATCGTCGACCTGGGCGGCGAGAACATCGCCCGCGGCCAGTCGACCGCGAAGGATGTGATGGACACGTGGATGGACAGCTCCAGCCACCGCGCCAACATCCTCAACTGCGAGTACACGACCATGGGTGTCGGCGCGCACTTCGACGGCGACGGCCCCTGGTGGACCCAGGACTTCGGCTTCTGAGGCCGTAGCCCGGCGGCAGACCTCGGAGAAGGTCCGGATCAAGGGGCCGACTGCACCACGACCCGGCGGCCCGGGGCGCGTCCACTGCGCCCCGGGCCGCCGTCTGCCGCGCTCTCGCCGCCGGTTCAGGCCGCGGCGGACCGGCCCGCCGCGAAGGCGCGCGCGGTCTCGGCGACCCGCCGCCCCAGGTGCGCGGCGGTCTCGACATCCGCCTTGTGCACACCCTCCGCGCCCTGGTCGGCGTTGGACTGGGCGGCGGCGCCGAGGAAGAAGCCGAGCCGGTTGAGGTCGTTCTCGGACGCGGTGGTGGCGTTCCAGCCGGGCTGGAGCCCCAGGTTCACCCAGTGCATGCCCAGCTGGGCCGCGAGCACGGTGAAGAACTGGAGGGTGTGCAGCTTGTCCCCGCTCTTGGAGGCGGAGTTGGTGAATCCCGCGGCGAGCTTGTTCTGCCACGCCTTGCTGAAGAAGCGCTTCGAGGTCGACTCGGCGAAGGTGTGGAAGGCGCCGGACGCGGTGCCCATATAGGTGGGCGAGCCGAAGACGATCGCGTCCGAGGCGTCCAGGAGTTCCCACTCCTCCTCGGTGATGGTGTCGACCTTGATCAGGTGAACGGTGGCACCGGCGGCGGCCGCGCCCGCACGGACGGCCTCGGCGAGCACGGCGGTGTGGCCGAAGCCGGAGTGATAGGCGATGGAGACAACGGGGGTGGTCACGGTGATGCGCTCCTCGGGCGTCGTAACACGGTGGCTGACGCAACCAGAGAAGCACTAACTTTTGGAAAGCGCAACCTGCGAGTTAGCGCTGCATACGAGTACGCTGGATACATGGACCGTGAACGCACCGATGCGGCATGTCCCGCGCCGGAGACCGATGACCTGGCTTTCGATGTGTTCGCCAAGGCCTGCCCGTCACGCGGGACGCTGGAGCACGTCACCTGGAAGTGGGGCAGTCTCACCCTGGGCGCGCTGTACGAGAGCACCCTGCGCTTCAACGAGTTGCGCCGCCGGATCGACGGCGTCAGCGAGAAGATGCTGTCCCAGACGCTGCACGCGCTGGAGCGCGACGGACTGGTGCACCGTGACGCGCAGCCGACCAACCCACCGCGGGTGGACTACCGGCTCACCCCGCTGGGCAGCGCGGTCGCGACCCGGCTGCTGGCTCTGATCAATCTGGTCGAGGAGCGGATGCCGGAGGTGCTGGAGGCCCAGGCGGTCTACGACGGCACGCGCGCGGACAGCGGCCGGACGGCGGCCGGGCGCGGCGGGCGCTGACAGCGCGGGCAGAAGTAGCTGGAACGGTTCATCCAGGGGCGGCGGCGCAGCGCGGTGCCGCAGCGGCGGCACGGTTCGTTCTCCCGGCCGTAGGCGTCCAGGGAACGCTCGAAGTACCCGGACTCACCGTTCACATTGACGTAGAGGCTGTCGAAACTGGTGCCGCCGACCGCCAGCGCCGCGGTCATCACCTCGCGCACATGGCCGAGGAGTTCGGCGCTGCGCGGGCGGGTGAGGGTCGCGGTCGGCCGGTCGTAGTGCAGCCGGGAGCGCCACAGCGCCTCGTCGGCGTAGATGTTGCCGACGCCGCTGATCAGCGACTGGTCGAGCAGGGCGCGCTTGACGGTGGTCCGGCGGCGGCGCAGCGCGGTGTGGAAGGCCGCCTCGTCGAAGGCGGGGTCCAGCGGGTCGAGGGCGATATGCGCGATGGCGTCGGGCAGTCCGTCCGCGGCGCCGGGCACGGTGTCGTGCAGCGAGAGGCCGCCGAAGGTGCGCTGGTCGACGAAGCGCAGCTCGGTGCCGGTGTCATCGGCGAAGCGGACCCGGATGCGCAGATGCTTCTCGTCCGCGGCGCCGTGCGGCTGGACCAGCAGCTGTCCGCTCATGCCGAGGTGGGCGAGGACCGACTCGGCGGCGGCGTCATCGTCGAACGGCAGCCACAGATACTTGCCGCGGCGACGGGCCACTCCGGCGGTGCGGCCGGTCAGCCGGGCCGCGAAATCCTCCGCGCCGCCGAGGTGACGGCGGACCGCACGAGGGTGCAGCACCTGGACCTCGGCGACCGTACGGCCGCTGACCCAGCGCTCCAGCCCGCGCCGGACCACCTCGACCTCGGGCAGCTCGGGCAAGAGGGGCCTCCTTGGCCTCGAACCCTCCGCGCCCCGCGGGAGAACGGCCGGGCCGTCCACCGCGGGGCGGGAGGAACCGCGAGAGCGGTACGGACAGTGCGGAAGGAGATCAGCGTGCCGTGGAGGCCGCGTCCGCGGCGGCCCCGCCGTCCGCCGGGGTGACGACTCCGGCGTCCGCCTCGGCCTTGGCCGTGGCTTCCGCCTTCGCCTGGGCCTCGTCGGCAGCGGCGCGGATGGCGCGCCAGGCGGCCTCGGCCGCCTGCTGCTCGGCTTCCTTCTTGCTGCGGCCGGTGCCGGTGCCGTACGCGACACCACCGACGCGGGCGGCAGCCGTGAAGGTCTTCTCGTGGTCGGGCCCGGTCTCGGAGACCAGGTACTCGGGAACCCCGAGACCCTCGGTGGCGGTCAGCTCCTGGAGGCTGGTCTTCCAGTCCAGGCCGGCGCCGAGATTCGAGGACTTCTCGATCAGCGGGTCGAAGAGCCGGTGCACCAGTTCGGCGGCGGCGTCGAGCCCCTGGTCGAGATAGACCGCGCCGATCACCGCTTCGAGGGTGTCGGCGAGGATGGATGCCTTGTCCCTGCCCCCGGTGCCCTCTTCACCCCGGCCGAGCCGGATGAAGGCGCCGAGGTCCAGACCCCGGCCCACCTCTGCCAGCGCACGCGAGTTGACCACCGCGGCCCGCAACTTGGCCAGCTGGCCTTCGGGCAGGTCCGGGTGGATGCGGTACAGCGTGTCGGTGACCACCAGGCCGAGCACGGAGTCCCCGAGGAACTCCAGCCGCTCGTTGGTGGGCAACCCGCCGTTCTCGTAGGCGAAGGACCGGTGGGTGAGCGCACGCACCAGAAGGGCGGACTCGAGCTGGTACCCGAGCCGCCCTTCCAGGATCGTGTGGGACGAGGCCGTGTCCGCCTGGACCGCTTCACCGCCGCGCGGATGACCCCCGCGAGGTTCACCCCCGCGCTTGCGGGGAGGCGTAGTGGCGTCCGACATAGAGCCTGTCACCCGCCGATCAGACCTCGAGGACCTGGCGGCGGTTGTAGGTGCCGCAGCTCGGGCACGCGATGTGCTGCTGCTTCGGCTCGTGGCAGCGCTCGCACGCCACCAGGGTGGGGACCGCAGCCTTCCACTGCGACCGGCGGTGGCGCGTGTTGCTGCGCGACATCTTCCGCTTCGGAACAGCCACGGCTACTTCTCCTGTGGGTCATCCCCGCGATCGCGGGGTGCGTTGTCCTTCTCGCCGTCCCTCATGGCGTCGGCGAGTCCCTGCAATGACGCCCAACGGATGTCGGCGACGTCGTGTTGGTGGTCCGGGTCGTCCGCGAGCCTGGCACCGCATTCGGCGCACAGCCCCGGGCAGTTCTCCCGGCACACCGGCTGCAACGGCAGTGAGAGCACCACCGCGTCCCGCAGCACGGGCTCGAGGTCGAACAGGTCGGCCTCGAGAAAGAGCGTCTCCTCTTCCTCGGCGTCGTCGCCGGTGTCCGCCTCGCGGCTCCGGTCGTCGGCGTCGGGGTAGGAGTACATCTCCTGGAAATCCGCCTCGAGCTCACGCTCCAGCGGCTCCAGACACCTTACGCACTCCCCCGAGAGCGGCGCACGGGCGGTGCCTGTGACAAGCACCCCTTCCATGACCGACTCAAGACGGAGGTCGAGCTCCACGGTCGCGTCCTCCCGCACCCCGATGACCTCGATACCGAGGTCCTTGGGTGCCGCCACCGAGCGGGAGATCCTTTTCAGCGCACCGGGACGACGACCCAGCTCACGTGTGTCGAACACGAGAGGGGCACGGTGGTCGAGGCGGGCGTTCAGGGCTTCCTGCTTTCTACGCTGCGGCGGGCCGCCCGGAGCTGATTCAACGCGGGCAGCCGAGATCGCGGACGTAGCGCGACCGAAGAGCCAGGATACTGGACGGCTCGCCGTAGGCCCAATCCGCCCGGTGGGGAGAGGCGCTAGCGCCCCTGCTCGTACTGACGGAGCTGATCGAGGTCGATCATGCTCGTGTCGAACAGGCTGGTCTCGTCGAGCGCGGCGCCCGACTGTGCCTGCGGATGCTGCTGGGGGTGCTGGTGCTGCTCCGGGACGGCGTACCCGGCGCCCGCGTCGTAGCCCTGGGCCGCCGGCTGTGCCTGCTGCGGCCAGCCGTAGGCGTCCGGCTGCGGGTAACCGGTCTGCGCGGCCGCGGCGTACGGGTCCTGCTGGGGCATGGGCGGCACGTACTGCTGCTGATAGCCGTACGCGTCCACCTGCGCCTGCTGTGGATAGCCCGCGGTGCCGGCGTAGTACCCGGCGTCGGCCGCGGCGTGCTCGGGCTGCGCGGCGGGCACCCCGGGCGAAGCCGCCGGAGCCGCCGGGGCGGCCGAGGCGGCCGGAGCCGCCGGGGCGGCCGGGGCTCCGGGGACGGACGCGACGTCCGGAACGTCCGGTGCGAGACCCACCCCGGACTGGGCGAGGTCCGCGAGGTAGTCGTCGTCGCTGGTGTGCAGACCGCCGCCGACCGCGTCCTGGGCCGCCATATGGGCGCCCAGCTCATCGGCCGGCCGTGCGCCCAGCAGCTTCTGACGGCCGCGCCCGACCGCCTCCAGCGTCTTGGCGAGCACGGCCGAGACGGCGCCCAGCTTGGTGTCCACGTACGCGTCGGCCCGCTGCCGCAGGGTGTGCGGATCGGCGCTGCGCTCGGGCGCCTCCTCCAGCTGCCCGGCGGCGTCGGCCGCCCCGTCGCCGTAGGGATCCGCGGGGGCGCGGCCGAGCAGCTTCTCCCGGCCGCGGTCCACCGAGCCGATGGTCTTGGTGAGTACGACCTCGAAGTTGGCCAGCTTGCTGTCGACGTAGTCGTCGGCCTCGGCGCGGATCTCCTCGGCCTCCCGGCGGGCCTCCCCCAGGATCCGGTCCGCCTCCTCCTGGGACTGCCGGGCCACCTCGGTGCCGGAGATCAGGGAGGTGCGCTGGGCGTGGGCGGCCTCGACGATCCGCTCGGCCTCCCGGCGGGCCTCCTCGACCATCTGGTCACGGCCGCCGATCAGCTCCTGGGCATGGGCCAGGGAGTCCGGGAGCGCCGTCCGCACCTCTTCGAGCATGGCGAGCAGCTCGGCGCGGTTGACCACGCACGAGGCCGACATGGGCATGGACCGGGCGCTGCCGACGGCCTCGACGATCTCGTCGAGCTTCTTCTGCACGTCCACTGTGAGTGCTCGCAGACTGATCGGATGCGGATGGACACGAACGGGGACGACTGTACGGCCAGCGGGCGCCTGCCGGACACCCGCTGACGCCCCGTCAGCGACTACCTCCGCCCGAGCCGGTCGGCCAGGGCCTCAAGGACCAGCGGGGGCACCAGGTGGGAGACATCGCCACCCCAGGCCGCGACCTCCTTGACCAGGCTGGAGGAGAGGAAGCTGTAGGTGGGGTTGGTGGGGACGAACAGCGTCTCCACCCCCGACAGGCCGTTGTTCATCTGCGCCATCTGCAACTCGTAGTCGAAGTCGCTGACGGCCCGCAGCCCCTTGACGATCGCGGGGATCTCACGCTGCTTGCAGAAATCGACCAGCAGCCCGTGGAACGCCTCCACCGAGACGTTTCCGTACTCCGCGGTGGTCTGGCGGAGGAGGTCCATGCGCTCCTCCACCGTGAACAGACCCTGCTTGGACTTGTTGATCATCACGGCGACGTACACCTCGTCGTACAGCTTCGAGGCACGGCCGATGATGTCGAGGTGTCCGTTGGTGACGGGGTCGAAGGACCCCGGACAGACTGCGCGGCGCAACAGTGGTTCCTCGCTCTCGGGTCCGGTCATGACGCGTTGTCGCACGTCGAGGCGGCGCGACCGTACCAAAGCGTGCCCTCGCCGTAGCGACGGGCCCGCAGTCCCTCGTAACCGTCCGGCCACCCGAACTCCCCGCCTCGTGTGCTCCGCTCCACGGTGACCAGCGCGTCGGGCACGAGCCAGCGTTTACGGAGGAGTGTGAGCAGGATCTCCCGGAGATCGTCGTCGGTCACGGCGTACGGCGGGTCCAGGAAGACCACGTCATACGGGCCGGTGGCGGGCGCCGGTCCGGCCAGGGCCTGTTCGGCCTTCGCGGTGCGCAGCTCGGCCCCGGGCAGGGCGAGTGCGCGGATGTTCTCCCGGATGGTGCGGGCCGCGCGCGGGTCGGACTCCACCAGCAGCACATGGGCCGCGCCCCGGGACAGCGCCTCCAGGCCGACCGCGCCCGAACCGCCGTACAGATCCAGGACCCGGGCGCCGTCGAGGGAGCGGAGCAGCGACTCCCAGGTGGAGAACAGGCCCTCGCGCGCCCGGTCCGAGGTGGGTCGGGTGCCGTTTCCGGGGGGCACGGCCAGCCGTCGGCCGCCGGCCGCTCCGGCGATCACGCGGGTCATGGGTGAGGCAGTCCTTCGCGGTGGTCGGGGCAGCGGCGGGCCGTGCGGTCACGGACCGCCGCCCCTCCACGATATGGCGTCCCACGCCGCCGGAGGCCGCCGAGCTCCCGGCCGGCCGCCCCCGCCGGTCCGGGCCGGCCCCCGTCAGCCCTTGTCGAGGAACTCCTCGCGCTCCTCGTCCAGCAGGGCGTCCAGCGCGGTGCGCAGCTCCGGATAGCCGGTCAGCTCCGGATCGGCCGCGACGATGGCGGTGGCCTCCTCCCGCGCGGCGGCGATGACCTCCTCGTCGTCGATGACCGCGAGCACCCGCAGCGAGGAACGGGCCCCGGACTGGGCCTGGCCGAGCACATCGCCCTCGCGGCGCTGCTCCAGGTCGATCCGGGACAGCTCGAAGCCGTCCAGGGTGGCGGCGACCGCGCCGAGCCGCGTCCGGGCCGGGCTGCCCTCGGGCATCTCGGTGACCAGCAGACACAGCCCGGGGGCGGAGCCACGGCCGACCCGGCCGCGCAGCTGGTGCAGCTGGGAGACGCCGAACCGGTCGGCGTCCATGATCACCATGGCGGTGGCGTTGGGGACGTTGACGCCGACCTCGATCACGGTGGTGGCCACCAGGACGTCGACCGCGCCCGCGGCGAAGCGGCGCATCACCTCGTCCTTGGCCTCCGGCTGCATCCGGCCGTGCAGCACCTCCACCCGCAGATCGCTCAGCGGGCCCTTGGTGAGCTGCTCGGCGACGTCGAGCACGGCGAGCGGGGGCCGCTTCTCGGCTTCGTCCCCCTCGTCACCGGACTTCTTCTGCTTCGCGGCCCTGGCCTCGTCCTCCTCGTCCCCGATGCGCGGGCAGACCACATACGCCTGGTGCCCGCCCCCCACCTCCTCGCGCACCCGCTCCCAGGCGCGGGCCAGGAAGTGCGGCTTGTCCTTCGCGGGCACCACATGGGAGGCGATCGGGGAACGCCCGGCGGGCAGCTGGTCCAGGACGGAGGTCTCCAGATCGCCGAAGACGGTCATGGCCACGGTGCGCGGGATGGGGGTGGCCGTCATCACCAGCAGATGCGGGGGCTGTGTGCCCTTGGAGCGCAGGGCGTCCCGCTGCTCGACGCCGAAGCGGTGCTGCTCGTCGACGACCACCAGACCCAGGTCGTGGAACCGGACCTTGTCCTCGATCAGCGCATGGGTGCCGATCACGATCCCGGCCTCGCCGGTGACCAGGTCCAGCAGCGCCTGACGGCGGGCCGCGGCGCCCATGGAGCCGGTGAGCAGCACCACCTTGGTGCCCTGCTCGGCGCCGCCCAGCATTCCGCCCTCCCGTCGCCCACCACCGCCGTTCTGGGGAGGCGCTTCGCGCCACAGCCCCCAACTGGCCAGCTCGCCCATCATCTCGGTGATCGAGCGGTGGTGCTGCTGGGCGAGCACCTCGGTGGGCGCGAGCATCGCCGCCTGTCCCCCGGCGTCCACCACACCGAGCATCGCCCGCAGCGCGACCATGGTCTTGCCCGAGCCGACCTCGCCCTGGAGCAGCCGGTGCATGGGGTGTTCGGCGGCGAGGTCGGCGAAGATCTGCTCGCTGACCCGACGCTGGCCGTCGGTGAGGGTGAACGGCAGCCGCGCGTCGAACGCGGCGAGCAGACCGTCCTGGACCGGGCGGCGCGGGGCGGCGGGCAGCTGGGCGTCGGCCCGGCGGCGACGGGCCAGGGCGACCTGGAGGACAAATGCCTCGTCCCACTTGAGGCGGTCCTTGGCGGCGGCGATGTCCGCCTTGGTGCGCGGCCGGTGGATCTTGCGCAGCGCCTCGGGCAGGGTGGTGAGACCGCGGCCCTTCCGCAGGGCGTCGGGCAGCGGGTCCACCAGATCGGCCAGGACGGCGTCCTCGGCGCCCGACGGGCCCAGGACGGTGTCCACGGCCTGCTGGATCTGCCAGGACTCCATCTGCTTGCACGCCGGATACAGCGGCAGCAGCTGATGGGCGAACGCCTCGACGACGTCCGCGCCGCTCTGGGCGCCCAGGGTCTTGAACTCGGGATGGGCCAGCTGGCGCTTGTGGTTGAAGACCGTGACCTTGCCCGCGAACATGGCGCGGGTCCCGGGGACCAGCTGGGCGCGGGGCTTGTGGACGCCCTTGCCGAAGAAGACGAGCTGGAGACGGCCGCTGCCGTCGGTGATGGTGACCTCGAGGCGCTGTCCGCGGCCTCCGTTGAACTTCAGCACGCGGGCGTCCGCGACCTGCGCGACGACGGTCACATGCTCGTCCAGCGGCAGATCGGACAGCCGGGTCAGCTCACCGCGCTCCGCGTACCGCCGGGGGTAGTGGTGGAGCAGATCGCCGACGGTGTGCAGGCCGAGGTGCTCGGCCATCACCTTCGCGGTGTTGCCGCCGAGGACCTTCTTCAGGGGTTCTTCGAGCACGGGCACGCAGTCCATTGCACACCACGGCACCGACAGACGGGGGCAGGCGGCGGGGTTGCGCAAGCCCCGGGGAGAGTCATTCGACGCCTATGATCAGCGGCGCGGAGGGCTGGCCGCCCCGGTAGATCACCGTGTCGACGGCGAAGTGCCCCTCCCGCACATGCCGTTCCAGCCGTTCGGCGAGGTCCTCGGGCAGATCCTCGCCCAGCACCAGGGTGACCATCTCGCCGCCCGCGGCCAGCATCCGGTCCAGCACGGTCTCGGCGGTGGCGGCCAGTTCGGAGCCGATCACCGCCACATCGCCGTCGATCAGCCCCAGGACGTCCCCGGCCTGGCACACCCCGGCCATGGTCCAGGACTGGCGCTCGGCGACGGCCAGTTCGGCGTAGCGGGTGGCGCCCGCGGCGGAGGTCATGGCGACGACGTCCTCGTCGAAACTGCGACCGGGCTCGTGGACGGCGAGCGCGGCGATGCCCTGGACCGCGGAGCGGGTGGGGATGACGGCGACCCGGACACCCTCGGCGCGGGCCTGCGCCGCGGCGGCCGCCGCGGGGTGGCGCAGCTCGGCGTCGTTGGGCAGCAGCACGACCTCGCGGGCGTGGGCCCGCCGGACCGCCTCGGCCAGCTCACCGCTGGCGGGCGGCTCCCCCGGGCGCGTGGTGACCACGGTGGCCCCGGCCTCGGCACACAGGGCGGCGATCCCGTCGCCGGGGACGACGGCGACCACCGCGCGGGGCGCGAGCGGGGTGCCGGACGGCTCGTGGTCGGCCTCCTCGGGCCGCCGCCCGCCGGTGTCCGCGGCCGGATGGTCCGGGTGTCCGGCGGCGCCGAAGTGGGTGATGCGGATCCGGTACGGCCGTCCGGCCTGGATGCCCGCCTCGACGGCCGCGCCCGCGTCGTCCACATGGACGTGGACGTTCCACAGCCCGTCGCCGCCGACGACCACCAGGGAGTCACCGAGCGCGTCCAGTCGCTCACGCAGCCGGGTCACGGCCGTCTCGTCCGCCTCCAGCAGATAGATCACCTCGTAGCCGGGCCCGCCGGAGGGGGCTGTCCCGGCGGCGCAGTCCCCGGACCCCGGGATCCGCGGGGCCTCGGCGGGCGCGGGGTCGGCGGTGCGGGGGCGTCCCGGGGCGGCGGGGGCCTCCGGGGCCTCGCCCGACAGCGTCTCGGCCAGCCCGCCCAGAACGGTCACCAGGCCGTAGCCGCCCGCGTCGACGACGCCCGCGCGGGCGAGCGCGTCGAGTTGTCCGGGGGTGGCCTGGAGCGCCGTGCGCGCCCCCTCATACGCCGCCCGCGCCACCGTGCCGATGTCGCCGGTGGCCCGCTCCGCGCCCTCGGCGGCGGCCACGGCGACGGTCAGGACGGTGCCCTCGACCGGGTGCGCGACAGCCAGGTAGGCCAGGTCGACCGCGCGGCGCAGGGCCCGCCGCAGCCCGTCGGCCTCACCGGCGTCGTCGGCCTCACCGGCCGCACCGGCTTCATCGCTCCGGCCCGCCGGGCCCGCGGCACTGCCCGGTCCGCCGTCGGCCAGGACGTCGGCCATCCCGCGCAGCAGCTGCGCCAGGATGGTGCCCGAGTTGCCCCGCGCGCCGATCAGAGCGCCGTGGGCCATGGCGCGCACCACGTCGGCGAGGGTGGGGCGGGAGGCGGCGGCCGAGGCGGCGTGGCCGTTGAAGGCGGCGTCCACGGCCCGGGCGGCGGATTCGACGGTCAGATACAGATTGGTGCCGGTGTCCCCGTCCGCGACCGGGTAGACGTTGATCGCGTCGATCTCCTCGCGGGCCCGGCCCAGCGCGTCCAGCGCCAGCCCGCACCAGGTCCGTACCGCATCGGCGTCGAGCGTGTGCGGCACGTACGTACTCCTCGGGAGGGCTGGAGCGGGGTCGGTCATCAGGTCATCGCAGGGTAGTCGCCGCCCTCGGCGGGTGCCGGGGCAGCCATGATAGTTTCGCTGTACGGGAGTGGCCGTTGTATGCTGCTCCGGTTGCCCGATGAGAATCGGGCCATTCCCCCAGGCGCCGCCGGTCTCCCAGGACCTTGGCAACGTCCGGGGTTCCCGTAAGTGTCTGTCTCCTCGCGAGAAGCGAGGCTGACCCGTCTTTGGAGTAACCCGTGGCTGCCAACTGCGACGTCTGCGGCAAGGGGCCGGGCTTCGGCAACAACATCTCGCACTCGCACCGCCGCACCCGCCGTCGTTGGAACCCCAACATCCAGACGGTGCGCGCTGTGGTCGGTCGCACCCCGAAGCGGCTCAACGTCTGCACCTCGTGCATCAAGGCCGGCAAGGTCTCGCGCTAGGCGCACGGCCTCCCCGCTCACGCGGGATCCGGTGCTCAGGCCGGTCCACCGATGACGTGGACCGGCCTTTTCGCATGCCCTCACACGATGTTCCGGGCTCGGTTCACAGCCAGCCGTGGTCGACCGGGCCGATGCCCCCGCCCAGTGGGAAGCCCTCCGCGATGGCGCCGGTGACATAACTCTTGGCGGCCGTGACGGCCCGCGGGACGTCGTATCCGCCCGCCAGGAAGGTGGCGACGGCCGAGGCGAGGGTGCAGCCCGTGCCGTGCGTATGGCGGTTGTCGTAGCGCGGCGCGCGCAGCCAGTGCTCCTCGGCGCCGTCGGTGAGCAGATCCACCGCGTCACCCGCCAGATGACCGCCCTTGATCAGCGCCCAGCGCGGGCCGAGGGCCAGCACCGCCCCGGCCGCCCGCCGCAGATCGTCCTCCGACTCCACCCGGACGCCGGTGAGCTGGGCGACCTCGTCCAGGTTGGGGGTGGCCACCGTGGCGGTCGGCAGCAGCTTGGTACGGACCGCGTCGAGCGCGTCGGTGGCCAGCAGCGCGTCACCGTGCTTGGAGACCCCGACCGGGTCGACAACAACAGGAACGGTGACCTCCGCCAGCAGCGCGCCAACGGTCTCGACCAGCCCGGCCGTGGCCAGCATGCCGGTCTTGACCGCCTGGACGCCGATGTCGTCGACGACGCTGCGGAACTGGGCCCGGACGGCGTCGGCGGGCAGTTCCCAGGCGCCCTGTACACCCAGCGAGTTCTGAGCGGTCACCGCGGTGATCACACTCATCCCGTGGGCGCCCAGGGCCAGCATCGTCTTCAGGTCGGCCTGGATGCCCGCACCGCCGCCGGAGTCCGACCCGGCGACGGTGAGCACACGGGCGGGCGCCCCACCGGTGCGCGCTATCCGGGCAGGACGAACGGGGGGCTCGGGAGGCCGGGGACGAGAAGAGGGCGACATACGGCCGAATCTACTCGGCGCCCTTGTCGTCCCCGAAGTGGTCCCATCCCGCGTGCAGCCACGGGGCGCCGTCCACCGTCACCTGGGGCAGCGCCGAGGGGTTGAGCACCTCGCCGATCACCTTCCAGCGGGCGGGCAGTTTCACATCCGGCGGGAAGGTGGCCACGATCGCGTGGTCCT
This sequence comes from Streptomyces coffeae, assembly GCF_016741875.1. GTDB lineage: Bacteria > Actinomycetota > Actinomycetes > Streptomycetales > Streptomycetaceae > Streptomyces > Streptomyces coffeae. The sequence continues at coordinate 18,879 of NZ_JAERRF010000026.1, read as the reverse complement.
CTCCCCCGCTGAGCACCCACTGCAACGGATCGACGCCCACGGCCTGTCCGATGTCCGACATCTGCGAGGGGATGTCGATGTCTCCCGAGCGCAGATCGATCCGGACCCCGCTGGCCTCGGCGATGTGCCCGAGGTCGGCGACCAGGCCGTCGCTCACATCGGTCATGGCGGTGGCGCCGAGCCCGGCGGCCGCGGGGCCCGCGTGGTACGGCGGCTCCGGACGCCGGTGTGCCTCGACGAACGCGCGCGGTGAGCGGAAACCGCGCGAGAGCACCGCATGTCCGGCCGCGGACCAGCCCAGCCAGCCGGTGACCGCGACAACGTCGCCCGGCTGGGCACCGGATCGGGTGACCGGCTCGTGGTTGCGCAGGTCGCCCAGGGCGGTGATCGCGACGGTGATGGTGTCACCGCGCACGACATCGCCACCGGCCACCGCCGCGCCCGCCACCTGGCATTCGTCGCGGATGCCGTCCATCAGCTCGGCCGGCCAGGTCACCGGCAGATCGGCCGGCACCACCAGACCGAGCAGCAGCGCCGTGGGCACCGCGCCCATCGCCGCGATATCGGCCAGATTCTGGGCCGCGGCCTTGCGGCCCACGTCATAGGCGGTGGACCAGTCCCGGCGGAAGTGGCTGCCCTCCAGCAGCACATCGGTGCTCGCCACCACCCTCCGGTCGGGTGCCGCCACAACCGCGGCGTCGTCACCGGGCCCCAGCTTCACCGCCGGGGTGGTGGTGAGCCGTGAGGTGAGCTCCCTGATGAGCCCGAACTCCCCCAACTCGCCCACGGTGCCCTTCATCCCATTGCCCCTTCGTGCTGATGGCTCGTTGCCCGCCGCGCCGCGCACCGAGCGCGGGTCTCCCCGTGCCGCCTGGCGACGCGGTACCGTGGCGTCCCTTCTCCCCACATGATCCTCGTAGCCGCCCTGGAGGTTCCGTGGTACAGGCGTACATCCTGATCCAGACCGAGGTCGGCAAGGCGTCGACCGTCGCCGACGTCATCGCCAAACTGCCGGGGGTGATACAGGCCGAGGACGTCACCGGACCGTACGACGTGATCGTGCGTGCCCAGGCCGACACGGTCGATGAACTGGGCCGCATGGTGGTCGCCAAGGTCCAGCAAGTGGAGGGCATCACGCGAACCCTCACCTGCCCCGTGGTCCATCTGTAGCCCCCCGTATGCTCGAGCGGTGAATTCCGCACACCGTAGTTCCACGCGAAAGATCGCTCCGCTGGCCGCCACAGCGGCCCTGGTTCTGTTCTCGGTGGCCGGCTGCTCGTTCACCGAAGATTCCGACGACTCCGCGGCGCCGGCGGTTCCCAAGCCGACGAAACAGGCGGCCGCGTTGTGCCGGGCACTGCACAAGGAGCTTCCCGGCACCGTGAACGGGCTGAAGCGGCGTGAGCCCGAGCCCGCTTCGGAATTCACCGCCGTCTGGGGCGACCCCGCAGTGAGCTTGCGCTGCGGGGTCTCCCGCCCGGCCGCCATGTCGGCCTCGACCCGCTCCGCCGGTGTCAACGGCGTCGAGTGGCTGCCCGAGAAGCGGGACGACGGCTACCGCTTCACCACCGTACTGCGCCGGGCGTATGTCGAGGTGACGGTGCCGGAGAAGTACGCGCCCGAGGTCGACCCGCTGATCGACCTCGCGAGCGCCGTCAAGAAGACCGTGCCCGAGGGCGTGGCCTAGCGCAGCCCCGTGGAGCGGCGCAGCGCGGCCTGGATCAGCCGGTCGACCAGCTCCGGGTAGCTGATGCCGCTCTCCTGCCACATGCGCGGGTACATCGAGATCGGGGTGAACCCGGGCATGGTGTTCACCTCGTTGATCACGAACTCGCCGGTGTCCAGCAGGAAGAAGTCGGCGCGCACCAGGCCCTCGCAGGACACCGCCTCGAACGCCCGCACCGCGAGCTCCTGGACCCGCCGGGTCTCCTCCTCGGTGAGCGGTGCGGGCACCACGCCGTCGGCCGAGTCGATGTACTTGGCCTCGAAGTCGTAGAAGTCGTGGGCGGAGACCGGCGGGATCTCGGCGGGCACGCTGGCGCGCGGGCCGTCCTCGAACTCCAGCACCCCGCATTCGATCTCGCGGCCGCGCAGCAGCGCCTCCACGATGACCTTGGGGTCGTGGGCCCGTGCCTCCTCGACCGCGGCGTCCAGCCCGGCGGCGTCGTCGACCTTGGTGATGCCGATGGACGAACCGGCGCGGGCGGGCTTCACGAAGACCGGCCAGCCGTGCTCCTCGGCGAAGTCCACGATCGTGCGGCGGGCGGCGGAGGGGTCCTTCTCCCACTCGCGGGGGCGGATCACCTCGTACGGGCCGACCGGCAGCCCGAAGGAGACGAACACCCGCTTCATGTACTCCTTGTCCATGCCGACGGCGGAGGCGAGCACACCGGCGCCCACATAGGGCACCCCGGACAGCTCCAGCAGCCCCTGGAGGGTGCCGTCCTCGCCGTACGGGCCGTGCAGCATGGGGAAGACCACGTCGACGTCGCCCAGCGCCTTGGGCACCGAGCCGGGCTCGCTGTAGACGACCTCACGGCTGCCCGGGTCGACGGGGAGCACGACCGAGCCTTCCGTGGACTCGGCGAGCCCCGCGACGGTCGGCAGCTCGCGGTTGGCGATGGCCATCCGCTCGGGCTCGTCGGCGGTCAGGGCCCAACGGCCGTCCGAGGTGATGCCGATCGGCAGCACGTCGTACTTCTCACGGTCGATCGCCCGCAGCACGGCGCCCGCGGTGACCACGGAGATGGCGTGCTCGGAGCTGCGCCCGCCGAAGACGACGGCGACGCGCGGCTTCCGCGGCTCGCCTTCGGAGGAGGCCGGGACAGGGCGTGGGGAAGGGGTCTGGCTGCTCATATCGCGTTGAGGTTACCTTGCGGTTCCGGTGCCGTCAGTGCCGCTCGGCCTTGGCGCTGCGCGACATCAGCTCTTTGAGTGCGACCAGCGGCTGTTTGCCGTCGTGCACGATGCCGACCACGGTCTCGGTGATGGGCATGTCGACGTCGTGGCGCCGGGCGAGATCGAGCACGGACTCGCACGACTTGACGCCCTCCGCGGTCTGCCGGGTGACCGCGATGGTCTCCTCCAGCGTCATCCCGCGGCCCAGGTTGGTGCCGAAGGTGTGGTTGCGGGAGAGTGGGGAGGAACAGGTGGCGACGAGGTCGCCCAGGCCCGCCAGGCCCGCGAAGGTGTGCGCGTCGGCGCCCATCGCCAGACCCAGCCGGGTCGTTTCGGCCAGTCCGCGGGTGATCAGCGATGCCTTGGCGTTGTCGCCCAGGCCCATGCCGTCGGCGATACCCACGGCCAGCGCGATCACGTTCTTCACGGCGCCGCCCAGCTCGCAGCCGACCACGTCGGTGTTGGTATAGGGGCGGAAGTACGGGGTGTGGCAGGCGGCCTGGAGGCGGCGGGCCGCACCCTCGTCGCGGCAGGCCACGACGGACGCGGCGGGCTGCCGGGCGGCGATCTCCCGGGCCAGGTTGGGGCCGGTGAGCACGGCCACCCGCGCGGCCACATCGGTGCCGGGCGACGCCTTGCCGACGACCTCCTCGATGACCTCGCTCATCCGCTTGGCGGTGCCGAGTTCGACGCCCTTCATCAGGGAGACCAGCACGGTGTCGGCGGGCAGCAGCGGCGCCCATCCGGCGAGGTTGTCGCGCAGCGTCTGGGAGGGCACCGCGAGCACGGTGAACTCCGCGTCCCGGGCGGCCTCGGCCGGGTCGGTGGTGGCGCGCACCGCGCGCGGGAGTTCGGTGCCGGGGAGATAGTCGGGGTTGGTACGGCCGGTGTTGATGGCCTCCACCAGCTCCGCGCGGCGGCCCCACAGCGTCACCTCGCAGCCGGCGTCGGCGAGCACCATCGCGAACGCGGTACCCCAGGAGCCGGTGCCGAAGACGGCGCAGCGCGTCACTTGCTCTCCTCCTCGGCCACGGGGCGCGGCTGGTCGGCGACGTGGGGCCGGGCGGCCGGGATGTCCTTGGCGCGGACGGGCACGGGCTCTCCCCGCACCTCGGCGAGCAGGTCGGTGATGGCGGCCATGATGGTGTCGGTGGCGGCCCGCAGCACCTCGGCGGTGGGCTCCTGGCCGTAGTACGCGGACAGGTCCACCGGCGGTCCGGCGTGCACCTTGAGGGTCTTGCGGGGGAAGAGGCGGACCTTCTTCTCCTTGGCGTACGGCGGGACGGCCTCGTTGGCGCCCCACTGGGCGACGGGAATGACGGGCGCCTTGGTGAGCAGCGCGACGCGGGCCGCGCCGGTCTTGCCCCGCATCGGCCACATCTCCGGGTCGCGGGTGAGGGTGCCCTCGGGGTAGAACGCCACGCACTCGCCCTTGTTGATGGCATCCACGGCGGCCCGGAAGGCGTTGGCCGCGTCGGTGGACTCGCGGTAGACCGGGATCTGGCCGGTGCCGCGCAGGAAGGTTCCGACAAAGCTGCCCTTGAAGAGCGCGGCCTTGGCGAGGAAGCGGGGCACGCGTCCGGTGTTGTACTGGAAGTGCGCGTAGGAGAGCGGGTCGAGATACGAGTTGTGGTTGATCGCGGTGATAAATCCACCGTCGGCGGGAATGTGCTCCATTCCGTGCCAGTCCCGCTTGAACAGAACCACCAGCGGCGGTTTGACCAAGACCGCTGCCATGCGGTACCAGATGCCGATTCTGCGGCCGGACACTCGGAAGATCCTCCTCTTTGACCCTGCTGACCTGCTGGCTTACTGCCGTCCGGGCAGCCGCACAAGTGTCGCTCCAGGTACCCGGTCTGTCGAGGACACCGTAACCCCGCACGTCCCGGACGAGACCGACAGCGGGTGAGAATGAAGCCCGTGGGAACAAACGGAGCCCGTGTGGCGTGGACGCTGGTGGTGCCGCTGAAACCCCTGGCACGGGCCAAGAGCCGGCTCGCCGAGGCCGCCGGTGATGAGCTGCGGCCGGGGCTGGCGCTGGCGTTCGCGCTGGACACGGTGGCGGCGGCGCTGGCGGCCGGGCTGGTGCGGGAGGTGACCGTGGTCACCGATGACCCGCTCGCCGGACGTGAGCTGTCGGCACTTGGGGCCCGGATCCTGCCCGACCCGCCGGGAAGCGGACTCAACGCGGCGCTCGCGCACGGCGCCCGCGCCGTCCGGGAGGAACGCCCAGGAGCCGCTGTAGCGGCCCTGAACGCCGATCTCCCGGCCTTGCGGCCCGCGGAGCTCGACCAGGTGCTCGACACCGCTTCCGGGCTCCCACGCGCCTTTCTGGCGGATGCGGCGGGGGTGGGCACGACCCTGCTCTCTGCGGCGCCGGGCACCGTGCTCGCCCCGGCCTTCGGCGGGCCCTCCCGGGCCCGGCACCGGGAGTCGGGGGCGCGGGAGATCGAACTGGCCGGTGTGGACTCGGTACGGCGCGATGTGGACACCGGCGAGGACCTGCGAGCGGCGCTGCTCCTCGGCGTGGGTCCGCACACCGCCCGCCGCTTGGGCCCGGTGGCCGCGTACGGCCCGGAACCGGGCCCCGTTCCCGCGTCCGGGGGCCGGCCGCCCGTGCCGGAACGGACCTGCGGCGAGGGCTAGGGTGGCGGTCATGCAGGGAACCGCGTACACCTACGACCCCGAGACCCGCGCCGGAAGTGTGCTGCTCGACGACGGCACTCCGGTGCCCTTCGACGCGGCGGCCTTCGACGCCGGGGGGCTGCGGATGCTGCGCCCGGGGCAGCGGGTGCGGATCGAGGTGGAGGGCGAGGGCGAGGACCGCCGCGTGGTCCTCGTAACCCTGCAAACGTTCTGAACGCCCCGGGAACACCGCGGGCCGGGCTCCCCGAGGGAGCCCGGCCCGGCGCGTGACGGTGCGGCGGTGCGCCGCTGACTAGCGCTTCCTGGCGGTGGTCTTCTTGGCGGTCTTGCGCGCGGTGGTCTTGCGCGCGGGGGCCTTCTTCGCCGTGGCCTTCTTGGCCGCCGCCTTCTTGGCGGTGACCTTCTTGGCCGGAGCCTTCTTCGCCGCCGCCTTCTTGGCGGTGACCTTCTTCGCCGGAGCCTTCTTGGCCGCCTTCTTCGCCGCTGCCTTCTTCGCGGTGACCTTCTTGGCCGCGGCCTTCTTCGCGGCGACCTGGAGACTGCCCTTGGGAGCCTTCTTCACGGCGACCTCGCCACCGCGCGGAAGCTTCTTCGAGCCACTCACCAGGTCCTTGAAGCCCTGACCCGCGCGGAAGCGGGGCACAGAGGTCTTCTTGACCCGGACCCGCTCCCCGGTCTGCGGGTTCCGGGCGTACCGGGCAGGACGCTCCACCTTCTCGAACGAGCCGAATCCAGTGACCGAAACTCGATCCCCGCCGACGACCGCGCGGACGATGGCGTCCAAGACCGCGTCGACCGCGTCGGCGGCCTGCTGCCGTCCGCCGACCTTGTCTGCAATCGCTTCTACGAGCTGCGCCTTGTTCACGTCTTCCCCTTCGGAGACATTGCCAGAACGAATCTGTTCAGGCTTTTTCGCACGTTAGGCAGATATATACCGCAAATCAAACACGAAACGGGCTAATCACCCTTGTGCCGCAACGCACTCGATCGTCACGGACTTCCGTCGGAGTCGGGATCTTCGGGGAAACGCCCCTCGTCGAGGTCGTTCATCAACCGCTCCAGACGCCTTGCCGCGTCTGCGAGATCGTGTTTCGCCGCTGACGTGATGACCAGCAGCTTCCGGGACAGCGCCATCCGTACGCCCTCCGGGACTTGCAGTGTGCGCACCCTTGTGTGCGCTTCCTTGAGCCGGGCGGCGACAAGACCGTAGAGCTCGAGTTGGCCGTCGCGTTCCATGCACTGATTGTGCCATCTGAGGCGAGTTGTCGCTTCATGGGGCCTCAACATGATGATGCGCCGCCAGTCCGAGGACTGGCGGCGCATCATGCCAAACCTGCTCTGTACAGGGAGAACCGGGGGGTCAGGCATCCACCGTACGGGGCTTGAAAGAAGGACGACGTGCCTCGTACGCGGCGATGTCGGCCTCCTCCCTGAGGGTGAGACTGATGTCGTCCAGCCCCTCCAGAAGCCGCCAGCGAGCGTTCTCGTCAAGCTCAAAATCAGCCGTGATGCCCTCGGCGCGCACCTGGCGGTCGACGAGGTCCACGGTGACCTCCGCGGCCGGGTCGGACTCCACCAGCTGCCACAGCCGGTCGACGGTCTCCTGCGGCAGCACCACGGTCAGCAGGCCGTTCTTGAGGGAGTTGCCGCGGAAGATGTCGGCGAAGCGGGACGAGACGACGGCCTTGAAGCCGTAGTTCTGCAACGCCCACACCGCGTGCTCACGCGAGGAGCCGGTGCCGAAGTCCGGACCGGCCACCAGGACGGTCCCGCCCTTGTACTCGGGGCGGTTGAGCACGAACTCCGGGTCCTTGCGCCATGCCTCGAACAGCCCGTCCTCGAAGCCGTCGCGGGTGACCTTCTTGAGCCAGTGCGCGGGAATGATCTGGTCGGTGTCGACATTGCTGCGGCGCAGCGGGACGGCCCGGCCGGTGTGCGTGGTGAATGCTTCCATGACTGCTCAGGCCCCCACGGGAACGGTTGCGTCGACGTCGGACAGATCGGCGGGCGAGCCCAGATGGCCCAGCACCGCGGTGGCGGCGGCCACCTGCGGGGAGACCAGATGCGTACGGCCGCCCTTGCCCTGCCTGCCCTCGAAGTTGCGGTTGGAGGTGGACGCCGACCGCTCACCGGGCGCGAGCTGGTCGGGGTTCATGCCCAGACACATCGAGCAGCCCGCGTGGCGCCACTCGGCACCGGCCGCGGTGAACACCTTGTCCAGCCCCTCTTCGACGGCCTGGAGCGCGACCCGCACCGAGCCGGGAACCACCAGCATCCGCACCCCGTCGGCCACCGAACGACCCTCGAGGACGGAGGCGGCGGAGCGCAGGTCCTCGATGCGGCCGTTGGTGCAGGAACCGACGAAGACGGTGTCGACCGCGATGTCGCGCAGATGCTGACCAGCCGTCAGACCCATGTATTCCAAAGCCTTCTCGGCGGCCAGCTTCTCGCTCGCGTCCTCGAAGGAGGCGGGGTCGGGCACCGAGGCCGACAGGGGCGCGCCCTGGCCGGGGTTGGTGCCCCAGGTGACGAACGGGGCCAGCGCGGAAGCGTCGATGACGACCTCGCGGTCGAAGACGGCGTCCTCATCGCTGCGCAGGGTGCGCCAGTACCCGACGGCGGCGTCCCAGTCGGCTCCCTGGGGGGCGTGCGGACGGCCCTCCAGATAGCGGAACGTGGTCTCGTCCGGCGCGATCATGCCCGCGCGGGCGCCCGCCTCGATGGACATGTTGCACACGGTCATCCGGGCCTCCATCGAGAGCTTCTCGATGGCGGAGCCGCGGTACTCGATCACATAGCCCTGGCCGCCGCCGGTGCCGATCCTGGCGATGATCGCCAGGATCAGGTCCTTGGCGGTGACACCCTCGGGCAGTTCGCCCTCGACGGTGATCGCCATGGTCTTGAACGGCGCCAGCGGCAGCGTCTGGGTGGCCAGTACATGCTCGACCTGGCTGGTGCCGATGCCGAACGCGAGCGCGCCGAACGCGCCGTGGGTGGAGGTGTGGCTGTCGCCGCAGACCACGGTGGTGCCGGGCTGGGTCAGTCCCAGCTGCGGTCCCACTACGTGGACAACGCCCTGCTCGACATCGCCGAGCGGATGCAGCCGGACGCCGAACTCCGCGCAGTTCTTGCGCAGCGTCTCCAACTGGGCGCGGGAGACGGGGTCGGCGATCGGCTTGTCGATGTCGAGGGTCGGGGTGTTGTGATCCTCGGTGGCGATGGTGAGGTCGGTACGACGGACCCGGCGCCCGGCCTTGCGCAGGCCGTCGAACGCCTGCGGGCTGGTCACCTCGTGCAGCAGGTGCAGATCGATGAAGAGGAGGTCGGGCTCGCCATCGGCGTGCCGGACGACATGGTCGTCCCAGACCTTCTCCGCGAGTGTCCGTGCCATCGCTTTCCCTCCGGCCGGCGTCGCTGCGCGGCCCTGCCTCGTATCGGGTGCGTGCCCTGGTCCGCGGGCCCGCCATTCCAGAGTGGCGGGTCTCCCGGAAAATTGAACTTGCGTTTCACAGTGTGAGACGCGAGTATCGTTTCATGGACAACTCTAGTGGCGTCGGCGTTCTCGACAAGGCGGCTCTGGTTCTGAGCGCTCTGGAGTCCGGTCCGGCCACCCTTGCCGGGCTGGTCGGGGCGACGGGCCTCGCGCGCCCCACGGCACACCGGCTGGCGGTGGCACTCGAGCACCACCGGATGGTGGCGCGCGATATGCAGGGCCGTTTCATCCTCGGTCCGCGCCTGGCCGAGCTGGCCGCGGCGGCGGGCGAGGACCGGCTGCTCGCGACGGCCGGACCGGTGCTCACCCACCTACGGGATGTGACGGGCGAGAGCGCCCAGCTCTACCGGCGCCAGGGCGATATGCGGATCTGTGTGGCGGCAGCGGAGCGGCTGTCCGGACTGCGGGACACCGTGCCGGTCGGCTCCACGCTGCCCATGAAGGCCGGCTCGGCCGCCCAGGTGCTGATGGCCTGGGAGGAGCCGGAGCGGCTGCACCGCGGGCTCCAGGGGGCCCGGTTCACGGCCACGGCCCTGTCGGGCGTACGGCGGCGGGGCTGGGCGCAGTCGATCGGCGAGCGGGAGCCGGGCGTCGCGTCGGTCTCCGCGCCGGTGCGCGGGCCCTCCAACCGCGTGGTCGCCGCCGTCTCGGTCTCCGGACCGATCGAGCGGCTGACCCGGCACCCGGGCCGGATGCACGCCCAGGCCGTCATCGACGCCGCCGGACGGCTCAGCGACGCCCTGCGCCGAGGCAACTGATCGCCTCCGTCGAGGGCCCGGGTCTCCCCCGGCTACCGCCGGGAGGTGCCCCCGCCGGGGTGCCGAAGCCCCTGTCGGTGGTCGACCGTGCTCGGCATCCCATGCGGCGGAGCCGCCTGCACCCGGAAACAGGAAGGCGCCGGCGGGCCTCAGGCGCTCTTCAGTGACAGCCGGTCGGCCGCGCGGTCCCCGCGGCGGCCGACCGGAACCACTCCGGTGGCCTGCCCCAGGCCGAATTCCGGCATGTTGATGTACACCGACTCATAGGCACCGGCCGGGACCACATAGGTCTCGTGCCAGAAGCCGACCTTGCCCCTGCCCTCCCGGATCCGGCGGTTGAACGCCGCCCAGGCGGGGCGGTGCTCCTTGTCCTGGGCGACGGAGTACTCCAGCAGCTTCTCGTGCGACGACCAGTACTGGACCACGTAGATCACCCGCGGCGGGCCGAACAGCAGCTGGTAAGCCAGCATCCCGCTGTCCTTGTCCTGTGACAGCTCGCGCAGCATCCGCGGCATCGACGTGAACACCGGAAGCCAGCTGCGCGGCGCCCGGAAGCGGTTGATGCGCATCCCGATCAGGAAGACGGTCACGTCCCCCTCGGCCTCGGCGGTCATACGTCCTGCAAGCAGCTCGGCACCCATGGTGATCCCTCGTTTCCTCGCGCCGCGACAGGATTGGATAGCTGCGCTATCCATAACTTGGATAGTGCCACTCTCCAAAGGAAGGTGCAACAGGTATGCGACTGGCGGAGCTCAGCGAGCGCAGCGGAGTGTCCACCGCGACGATCAAGTACTACCTGCGCGAGGGGCTGCTGCCGCAGGGCGAGCGGATCACCGCCACCAAGGCCGAGTACGGCGAGGAGCATCTGCGCAGACTGCGGCTGGTCCGGGCACTGATCCAGGTCGGCCGGATGCCGGTGGCCACCGCCCGCGAGGTGCTGGACGCCGCCGAGGACGAGTCGCTCAGCGAGAACACCCGGATGGGAGCCGCGGTCTGGGCACTGCCACACGGCTCCGAGCCCGACGAGGACGACCCCGGGACGGCACGCGCCCGGGAGCAGGTGGACACCCTGCTGGGGCGGCTGGAGTGGACGTACTGCCAAGAGCTGGGCGCCACCTCCCCCGCGTACCGGATGCTGGTGTCGGCCATCGCGACCCTGGACCGCCTCGGATATCCGCATGGGACCGGCCACTTGCAGTTGCACGCCGGGCTCTCGGCCGAACTGGCTGTCGCGGACCTGGATCTGGTGGAGACCTACACACCGCAGGAGCGGATCGAGGCGGTCGTCGCACTGACCGTGCTGTACGAGCCGGTGCTGCTGAGCCTGCGGCGGCTGGCGCAGACCGAGGAGTCCCACCGGCGCTTCGACACCTGAGCGGGCATGCCCCGGGGCTCCGGCCAGGAAAGCGAAAGGCCCTCCGCACACCGCGGAGGGCCTTATCCCTTGTACCCCCGACCGGATTCGAACCGGCGCTACCGCCTTGAGAGGGCGGCGTGCTAGGCCGCTACACAACGGGGGCCTGATCAGCACAAGCTGTACTGCGCTGGGCTACCAGGACTCGAACCTAGACTAAATGAACCAGAATCACTCGTGCTGCCAATTACACCATAGCCCATGGTATAGACCAGTACCCCCGACCGGATTCGAACCGGCGCTACCGCCTTGAGAGGGCGGCGTGCTAGGCCGCTACACAACGGGGGCCCCAGCAGTCCTTCGTTTCCGAAGGATCCGTACCCCCGACCGGATTCGAACCGGCGCTACTGCCTTGAGAGGGCAGCGTGCTAGGCCGCTACACAACGGGGGCTTGGTCCTGCTTTGATCAAGAGATCCACCGGAGAATTCCGAGAAGATCTCTTGCTGGGGTACCAGGACTCGAACCTAGACTAAGTGAACCAGAATCACTCGTGCTGCCAATTACACCATACCCCACCAAAACGCCACCCTCGTAGGGGTTTTGTTTGGTTTGCGCCTCCGGTCGGCCTCTCGGCCCGCCCGTCCGGCGCAGGAAGAACATTACCCGATGGTGGACGGGCCACCAAAACGGATTCGCCGTGCGGGGGCGCCGCGTGCCGGGCACCCGGCGCCCCGTGGACTCATGCCGCCAGCTTCGCCAGCGCCGCGTCGATCCGGGCGAGGGTGCGCTCGCGCCCCAGGACCTCCAGCGATTCGAACAACGGCAGACCGACCGTACGGCCGGTGACCGCGACCCGCACCGGGGCCTGGGCCTTGCCCAGCTTCAGCCCGTGCTCCTCACCGGCCGCGAGGACCGCCTCCTTGAGCGGCTCGGCCGCCCACTCCGCCTCGGCCAGCTTGGCCCGAGCGGTGGCGAGCAGGGCGTCCGCACCCGGCTTCATGGCCTTCACCCAGGACGCCTCGTCCGTCACCGGCTCCGCCAGGAAGAGGAAGTCGACATTGGCGGTGATGTCGGACAGCACCGTCAGCCGGGTCTGGGCCAGCGGCGCCAGTTCCTCGAAGGCCGCGGCGTCGAACCGCTCGGGGGCCCAGGGTGCGTGCGGCGCCTGGAGCCAGGGACCACAGGCCTCGATGAACGCCTTCACATCCAGCATCCGGATGTGATCGGCGTTGATCGCCTCCGCCTTCTTCAGGTCGAAGCGGGCCGGGTTGGCGTTCACACCGTCGATGTCGAACGCCGCGACCATCTCCTCGATCGAGAAGACGTCCTGGTCGGCCGAGAGGGACCAGCCCAGCAGGGACAGGTAGTTGAGCAGCCCCTCGGGCAGGAAGCCGCGCTCCCGGTAGAGGTTCAGCGACGACTGCGGGTCGCGCTTGGAGAGCTTCTTGTTGCCCTCGCCCATGACGTACGGCAGGTGGCCGAAGGCGGGCACCAGACCGCCGCCCACCCCGATCTCGGCGAGCGCGCGGTACAGCGCGATCTGGCGCGGGGTGGAGGACAGCAGGTCCTCGCCGCGCAGCACATGAGTGATCTCCATCAGCGCGTCGTCCACCGGGTTGACGAGCGTGTAGAGCGGAGCGCCGTTGGCCCGCACGATGCCGTAGTCCGTCACGTTCTCCGGCGTGAAGGTCAGCTCACCGCGGACCAGGTCGGTGAAGGTGATCGGCCCGTCGGGCATCCGGAAGCGGACGATCGAGGAACGCCCCTCGGCCTCGTACGCGGCGATCCGCTCGGCGGTCAGGTCACGGCACTGGCCGTCGTAACCGGAGGGACGCCCGGCCTTGCGCGCCGCCTCACGGCGCTCCTCCAGCTCCTCCGCGGTGCAGTAACAGCGGTAGGCGTGCCCGGCCTCCAGCAGCTTGTCCGCGACGTCGGCGTAGATGTCCATCCGCTGCGACTGGCGGTAGGGCGCGTGCGGCCCGCCGACCTCGGGCCCCTCGTCCCAGTCGAAGCCCAGCCAGCGCATCGAGTCCAGCAGCTGCTCGTACGACTGCTCGGAGTCGCGGGCCGCGTCGGTGTCCTCGATGCGGAAGACCAGGGTGCCGCCGTGGTGGCGGGCGAACGCCCAGTTGAACAGAGCGGTGCGGACCAGGCCGACATGGGGGTTGCCGGTCGGCGAGGGACAGAAACGAACCCGCACGGGGGCGGGGGAGCTTGCGCTAGCCACGCTTGATCACCTTGTTGGTGAGAGTGCCGATGCCTTCGATGGTGACGGCGACCTCGTCGCCGACGGAGAGCGGGCCGACGCCCGCCGGGGTGCCGGTGAGCACCACGTCGCCCGGGAGCAGTGTCATGGCCTCGGTGATGTGCACGATCAGATCCTCGATCGGGCGCACCATCTCGCTCGTACGGCCGAGCTGACGCTGTTCACCGTTGACCGTGCACATGATGCCGAGATCCCCGGCACGCGTCAGGTCGATATCGGTCTCCACCCAGGGGCCCAGCGGGCAGGAGGTGTCGAAGCCCTTGGCCCGCGCCCACTGCTCCTCACGGCGCTGCACATCACGCGCGGTGATGTCGTTGGCGCAGGTGTAGCCGAGGATGACGTCCTTGACGCGCTCCCGCGGCACCTCACGGCACATCCGGCCGATGACCACGGCCAGCTCGGCCTCGTGGTGCACCTCGGAGGAGAAGGAGGGGTACACGACCGGGTCACCGGGGCCGGTCACCGAGGTGGACGGCTTGAAGAAGGTGACCGGGACGTCCGGGACCTCGCTGCCCAGCTCGGCGGCGTGCTCACGGTAGTTGCGGCCGATCGCGACGACCTTGTTCGGCAGCACGGGCGGCAGCAGCCGGACCTTGCTCAGCGGGATCTTCTGCCCCGAGCGCTCGAAGTCGGCGAAGGGATGGCCCTTGATGATGTCGACGACCGGGCCGTCCTGGCCGGACGGCTCACCCTCGACCACTCCGAAGGCGACGTTGCCGTCGATGGAGAACCTGGCGATGCGCACGGGAAGCTGCTGCCTCTTAACTGGACTCGCTGGAGACTGACGCTCCAGGCTATCGCTCCGCGTCCCGCGCGCCGCCGCGTCGCCGGCCGGGGGCGGTGGTGTCCACCACGGCCGCCCGGCCGGGCGGTCCCGGGTCAGGTGTCAGTGGGCCGGGGCCTCGGTCAGCACGGTGCGCCGCGGGTTGGCGGTCTGGACCGGCAGATCGACGGAGTGCTCCGGCTGCTCCTCGGTCGCGGTCCGCAGCTCCTCGGCATCCTTCAGATGCGCCAGGTTGGTGCGCTGCGGGTTGGCTATGGTGCGGAACATCATCGTCGTCTTCACTGGGGTCATGCCTCGCTGTTGTCGTCTTGACCGGCTGTGTAAAGCGTCAGGCTAGAGGCGGCCTTGCCCACGAATTCGCAGAAAAAGTCGCCGTCAGCATGTGATTTTGCTCACGAATCATCGGGCAAATGCCGCATTGGCGACAGTTGATTCAATCGCCCTAAACGGACATTGCCGCTCCGAAGCTGACGTTCCGCTCTTGATCGCCGCTAGCCGGACACGCGAGGCGCACGCTCGACTCGTTCACAAACGTCCGCTATTGCCGACATAACTTTCCACGTCCGGTAATAATGCCCGTACGCAGCGTCACGCGCATCACACCCTCATCCCCTGCCCTTGTTGCAGCATCCGGCACTGTGCTGGAATTCCCGGGACCGCCGCGGGAATCGGCCGGCGCAGGGGCGCAGAGAGGCGCCGAGCGGCGGGGGTTCCTCTTGTCGATACGAAAGGAAGCGCGCCGGTCACTCACGACCGACAGGGGGGATCGCGGTCCCCCACGACTCGACACCGCTTCATCGTCGCTCGGTGAAGCGCCTGGTCCAGAGGTTGCGACGCTAGTGCAGGGACGTTTCAAGAGGGATGGTATGGGGGCTTCCCCGGCCCGCCAGGGCAGAGGGGAAGCTTCGGCGGACCCGGAGCCGCGCGGTGCGACGGACCGCGGCTCCTCGCCTCAGCGCGCCCAGAGCACCGGCAGGCCGTCGGCCGACCAGGGCTCCGAGTCCGGCGCGCAGAGCGCCCAGGCGGCCGGCAGGTCCGGCGGCGGCAAGGCCGCCGAGCAGCCCAAGCCCAAGACCCCCAGCGGGCCCGGCAACCGCATGGCCCTGCGCAACTGGCGCATCAGCACCAGGCTGGTCTCCCTGCTCGCGCTCCCCGTGGTCGCCGCGACCACCATGGGCGCCCTGCGGATCCAGGACTCGCTCGACAACATCGAGCAGCTGGACCAGATGAAGCTGCTCACCGAGATGACGCAGCAGGCGACCCAGTTGGCGAGCGCCCTCCAGGAGGAGCGCGACAAGTCGGCGGGGCCGCTGGCGGGCAGGGGCAACGCCAAGGACGACCGCGTCGTCTCCACCCGTGAGGACACCGACCGCGCCATCTCGGCGTTCCGCACCGCCACCGACGACATCGACCCCGGTGACCAGTCGATGGCCGGTGTGCAGTCCACGCTCGTCGATATCAGCCGTCAGCTCGGCAAGATCAATGAGATCCGCGACAAGGCGTACGACAACAGCCAGTACTACTCGCTGACGGTCCAGAACTACAACGAGCTGATCAACTCGCTGCTGTCGCTCTCCCAGGACATGGCGCAGGCGACCAGCAACCGCGCGATGATCAACAACACCCGCGCGCTGGCCACCTTCTCCTCCGCGAAGGAGTACGCGTCCATCCAGCGCGCGCTGATCAGCGCCGCGCTCGCCGATCCGGACGGCGCCGAGTTCTCCGCCAACGACCGCCGCTTCGCCAAGACCGCGGTGGACCGGGAGAACGAGGCCCTGGGCCGCTTCAAGCAGATCCGCCAGGGCAACTCCGAGGACCTCCTCGAACCGCTGGACAGCCGCCCGGACATCAAGGCGGCGACCATGTACGCCGACCGCGCGGTCCGCGACCCGGACGGCCTGACGGCCGAGAAGCGCACCGATCTGGACTGGTACGACCAGGACAGCATCAAGATCGAAGAGATGGGCAAGATCGAGGAGTCGCTGCTCAGCGAGATGCAGCAGAAGGCTCATGAGCTCCGTCAGGACGCCCAGCAGGACGCGATCATCGGTGGTGCGATGGTCCTCCTCGTCCTCGGCGTCTCCCTCGTCGGCGCCTTCGTCGTCGCCCGCTCCATGGTCCGCTCGCTGCGCCGCCTCCAGGACACCGCGCAGGACGTCGCCCAGAAGCGGCTGCCCGAACTGGTCAAGCAGCTCTCCGAGTCCGACCCCCAGGACGTGGACACCTCCGTGGAGTCCGTCGGTGTGCACAGCCGGGACGAGATCGGCAAGGTGGCCACGGCCTTCGACGACGTGCACCGCGAGGCGGTCCGTCTCGCCGCCGAGCAGGCGCTGCTGCGGGGCAACGTCAACGCGATGTTCACCAACCTCTCGCGCCGCAGCCAGGGCCTCATCCAGCGTCAGCTCTCGCTCATTTCCGAGCTGGAGAGCCGCGAGGCCGATCCGGACCAGCTGTCCTCGCTGTTCAAGCTGGACCACCTGGCCACCCGTATGCGCCGTAACGGTGAAAACCTGCTGGTCCTCGCCGGTGAGGAGCCGGGCCGCCGGTGGACCCGGCCGGTTCCGCTGGTGGACGTGCTCCGCGCCGCGGCCTCCGAGGTGGAGCAGTACGAGCGCATCGAGCTCAGCTCGGTCCCGGCGACCGAGGTCGCGGGCCGGGTCGTCAACGACCTCGTCCACCTGCTCGCCGAGCTGCTGGAGAACGCCACGTCGTTCTCCTCGCCGCAGACCAAGGTCAAGGTGACCGGTCACGCCCTGCCCGACGGGCGGGTGCTGGTCGAGATCCACGACACCGGTATCGGACTCTCGCCCGAGGACCTGGCCGCGATCAACGAGCGGCTGGCCAGCCCGCCCACGGTCGATGTGTCGGTCTCCCGGCGCATGGGTCTGTTCGTGGTCGGCCGGCTGTCCCTGCGGCACGGCATCCGCATCCAGCTCCGGCCGTCCGACTCGGGCGGTACGACGGCCCTGGTCATGCTGCCCGTCGACGTCGCCCAGGGCGGCCGCAAGCAGGGCGCCCAGGCACCCGGCGGCGGCAAGGCCGGTGCGGGCGCGCCGGGTTCCGGCGGACCGGGGAACGGCTCGGCGGGTCTGCTGGGCTCCGCCCCCTCACGGCGCCAGGTGCCCGGTTCCGCCTCACGCGCCGCGCTGCCCGGCAGCGGCACCACCGGCAGCGGACTGCCGACCCGGCCGGTCGGTGCCGGGACGGGCCCGCAGGGCGGCGCCCCGTCCGGCGGCAGCCTCTTCGACTCCGGACGGCCTCCCGGCCCCCGGGGCAACGCCCCCGCGGGCCCCGGCGGTCCGGGCGGCCCCGGTGGCGACTCCGGCCGCCCGCCGCTTCCGCAGCGCGGTGACGGCCCGACCGTCGCCCCGCCGACCGGTGCCCCGGCCCGTGCCGACTCCGGCGACCAGGGCGCCCGTCCGCAGCTCCCCACACGCGACCGCGCACCGGAGCTGCCCGCTCCCACCCAGCCGGGCACCAGCTGGGGCGCGCGCCGCGCGGCGGCGGGCGACGACGACTGGCCGACCACGCCCCGTGACACGGGCGACGCGCCGCGCGGCCATGAAGAGGCCGGCTCCACCGGCCAGTTCGCCCGGCCCGACCAGGGCGACGGTCCCGATATGTTCGAGCCGCGCCGCGGCCCCGGCGACACCGGCGAGTTCGCGATGCCGGGCCGTCCGGACACCGCGGGTGCCCGCGGACCGCAGGACGCGGGCCGCGGACCGGGCGACACCGCCCAGTTCGCGCGCCCGGACTTCAGCCAGGGCCCCGGCGACACCGGTCAGTTCGCGCGCCCGGAGCTCGGCCAGGGTCCGGGCAGCACCGGCGAGTACGCCCGTCCCGACCTGGGTCAGGGTCCCGGGAGCACGGGCGAGTACGCCCGCCCCGATCTCGGCCAGGGCCCCGGCGACACCGGGGAGTTCGCCCGTCCGGATGTGGGCGCCGCCGGACCCGGCGACACCGGGGAGTTCCCGCTCCCCCGGGACCCGCGCGGCAACGCCGGGCAGGAAGAGTCGCTGCCGCCCGCCGGTCCCGGCGACGGCCGTACGCCGATCTTCGACACCATCGAGTCGAACTGGTTCCGCGAGCAGGCCGGACCCACCGACACCTCCGGTGGGCACTCCCAGTTCCCGTCGGCGCCGTCGGAGCCCGCTCAGCCGAGCCGCCCCGCGCGGCCGGCCAGGCCCACCGCGCCGGAGCCGCCCGTATCCGGGCAGCCGGCCGCTCCGACCGTTCCCCCCGCCCCGCGCCCGCAGCCGGCGTCCCGGGGCACCGGCGAGTTCGCCGGACACCATGGCACCAACGGCGCGAACGCCGCCGGTCCCGGTGGTCTGAACGGCACCGGTTCCTGGCGTACGTCGGCCAACGACGAGCGCTGGCGCCGTGCCGAGCAGATCCGTGAGCCCGCGGCGGGCGGTGTCACATCGTCCGGGTTGCCGCGACGGGTGCCCCGCGCGAATCTCGTGGAGGGCGCCGCGCAGTCGGCCCAGCCCACCCAGAGCGGGCCGCAGGTGTCTCGCGCGCCCGACGATGTACGCGGGAGGCTGACCAACCTCCGCCGGGGGATCCAGCAGGGCCGTCAGGCCGGAACCGACTTCGACGGCAATCACGATCGCGGCGTAGGCCCGACTTACCAGCAGGAGCGTTAGTTGAGCCCGATGAGCCAGGCGGCGCAGAAT
>NZ_JAERRF010000253.1 GCF_016741875.1 Streptomyces coffeae | reverse complement strand
CGTTCCAGGGCGGTGGCCAGGCCCACGATCGCCACGGTCGGAGCCATGGTCGGCAGGCCCCTGCGTCGCAATTGCGCTGCCGCGTCCTGCCCGGCGTTCGCGACCATGCCGCCGTCGGCCCACGGGCCCCACGCGACCGCCGTGGCGGGCAACCCAGCCGCCCTGCGGTGCTCCGCGAGGGCGTCCAGGTAGGCGTTGGCAGCCGCGTA
>NZ_JAERRF010000252.1 GCF_016741875.1 Streptomyces coffeae | reverse complement strand
CGAGGCGCAGGCGCTGTTGGCGACGTATGGCCAGGACCGGCCGGAGGGCCGGCCGCTGTTGCTGGGCTCGGTGAAGTCGAACATCGGGCACACCCAGGCTGCTTCGGGCGTCGCCGGTGTGATGAAGATGGTGCTGGCGATGCGGCATGGTGTGCTGCCGCGGACCTTGCATGTGGATGAGCCGTCGCCGCATGTGGACTGGTCGGCTGGGGCTGTT
>NZ_JAERRF010000251.1 GCF_016741875.1 Streptomyces coffeae | reverse complement strand
CGCAGCGGGCCCAACGACATGCCGTGGGGACAGCGCGTCGCCCACATCCAGGACCCCGACGGCAACCCGTTGAACCTCACCCAGCCGATCCCGGCTGCGTGACGCTGTTCGGGCACGGGTGGCCTTGAAGCCGGTGACGACCACGGGGTTGTCCCCGTCGTCGTCCAGGCCGAGGAAGCCCAGGTCGGCCAGGGCGCCGAGACCGGCAGCGCGCAGC
>NZ_JAERRF010000250.1 GCF_016741875.1 Streptomyces coffeae | reverse complement strand
GCCATGCCGTCTTCGGCCCAGGGGCCCCACGCGATCGAGGTCGCCGGCAGCCCTTCAGACCGCCGCACCTCCGCCAACGCGTCCACATACGCGTTCGCCGCCGCATAGTTACCCTGACCCGCACCACCCACCGTCGCCGAGAACGACGAGAACAACACAAACGCCGACAGACCCAGATCACGGGTCAACTCATGCAAATGCCGGGCACCCTCCGCCTTCGCC
>NZ_JAERRF010000025.1 GCF_016741875.1 Streptomyces coffeae | reverse complement strand
ATACAGCCAGCGAACTACCAGACACCCAACGCGACAAGACCAGCTAACAAAGCACTACTAGCCGCCCGCACCCGGGGTGGACAGCGCGCCGGGGACGGTGCGGGACCGCCCCGGCGCACACCCACCGGAATGCCTCAGATGATGGTGAGGGTCCGCTCGCCCGTGGCCAGGGAGCTGTTGCCCGCGTAGAGCCGGATCTCGCCCTTTTCCACCACGAACACCCCCGCGGGGTCATGGGTCCAGAAGCCCAGGTGTTCCGCGCTCAGCCGGAAGCGCACGGTGCTGGACTTCCCGGCGTCGAGAGTGACCCGGCGGAAACCGCAGAGCCTGCGCACCGGTTGCACGATGCTCGCCACCGGATCGCGCAGATAGAGCTGGACGACCTCATCGCCCGTGCGCCGCCCGGTGTTGCGCACCGTGACCGCCACGTCCACGGTGTCGCCCTTGCGCAGCGCGTCGGCCCCGATCCGGGTCACCGACAGTCTGGGCTCGCCGATGTCGAAGGTGGTGTAGCTCAGCCCGTATCCGAAGGCGAACTGCGGGCCGTCGGGCAGATCGAGGTACTTGGAGGTGTACTTGTTGTCCGGGTCGTAGGGGCGGCCGGTGTTCTCGTGGTTGTAGTAGATCGGCACCTGGCCGACCGCGCGCGGAAAGGACACCGGCAGTTTGCCACCGGGATTGACCTTCCCGAACAGCACATCCGCGATGGCGTGTCCGCCCTCGAGTCCTGGATGCCACGCCTCCAGGACGGCGGGTGCCGACTCCAGCCAGCCCCCGATCGTCAGCGGACGCCCGTTGACCAGGACCACCACAAACGGCTTGCCGGTCCCGGCGATGGCTTCGATCAGCTTCTCCTGCGCGCCGGGCAGACTGATATCACTGCGCGCGCTCGCCTCGCCGCTGAGTGCGGACGCCTCTCCGACCACCACGACGGTCGCCTCGGCGGCCTTGGCCGCGGCCACCGCCTGGGCGATGCCACCGGTGTCCTCACCGCCGGCGTCCACCCCCTTGGCGTAGCTCACCTCGGCCTTCGGTACGGCGTCCTTGACCGCGTCGAGGACCGTGACCGCGGGGAACGACTCGCCCCAGGGTCCGGCCCAGGTGCCGAGGAGGTCGGTGGAGTCCCCGAACGGGCCGACCACCGCGAGGGAACGGGCCGAGGTGCTCAAGGGGAGCTCCGACGTCTCGTTCCGGAGCAGCACCATGCACCGCGCGGCGGTCTCGCGGGCGGCCGAGCGGGCATCCTTGCCGGGCTTGCTGATGGCCGCGTCCTCGTCCACATAGGGGTGGTCGAAGAGGTCCAGCCGGAACTTCAGCCGCAGAACGCGCGCCACCGCGTCGTCCAGCCGCTCGGCGGAGATCTTTCCCGCCTTCAGCAGCCGTTTGCCGTGGTCGACGAGGTTGGTGCTGACCATCTCCATGTCGACACCGGCGCCCAGCGCAAGCCGCGCCGCGTCGGCACCGTCGGCGGCGAAGCCGTGGGCGATCATTTCCTGAACGCCGGTGTAGTCGCTGACGACAAAGCCGTCGAAGTCCCACTCCCGCTTGAGGATGTCGGTGAGGGTGTGGGTGTTGCCGTGGGCCGGCACTCCGCTGATGGTGTTGAAGCTCGCCATGACGGTGGCGATCCCGGCCTTCACGGCCGCCCGGAACGGCCCGAGGTAGTGATTGCGCAGCCGCGCCTCGGACACGTCCATGGTGTTGTAGTCGCGGCCGCCCTCGGCGCCCCCGTAGGCCACGAAGTGCTTGGCGCACGCCGCGAGCCGGTCCTTCGCGGCCAGGTCGCGGCCCTGGTAGGCGCGGGTTTTGGCCGTCGCGAACGCGGCCGTGAGATACGGGTCCTCGCCGTTGCCCTCGGCGATGCGCCCCCAGCGTGGCTCGTGGGTGACGTCCATCATCGGGGAGAAGGTCCAGTGCACCCCGTTGGAACGGGCCTCCTTCGCGGAGACCTCGGCGTCCCGCTCGGCCACCGCGGGGTCGAACGCGGCTCCCTGGGCGAGGGGGATCGGGAAGGTGGTCCAGAAGCCGTGGATGACATCGAGTCCGAAGAGCAGCGGGATACCGAGGCGGGATTCCTCGACCGCGATCCGCTGGAGGGCGTTGGTGTACTTCGCCCCGTAGATGTTGAGCACGGATCCGAGCCTGCCCTTGCGGGCCGCCTCCTCCGCCGCCTCGGTCTGGCCCCCGCCGGGGCCGGTGTTCCCGGCCCAGGTCAACTGCTGGAGCTGGCCGAGCTTCTCCTCGACCGTCATCCGCCCCAGCAGGGCCTGGACCTTGGCCTCATCAGGGCCCTTGCGGGATGTGCCGTGGGGGCCGGAGTCTTCCCGCTTCGGCTGGAGGACCTTCGCGCCGGGGGATTCACCGGCTCGGGCGGTGCCGGTCGCGGCTCCGCCCGCGACAGCCGTACCACCGACCGCTGTGAGCACCGTACGTCTACGCACACCATTCATGGCCTTCGTCCCTTGAAGAGCAGTGAGTGCTGTCGACGGGTGGATCTTCAAAAGTTGAATCGAAGTTACGGACCCGATGAGGGAGCGTCAAGGGTCGGCGCGGCGGCGGTTCATGATGGTTTGATCGTTTCAATGATCGGATCCGACCGGGCCACGGCACCCACCACGCGGCCCGGTCCGATGTGCGCTATGCCTCCGGGACGGCCGGTGCGCCCAGCGCGTACGGCGAGAGGATGTCGGCGACCGCGCGGTTGCGCGGTGTCGCGATCCCCAGTTCCTCGCCGAGCGCGGCCACAGCACCGCTGAGCCAGGCCAGTTCGAGCCGGTGGCCCCGTTCCAGATCGTTGTGCATCGAGGAGGTCATGGACGGGGGCAGGGTGTCGCAGAAGGCGAGGCGGTCATCGGCGAAGCCGGAGTCCAGGGCGACCCCCTTGGCTCGTCCCACCGCGACCACCTCGCGCATCACATCGTGCAGCAGGGACCGCGATCCGGCCTCGCCGCGGACCACGCCGATGGGCTGCCGCACGGCCGCCGTCGTCGCCGACAGCCCCACCAGGAACACGAACTTCTCCCAGATCACCCGCTCGATGTCCGCGCTGAGCTCCGCGTCGATTCCCGCTTCCAGACAGCGGTCGAGCAGGGCGCGGGCCGGACCGGACTCCTTGCCGCCGTACGCGCCGAACACCATCCGTTGCAGGGTGCCGTTGTGTGCCACGACTCCCGGTTCCTCGATGAACGCCGAGATGTAGCAGACCCCGCCCAGCACCGACTCCTGAGGAAGGTGGCGGCGCAGCACGGTGTCCTTCTGGACGCCGTTCTGGAGCGAGATGACGGCCGTCCCGCTCTCGGCGAGGGAGCGCAACTGCCGCGCCACGTCCTCGGTGTCCCATAGCTTCACCGCCACCAGGACCAGATCCGCCCCCTCGACGTCCGCGATGGCCGGAACCACCGCGCCGGGCGCCACGCGCAGCTCGCCCAGCGGACTGCGCACCGTGAGCCCCTTCTCCCGGATCGCGGCGAGATGGCCGCCCCGAGCGACAAACGTGACGTCGTTTCCGGCGGCGGCCAGCCGCGCGCCGAAATATCCGCCGACGCCCCCTGCCCCGACCACGGCAATCCGCATGACAACCCCTCCTTGATAACCGTATGAGGGGTTACTTTATAGCGATGGACGCCACCACGGAGCGATTTCCCCGGACGCGAGTGACCGCCCAGCTGCGCGCGCTGCGCTTCGACGGGGGCAGCCTCGCGTTGAATCTCATCGCCACCCTTGGCCGCCGGACCACCACCCCGGTCGAACGGCTCGGCACACTCGACCGGTTGCGCGACTGGTGCGACGGCGTGGGCCTGCGGCTCGGGGACGACGCGTTCACCGACCGCCTCCTCGCCGAACTGCACACGGTGCGTGAGGCGTCCTACGACGTGGTGGCCGCCGTGCTCCACGACCAGGCGCCCCGGCCGGAGTCGGTGACCCTGCTCAACGCCCGGGCCCGCCCGGTGCCACCGCAGCCGAAGCTGCGGATCCCCGGATCCGGCACCGGAGTGGAGGCGGTGACCCGCCCGCTGTCCGGCCGGGAGGCGCAGTCGGCCGTCGTCCGCGACCTCATCGCGGTGGTGGGCGATCCCGAGCGGCGCGGCGCCCTGCGGGTATGCGAGGCGGAGCTGTGCTCGATGGTCTATCTCGATCCCGGCGGCGGACGGCGCCGGTGGTGCTCCATGCGGCGCTGCGGCAACAGCGCCAAGGCCGCACGCCGCCGGGCCCGCGCGGCCACCGCGCCCTGACCGCCCGTGGCGTCAGGGTGCGGCCGCCCTCGTCATCGGAAGGTGGCGGTGCTCATAGGGCGCCGCTGAGCAGCCGTCCCGCGTCCGGCACCACCGTCGGCAGACCGAGCGCGTCGAGCACCCGGAAGGCGGTGGCGGTCGCGGCCGACAGCACCGGCAGTCCGGCCTCGTCCTCGACCGCCTGGATTGCCGCGAGGGACGGCATCTGCACACACGCCGACAGCACCAGCGCGTCCGCGCCGTCCAGCCGCAGCCGCTTCCAGTGCTCGCGCAGATCCGCCGGATCGAGCCGGGCGACCGCCAGGTTGTCGGGCACCTCCAGGCTCAGCGCGTCAACCACCTCGACCCCCGCGGCCTCGATGCATCCGGCCACCAGACAGGTGAGCTGCTTCATGTACGGGGTCACGATGGCCACCCGCCGGGCGCCGAGCGCCGCGATCCCGCTGAGCAGGGCGCCCGCGCTGGAGACCACCGGCGCCTTCGCCCCCTGGCCGTCGAGGACCGCGGCGATCTCCGCCTCCGCCACTTCGTGATGGCCGGGACCCTGCGCCATCAGGGCCACCAGACAGGCCGAGGCGACCACATCGGGCCGGGCGTCGGCCAGTTCGAGGGCGGCCCGCTCGGTCTGTGCGTTCATCTCCCGCAGTTGCTCGGGCGTGACATGCCGCATCCGCATCCGGCTGCTGTGGAACACAAAGCGGTCCTCGGGGGCCACGCGCTCGCGGGCGCGCAGCATCCGCGGCAGCTCGGTCTCCATCGTCAGGTTCGAGCTGGGCACGATCAGCCCTATGTGATGATCCGGCATGAGGTCCTCCATGGAATTCGTCACGAGGGAGCCGTCACACCCCATGCCGTGGTGGCGAGCGGTGTTACGGCTCCTCGGTCAGCCCCTCCCAGTGATCGGCGAGGGACGTCAGCAGGTGCATGAGTTCTGCGCGCCGCTCCGGTCCGTACTGCTCCATCAGCCGCTCGTCGAGGGCGCGGGCGCGTTCATTGGCCGCCCGGAGGGTGCGTTCGCCCTCCTCCGTCAGAAAGAGCAGCTTGCGGCGGGCGTCCTCGGCCGCGGTCCGCCGGGTGAGCAGCCCCCGGTTCTCCAGCCGCCGGGCCACATCCGCCATGGTCGAGGTGTCCAGGGCCACCGCCGACGCCATCGACCGCTGGTCGCGGCCCGGCGCCGCGTCCACCGCCGTGAGCACCGCGAACTGCGGACCGGTCAGCGTCGGGTCGACCGCGCGCACCCACACCGCCAGATACGCCTGGTACAGACGGCGGACCTGATAGCCGGGGGCGGCGGTCAGGGCGGCGGGAGTTATCGGCAGAGAGGACTCGGCAGGTGCGGTTTCGTCAGACATGGCCTCACTCAATCACGGGTGATGATCCGGCTCCGACCCGTGTCGCGTTCTTCTCCCGGCGAGTACCGCACCCTCACGCCAGCATGGGGCGTGAGGCCTCACGGACGGCCCCGGTCGCGGCGGCCGGGCTGTCCCAGAACACCATGTGGCCCGCTCCGGGAATCGCCGTCAGACGCGCCGGAGGATTCATCCGGGCGGCCTCCTCCGCGTCCCTCCTCGTGACCACGGGGCTCTCCGCGCCGTGGAGCAGCGCCGTGGGGCCGGGCACCGAGGGCCACCAGTCGAAGAAGTCCTCGGTCTCGAAACCGCGGTGGGTGGCGGCGATCGCCTCCCGGGCGCAGCTCGACAGCCAGCGGGCCCGCAGCTCCTGCTCCCGCCGCGGCCACCGTGGCCAGGCACGGGCCACCTCGTCCGCGTCGGTGCCGCGCAGCGCCTGGTCCAGCTGGCCGAGAAAGGTCTCCAGGGTCGTCGGATACGGCCCCCGGCCCGGCCCGCTCATCGGCGGATCCACCAGGACGGTGCCCCGGAGCGCCACCTTGCCGCGGGCCGCGACCACCGCCGCGATCCGCGCGCCCATGGAGTGGCCGAGCAGCAGCGGACGGTCAAGACCCAGCCCGCGCGCCACCGCCTCGGTGTCCTCGGCGTACTCCTCCAGGCCGTACCCGCCGCCCGCGTCGGACAGCCCCCGCCCGCGGACGTCGACCACCAACGGGCGTACGGTGCCCACCAGTTCACGGGCGACGAAGTCCATGGTGATGGCGGGTGAGGTGATCCCGGGCAGCACGATCAGCGGCACCCCGGCACCGCCGTAGTCGAGCACATGCAGCCGCGTCCGGCCGGAGCGGACCCACCGCCCGGTGGCGGGCACATCGGCCAGATCGGCGAGCGCGGACTGAAGGACGGACCGCTCGGGCACGGGCACCTCCTGGGGACGGCCGGTCACGAAACCGGGGCGGGACGGGCGGCGGGCAGCCGGCCGAGATAGCCGGTGGCCTCCGCGAGATCGATGACATCGCCGTACTTGGCCTGGATGTCGAAGAGAGCGGCGTCGTGCGGACCGGCCGCGCGGTCCCCGACACACTCGCGGGGCACCAGCACATCGAAGCCGGACTGCACGGCGTCGACCGCGGTGGCCCGGACACAGCCGCTCGTGGTCGCCCCGCACACCAGGACGGTGTCGCGGCCCAGACCGGTCAGCATCGCGGCGAGCGAGGTGCCGAAGAACGCCGAGGCGCCCTTCTTCACCACCAGGTGATCCCCTTCCCGCCGCGGCAGCCGAGGGTCGAGCGCCACCGCGTCACTGCCCTCCGCCATCGCCCGCATCCCTGGTGCCTTGCGCAGCCAGGCGACCGCGTCCCCGGCGGCCTCCGCCGGGGAGTAGGCGATGGCGGTGAAGAACACCGGCACGGCGGCCGGACGGGCCGCCTCGATCAGCGCCGAGGTGGCGGCCACCGCCTCCGTCAGATCGGCCCCGGTGGGGAAGGTGTCCTCGGTGAAGCCACGGGTCAGATCCACGACCACCACGGCGGGGCGGCTGCCGCGGCGCACGGACGCGCCGAACCCGGCCCGCTGGTAGGTGCGGTCGGTCTCCTCGCCGTAGGTGCTTGCGCTCATCGGATCCTCCCCGCCGCGCGCAACTGCTTCTCCTGGGTGGTCAGCCGCCCCAGCAGCCAGCCCTCGAACAGGCCGAAGGCGAACGCCGCGGCCAGCGGCCCGTACTTGGCGAGCACCGGACCGACGATCAGCGACAGCCCGTCGAGCTCGGCGTCCGCGGCGGGCGCGGGCGGACGGGAGACGGGGACGGAAGCGGTGGCGGACGTGGCGGCGGGGGCCGGGGCCCCTGATGCGGCGGCGGCCCGGTCCTGGTCCAGCAGCCCGCCGAGGTTCTGTGCGAACTGCTGGAGGATCCGGTCGGAGACCGCCCCGATCGCGCCCTTGCCGAACTGGGCGATCTTGCCGCGGATGACGAGGTCGGTGGAGATGTCCAGCCGGGCCCCCTCCGCGGCCTGCGCCACTTCCAGGGTGACTTCGGCCTCCGCGTCGCCATTGCCGTGCTCGTCCGCGCCCTGCGCCTGCACCCGCAGCCGACGCCGCTCGGTGTCGACCTCCAGGAAGCGGACCGTGCCCGCGTAGGCGGCCGTGATGGGGCCGACCCTGACCTTCACCCGGCCGCGCCAGGTGTCGCCGTCGCGGCCGTCGAGGGTGGCGCCCGGCATACAGGAGGCGACCCGCTCCACATCGTTGACGAGGGCGAACACCGCCTCCGGCGGCGCCGGGACCGGGACCGTGTTGGACAGGTGCATCTACATCTCCTTCCGGCGCCGGGCGGCGCAGTCGTCGATTGCCTCGACGATGGTCTGGTAGCCGGTGCAGCGGCACAGATTGGATGCCACGACCTCGCGGATCTCCTCCTTGGTCGCCTCCGGGCGCTCGGCGAGAAAACCCTCGGCGAGCATCAGGAAACCGGGGGTGCAGAAACCGCACTGCAACCCGTGATGTTCGGTGAACGCTCTTTGCAGATCGCTGAGTTCGCCTTCGTCGTCCAGGGATTCGACCGTGCGGATCTGGGCTCCCTCGGCCTGGGCGGCGAACATCAGACAGGCGCGGGCCGGGCGTCCGTCGACCAGGACGGTGCAGGCGCCGCAGATGCCGTGTTCGCAGCCGACGTGGGTGCCGGTCAGCAGCAGATCGTGGCGGAGGGCGTCGACGAGGGTGCGGCGCGGCTCGATCAGCAGCTCATGGCGCTCCCCGTTGACGTCGAGCGTGATGAGCTGCCGCTCCCGCGGGGCGGTGTCGGTCATGAGGTGTGCTCCACGGTCCGGCCGAAGGCGCGCTGGACGGTCTCCGGGGTGATGGGGGTGGTGTCGAGTTCGGTTCCGGTGGACCGCAGGGCGTCGTTGACCGCGTTGAGCACGGCCGCGGGCGCTCCGATGGTCCCGCCCTCGCCCGCGCCCTTGGCCCCCGTTTCGGTGAAGGCGCACGGAGTCTCGAGATGGCGGATCAGCACATCCGGGATCTCAGATGCGGTGGGGACCTTGTAGTCCATGAAGCTGGTGGCCGACGGCTCGCCCTGCTCGTCATAGGTGACCTGCTCGAACAGGGCGCCCGCGATGCCCTGGGCGATACCGCCGCGGCACTGGCCCTCGACCACCTGGGGGTTGATCGCCACCCCGCAGTCCTCGACGCACACATACGCCAGGATCTCCACCTGCCCGGTGCCCGGATGCAGCTCCACCACCACCCCGTGGGTGGCGTTGGAGAACGTGCCGTCGTTGAACACGTCGAAGGTGGCGGTGGCGGACAGCCCCGGCTCCACGTCCTTGGGCAGCAGATGCGCCTTGAGGTAGGCGATGTCCGCCAGTTCCTCGAACCCCAGCACCTCGCCCGATCCGTCCCGTCTGCGGATCCCGCCGGGCACCAACTCCACCGCGTCGGGGGACAGCTCCCAGCGCGCCGCGGCGATCCGGCACAGCTTCTCGCCCAGCTTGGCGGCGGCCAGCCGGACCGCGCTGCCGCCCACCGCGATGGACCGGGAGGCGAAAGTGCCCCAGCCGTAGGTGACGCGATCGGTGTCGCCCTGGTGGATCCGGACCTTGGCGATGTCCAGGCCGAGTTCATCGGCCACGATCTGCGCCATCGTGGTCTCGTGGCTCTGCCCGTGGCTCATCGTCCCGGTGGTCACCACCACCGCGCCACTGGTGTCCATGCGGATCTCGGAGATGTCGAAGCCCGGGACCACCGCCATCTTGCGCTGGGCGAAGGCGGCGGAGCCATAGCCGGTGCGCTCGCTGAAACACGCGTAGCCGATGCCGAGGTGGCGCCCCTCGGTCGCCGCCTCCTCCCGGGCCGTGTACCAGCCCTCGTCCTTGACCACCTGCTCGCACAGGTCCAGCGACTCCCGGTAGGAGCCGGGGTCGTAGGTGACGCGGTTGACGCCGGTGTAGGGGAAGTCGGTGATGACGTTGCGCCGCCGGATCTCCACCGGGTCCATCCCCAGCTCCCGGGCGGCGCGTTCGAAGAGCCGCTCCACGACCATCACATACTGCGGTCTGCTGACTCCGCGGTACGGCGCGGTGGGCGCCTTGTTGGTGGTCACCGCCCGGCCGCGTACCCGGTACGCGGGGACCTTGTACACCCCGGGCATCTCGGCGGAGGCCATCAGCGGTTCGATCCCGGCGGTGAACGGATAGCACGAGTACGCGCCCATGTCGCACACGATGTCGGCGTCCAGCGCGAGGATCCGGCCGTCCGCGTCGAAGGCCGCCCGCGCGTCGTAGTGCTGCTCCCGGGCGAGGAACGACGCGGTCAGGGCGTCCTTGCGGTCCTCGATCCACTTGACCGGGCGGCGCAGGCGCAGCGCGGCCGCCGCCACCGCGATCTCCTCGCGCCCCACCACGCACTTGAGGCCGAAACCACCGCCCATGTCGGGGACGACCACCCGCACCGCGCGCTCGTCCAGCCGCAGACAGCGCGCGGCCACCGTGCGGACCTGGTGCGGCACCTGGGTGCAGGTGTGCAGGAGCAGTTGCTCCTCCTTGGCGTCCCAGCTCGCCACCGCGCCCCGGGTCTCCAGCGGCAGCGCGTTCTGCCGTCCGGTCCGGGCTCGCACCCGCACCACATGCGGGGCGCTGTCGAAGACGGCGTCGATGCCCTCGGTGGCGAACATCGACACATCCACCAGGGTGTTGTGCGGTGCCTCGTCATGGACCAGAGGCGCTTCGGGGGCGAGGGCCCGTTCGGCGGAGACCACCGGCGGGCGGGGCTCGTAAGCCACCTTCGCCGCCTCCAGGCCGTCCTCCGCGGCGTACGCGTCGCGGGCCACCACGACGGCCAGTGGCTCGCCGACGAAGCGGACCCGGTCACGGGCCAGCACCGGCATGGCGGTGGCGACGAACTCGGAGGCCGGACGCTCCAGCCGGGCCGTGATGTCACCGAGCTCCAGGTCCTCGGCGGTGAACGCGGCCACCACACCGGGGACATCACGCACCGCCGACAGATCGATCCCGGTGACGGTCGCATGGGCGACGGTGGCGCGGACGAACTGCGCATGCAGCATCCCCGGCAACTGGATGTCGTCGGTGAACCGGCCGCGGCCGGTGAGCAGCCGGGGATCCTCCCGGCGGCCGACCGAGGCGCCGATCCACGCTCCGTCCGGGGCGGGTGCCCGGCCCTGCCCGGTGGCCCGCTGGTGTGCGTCAGTGGTGTCGTTCACCGGGAAACCGCCTCCTCGCAGGCGCGCCGGACCAGTTCGCGGATGAGGGCCGTGCGGTAGGCGGAGTCGCCGCCTCCGTCGCCCGGGGGATCGGCCGCCGCCGCGGCGGCCTCGGCGCACGCGGTGAACAGCTCGGGACCGGCCGGGCCGCCACGGGCCAGTACCGCTTCCGCCTCCGGGGACCGCACCGGCAGCGGCGCGACACCGCCCAGCGCCACCCGGCCACCGTGCACCGCGCCGTCCCGCAGATCGAGCGCCACCACAGTGGACACGATCGCGAAGTCCCCGCGCCGCTCGGCGAATTCGGTGAGCGCCGCGTACGGTGCCGGACCGGGGAAGACCACCTCGACCAGCAGTTCATCCGGGTCGAGCGCGGTGGTGTAGTAGCCCTGGAAGAAGTCGGCGGCCGGGATACGGCGCTCACCGCGCGGCCCCAGGGCCACCATCTCGGCGTCCAGCGCCACCGCGAGCAGACACCACTCGGCGGTGGCGTCGGCGTGTGCGATGCTGCCGCCGACGGTGCCGCGGGTGCGGATCGGCAGATGGCCGACCCACTCCATCGCCGCCCGCAGCACCGCGAACCCGCTGCCGAGCCGCTCGTCGGACGCGCACTCCACCGTGTGGTGGGTGGTCAGTGCCCCGATGTGCAGGGCCCCGTCGGGGCCCGTGCGCAGATGGTCGAGCTCCTTCAGGCCGCCGACGTCGACCAGGTGGCGGGGCCGGGCGAGGCGGAAGTTCATCATCGCGACCAGACTCTGGCCACCCGCGATGACCTTCGACTCATCACCGAGCTCGCTCAGCAGCCGGGTGGCGCCGACGGCGTCACGGGCCCGGTGGTAGACGAACGGGGCGGGCTTCATCTCTCTCCTGTCGCGTCGTGGGGGCCCTCGCCGGTCAGGCGCGGACCGCCTTCCCAGGGGCCGGCCGCACCGGGGCGGCGGTCGCCTCGCCGGTCTCGTCCAGCGCCCGTCCACGGGTCTCCGGGGCGGCCACGGCCATCCACACCATCGCGGCCAGGACGGCCAGCCCCAGTACCCCGAAGGTCAGCGGCAGTCCGAGCAGGGGCCACATCAGCGAGCCGAACAGAAGTGGCGCGAAGCCGGTGAGCACCCGGCTGACCGAGGAGGCCCAGCCGAAACCACTCGCCCGCAGCGGGGTCGGGTACAGCTCGGACACGTAGGCGTACATGGCGGGGATGGTCAGCTGCATCAGGAAGCCGAACACCGCGATGGCGACCAGAGGCGCCGTCGGCATCTTCATCACCAGCGCGAACGCTACCAGCGCCAGCGTGGCCAGCGGCGCGGTGACACCGATGAGCCACTTGCGGCCGACGACGTCCACCAGGACGGTCGACACCAGTACCCCGACGATGCCGACCCCGCTCATCAGCGTGGTGCCGAAGAAGGCGGCGGTGTCGCCCTGGCCCTCCTCCTTGAGGATGGTCGGCATCCAGCTCAGTGCCGCGTAGTAGACCAGCATCACGGTGGCGAACACCAGCCAGGCGGCCGAGGTGATCCGCGGGCTGAACCGCCAGACGCCTCGCAGCTGTTCGACGGCGGCGGTCAGCCCCCGGACCCGGTCGTCGCGCTCGGCGGGAGACGGGATCGCATACGGCTCCACGGTCGCGCCGGTCCGGGCCACCAGGTCGTCGATGACCTCCCGGGCCTCGGCCTCCCGGCCCTTCTCGGCGAGGTAGACGGGCGACTCGGGGATACCACGCCGCACCCAGAACAGCAGCAGGGCGGGCAGCGTCATGGTGGCCAGCATCCAGCGCCAGTTGCCGTCCAGCGGCAGCATCGCGGTGGAGACCAGCCCGCACAGCGTGACCCCGACCGGCCACCACACATCGAGCGCGGTGAGTACCCGCCCCCGGTACTTCCTCGGTGAGAACT
Source organism: Streptomyces coffeae (assembly GCF_016741875.1). Taxonomy (GTDB): domain Bacteria; phylum Actinomycetota; class Actinomycetes; order Streptomycetales; family Streptomycetaceae; genus Streptomyces; species Streptomyces coffeae. The sequence goes on along the minus strand of NZ_JAERRF010000025.1, from coordinate 109,753 downwards.
CGCCCACCAGCGCGTAGTCCACCGGGATACAGCCGCCCAGACCGACCCCCGCGAGGAAGCGGAGCGCCAGGAAGAGCCAGTAGGTGGGGGAGAACGCGGCCAGCACCGAGAACACCGCGAAGATCAGCAGCGTGACGCTGAACGCCCGCTTGCGCCCGATCCGGTCCGCGATCCCGCCCCAGACGATGGCGCCGACGGCCATGCCGATGAGGTTGGCGGTCGCCACCAGCCCGCGCTCGGAGAGCGAGAGGCCGAACTCCTTGCCCAGCAGCGGCATCAGAAAGCCGTTGAGGGCGATGTCATAGGCGTCGAACAGATAGCCGAGGCCACCGATGATGAATATCTTGCCCTGGACTCCCCATCTCCAGGGGAGTTCCTGGACGATCTGACTTCCCGTCTTCACGTGTGCTCCATGGTGTCGTTCGAGGTGAGCACGTGCCGCACCATGGCGGACGTGATCCGGACGCGGACCGCGGTGGGCGGCCGGTTCAGCGGGCGAACTGGTAGGAGAAGGCCCCCAGATCGGGGTCGTTGAGCGGGGTGCCGCCCCACAGCCAGTCGTAGGAGAGATCGGACTCCCCGTCGAAGCCGCGGCGCAGCTTCTCGTCCCGGGCCCGCTGTTCCGGCCCGTCGGGGAGGTGGTAGAGGGTCTTGTTGCGCAGTGACGCCTCCTGGACCATGCCGGCGTGCTTGGCCCGCCGGTCGGCGTAGCGGCGCAGTGCCGCGGTGGCGCCGTCGGCGGTGACCGCGCCCAGCTCCTCGGCCAGGACCGCGGCGTCCTCCATGGCCTGCGAGGCGCCCTGGGCCTGGTAGGGGAGCATGGCGTGGCAGGCGTCACCGAGCAGGGCCACCCGGCCGTCGGTCCACACCGGGTCCCGGCGGCGGTAGTACAGGGCGAAGCAGGTGACGTCGTCCTTGGCCTTGGACAGCATGGCCGGGACCCGGTCGTCCCAGCCGGGGAAGGCGTCCACCAGCTCCCTGGCGGAGGAGGCCGCGGTCCAGCGCTCGGCCACTTCCTCGGTGCACGGCACACACGCCACGACGTTGAGGTATTCGCCACCGCGGATCATGTAGTGCACCAGATGCCGGTCCGGGCCGTACCAGATGGTGCTCTGGAAGCGGTCCACCAGCCAGCGGGTCGCCGGATCGGCGGCGATCAGCTCACCCGGGATCAGGGTGCGGAAGGCCATCTCGCCGGAGAACACCAGGGTGTCCGGCGCGCCCATCAGATCGCGCACCCGGGACCGTACCCCGTCCGCGCCGATCAGTACGTCCGAGGGGAACCGCCGGCCGTCCTCGGTGATGGCCACCGGCCGTCGCGGATCAGTGGTGTCAAGACCGGACACCTGGCTGTCCGTGTGCAGCGCCACCACCGGGCCGGGGCCCGCGGGGTCCACACAGGCGTCCATGATGACCCGGTGCAGATCGGCCCGGTGGTAGTGCCAGTACGGGGCGTTGTACGCACTGGTGCAGCGCTCGCCCAGCGGGGTCAGCCCGATGACACTGCCGTCCTGCCACCGCCGCCGCACCTGGTCCAGGGGCTCGGTGTGAATGGCCTCCAGCCGGCGCCGCAGACCCAGACCCAGCAGCACCCGGCTGGCGTTGGGCGCGGTCTGGATGCCCGCGCCGACCTCGCCGAGCTCGGGTGCCTGCTCCAGAACCGTGACCCGCAGCCCGCGGTGGCGCAGCGCGAGCGCCGCGGTCAGCCCGCCGAGCCCGCCGCCCACGATGGTGACTTCGTACGACTGAGTGGACGCCACTTCTCCTCCAGCTTCCGAATGCGGTCCGTTCGGCCACGGCCGCGGTGCGATGCGTAGGTGCGGGTCAGCGGTCCTGGAGGGTGCCGTCCACCACGACGTCGGTGCCGTCGACGGAGACCGTGCAGCCGCGCATGGCGATGTCCAGGTGGGCATACGATTCGCGGCCCAGGACCGGATGCGGACCGGTGGACCACAGGAAGTTGCCCGCGAACGCCCGGGCGTCCATGCCCATCAGATCGCCCTTGCCGTACATGGCGGTGGCGAACCAGTCGGCGGTGCGCATCAGGCCCCAGCCCATGTGCGACAGGCTGCGCGCCCACTGGTCCTGTGCGTCGTCGAAGAAGGTGGCGAGCAGATCGGCCTCGGCGCCACCGGACACCTTCGCGATGTGCCCGCCCTCGACCTGGAGGGTGACGGGGTCCCGGACGTACTCCTTGAACGGCAGCAGGATGTCGCCGGGGGCCAGCACGATCCGGCCGTCGGAGATCTCCGGCCAGCAGAGCACCATGGTGCTGGGCCAGTGGTCCCAGCGGCCCGGATCGTCGGCGAACCCGCACTGGAACTCGGGCTTGGCGCCACTGAGCCGGACGGTCAGATCGGTGCCCGCGGCGGAGGTGACCCGCATGACCTCCGACCGCTCCAGCAGTCCGACCCCCTCGAGGACCTCGTCCTTGTCCGTGGGGCGGGGCAGATTGCGGATGAGCACGTCGGGGGCGTCGCAGACGAAGATGATGCGGGTACCGGCCCGGAGGATCTCCTGCTGGACGGGGGCGTGGATAAAGCCCTCCTGGGTGAGGTCGACCACCAGATCGGCCGACTTCAGCAGGTCCTGCGCGGTGGTGTCGGTGAGCACGGAGGTCAGCCCGGGCCCGGCGCCGGTGTGGGTGCTGGGCATGGGAGCGGGGCTGCCGCCGGGGACCGTGGCGGCGATGACATGGGCGCCGCACGCCTTCGCGGCGCCGAAGGCGGCCGCGACGTAGTCGCCGCGGCTCGCGGGCTCCGCGAGGACGACCACATGCTCCCCTTCGCGGAGCTTGCACAGCTCCAGCTCACGGGTGAAGGCGTCGAGGAGGTCGACGGAGGAAAGATCGAACACGGGGTCCCTCCAAGGACTGATGGGTGGTACCAGACAGCGCCGGGGCGGCCGTCCCGGTCGGTGCGGGAGGCAGGGGCCGCGGAGCGCGAGGGAGGAGGATTCCGGGATACGGCGATGGATGGACAGAGGCAGTGAGTCGATATATCAGCACACCGACATATCGGCCGGACAGACCGGTCTCGACCCGTGGTACCGGGTCTGAGCAGCGGTTTCACAAGGGCCGTCAGGGCCCGATGGAGATAATCCGAACACGTACGATCTGGGTTTGGCAAGGGGTCGTACCCGGACTCGGTGCCGTTATTTCCTGAGTGACCATCAGCTTCGGACGGTTTCCCGAGGTCGTCCCAGGGGGCCGCGGAGGCGTGTCTTCCGCTGTTTCCCGCCCGGTGGCGGGGGCACCCGCGGGGCGGCCGGAGGAGTGCCGATGGCAGATGCGACCGAGGGGATGTCCGCACCGGGCGGACGGCGCCGGGGCCGGGCCCACAGGGCGGGCGGACTGACCGCCGCCGTGGCGCTGACGGTGGCCACCGGCGCGATGGACGCGATCAGCTTCCTGGCGCTGGGTGGTGTGTTCACCAGTGTCATGACCGCCAATCTCTCCCTGCTCGGCCTGTCGACCGGCGCCCGCGATCCCGATCTCGCCCGGGACGCCGCGGTGGCGCTGTGCGGCTATGTCATCGGCGCGCTGATGAGCGGCCGGATCGTCCGGGGCCGCCGTACGGCCGGGCGGGCCCGCTGGGCACTCGCGGTGGAACTGCTGGCCCTCGGTGTCCTGTGGGCGGTGTGGGACACCGCCGGGGGCCACCCCGCGGGCGGCCGTCAGCTGGGGCTGCTCGCGGTGGCCGCACTGGCCATGGGCGGACAGGGCGGGCTGGTGCGCGCCGTCTGCCCGCCCGGGTTCTCCACCACCTATCTCACCGGCGTCCTCACCGGACTGCTGGTCGAGGCGGCCCGTAGCCGCCGGGTGCGCTGGGTGGACCTGTCGCTGCTGGCGGCCCTGGTCTCGGGCGCGGCCTGCGGTGGACTGCTGGTGGCCCATGCCGCACGGGCCGCGCCCGCCCTGCCCACCGGGCTGGTCGCGCTGGTCCTGCTGGCCTCCCTCACCTCGCTGGCCAGGGACGCCGATGGCAGGCTCTGGCCGCGCCCGCCCTGACCCGCCGTGGCGTCCTAAGGCCCTGTCCGGTGGATCTTTGAGGAGTAGCCCGCGGCGTCTGGTGCCGTGGATCGCAAGGCGGAGGATCGCACTCGTACTGGGCGTACTCGGGCGACTCCGACAACGCGGCCGGGGGCACCTCCCAGCGGTAGCTGGGGGCGCGGTGCCAGGCGTCGCGGGCCCGATGAGATCCGCCGGTCAGGGCCTAGAGGGGGAGCGGCGCTCCGGCGCGCTTGACGGTACGGATGACCGGTGCCGTCTCCAGGGCGCGGATGGCGTCCAGTGAGGCGATCCGCTCGGTGAGATAGCGCGAAAGGTGCAGCGTGTCACGGCAGTTGACAGCCGCCAGGAGATTGGTCGGGCCGGTGGTCATGGCCACCAGGGACACTTCGGGGTGCTCGGCCATCGCCGACGCCACGGCGGTCAGCCGTGAGGGCCGCACCGACATCCACAGCCGCGCCTCGGCCCGGAAACCCAGCGCGGCGGGCGGGATGTCCACCAGGAAGGCCAGCACCCCGGACCTGCGCAGCACGGTGAGCCTGCGGCGCACGGTGGAGTCGGACCAGCCCGTGGCGGCGGCCAGTTCCGCGTAGCTCGCCCGGCCGTCGCGCGCCAGTACGGCGAAGAGCGCCTGGTCGCCCTCGCCCAGCACCGGCGGCTCCTCGGGCTCGGTGGCGCCGGCCGCGTTTCCGGTGGCGTCTCCGATGGCGCTCGGGTCCGGGGTGGGGGTGAGCAGTGCGATCTGCTCCGCGGTGAGCCGGTCCGGCCCCGCCCAGCTGCTGGGCAGCGCGTAGTGGCCGAGCAGCAGATGGGCGGAGACCGAGGTGATACGGGCGGTGCGGGGCAGCTTGTGCAGCAGCAGCGCGTCGCTCTCGTCGCCGGACCGGGTCTGCGTGGAACACGAGATCTCCGTGCCGCCCGACAGCAGATGGACGTAGGAGGTGTCGGAACGGGCGGCGAGCGCCGTGGCCAGCGCACCCGCCGCGTCCGGGGTGCACCGCAGCCGGATGGTCCAGGCGCTGTAGCCGAGCCGGGAGCCGTTCAGGGTGCCCACCACGCGCAGAATCCCCGTCGAGCGCAGCCGTCGGTAGCGGCGGGCCACGGTGTTCTCCGAGACTCCGAGCGCCTCCCCGAGGGTGCGCAGCGGAGCGCGGCCGTCGATCCGCAGTGCATGCACCAGGCGATGGTCGGTCTCATCAAGGATGACGGTATTCGATGACATCGGGCCTCAGCCTGCCAGTATCCGTCACCAGTCGCCACCTGGCTGGTGGTACCGGGCGGGCGGGGCGGAATGTGTGGGTGTTCTCGCGCTCTTCGCGCTCCCGCCTTCCGCAAGGACCTCACATGCGCACGTGGTGGCCCCTGGTGGCCGTTTGCCTCGGCACCTTCCTGTTCCTGCTCGACACGACCGTCCTGACCGTCGCCCTCCCGGACATCGGTGGCGATCTGTCCGCTTCGCTGTCCGGACTCCAGTGGGTGGCGAACATCTACACCCTCGTCCTCGCCGTCCTCATGCTCACCATGGGCGCGCTCACCGACCGGTACGGCGCCCGCACCGTGTACATCGCCGGGCTCGCCGTCTTCGGACTCGCCTCGCTCGGCTGCGGTCTGGCCCCCACCACCGGGGTGCTGATCGCCGCGCGCGGACTCCAGGGTGTCGGCGGCGCGGCCATGTCGGTGACCACGTTCGCGCTCATCGGCTCCGTCTACCGTGGCCCGGACATGGGCCGGGCGATGGGCGTGTTCGGCGCGGTGACCGGACTGGGGGCGGCGGCCGGGCCGATGGCGGGTGGGGTGCTCACCCAGTGGCTGAGCTGGCGGGCGGCCTTCTTCGTGAACGTCCCGCTGGTCCTGCTCACCCTCGCGCTGACCACCCGGCTCCCCGCCCCCGAGCGGCGTCCGGCTCCGGAGCGCCGCGCGGCGGTGGCACGGCTCGATGTGCCCGGAACGGCGGCTTTCGCGCTGTGCGCCGGATCCCTCACCTACGCGCTGACCACGGCGGGCGAGGCAGATCGCTCCCCGGCCGTGGTGGCGGTCTGGGCGGCGCTCGCCGCGCTCGGCCTCGCCGCCTTCGTACGCGCCGAACGGCGTTGTCCCGTACCGCTGTTGGACATCCGGCTCTTCACTCGCGCCGCCTTCTCCGCCGTGATGATGTGTGTGGTGGCCTCGACCGCCGCCTTCGCCGCGCTCGTCTACACCTCGGTGTGGCTCCAGTCGGGGCTCGGCCTCGGCCCGGTGCGCGCCGGTCTGGCCCTGATGCCGCTCGCCCTGGCGTCCTTCGCCACCTCGCTGCTCAGCGGACGTGCGCTGCACGGCAGGTCGCCACGTGCCGTGCTCGGCACCGGTCTGCTGCTCAGCGGGGTCGGCTGTGCGCTCCAGTCCGGGCTGGACGCCGGGTCCTCTGCCGGGTCGGTGACCCTCGGCCTGGCCGTCACCGGTGTCGGCGTCGGACTGATGGGCCCGGCGATGGGTGCCGCGGTGTTCGCGGCGCTGCCGCCCGAGCGCGGCGGGATGGCGGCCGGAGCCATGACCACCTTCCGGCAGCTGGGACAGACGCTGGGCGTCGCGGTGTTCGGGGTGTTGTTCCGGCAGGGTGCCACTCCGGCGCAGGGGCTGGACCGGGTGCTGATGGCCGCGGCGGCGGCCGGGATCGCCGGTGCCGTGCTGGCGTACGTCTTCGTACCGACGGCGGCGTCCAAGAGCGGGGCCACCGAGGGCCGTTCGCGCCGGGACCAAGACCGCACGACGGACGTGGCCCCATGAGTGTCCCGTCACGTCCCTTGCGTCCACGGGGGGTTGAGCAGCTGCCGCCCTTCCGGGCCGGTCTTCCCGGTGTCAGACTCCTTCCGTGACCGACTTTGACATGCTTGTGATCGGGTCCGGCCCCGGCGGCCAGAAAGCTGCCATCGCAGCTGCCAAACTCGGTCGCCGGGTGGCTGTCATCGACCGTCCGGACCGGGTGGGTGGGGTCTCCCTGCATACCGGGACCGTGCCGTCCAAGACCCTGCGTGAGGCGGTCCTCTATCTCACCGGTCTGACCCAGCGGGATCTGTACGGCCAGAGCTACCGGCTCAAGGAAGAGATCACCGTCGCGGATCTGACCGCCCGTACCCGCCATGTGGTGGGCCGTGAGGTGGAGGTCGTCCGCAGCCAGCTCACCCGCAACCGCGTGGCGCTGTTCCCCGGCACCGGACGGTTCGTGGACGACCGCACCGTGGCCGTGACCGATCCCGGGGGCCGGGAACAGCTGCTGACCGGGCGCCATATCGTCATCGCCACCGGTACCCGCCCGGCCCGTCCGTCGAGTGTGGAGTTCGACGAGCGGACCATCATGGATTCGGACAGCGTCCTCAGCATGGAGCGGGTGCCGCGCTCGATGGTGATCGTGGGGGCCGGGGTGATCGGCATCGAATACGCCTCGATGTTCGCCGCCCTCGGCAGCAAGGTCACCGTGGTCGAGCAACGTGACGGAATGCTGGACTTCTGCGATGTCGAAGTGGTCGAGGCCCTGAAGTACCGGCTGCGCGACCTGGCCGTCACCTTCCGCTTCGGGGAGACGGTCGCCGCGGTCGAGCGGCATCCGCGCGGCGCCCTGACCGTGCTGGAGAGCGGGAAGAAGATCCCCACCGAGGCGGTGATGTACTCCGCGGGACGCCAGGGCCTGACCGATGGGCTCGATCTGGAACGGGCCGGTCTGACGGCCGACCGGCGGGGCCGGATCACGGTGGACGAGCACTACCGCACGGCCGTGCCGCACATCTACGCCGTCGGCGATGTCATCGGCTTCCCGGCTCTCGCCGCCACCTCCATGGAGCAGGGCAGAAGCGCGGCGTACCACGCGTGCGACGAGCCGGTGAACCCGATCCACGACCTTCAGCCCATCGGGATCTACACCATCCCGGAGATCAGCTTCATCGGACGGACCGAGGACCGGCTGACGGAGGCGCGGGTGCCGTTCGAAGCCGGGGTGTCGCGCTATCGCGAACTGGCCCGGGGCCAGATCGTCGGTGACTCCAGCGGCATGCTGAAACTGCTGGTCTCCCCGGAGGACCGGCGGCTGCTCGGAGTGCACTGCTTCGGCACCGGCGCCACCGAGCTGATCCACATCGGCCAGGCCGTGATGGGGTGCGGCGGCACCGTGGACTATCTGGTGGACGCGGTGTTCAACTACCCGACGTTCGCCGAGTCCTACAAGGTCGCCGCCCTGGACGCGACCAACCGGATACGCGAGATCGACCACCTGCGGGAGTGACCGCGCCGCCCGGCGACCCCGCCCGGCCCGGGCGGGCGCGGAGGGCCTGGCCCATGGATCAAGCCTGCAAAATCCCTTTTGGGATACTTGAGGCAGATCGGGAGGAGGGCTGAGATGACCCGCGCAGTCGGTATCGACCTGGGAACGACGAACTCGGTGGTGTCCGTCCTGGAGGGCGGTGAGCCGACCGTCATCACCAACACCGAGGGCGCCCGGACCACCCCCTCGGTGGTGGCGTTCGCCAAGAACGGCGAGGTGCTGGTGGGTGAGGTCGCCAAGCGCCAGGCCGTGACCAACGTGGAGCGCACCGCGCGCTCGGTCAAACGCCACATGGAGGACGCGGGGTGGCGGTTCCCGGCCACCGGTGACATCGACGGCAAGCGCTACACCGCCCAGGAGATCTCCGCCCGGGTGCTCCAGAAGCTCAAGCGCGACGCGGAGGCGTATCTCGGTGACGAGGTCACGGACGCCGTCATCACCGTCCCGGCGTACTTCAACGACACCCAGCGCACCGCCACCAAGGAGGCGGGCGAGATCGCCGGGCTGAAGGTGCTGCGGATCATCAACGAGCCCACGGCCGCGGCCCTGGCGTACGGACTGGACAAGGAGAACGACCAGACCATCCTGGTCTTCGACCTCGGCGGCGGCACCTTCGACGTCTCCCTGCTGGAGATCGGTGAGGGCGTGGTCGAGGTCAAGGCCACCAACGGCGACACCCACCTCGGCGGCGACGACTGGGACCAGCGGATCGTCGACCATCTGATCAAGCAGTTCAAGAACGGGTACGGGGTGGATCTGTCCAAGGACAAGATGGCGGTCCAGCGGCTGCGCGAGGCCGCCGAGAAGGCCAAGATCGAACTGTCCGCGGCCAGCGAGACCGCGATCAACCTGCCCTACATCACCGCCTCGGACGAGGGCCCGCTGCATCTGGACGAGAAGCTCACCCGCTCACAGTTCCAGCAGCTCACCGAGGACCTCCTGGAGCGCTGCAAGGCCCCCTTCCACCAGGCGGTCAAGGACGCCGGGACCAAGACCTCCGATATCGACCATGTGATCCTGGTCGGCGGCTCCACCCGGATGCCCGCCGTGACCGGCCTGGTCAAGGAGCTGACCGGCAAGGAGCCGCACAAGGGCGTCAACCCGGACGAGGTCGTCGCCATCGGCGCGTCCCTCCAGGCCGGTGTGCTCAAGGGTGAGGTCAAGGACGTCCTGCTGCTGGACGTCACCCCGCTGTCCCTCGGTATCGAGACCAAGGGCGGCATCATGACCAAGCTGATCGAGCGCAATACCACGATCCCGACCAAGCGCTCCGAGGTGTTCACCACGGCCGAGGACAACCAGCCCTCGGTGCAGATCCAGGTCTTCCAGGGGGAGCGGGAGATCGCGGCGTACAACAAGAAGCTGGGGATGTTCGAGCTGACCGGTCTGCCGCCGGCCCCGCGCGGCGTGCCGCAGATCGAGGTGGCCTTCGACATCGACGCCAACGGCATCATGCACGTCTCCGCCAAGGACCTGGGCACCGGCAAGGAGCAGCGGATGACCGTCACCGGTGGCTCCGCGCTGCCGAAGGACGACATCGACCGGATGATGCGGGAGGCCGAGCAGTACGCGGAGGAGGACCACAGGCGCCGCGAGGCCGCCGAGACCCGCAACCAGGCCGAGCAGCTCGTCTACCAGACCGAGAAGCTGCTGCGGGACCAGGCGGACAAGGTGCCGGGGGACGTCCGGGAAGAGGCCGAGGCGGCGGTCGCGGACCTGAAGGAGAAGCTGAAGGGCGAGGACACCACCGCGATCCGGGAGGCCACCGAGCGCACCGCGGCGGTCGGGCAGAAGATCGGCTCCGCGATCTACGCGCAGGCACAGCCGCCATCCGGCGGCGGAGGAGGGGCGTCCGGTGCGGGCGGCTCCGGTGACGGCGAGAGCCGGGCCGGTGCGGACGACGAGGTCGTCGACGCCGAGATCGTCGACGAGGAGAAGCCGAAGGGGGATGGTGACTGACCGCGCACGGCCCGGGGAAGCGCGATCCGGTCCGCGGTCCCGCCCGCGATCAGGTCGTAGCGCAAAACGGGACCATTATGAAAATATTGGGTACCGAGTACCTCAAGGATGTAGGCGTGAGCAACGGGACCAGCGAGACCGGCTACGAGGACATACGGCTCGACCGCACGGGTCAGGCCGAGGCATTCGATGCCATAGGCACCCGCTACGACGAGGCGTTCCCGCACAAGGACGGGCAGCTCGTCGCCGGTGAGTGGCTGATCGGCAGGCTCCCGGCCGGATCCCGGGTGCTGGACCTGGGCTGCGGCACCGGGCTGCCGACCGCGCGCCAGCTGACGGACGCGGGGCTGCGCGTTGTCGGCGTCGATCTCTCCGCCGGAATGGTGCGGCTGGCCAGGGAGTATGTCCCCGGCGCGGTCTTCCACCGGCTGGACATCGCCGATCTGCGCCCCGGCGGCTCCCATGACCTCGGCACGTTCGACGCGGTCACCGCCTTCTTCTCGCTGCTGATGCTGCCGCGGGCCGAGATCCCCTACGCCCTCGGAACCATCCGCCGCCTGCTGGTCCCCGGCGGGCTGTTCGCCCTGTCGATGGTGGAGGCCGACGTGGACGACTTCGCGATCCCGTTCCTGCACCACACCATCCGGGTCTCCGGCTATCTGCGGGACGAACTGCTCCAGGTCGTCGAAACCGCCGGTTTCGAGATCCTCGGGGAGACCTCCTACAGCTACGCCCCGGCGACCTCGGACGTGCCGCCCGAGGAACAGATCTTCCTTCACTGCGAACGCGGCGGCTGAGGCCGCGCGGCCGCCGTGCCCCTTCCGGACGGAACGACTCGTGTGATGGCGCACCCCCCTCCCCGCGAAGGCCCGGACCACCCCACCGGCCGGGCCCAGGGGCGGGCCGCGCTCCGGGGCCGCGGCGCGCAGCCCCCGGCCGCCGGGCCGGGCGCTCCGCAGCCACCGCCTCAGCGCGGCCGCGGCGGTGGCGATCCACCGCCCCCCGAGGCCCCCGCCGAGCAGCTCCGGGACGAGGCGCCGCACGGGCCCGAGACACAGACCGACCGGCTGCGCTACCTCGACACCGCGACCCGGCAGATCGCCCGCGGTATGGACCTCGACGAGACCCTGCACGAGCTGTGCCGGGCGGCCGTCCCCGCCTTCGCCGACGTCGCCGTCGTCCATCTGCGCGACCCGCTGCCCGCCGGGGACGAGGAGTCACCCGGTCCGCTCGTCCTGCGCCCGCACACCACCGGCCCGGCCTGCGCCGGCGACCCGGACGACCCCGCGCCCTGTGGCACCCCCGGCGTGATCACGGCCGCCACCGGGCTGCCCCCCGACGGGCCCGCGCCCACCGACTCCACCCGGCGGACGATCAGCGGCAGCCTCGCCGACCTGCTGAACGGCGGACGGCCCGCTTTCTGTGACACCCCCGGTGTGGCCGCCGCGGCGGCCGAGCTGCTGGGCGGGGACGAGAGCGGCCCCGGCTCCGTACCGCCCGGCCGACGGCTGATCATCGCCCCGCTGCGCGGACGCCGCCATGTGCTGGGCGCCGCCGTCCTGCTGCGCAACGCCGACCGCCCGGCCTTCACCGGGGACGATCTGCTCGTCGCCTCCCAGCTCGCCACCCACACCGCCCTGGGCATGAACAAGGCGGTGCTCTACGGACGCGAGGCATCCGTCGCGGACGCCCTCCAGCGCACCATGCTCCCCTCCTCCCTGCCCGAGCCCATGGGCGTACGGCTGGCCAGCCGGTATCTGCCCTCCTCGAAAACGGCCCGGATCGGCGGCGACTGGTATGACGCGATTCCGCTCCCCGGGAACCGCGTCGCGCTCGTGATCGGCGATGTGATGGGCCACTCCATGACCTCGGCCGCGATCATGGGCCAGCTGCGCACCACCGTGCAGACCCTCGCCGGACTCGACCTGACCCCCGACGAGGTCCTGCACCACCTCGACGAGCAGGCCCAGCGCCTGGGCAGCCAGCACATGGCGACCTGTCTCTACGCCATCTACGACCCCATCGCGCACCGGCTCCAGGTGGCCAACGCGGGCCATCCGCCGCCGGTGCTGCTGCACCCCGAGGGGCGCGGGGAGGTGCTGAGGGTGCCGCCCGGCGCGCCGATCGGTGTGGGCGGGGTCGGCTTCGAGACGGTGGAGATATACGCGCCCACCGGAGCCACCCTGCTGCTCTACACCGACGGGCTGGTGGAGTCCCGGGACACCGATGTGTGGACCGGGGTGGAACTGCTGCGCGACCGGCTGCACGCCACCGCTCATGTGCTCACCCCGCCACCGCTGGAGCTGCTGTGCGACGCGGTGGTCGGCGGTGTCGGACCCAGCGAACGGGACGACGACATCGCCCTGCTCGCCGCCCGCTTCCACGGCATCCCCTCGTACAACGTGGCGTACTGGTTCCTGGAGCCGGAGGCGCAGACCCCCGGCCGGGCCCGGCGACTGACCCGCAGAACACTCCAGCGCTGGCGGCTGGAATCCCTGCTGGAAACCACCGAGCTCATGGTCAGCGAGGTGGTCACCAACGCTGTGCGCTACGCCAGCCGTCCGCTGTCGCTGCGGCTGCTGCGCACCGATGTGCTCCGCTGCGAGGTGGGCGACGATTCGCCCTTCGTGCCCCGGATGCTGCACGCCCGGCCCGGCGACGAGGGCGGTCGCGGACTGTTCCTGGTCAACCAGATCGCCCAGCGCTGGGGCGCCACCCGGCTGAGCACGGGCAAGGTGGTCTGGTTCGAGCAGCAACTGCCCAAGGGCCGCCGGATGGAGATGCCGGACGACTAGGCCCTGTCCGGTGGGTCTTATCGGGCCCGCGACGCCTGGCACCGCACCTCGCCGCGTTGTCGGAGTCGCCCGAGTACGCCCAGTACGAGGGCGATCCTCCGCCTTGCGATCCTCCCCCAGCTACCGCTGGGAGGTGCCCCCTCACCAGACGCCGCGGGCTGCTCCTCAAAGACCCACCGGACAGGACCTGAGGCCGCCCGGCACACCCGGCGATCCGGGGGGTGGTCACTGTTTGCGCGGCGGCTCCCCGCGCGGCGCCGACACCCCCACCAGCTCCGACCGGCCGGTCCGGGACAGATGCAGGATCGGCACCGCCTTGTTCCGCGGATTCCCGTCGTTCTGGAAGGAGATGAAACCGCTCGCCCCCGCCACCTGCTGACGCCCTTCCATCTGATGGAACATCCGGGCCACCGCGTCCCCGGTCACCTCGCCCTGCCAGCCCGCCGCCATCTGGATTCCGTGGGCGGCGGTGAGCACCGCGTCATGCGCCATGATGGCCTGGCCGTCGTAGCGGGGGTCGTTGGGGAACCAGCGGTCCAGCGAGCCGTTCGCCTGGAAGTGGCGAGCCGAAGGACCGGACACATGGAGCGGATCCTGACGCCACATGTCCGGGTGGGCCAGCCCTGTGTACAGCACCCGCACCCCGCTCTCGGCCGCGTGCGCCAGCTGCCGCGCGGTGAGGTTGGAGGTGTCGTCCCCCGCGATGACGGTGAACTTCCGCCCCTGGCACGGGCGGTTGGCCAGGGAGTCCAGGAAACGCGTCAGATGACGGCCCCGGCCCGCGAAATACACCACCTGCGGTTTCTGGTCGCACAGCTGGCCGGGCATATAGCGCAGCTCGTTCTGCCAGGCGCTGCGCACCGAGGAGTCGTAGGTCATCCGGTCCGCCACCAGCCGGTGGCCCTTGGTGTCCTGGAAGACATCGGTGAAGGCGTCGCCCAGCGTCTTGGCGTAGTAGTTGCTCTTCGCGTCGTCCTGCACCACCACCGCGGTACGGACCTTCTCCTGCTTCAGATAGGCCGAAGCGGCCTGCGCCTCGTCCACGTTGGTCGGCGAGACCCGCACAAACCCCTGGATGCCCTTGATGTTGGTGGCCGTCATGGTGCTGGCCACCAGGGCCAGGCCGTGGTCGGAGAGGCGCCGCAGCGCCTCCAGCGTCCGGCTGGTGCTCGGACCGAGCCCGGCCACCGCCACCAGCTTGTCGGACGGGCCGGTGCGGTCGATCAGCTCGTCGACGGTGTGCTGCCAGTGCGCAGCGTTGCTCCCCATGTTGCCGATCAGCAGCCTGATCTTGGGCGTGGAGGACAGATCGCCGCGGTTGTGCCGGTACTGCGCGAGATAGGCGCCCTCCAGCTCGTGCCGGACCGACTCCTCGGAGTTGCTGTCGTCGTCGGTCAGGGTGAAAGAGGCCATATAGGCGACGCTGACATACGGATCCTTGTCGGCGTTGGCCGTCACCCGGTCGTTCTCCGCCTTGATCTTCTTCTCCACCGCGGTGAGATGACCGGCGAAGTGGTACGAGCCGTCGGTGACCCCCACGCACTCGCCCCCGTCACCCAGCTTCACCACACCCGCGCCGCAGCGCGACCGCCTCTCCTGGATCCAGTTCACGGTGAGCGGCACCGCCACCGCCAGCACGGCGACGACCACCACCCCCGCCACCACCCGGCGCACGATGTGCAGCGGCCACTCCAGTCTGGCCACCGGGCTCACCCCTCACCGGCGGCGGTCAGCGGATGGCGCCAGTGGCGGTATCGCTCCGCCTCGTTGAACAGGGCCACGATGTCGTTCCTCCTCAGCCGGGACAGCTGGTTGAAGCCGTCGGCGAGCACATCGCCCAGCCGTCGGCCCGGGTCGGCGAGCGGATCGCTCCACACCCAGCGCGCGGTGATCAGCTCCCGGATCACCGACGCGGCGGTGACCGCCTCCGGAGGCTCCTCCGGAGCCAGCCCGGCGAGCAGATCGAGCGGCCCGCCCGCCGCGGGGAACCGGCCCGGCGCGGCCGTGACCAGGTTGAACTCGCTGATCCACTGGGCCGCGGGGACCACCGGGAAGCGCGCCACCAGATACCCCGTCACCTCGTCGATCCGCTCCGCCGCCAGCCGGTGGTACATCTCCTGGACCGTGCGCCCCTCGGCCCGGAAGTGCTCGGCCAGCAGCTCGTGCACCGCGTCCCAGTCCTCCGGGCGCCCGGCCAGCCGCCACAACAGCAGCCGCCGCAGCCACGGGTGGAGCACCGGGGTCACCGTGCCCGGGCTGAGCAGCAGCCAGCGGTCGCGGATCTCACCGAACAGCGAGTCGCCCGAAGCGAGCAGCCGGGTGCCGACGGACAGATCGCGGGCGGCCGCGCATTCGGCGAGGGTGGCCCGCTGCGCCGCGTCGAAGCCCTTCAGCAGATGGCCCAGGGCCGCCTCGGCGAGCGGGCGGGTGTCCTCGCCGCCCCGCAGGGCTCGATCGGGCAGCGTACGCAGCCAGCGGTCCTGCTCGAAGCCGTCCTCCGCGGGCAGATCCGACTGCCGGAACACCTCCAGCACCTGCGATACGGCCCGGGGGAGCCCCGCGGTCAGCCGGTGGACGAAGGGCGCGAGCCGGGTGAAGGGCGCGAGATCGGGGTGGTGGCGCAGCTCCAGCTCCATCCGGATGCGCACCTCGTCCAGATTGAGGTCGCGCAGTCGCAGCGGATACCACCAGGTGTCGTCGCTGTCGCGGGGGGGCCGGTGCTCCTGCCAGTCGGCGAGCGAGGCCCGGTCGGGGCCGCGCAGCTGCCACGGCCACTGGTCGCCGGTGGCCGGACCCCAGCGCGGCAGCCAGCGGTTGGAGCTGGCCACCACGGTGAGCGGATCGCAGACGGTGCCCGCCACCACGGCGTCGTCATGGCGCGAGCGGATCAGCAGATCGAGGAAGCGACGCCCGTACTCCGTATGGGAGTTGTCCAGCAGCAGCAGATACGAGCGGGGCATGAACGAGTGGGCCACGTTGCCGCGCAGGTCCTCCAGGAAGGCGGAGAACAGCACCCGGTCCAGCCGCTCCAGGTCATGGGCGTCGCCCTCGTGGCGCCATAAGTTGAGCTCGACCAGCGCCTCCCACGGGTCCCGGCTGCGCAGCAGTCGATGGCCCCCGTACCAGGTGGCGCTGCCGGTGAACTTGCGCCCCGGCAGCCGCCTGCGGCCGCGCCGCAGCGCGTCCCGCAGCAGCGCCAGCGCGGCGGTCGAAGCCCCGTCGGGAGCGCCCACCGCCCCGCCGGCCACCTCGAAGAAGGCGGCCAGATAGTCGCCGTAGCGCGCCTCGGCCTGCTCCTGGAAGGCGTCCAGCTCGCGCCGGATGGTGCGCCGCCCCTCCGCCAGGCTGGTCATGCGCAACTGGTGGTCGGAGGCGAGCAGACCCAGGGTGAGCCGGGGGAAGTGGGAGCGGCGGAAGCGCGGCAGCTTGCGCTCCAACTGGCGGGCGAGCAGCGCCAGGGCGTAGCGCGGCAGCAGCGACTGCTCCCCGCCGAGATTGACATAGGCGAACGGATTCTCGGGGCCGAACCGCTCCATCAGCGCGCTGTGCGCCTCACTGGCCCCGCTGCCGCGCGGGCCGAGCAGTGTGATCACCGGCCGCTCGGCCTCCGGTGGCAGCCTCAGACACTCCTCGGCCAGACTGATGATCCCGCTGCGGCCTCTGAGGCCGACACCCATCCCGGACTCCCCCATGTCCTCGCCCCCCGTCAACTACGCTGAGTTTACCCGCGTTCACCCATTCTGATCCGGTCTGTGCTCCAGGACATCCGGCTTCCGGAATTCAGCGCCGGAAGATCTCCAGCCGGGACGGCGCGCCGCGCCCCGGCTCGGGCAGCCGCAGCGGCCTGTGCCCCGGGGTGAGCGAGCCGAGCACGCTCGGGTGGTGCGCTCCGGTGCAGCTCGGTGCGGTGCCCGCCAGCCCATGGGCGGTCAGGTAGCCCAGTACGGCGAAGGCGTACGCCTCCTTCCCGGCGGCCGGAAGGCCGAGTTCGTCGGAGGTCCGCAGCGCGATCCCGGCCAGGGCCCGGCCGAGCGCCGCCATCAGCACCGGGTTGCGCAGGCCACCGCCCGAGGCGATCACCTCGGTGGCATGCACCGACCGGGCCGCGTCCGCCACCGTACGGGCCGTCAGCTCCGTGACGGTGGCCAGCACATCGTCCGGCGCGACCGATCCGGCCTCGGCGAGGGCGGCTCGCAGATACGCCGGGTGGAACAGCTCCTTCCCGGTGGTCTTGGGCGCGGGCCGGGCGTAGTACGGCTCGGTCAGCAGCCGGTCGAGCAGCCCCGGATGGACCGTGCCGCGTGCCGCCATCGCCCCGTCCGCGTCGTAGCCGAGCCGTCCGTCCGTCAGCTCGGCCGCCGCCGCGTCGATGAGGGCGTTCCCCGGGCCGGTGTCGAAGGCCAGCGGAGCGCCGCCCTTCGGCACCGCGGTCAGATTGGCGATGCCGCCGAGGTTCAGCGCGGCGCACACCCCGGGCCGTCCGTTCAGCCACAGCGTGTCCACCAGGCTCACCAGCGGAGCGCCCTGGCCGCCCGCGGCGATGTCCCGGGAGCGCAGATCGGACACCACCGGGACACCGGTGGCCTCGGCGATCCAGGCGGGCTGCCCCAGTTGCAGGGAGCCGTGCACCCGGCCGTTCTCGGCCCAGTGGTACACGGTCTGGCCGTGGGAGGCGACGAGATCGGCCCGTTCGCCGCACAGCTCCCGGTCGGCCCGTACGGCGAGCGCGGCGAACGCCTGGCCGATCCGGGTGTCGAGCGCGCACACCTCCTTCAGCGTGGTCGCCGACGGTGGCAACGCGGCCCGCAGGGCACCGCGCAGTGCCTCCGGATAGAGGTCGCTGACCAGTCCCAGCGGGACCAGGATCAGGGTGTCGCCATCGAGGACCAGATCGGCGGCCGCGGCGTCGATCGCGTCATGGGAGGTCCCCGACATCAGTCCGATCACCCGCATGACGTCTCCTTCCCGTGTGGTGGTGTTCCGGGGTCGGTCGGTGTTCCGGTGGTTTCGCGCAGCGTGCCGCGGTGGTGGTCGCCGCGCAGGGGGAGCAGGGCGAGCAGACTGACGGCGCAGGTGACCGTCACGTAGTACGCGGGGATGTCGGCGTCGCCGGTTCTCTTGATGGCCTCGGTGATGATGAGCCCGGCACATCCGGAGAACACCGCGTTCGACAGCGCGTACGCCAGCCCCAGCCCCGTGCAGCGGACCCGGGTGGGGAACATCTCGGCGAGCATCGCCGGACCGGGCCCGGCCATCAGCCCCACGACGGAACCCGCCACGCATACGGCCACCCCCTGGGCCAGGGCCGAACTCCCGGGATCCTGCACCACGTTGAGCAGCGGGAAGGCGAGCACGGCCACCAGCGCCGCCCCGGTGAGCATCACCGGGCGCCGTCCGATCCGGTCGCTGAGCGCACCCGCGGGGAGGATGGACAGGGCGAACCCCAGATTGGCCACCACCGTGGCGATCAGCGCCTGCCGGAAGGAGGCGTCCAGGGTGCTCTGGAGATACGACGGCATGACGACCAGGAAGGTGTAACCGGCCGCCGCCCAGCCCATGATGCGCCCGGCCCCGAGGACGACGGCACGCGCCACCTCACCCCGGTCCGCCGTTTCCGCCACCCGCTCCACCTGGGGGACCGCGCGGAAGGGCGGGGTCTCCTCCAGCCGCAGCCGCAGCCACAGCGCGGCCAGCCCGAGCGGCAGGGTGAGCAGGAACGGCACCCGCCACCCCCAGTCGTGCAGCGCGGGCTCGCTCAGCACGGTGGCCAGGACCGCCGCCGCCCCGGCGCCCGCGAGCAGCCCCAGCGCCACCGTGAACGACTGCCAGGCCCCGTACAGTCCGCGGCGGCCCGGGGGAGCGAACTCCGTCATCAGGGACACCGCGCCCCCGAACTCCCCGCCCGCGGACAGCCCCTGGAGCACCCGCAGCAGCGTCAGCAGCCAGGGGGCCGCGGCACCCAGCGTGGCGTAGGTGGGCAGCAGCCCGATCAGCGTGGTGGCGCCGGTCATCAGCAGCAGCACCAGGATCAGCGTCGGACGGCGGCCGATCCGGTCCCCGACCCGTCCGAAGACGGCGGCGCCGATGGGACGGAAGAAGAAGGCGAGCCCGAACGAGGCATAGGTCTTGATCAGCCCCTCGAGCTCGCTTCCGCCCTCCGGGGTGAAGAAGTTGGCGGCGATGACGGTCGCGAAGAAGCCGTAGACGCCGAACTCGTACCACTCGATGAAGTTGCCGACCGAACCGGCGACCAGCGCACGGCGCGGAGCGGGGGCGACCGTCGGCCGGGCGTGCCCGGCCCGGTGCGGGAGGGAGTCGGCCGGGTCGGGGAGGGGAGTGGTCACATCGGGCCCTTTCAGCCGTACACCGCCGGGAAGGGGAATGTGAAGTGGGTACCCCGCGGCGGCGGTGATTACGGCTCAGGGCTCTCCAGCGGCTGTTCCGCCCAGACGGTCTTGCGGTCCCCGGCGTAGCGGGTGCCCCACCGCCTGCTGAGCTGGGCGATGAGGAACAGACCGCGTCCGCCCTCGTCCAGCGGGCCGGCCCGGCGCAGATGCGGGGCGGCGGCGCTGCTGTCGGAGACCTCGCAGATCAGCGACTCGTTGCGGACCAGCCGCAGCTGGATCGGGCCGTCGGCGTGCAGGATCACGTTGGTCACCAGTTCGCTGACCACCAGCTGGGTGGTGGCCGCCAGATGGCTCAGCTCCCACCGGGACAGCTGCCGCCTGACGAAGGCGCGGGCCCGGGAGACGACCGCGGGCTGCGGGGGCAGCTCGCACGAGGCGCAGCGGTCGTCGTCCAGTGCCCGGGTGCGGGCCACCAGCAGGGCCACATCGTCGGGCGGATGCTCCGGCAGCAGTTCCTGCACCACGGAGTCGCACACCGAGTCGAGCGAGAGCTCACGGCAGCCGTCGTCCAGGGCGCGGCGCAGCCGCTCCAGACCGGCGTCGATGTCATGGTCCCGGGATTCCACCAGACCGTCGGTGTAGAGCACGAGCATGCTGTTGTCGGGCAGTTCGACCTCCGCCTTCTCGAACGGATGCCCGCCCACCCCCAGCGGCGGCCCTCCGGCGGAGTCGAGGAACCGGGTCCGGCCGTCCGGCAGGACCACGGCGGGCGGTGGATGCCCGGCGCGGGCGAACGTACAGCGCCGGGTGATCGGGTCGTAGACCGCGTAGACGCAGGTGGCCCCGAACGCCCAGGTGTCGATGGGCGGTTCGGCGGGCGGCGGCCCCGATGCGGCCACGTCGTGGTGCTCATCGGCCTGTTCGTCGATCAGGCGCCGCACATGGGCGTCGACATGGGTGAGCAGATCGTCCGGCGGGAGATCGAGATCGGCCAGGGTGCGGACGGCGGTGCGCAGCCGCCCCATGGTGACAGCCGCCTTCATCCCGTGTCCCACCACGTCCCCGACCACCAGCGCCACCCGGGCGCCGGAGAGTGCGATCACATCGAACCAGTCGCCGCCCACCCCCGTCCGGCCGCTCGCCGGCAGATAGCGCGAAGCCGCCTCCACGGCGGCCTGGTCGGGCAGGCGCTGGGGGAGCAGGCTGCGCTGGAGGGCGAGGGCCGTACCGCGCTCCCGGGTATAGCGGCGGGCGTTGTCGATGCACACCGCGGCCCGTGCCACGATCTCGTCGGCCAGCAGCAGATCGTCCTCCTCGAACGGCTCGGGGCGCTGACGGCGCAGGAACACCGCCACCCCGAGCGTGCTGCCGCGCGCCCGCACCGGCACCACCATCCAGGAGTGGATGCCCCACACCCGGATGCCCGCGGCCCGCGCCGGGTCGTCGGCCAGCCATGCGGGCGCCGGCCCCGGGCCGTTCGCCGACTCCACCACCGGGCGGCCGGTGGCGAGGGCGCGGGCGAAGGGGGAGTTGGGGGCGGAGGCGTGGACGTCCACGTCCTCCACTTCGGTCACCGCCTCCGGGGAGCCGGGCACGATGGAGCGATGCGCGGCGCGGCGGAAGGCGGTTTCGCGGGCCACCTGGCCGGACGGCGGCTCCTCGCCCTCGAAGACCGAGTCGATGAGATCCACACAGGCGAAGTCGGCGAGCCGGGGAACGGCCACGTCCGTCAGCTCCTGCGCGGTGTGCAGCAGGTCCAGGGTGCTGCCGATACTGGCGCTTGCGTCGTTGAGCACCGCCAGCCGCTCCCGGGCGCGGTGCTGCGAGGTCACATCGACCACCGCGTGGCAGACGGCGAAGATCTCCCCGGAACGGTCCTTCAGCGGGAAGGCCGAGTTGCACCAGGCGTGCTCCCGGCCGGGGTCGGCCGGTACCCGGCCGCGGACATCCACGTCCCCCA
Source organism: Streptomyces coffeae (assembly GCF_016741875.1). Taxonomy (GTDB): domain Bacteria; phylum Actinomycetota; class Actinomycetes; order Streptomycetales; family Streptomycetaceae; genus Streptomyces; species Streptomyces coffeae. The sequence continues at coordinate 88,392 of NZ_JAERRF010000025.1, read as the reverse complement.
CCGGGCTGCCGCCCCCGAGTACCCGCCGCTGGACGGCCTCCATCTCCGTGACCTCCAGCTCCGGCAGCGACTCCCGGAGGGTCCGCCCCATGCGCTCCTCGTCGGTCAGGCCGCTCAGCCGCCGCAGCGCGGCGTTCTGCATCAGACAGCGGCAGTCGGTGTCGTAGACGCTCATGGCGACGGGCGCCTCCGAGCCCAGGCTGTCCAGCAGCGCCCGCCCGACGTCCTGCCGCCGTATCGCCTCCTCGGGGGTGGCCTGCACCAGCCAGTGGCGCCCCCCGTCACCGGGCGCCCACGGCTGCGCCCACAGCACGACGGCTATCTCACCGCCGTCCCGGTGGCGCAGGACAGCCGGTCCTCCCCCGGGGACGGTGTACGCCGCGATCCCGTGCGGCGGCCCGGCGCCGTCCGCGAGCAACTCGGTCGCGGGCCGTCCGACGGCCTCTTCCGCGGGAATGCCGAGCAGCCGGTGCGCCCCGAGGCTCCAGCCGGTGAGGACACCCCCCTCATCGACCACGGCGACGGCCTCGGAGACCAGATCGGGAAGGTGGTGGGGCCACCCGCGGAAGGTGCTGTCGCCCATGAGATCCGCTTTCGCTCTGCCTCCAGCACGTGAAGCGCAATGTTACTCGCACCTGCCACGCTAAGCGGAAATAAGTGGATATGCCGGATGGCTATGCCGCCGGTCGGCGGTGCCGATGGCGTGGGGGGCTTGGCGGGCCCTATTAATTCATATTTATCTGAGGGATGGCCTCCTTCCCTCCCGCCGTGGACCCCGGCCCGGCACACCGCTGCGTCATCGTCAGCGGAGCGTACGGAAGTCCGGAGCCCGAGAACCACGGGCTCAGCCGCGTACCACCGCGTTGCACTCCCGCTGCAACGCCATGTCCCGCCACATCGGATGGTGCGGCGCCGCGTTGGAGCACACCACCGAACCCCACGCCCCCACCCGCGCCGACTCCTCGGCGGCGCGGCGGCAGAACGCCGCCCCCACCGGTCCCTCCTCGAAGGTCCCGTACAGCGGGGTGTAGCCGATCCAGCCCTCCCCGAAGACCAGTGGCACCCCATGGCCCGCCGCCCAGTCCGCCGCCGCCTCGATCCAGGTGACCAGCCGCTGCTCCATCGCCTGCCGGTGCAGCGCGTAGCGGCCGTACAGCCAGGCGTCCCACCGGGCCGGGTCGCACCAGTCGTGCACATAGATCTCGCGCGGCCCCACCGTGGTGGCCTCCAGCCGCCACCGCTCGTCGGCCGGCGGCGCCCAGTCGGCCAGATCGGGCGCGCCCGGGCGCAGCAGCTCCCGCCGCACCCGCTCCTGGGGAAAGGGACGGCCGCGGTCGCGTACCGCGAAGGTCTCCAGCAGATCGTCGAGCACCCCGTGGACATACGGGTGGAAGACCGCGACATCGACGCCGTCGGGGATACCGCGCAGCGAACCGACCGGCACCTTCGCGTAGTTGACGGTGACCGGCCGCCGCGGATGGCGCTCCTTGAACCGGGCGATGCCACGCTCCAGCCGCGGACGCAGGGCCACCACCCGGTCGCCCTCCGGCAGCCCCTCGGTCAGCCGGCTGCCCTGCACCTCGTTGTGGAGTTCGGTGAAGGCGATCCGGTCGTCCAGGCCGTGCGCCACCAGGAAGTCCACCAGATCCGCCAGCGCCTCCGCCAGGACCTCCGCACGCCGCTCCGGCGCCACCGCCGTCAGCGCGTCCAGCCACGCGCGGTCCGCGGCGAACGACGGGCTCTGCTGGTACTCCCAGCTGGAGAGGATGACGAAGCACTCATGGCGGCGGGCCGCCTCGAACAGTGTGCGCAGCCGCTCCCGTCCGTCGATCTCGGTGCCGCCTCCCACGTCGTACCAGCGGGTCCGCTGTCCGTATCCGCCGCCCAGCGGGCCCAGCCGCAGCCGGCCGGTGTCGAGCCCGGAGCCGAAGAGCAGAAACGGCATGGCGCACACCCGTACCGTGTTGTAGCCGCGCGCCACGGCCTCCTCGAAGGCGCGGTCGAGATCGGCGAACGGCTCGCCCGGCCCGCCGCGGGTGTACCAGCTGAAGTCCCACAGAGTGATCGTCAGGGTGTCCGGCAGATGCGGCGACAGCGTCACAGGGGGCTCCCCGTGGTCGGCGGCTCGGCGGCTCGGCGATGAGACTCGGTTCATCGTTCGGGGCCCGTTGTGAAGGTGTCAAGATGTATTCATAAAAATGGGCTTTATCGAAAGGGTGCCGTACGGGGGCGGACAGGAGGAGTACACCCATGACGTCCTACGCGGGGCGAGGTGTCCACGGCCAAGTGGTCCAGTGGCTGGGCGCCCGGATCGTCGCCGGGGACCTCGCCGAGGGCGACATCCTGGACGTCCGTGCCCTCGGAGAGGACCTGGACGTCAGCCTCACCGTGATGCGTGAATCGCTGAAGGTCCTGGCCGGGAAGGGGCTCATCGACGCACGCCAGAAGCGCGGCACCTTCGTCCGTCCGCGCTCCGCCTGGAACCTCCTGGACGCCGATGTGATCCGCTGGCGCATGGCCGGGGGAGACGGCGAGCGGCTGATGCGCGACCTCACCGACATCCGCGCCGTCGTGGAACCCGCCGCCGCCCACCGCGCCGCGCTGCGCCGCACCGACGCCGACCTCGCCGCGCTGGACGCGGCGCTGGCCGCGATGGAGGGCGCCCGCGGCGATCTCGAGGCGGAGGCGGAGGCCGATGCCTCCTTCCACCGCGCTCTGCTCACCGCCACCGCCAATGAGCTGCTCGCCCGGCTCGATCTGGTCCTGGAGCCCGGACTGCGCGAGCGCGACCGGCTGGTGCACGGCCGCGGCGACGCCGACGACCCGGTGCCCAGCCACCGCCGGGTGCTTCAGGCCGTACGGGACCGGGACGCGCCCCGCGCCGAACGGGCCATGCTCGATCTGCTCGCCAAGGCGGCCGAGGACCTCGGGACGGCGACGACCCAGCGGGCCTGAGCGTCGGGCGCTCCTTGTCTCGATCTCAGGCGATATCTCAGGCGATCCAGCCGTATCCCGGGCGCGGGCGCGGCGACGCCGGGGGCGCACCCACCCGCTCGATGTCGTGCTCGGCCGCACGCATCAGCTGGTCCCCGAGGTCGTGCAGCGCCCGGCCCGCGGCCAGCTCGTCACCGATCACCGGTACGTCCTCGTCGTCGGGGTTGCAGCGCGCATGGCCCCGCCCGGTGAGCGCCGACTTCCCGGTGTCCAGTTCCACCCGTGCCTTGGTCTTGCCCTCGTCCTCGAAGAGATAGAGGTAGACCTTCCACTCCACTGTGTGCGACATCGTCCGCTCCTCACCTTCCGCATGCCGCGCGGACGCCGGCCGGACGCGCGGCCGGACCGAGCCGGGGCCCGGATCAGCGACGGTTCCTGCCGGACCACGCGGGTTCCACCACCTTCCACTCTGCCTCCCATCGCGCGTACCGGGCGCGATCCAGCGCCCGCCGGGTCCGGGACCGGGCCGCGCAGGCGAGGGTGACCACCGCCGCCGCGGTCAGACAGCCGGTGAACCAGCCCACCGTCCGCGCGGTCGAGGGAGAGGCCGGTGCCCGCACCAGCGCCCCGGCGCGGTCCACCCACACCCGTACCGCGTCCCCCGCCTCCGTACCGCCCGTCACCATGGTCAGGCCGGAGTGGCGCCCGCCGTCCGCGCCGGTCCAGCGGACCCGCGCCTGCCGGGGCGACCGCTCGTCCGCGGCGCGCGGCCCGCCCGGCGGGGTCTCGGCCAGCCGCGCGGTGATCCGGTGGCGCCCGGCCTCCTCGGCGCGCACCACCCTCATCTGCGAGCCGTACGCCGCGTGGGCCGCGCCCAGCGCGGCCGCCGGGAGCCCGCACACCAGCGTCAGCAGGAACAGCACGGTGCACCAGGTCTGGATCCGGTCCGACCGGCGCCGCAGCGGATTCCGGCCCCGGGCCGGAGCCCGCAGCCGGGGCTGATGCGTTCCGAACGCACGTCGCGGTCCATGGGTGTTCATGGTGTGGCCTCCAGCGGGTGCCGGGGTACGGTCGGGTCCGCCGCCTCGCGGGCCGCGGGGGCGCCCGTCATCGGTGGACTCCGTTCGTCGTCACGAACGGTTCGGCGCTGCCGTCCAGCCAGGTCTGCCAGCCGGCGGCGCGCAGCGCCGGGCCCGCGCGCAGCGGGCGGCCCAGCCACGCGGTGACCGGGCGGATCCCGTGCAGGGCGTTGACCAGCCACACCTCCCGGCCGTCCAGCTCGTGCGGGGCACATCTGCGGTGCTCGAGGCGAAGGCCCAGCTCCGCCGCGCGCTCCTCGATCAGCGCCGAGGTGACACCCGCGAGCAGCGGCAGCTCCGGGTCCGGCAGACACAGCACATCGTCCTCCCACCACATGACGTTCGCGCTGGTGCCCTCCAGCACCAGCCCCGTGTCCGTGGTGAGCAGCAGCTCCTGCGCGCCGCGCGCCGCCGCCCGCTCGCGCAGATGCGCCAGCAGCGAGAGATCCGGGCCCTTGCGGCGCGGAGCCGCCCGTGGATCGAACTCCTCGGTCAGACACACCGTCACATTGGCCGTACGGGGCGGCGCGGGACGGATCCGCAGAAACAGCCGGGCCGGTTCCGGGCCCGCCAGCTCCACCCGGGGGAACCAGCGGTCCGTCCGCGGCACCATCGCCATCGCGTCCCGCCAGAAGCTCTCGATCCGCGCGGGCGAGTCCCCGGTGGCCTCGGTGCACGCGGCGAGGAACCGGCGACGGTGGCGGTCCAGCGCCCGCACCCGCCCGTCGTCCACCAGCCAGGAGTCGGCGGCCAGCACCGCGCTGTCGGGCACCGCGCGCGAGGGCATCAGTCCGCCGTCCTCACGCCACATCAGCGTCCACTGCTTCTGGTCGGGCCGGTAGTCCTCGAGCCCGCCCCAGCCCCGCGCATGTTCACCCATGGGCCGACGCCCCGCTCAAGCCCGGCAGTTCTCCCGCGGCCAGCAGATACAGCGCGCCCCACCGGTCCCGGTAGCCGGTGTCGCCCATCCGCCACCACCCCCGGTCCACCTGCCGGGCGTAACTCTCCGGCGCGCCCAGATAGGTGAGGATCCGGCCCCGGGTACGGGCCTCGACCGCTCCCGGCGCACCGGGCGGACAGGTGCGGCCGCGCTCGTCGACCACCCGGATCCGGGTGAAGCCGGGGATACCGGTGCCCACCCGGCGGCCGTGCGCCCGGTCCACACCCCGCCGGGTGTACCAGCCGAAGGCGATCGGACCCGTCTCGCCCTGTCCGTACAGCTGCACCAGCCGGGGGTCCCGGCGCCGGGACGCGTCCAGCAGCCGCCGCACGGTGCGCGGAGGGAGGGTGTCGAAGGGACTGCCGTACGACCGGACCCGGGACAGCGGCCCGCCGGGGGCGTCGGCCAGCTCCTCCCACAGCGTGAGGGTGTGCGGATCCGTCTCGACGATGCCGGGCCGGTGCGCCGCCAGCAGCGGCCCCGCCTGTGCCGGGTCCGGGTCGGTGAGCAGCAGCAGCGGACTGCCGAAGTGCAGGAGTACGCCCAGCAGTTGATGGATCCGGCAGGGGGCGAACGGCAGGTGCAGCGCGGCCGGTTCACCACGGGTGGCCCGGCCCAGCGCCTGCTGCGGCACCAGCCGGTTCCACAGTGTGTGCGGGGAGTGCACCTCCAGACGGGGGATCCCGGCGATCTCCGGGCCATGGGTGATCAGGGAGGGCTCATGGGGGTGCAGCCGGATCGCCGGACGGCGCGGCACACCGGCGAGGCCCGCCAGCGCGAGGATCTTCCCCGGCGCCTCGTCCACCGTCAGCACACCCCGGGCGAGCGTGATGTCCACGCCGCTCAGCGTGGACATCAGCGCCTCCCGGTCGGTGATCAGCCAGGGCGCGTGCAGCCGGTCCAGCAGCACCGCCACCACACCACCCTCCAGCGCGGGCGACAGCAGCGCCGGGACCGCCCCGATCCGGGACGCGGCACACGCCAATAACACGACGTCCGCGTTGTCGCGCTTGAGGATCGCCACATGCTCGCTCGGCCGGACCCCCGCCGACCACAGCCGTCCGGCCATGTCGTCGACGAGGTCCGCCAGTTCGGAGTAGCCGAGGTCGGTACCGGCCTCGGGCGCGATGTCCAGGGGACGGTCGAGGGTGACCGGCACCCGGCCGTGGCGGGCCGCGGCCTCCTGGAACATCAGCCCCGGATAGAACCCACGCTCGGGAAGCAGCCGTTGCAACATATCCAGGTCCTCAACCTTCGAAGCCGGACGCGGAGGTGGCTGCCGCGGAGGTGGCTGTGCTCCCCACGAGCAGACCGTCGCGGGCTGCGTACGACCCTGACCGCACGGCGTCGTGGGCGCGCATCGTGGCGGCCGTCTTGAGCAGCATCTCCTCGTACTCCTCGGCCGGATCGGAGCCGACGACGACGGAGCCGCCCGCGCCGATGTGCATCCGGCCACCGGTGAACACGGCCGTGCGGATGACCACGTTGAGGTCGGCCGCGCCATTGCAGCTGAGGAAGCCGATGGCCCCGGAGTAGACTCCGCGGGCCTCGGTCTCCAGGGTGTCGATGATCTCCAGGGTGCGTGGCTTGGGGGCGCCGGTCATGGAACCGGCCGGGAAGCAGGACCGTACGCAGTCGACCGCGGAGGTGCCCCGGCGCAGCCGCCCGCGCACCGTGGAGACCAGATGGTGCACGGTGGCGTAGGACTCGGTGTTCATCAGCCGCGGCACATACACACTGCCCGGCTGGCTGACCCTGCCGAGGTCGCTGCGGAGCAGGTCCACGATCATCAGGTTCTCGGCGCGGGGTTTGGGGCTGGTGCCCAGGGCCGCCAGGGCCCGCGCGTCCTGTTCGGCGTCCCGGCCGCGGCCGATGGTGCCCTTGACCGGCTTGGCCTCGGCGAGACCGTCGGGGGTGACGCGCAGAAAGCGCTCGGGGGAGGCACAGGCCACATCCGTACCGCCGAACCGCAGATAGGCGGCGTACGGCGCCGGATCGGACCGGCGCAGCGCCCGGTAGAAGGTGTAGGAGTCGCTGGGCGCGGGCAGCCAGGCGGAGTCGGTCAGGCAGATCTCGTAGCTCACCCCGGCGCGCAGTTCGCGCAGCGCGGCCCCGACCGCGGCCGCATGGCTCTCGCGGTCCCGGACCAGCCAGGGTTCCACGGCGGTGGTGGAGGTGAGCGGTGGCGGCTGGGGGACCGGTCCGGCGGGTGCCGGCACTCCGGTGAGCACGGTGACGGTCGCGTCCAGCCAGTCCTTCGCCCCCTGGTGGCCGTCGGGGGTGTCTTCGGCGAGCGCGCACACATAGGTGACGCCCTCCTGGTGGTCGACCGCGACGAACCGGTCGGCGAACAGCCAGCAGGCGTCCGGGGTGGTGGCCCGGTGGCGGTTGGAGGAGCCGCAGTCGGCCTTGAGTTCATAGCCGAAGTACCCGACGTAGCCGCCGGTGAAGTCGAAGGGGAGATCGGGTGCGCTGACCTGACGGCGGGCCAGTTCCCGGTCCAGATAGTCGAAGACACTTCCCTCGAACCGGGCGCCGGGCCGCCCCGTCCGCTCGATCTCGCAGACGCCCCGGGTGACGTCGTAGCGGACGAACTCGGCCAGCGGGCCCCGGCTGTCGCCGAGGAAGGAGAAGCGTGCCTCACCGGACTCGGTGCGGGCGCTGTCCAGCCAGAACGCGCCCGGGGCGTCCGCGTACAGCCGGGTGAAGGCCGCCTCGGTGTCGGTGGCGTCGGCCAGCCACCGGGCGTGCAGCCGGTAGTGGCGCTCCGGGACCGGCTCCTGGTCCGTGCTGGGGGCGGTCGCCGGGGCCTTGCGGGCGGTCGCCGGTGCCCTTCGGGCGGGAGCGCTCGCCGCGGGCGGTGGGGTCCGCTCCGGTGCCGGCCCGGGGGCCGGTACGCCCGCCGGGCGGGCGCGACGGGGATCGGTGATGGAGGTGACCGATTCCCCGTTGGCGTGTTCGACGGTCAGATCGCGGAAATTGACCAGCATGCGGTAGCCGAATCCGGTGAGCACCGACTCCGGATGGAACTGCACGCCCCACAGCGGACGGGCGCGGTGCCGCAGCCCCATCAGCACGCCGTCCTCGGACCAGGCGATGCCCTGGAGACCCAGCGGCAACGGCTCGGCCACACACAGCGAATGGGAGCGGACGGCCGTGAAATCCGGTGGAAGGCCGCGGAACAGTCCGCGGCCTCCGTGGCTGATACGGGACAGATGTCCGTGCCGGGGCTGTGGTGCGGGCACCACCCGCGCCTGCGCGCCGAGCGCGATGCCCTGGTGGCCGAGGCCCACTCCCAGCACGGGGATGGAGGAGCGGTCGATCAGCCGGGTGGTGGCGCCGAAGTCCCGGCCGTCGGCCGGATGACCCGGGCCGGGGGACACCACGATGTTGTCGAACTCCGCAAGGTCGATGGCCGCGCATTCCGGTGCGTCGTTGAGAAGCACCTCCGGTTCCTCGCCGTTGACCTCGGTCAGCAGATGAAAGAGGTTGTACGTGTACGAGTCATAATTATCGATGAGGAGCGTCCTCAGCGATTCCATCCGGATTGCCTCCTCGCATTCCAGCCGTCCGGACATCGCTCTCCCCGGACAGGCGCCCCAACGGCCGCTCGCCTGATGCCGAGGGCGGGGACCTCTCCACCGCGTTCGACCCGCGAGGGCTTCCGGCTTTCCAGCAGGTCGGCCGGTGAAGACGAAAAGAAGTGTTCCACAACGGATGGTTGGCACCGATGGAATGCTCAACAACGTACATAAAATCCCAGACAGGTGGCCGTGACCTGGGCGTTATCTTAGGTTCCGGTTGCCTGTCCGGAGAGCGCGGGAAAAAACTCCGCCGGAAGGTGAACACAACGAAGCGCCGGGCCGTATAACACTGAATGCGGCCCGGCGCTTGAGCGCTGTCGGTGGTGCGGGGTCGGTCAGCCGAGCACCTTCTCCAGGGCGGCGAGCGACGTCTGGAGTTCCTCGCGGGTGATGGTCAGCGGCGGAGCAAGCCGGATCGTCGAACCATGGGTGTCCTTGACCAGGATCCCCTCGCCCATGAGGCGTTCGCTCACCTCGCGGCCGGTGCCCAGCGCGGGGTCCACATCGACACCCGCCCACAGCCCGCGGCAGCGGTACCCCACGACGCCCTTGCCGCTGAGCGCCGCCAGACCGTCCTTCAGCACCTCGCCCAGCTCGGCCGCGCGGCGCTGGAACTCGCCCGTGCGCAGCAGGTCCACCACGGCCGTGCCGACCGCCGCGGACAGCGGATTGCCGCCGAACGTCGAACCGTGCTCACCGGGGCGCAGCACCCCGAGCACCTCACGGTCGGCGACCACCGCGGAGACCGGGACGATACCGCCGCCGAGGGCCTTGCCGAGCGTCAGCACATCGGGCCGCACCGACTCGTGGTCGACGGCGAGCGTGGTGCCGGTGCGCCCCAGACCCGACTGGATCTCGTCGGCGATGAACAGCACCCCGGTCCGCCGGGTGAGTTCACGCACCCCGCGCAGATAGCCGTCGTCGGGGATGAGCACGCCCGCCTCGCCCTGGATGGGCTCGATCAGCACGGCGGCCGTGGTCTCGTCGATCGCCGCCTCCATGGCGGCGAGGTCGTTGTAGGGCACGACCCGGAAGCCGGGCGCGAACGGGCCGAACCCCTCGCGGGCGGTGGGGTCGCTGGAGAAGCTGACGATCGTGGTCGTCCGGCCGTGGAAGTTGTCCGCCGCCACCACGATGGTGGCCTGGTCCCGGGCCACGCCCTTGACCTCGTACGCCCACTTGCGGGCCACCTTGATGGCGCTCTCCACCGCTTCGGCGCCGGTGTTCATCGGCAGCACCATGTCCAGGCCGGTCAGCTCCGCCAGGTCCTCGGCGAACCCGGCGAGCTTGTCGTTGTGGAACGCCCGTGAGGTGAGGGTGAGCTCATCGAGCTGCCGGTGGGCGGCGGCGATGAGCTCCGGGTGGCGGTGGCCGAAGTTGAGGGCCGAGTATCCCGCCAGCATGTCGAGGTAGCGGCGGCCCTCGACGTCCTCCACCCAGACGCCCTCGGCGCGGGCGACGACCACCGGCAGCGGGTGGTAGTTGTGGGCGAGCGAGGACTCCTCGGCGCGGATCAGCTCCTGCGACGACCGCGCGGAACGGGAGCCGTGGTGCGGGGCGGTACGTGTGGGGGCGGTCATCAGCGGATCTCCTGTGTGCAGCACTTGATGCCCCCGCCGGCCTTGTGCAGTTCCGACAGGTCGACGGGGACGGGGACGTAACCGCGCTCGGTGAGCCGGTCGATGAGGCCGGTCGCCTGGGGGGCGACGAAGACATGGCGTCCGTCGGAGACGGAGTTGAGCCCGAAGGCCATGGCGTCCTCCCGGGTGGCGAGCAGCCCGTCCGGGTAGAGCCGCTCCAGCACCTCACGGCTGCCGGGGGAGAACGCCTCCGGGTAGTAGGCGATGTTCTCGTCGTCGAGGGTGAACAGCGCGGTGTCCAGGTGGTAGAAGTACGGGTCCACCAGCAGCAGGCTGATGGTGGGCACCCCGAAGAACTCCTGCACTTCCTGATGGGCGGTCCGGGTGGTGCGGAAACCGGTGCCCGCCAGGATGAACCGGCCCGCGGGCACCAGGTCGCCCTCGCCCTCGCACACCGACTCCGGCGGGTGGACGTCGTATCCGGCCGCCTTGAACCAGGTCTCGTAGGCCAGCTGCTCCGGGCGCCGCTGCGGGGCGTGGAAGCGGGAGCCGAACACCCGGCCCTCCAGGACCAGGGCGGAGTTGGCCGCGAAGACCATGTCCGGCAGCCCCGCCACCGGCTCGACGGTCTCCACCTGATGGCCGTGGTCGCGGTAGACGCGGATCAGCGTCTCCCACTGCGAGCGGGCGAGGTCGGTGTCGACCTCCGCGTCCTCGCGCATCCAGGGATTGATGGCATAGCGCACGTCGAAATATCTGGGAGGACAGGTCAGATAGCGCCGGGGGCGCGGCACGCGCTCATCAGGCACGGAGGTTTCCTCTCGCTTCCGCAGGCGACCGGGGATGAATCAAAGGTAGAAAGCGGAGGAGACCCGGGACAAGAAAGGAGAGCTGCGTGTAGGCGCATCGATGCTGCGTGATGCGGCGGGTCGGCGCCGGATCATTGCGTCGGGGGAGTGACGGGGGTCGCACCGGCCTCCGGACTGCCCGTGAGCAGGTGTGACAGCACCATGTAACTGATCGTTTTGCGGATGAAGGGCTCGGCCCGGATGCGCTCCAGCACCTCCTCGAAATGGTCCACGTCGGTCGCCATCACATGCAGCAGGGCGTCGGCCCCGCCGGTCACCGTCATCGCCGCGATGATCTCCGGATAGTCGCGCACCACCTCCGCGATCCGCCGGGGCGGCGCCGCGCTGTCGCAGTAGACCTCCACATACGCCTCCGTCCGCCAGCCCAGGGCGGCCGGCCGCACGGTGGTGGTGAAACCGGTGATCACGTCGTTGTCCCGCATCCGGTCCACCCGGCGCTTGACCGCCGAGGCGGACAGGCCGATCGCGGCTCCGATCTCGGTGAAGCTCGCCCTGGCGTTCGCGACCAGTGCCGCAACGATCTTGCGATCCAGGTCATCGAACGGCACGGACTGATTTGCCATGTTTTGCAATCCTTTGCGGTCGACTGCCAAGGGGTCAGGGAAGGGAACTCTGCCACGCGCGCAAACCGTCCAATGATACCCGTACCGGAAACAACAGGTGATGAACTGCCAAGACGACGTGCCGATGAGATGCCCGCGATGAACGGCGTTCCGTAACCGGTACCGCAAAGACGCGAGTTTTTCCGTCCGTTTTCTGTCTGCTTACAGGAAGTTTCCGTAAGAGGGGGCGTGAGAAAGAGGTCGGGCCGCATTTCCCGCTCGGTGGCGTGTGGTGGGCGCCGGGCGTGCAAAACAGGGTGCCGAACTATTCGCAGCCGCCTCGGTGATTCGACACCACCTACCGGTAGGCCCTCTTGACGGCGTAGCGTCAGTTAATCCACACACGTTCCGAGCGACGATCTGCTCCTGATCCACCGAGGGTCCCTCCATGTCTCAACCGGCATTTGTCCTCCTGGTCGGCGGACCGCCCGGAACTCCCCAGGTATGGGCCGCTCCCGCTGTCATGGGGCTGGAGCGGGTCAAGATCCAGCGGGGCAACGGTTATGAACATTTCGAATCCGCGGGCGAGTGCGCCGAATTCGAGGGTGAGCTGATCCCTGTCTACCGGTGGTGCCACCGCACATTCATAGCAGAGTAGGGCCCGCCGCGCAGCGGTGCGTCCGCGGTCTGCTACAGGGAAAGGGATCGCCATGATGAAAGGCGGCGGAAATGCGCGCGACGCGGTGGTCACCGGCTTGGGTTTCTGTCTGCCCGGCGGTGAGGAACCCGTCTTCACCGCCGGGCAGGTTTGGGAGATCGCCGCACACGGCCGCTCCGCACTCGTCCAGCACGACATCTACTACGGCTCGGTGAACCTCACCGCCGAACAGTTCGAGCAACGTCTCCCCGACATCCCGGAGTTCTTCTCCCGCCACTACACGGGCGCCCACCGGCTCGGCCTGGTCTCCCTGGTGGAGGCATGCGCCGACGCCGAACTGGACTTCCGCGCCGGTGATCTGCGCGAATCGGCGATCCTCGTCGGCCGCGGCAGCGTGGACGCCAATGTGGACAGCTATCTCTCCCTGCTCAACGTCGACCCCGACGGCACCGCCACGCTGGACGCCCTGGAGATGTTCGTCGCCGCCGAACAGGCGGTGTCCCCCTCCGATGTGGCCGTCGTCCAGGGCGCCCTCACCCGGACCGTCGGCCCCTGCTACACCGTCTCCTGCGGCTGCTCCTCCGCCGCCGTCCAGATCGGCAACGCCCGCCGGCTGATCGCCACCGGCGAGACCGATATCGCCGTCGTCACCGGCGTCGATGTCTTCAACCTCGGCCTGATACAGAAGGGACAGCGGCTGCTGCGCGGTGCCCAGCACGCCTACGACAGCATGGACGCCGCCGGTATGCCGGACCTCCTCCCGTCCTTCGACTCCCTGATGCGCCCCTACGACCGGCGGGCGGACTGCATCAACCACGGCGAGGGAGCCGCCACCGTCATCCTGGAGAGCCGGGACCACGCCGTCCGCCGCGGCGCCCACCTCTACGGCCAGGTGCTCGCCACCGCCATGACCCGCGACGGCCTCGCCAACCCCCTCGCCGCCGACCACACCGGCGCCCAGCTCGTCCGCGCCGTCCGCGCCTGCCTCGGCGACCGGTGGCGGATCGACCAAGTGCCCTACGTCAACGGCGCGAGCGACGGCGGCGCCGCCGTCACCGCCATGGAAGCCGGCACCATCCGGGAGCTCTACGGCCCGGACGGCTCCGTGCTGATGTCCTCCCAGGAGGGCTGTTTCGGCCACCACGGCTCACCCGCCGGCTGCCTCGGCGCCGCCCTCACGCTGATGATGATGGAACTCGGCGAGGTGTGCCCCACCGCCAACTGCGAACAGCCCTCGGACGGCCTCCCCTTCGACCCCGTCCCCGGACACCGCACCCGCCCGCTCGACTTCGACTACGCGCTGAGCTTCAACTACCAGATCGGTGGTGTGAAGCACGTGATGCTGCTGGGCAGCCCGGACGCCACCTGAGTCCGGAACCCGGCTCCGTACCACTCACCACTCCCACGGGCACCTCCCCCACAGGACCACCCTCCCCACGGCTCACACGGCCCCACCCCGGCCGAGCACCACCCCACGGAGTTCCCGATGCGTCATGACATATCCGCACCCAGCCGTATAGCGGTCGTCGGCATGGGCTGCCGGCTCCCCGGTGACATCGACTCGCCCGCCGCCCTGTGGCATCTGCTGACCGAAGGCCGCGACGCGGTCGGCGAACCCCCCGCCGAGCGGCGGGAGTTGTGGCCGGACGAACCGTCCGCCCACATCGGCCTCCCCACCCATGGCGGCTATCTGCGCGACGTCTCCCGCTTCGACGCCGACTTCTTCGGCGTCTCCGGCCGTGAGGCCGATGTCCTCGACCCCCAGCACCGGCTGCTCCTCGAAGTGGCCTGGGAAGCCCTGGAACACGCCGGAATGCCGCCCGACCGGCTCAGCGGCACCTCCACCGGCGTCTTCACCGGCCTCAGCTACAACGACTACATGGACCGCCTCGAGCGGCACCCCGGGGTGAACGAGGGCTCCGCCCTCTCCAACTCCCACTGCGTCGCCGCCGGACGGATCTCCTATCTGCTCGGACTGCACGGCCCCTGTGTGGCCCTCGACACCGCCTGCTCCTCCTCCCTGGTCGCCGTACACCTCGCGGCCCAGGCCCTGCGCGCGGGTGAGTGCGACCTCGCCCTCGCCGGCGGAGTGACGCTCATGTTCGAGCCCAGGACCACCCGTTCGTTCGTCCGCATGGGCATGCTCTCGCACACCGGCCACTGCCACGCCTTCGACGCCGCCGCCGACGGCTTCGTCCGCGGTGAGGGCTGCGGCATCGTCGTCCTCAAACGCCTCGAGGACGCCGAACGGGACCGGGACCGGGTCCTTGCCGTACTGCGCGGCTCCGCCGTCAACCAGGACGGCCGCTCCGACGGGCTCGCCGCGCCCTCCGCCACCGCCCAGCGCGCCCTGTACCAGGAGGCGCTGCGCCGCGCCGGGATCGACGCCGCCGACGTGGGGATGGTCGAGGCCCACGGCACCGGCACCCCGGTCGGCGACCCGGTGGAGTTCACCAGCCTCGCCCAGGTCTACGGAACCGGCCGCGACCGCTGCGCCCTGGCCTCGGTGAAGACCAACCTCGGCCATCTGGAGCCCGCCGCCGGGGTCACCGGCATGATCAAGGCGATCCTCTGCCTGGGCCACGGCCGGATCCCGCCCAATCTGCACTTCACCCGCTGGAACCCGGCCATCGACGCCGACCGCACCCGCTTCTTCATCCCCCGGGAGCTCACCCCCTGGCCGGTGCGGACCGGCCCCCGGCTGGCCGCCGTCTCCTCCTTCGGCTTCTCCGGCACCAACGCCCATGTGCTGCTGGAGCAGCCCCCCGCCGCCCCCGCCCCCGAGGAGGCCCCCCGCCCCCGGCTCGCCACCCGGTCCGTCCCGCAGGTGTTCCTCGTCCCCGCGGGATCGCCCGCCGCGCTGCCCGCCGCGGCCCACCGCATGGCCGACTGGCTGGAGGGCGACGGAGCCGGGGTGCCGCTGCGCGACATCGCCCACACCCTCGCCCTGCGCCGCTCCGGCGGGCGCGGCCGTCTCGGCGTCATCACCGGCACCCGCGGTGAACTCGTCCAGGGCTTAAGGGCGTTCGCCGCCGGGCAGGCCCACCCCGATGTGGTGACCGGTTCCGTCAGCGCCGCCGTCTCCCGGCGGCCGGTGTGGGTGTTCTCCGGTCAGGGCTCGCAGTGGCCCGGAATGGGACGTCAACTGCTCGAGCGCGACCGGGCCTTCGCCGCCGCTCTCACCGAGGCCGATGAACTCATCGCGGCCGAGGCCGGGTTCTCGGTGCTCGACATCGTCCGCGCGGGCGAGCCGGTCACCGGCTGCGCCCGGGTGCAGCCGGTGCTGTTCGCCCTCCAGACCGCGCTGGCCGCCACCTGGCGCGCCCATGGTGTCGAACCGGCCGGTGTCATCGGCCACTCCATGGGCGAGGTCGCCGCGGCCGTCGTGGCCGGAGCGCTCTCCCTCGCCGACGGCGCGGCCGTGATCTGCCGCCGCTCCGCGCTGCTCGCCCGGGTCGCGGGACGGGGCGCCATGGCCACCGTGGGCCTGGCCGCCGCCGAGGCGCAGTCCGCGCTCGAGGCCGCCGCTGCCGAAGGCACCGTCACCGTGGCGGTGATGGCCGCACCCGGTTCCACCGTCGTCGCCGGGGACACCGCCACCGTCGAGCGGCTCGTTGCCGACTGGGAACGCCGCGGTGTTCCCGCCGCGCTCGTCGCCGTCGATGTCGCCTCGCACTCCCCGCAGATGGACCCGCTCCTGGCCGATCTGCGCACCGCGCTGGCCGATCTGAGACCCCGGCGGCCACGGGTGCCCTTCTACACCACCGTCCTCGACGACCCGCACGCCGTCCCCGTCTTCGACGCCGACTACTGGTGCGCCAATCTGCGGCGCCCGGTGCGGTTCTCCGCCGCCGTGGCCGCCGCCGCGGCCGACCGCCACCTGGTCTACACCGAGATCTCCCCGCACCCCGTGGTCACCCACCCTGTGGCCCGCAGCCTGGCCGGACTCGTCGACGACCCGGTCGTCCTGCCCACCCTGCGCCGCGACACCGACGAGACCGCCACCTTCCGCACCCAACTCGCCGCGCTGCACTGCGCAGGTGTCCCGGTGGACTGGACCCGGCTCTACGCCGGTGCCGCGCTCGCCGACGTGCCCCCCATCACCTTCGACCGCACCCACCACTGGGCCGACATCCCCCTCCCCGACGCCCCCGGCGGACCCGCGGAACTCCGCGCGGCCGGTGAACTCCCCGGCGTCCACACCGAAGTGCCCGGACAGCCGCCCCGCCACTCCTGGCGCGCCACCACCGGCACCGCGGCACTGCCCTGGCTGGACGACCACCGGGTGCACGGCACCCCCGTCCTGCCCGGCGCCGCGTACTACGCCCTCGCCCTCACCACCGCCTGCGAGGTCTTCGACACCGCGGCCACCGAGGTCGAGGTCACCGATCTGCGCTTCCGTGAACTGCTGCGGCTCACCGACCGCACCGACCTCAGCACCACCGTGACCCTGGCCGCCACCGACCGCGCCGAGTGCGAGATCTACGGACGGGGTGAGGACGGCACCTGGGTGCGCCAGGCCACCGCCGTCCTCCGCAGACTCGCCGTACCGCCGCGCTCGCGCCCCGCCTCCGTCCAGACGCTGGCCCTGCGCCACCCGATCGCCGTCGAACCCGCCGCCCTGTACCGCAACATGCGCGCCCGCGGTCTGGAACACGGCGCGGCGTTCAGCGGTATCACCGAGGTCCACGCCTCCCGCTACGGCAACAGCTTCTGGGCCCGGATCGAACTCCCCGAAGCCTCCCGCGCCCCCGGACACGGACTGCGCGTCCACCCCGTCCTGGTCGACCTGTGCGCCCAACTCCTCGTCGCCGGACTGCTCGAGGACGACGAACCGGGACTGGTGCTGCCCGTACGGGTACAGAGCGCGCGAGTCCTCGGCGACCCCGCCACCGCCGTCCACTGCCATGCGCGGATGGCCGAGGCCACCCCGGAGAGCGTCGTCGGACACATCCGGCTGCTCGACGCGGAGGGGAGACCCGTGCTGGCCCTCGACGGACTGCGGCTGGCCCGCCGGACCGTGCCCAAGACCGCCGCCGAGGTCGACCGGTGGTTCCTCGAGGTCGGCTGGGAGCGTGCCGAACGGCCCGCCGCGCCCGCCACCCTGCGGCCCGGACGGTGGCTGGTGGTCGGCGAGGCCGACGGCGGCGCCCGTACCCTCGCCTACGCGCTGCGCTCCGCCGGTGCCGAGGCCCGGGTCTGGGACACCGCCCTGACCGACGAGAGTCTCGACGCCTTCCGGGACGCCCTCACCGGGCGGCTCGCGGGCTCCGGCGGCGAACTGCGGGGCGTGGTGCTGCTGTGCGCCCCGCCGCCCGCCGGGCACGACACCCCCGGCGGCGCCGCGGCGCCCGGCGCGGACGCCCTGTCCCGCACCCGGCGGCTGCTCGCCGCCGCCCAGGTCCTCACCGCCCGTATCCCCGAACCGCCCCGGCTGTACGCCGTCACCCGCGGTGCCCGTGCCCTGGCACCCGGTGAACCGGCCGACCCCGGACAGAGCGCCCTGCGCGGTGTGGTGCGCGTCCTCGCCTACGAACACCCCGAACTGCGCGCCACGTTGGTGGACACGGGCGGCACCGGCGACCTGGTGGCCGAACTCCTCGCCGACGCCGCCGAGGACGAGATCGCCCTGCGCGGCGGCGACCGCTACGTCGCCCGGCTCGCCTACGCCCCCGTCACCGACGAGGAGCGAACCGAGGCCGTCACCCGCACCGTACGCGGCGGCACCGACGGCTTCCGGCTGCGCGCCGGGCGCCTCGGCGACCTGGGAACCCTGGAGCTCGCCGCCACCCGGCGCCGACCGCCGGGCCCGGGCGAGGTGGAACTGCGCGTCCTCGCCGCGGGCCTGAACTTCCGTGACGTGCTCACCAGCATGGGTCTGCTCCCCGGCGACGCGGACGACATCCGCTACCGGATCGGTTTCGAATGCGCGGGCGAGGTCACCGCGGTCGGCCCCGGTGTGGACCATCCGCGCACCGGCGACCGGGTGGTCGCGGTCGACGTCCGCGGTGGCGCCTTCGGCTCGTTCGTCATCGTCCCCGCCGACTGCGCCGGACCGATCCCCGAGGGCCTGGATCCGGCCACCGCGGCCGGGCTGCCCATCGCGTTCCTCACTGCCTGGTACGCACTGCGCCACATCGGCCGCCTCACCGCGGGGGAGCGGGTGCTGATCCACTCGGCCACCGGTGGCACCGGACTCGCGGCCATCGCCGTGGCCAGGCTGCTCGGCGCCGAGGTGCTGGCCACCGCGGGCAGCGAGGAGAAGCGGCGGTATCTGCGCGGCATGGGGATCGCCCAGGTGATGGACTCCCGGTCGCTGGACTTCCGGGACGAGGTGAAGGAGGCCACCGGCGGCGAAGGGGTGGACATCGTCCTCAACTCGCTGTCCGGGGCGGCCATCCGCGCCGGACTGGAATGTCTGCGCCCCTTCGGCCGCTTCCTCGAACTCGGCGTCCGCGACATCCTCTCCGACGCCCCGCTCGGACTGTCCCCCCTCCAGCACAACATCACCTTCAGCACGGTGGACCTCAGGGAACTCCAGGCCGCCCGGCCCGCGGTGATGGCCACCCTGCTGCGCGAGGTGCTGGCCGAGTTCACCGCCGGCCGGCTGAAGCCGCTGCGCTGCACGGCGTTCCCGCTCGCCGAGGCCACCGACGCCTTCCGGCGGATGGCGGGCGCCCGCCATATCGGCAAACTGGTGCTGACCGTCCCGCAGGATGGCGAGATCCGGGCCGTGCTGCCCGACGGTCCGCTCCCGGTCCGCGAGGACGGCACCTACATCATCACCGGCGGGCTGCGCGGTCTCGGCCTTGCCACCGCGAGCTGGCTGGCCGCCCAGGGCGCACACCATCTGGTGCTCAACGGCCGTTCCGCGCCGACCGCCACCACCGCCCGGACCCTCGCCGAGCTGTCGGCCGCCGGGACCCGGGTGACGGTGATCCTCGGTGACATCGGCCGCCCCGGGACGGCCGACCGGCTGGTGGCCGCGGCCACCGCCGACAACGGCGCCCCGCTGCGCGGCGTCGTCCACTGCGCCATGGTCCTGGACGACGCGGCGATCACCACCATCCGCGAGGACCAGCTGCACCGGGTGTGGACACCGAAGGTCACCGGGGCCTGGCGGCTGCACCACGCCACCGCCGGACAGCCGCTCGACTGGTTCACGGTGTTCTCCTCCATGGCCTCCCTGCTCGGCAACCCCGGTCAGGGCGCCTACGCGGCCGCCAACGCCTGGCTGGACGCCTTCGCCGCCTGGCGTACCGCCCGCGGTGCCCCCACCCTCGCGGTCAACTGGGGCGCGTGGGGCGAGACCGGTGTCGCCACCGGCTTCGCCGACCGCGGCTACGAGACGATCCCCACCGACGACGGTCTGCGGGCGCTCGGCACCCTGCTGGCTCACGGCCGGGTGCAGACCGGTGTGATCCCCGGTGAGCCGGACAGCTGGATCCCCGTCACCGGGCGCCACTCGTCGCTGTTCGCCCGGCTCACCACCGACGACGAGCACACCGCGGCCACCCCCGAGAGCACCGACGACATCCGCGCCCGGCTCACCGCCCTCCCGGTGGGACTCGCCCGCCGGGCGGCGCTCGAGGCGTATCTCAGCGAGCACATCCGTGCCGTGCTCCGGCTGAGCAGTACCACCCTCGACCCCCAGACTCCGCTGAAATCCCTGGGATTCGACTCCCTGCTCGCCATGGAGCTGCGGGTTCGGCTGGAGTCGGGGCTGAGCGTCAAACTGGCGGGGAACTTCGTCTGGCAGCACCCGACCGTCGCGGCCCTCGCCGCCGGGCTCGCCCGGCACATGGGCCTGGAACCGGACGCCGGAGTGGGGGCGTCCGGCCCGCTCGCCGAGGAGGGCCCGCCGCTCGGCGCCACGGGCTGACCGGTGGGTCGGGGCGCTGAGGGAAGGGTCTGTGGCCGGGGTGCGGAGGGTGTGCCGTAACCGGCCGCGGGCCCTTCAACCACGGCCGTCCGGTCCTCGGATGCGACACCTCCGGCCCCGGGGGACAATCGAGGGTGGCCGGTGCACCGGACGGGAGGAGGTGGCGCGCGATGACCTCTCCCGCCCCGCGGGAGGTGATCCCGCAGCCGGTGCTGTCTCCGCTGACCAGCGCGGCCATCTTCCTGGTGGTGACCGTCGACCCGGGCGGCGAACCCGGCACCCGTGATCTGCTCTCCGATGTCCCCGCGCTCCAGCGGGCGGTCGGCTTCCGTGCCCCCAACGGCGCGCTGAGTTGCGTCGTCGGCATCGGATCCGATGTGTGGGACCGGTTGTTCGACGGGCCGCGCCCGGCCGAACTGCATCCGTTGCGCGAACTGGTCGGTGCCCGCCACCGCGCCGTGTCCACCCCCGGCGATCTGCTCTTCCACATCCGGGCCACCCGGCTCGACCTGTGCTTCGGGCTGGCCACCGAGATCATGGACCGGCTGCGCGGGGTGGTCACCGTCCGCGACGAGACCCACGGCTTCAAGTATTTCGACGTACGCGATCTGCTGGGCTTCGTGGACGGCACCGAGAACCCGGAGGGACCCGCGGCGAGCGCGGCGGTTCTCATCGGCGACGAGGACGCGGAGTTCGCGGGCGGCAGTTATGTGATCGTGCAGAAGTACCTGCACGATCTGCGGGCGTGGAACGCAACTCCGGTCGAGGCCCAGGAGAAGGTGATCGGGCGGACCAAACTGTCCGACATCGAACTGGACGACGCGGTCAAGCCGGACGACTCGCATGTCGCCCTGACCACCATCGTCGATCCCGATGGCACCGAGCGACAGATCCTCCGCGACAACATGCCCTTCGGCAGCGCCGGACAGGGCGAGTTCGGCACCTACTTCATCGGCTACGCCCGCACGCCCTCCGTCACCGAACGGATGCTGGAGAACATGTTCCTGGGCAGCCCTCAGGCCACCCACGACCGGATCCTGGACTTCTCCACGGCCATGACCGGCACGCTGTTCTTCGTGCCCAGCGCCGACTTCCTGGAGGACCTGCCCGATCCGCCCGCCGCTGCCGCCGAGTCCACCGCCGACACGGACGACACGGCGCCACCGCTTCCCGGGATCCGGTTCACCGCACCGTCCGGCACACCGGCACACGACGGTTCCCTGGGGATCGGCGATGTGAAGAGGAGCGCCCGCGATGAAGAACCTGCACCGTGAACTGGCGCCCGTCTCCGACGCGGCATGGGCGGATCTGGAGGAGGAGGCGCGGCGCACCTTCACACGCCATCTGGCGGGCCGCCGGATCGTCGATGTGCCCGAACCGGCGGGCCTGGAGCTGGCGGCGGTGGGCACCGGGCATCTGACGGCCATCGATCCACCGGCCAAGGGCGTGGTCGCGCACACCCGCAGGTCCGAGCCGGTCGTCGAACTGCGGGTCCCCTTCACGGTCGACCGCCGTCAGGTCGACTCCGTCGAACGCGGTGCCAAGGACGCGGACTGGCAGCCGGTCAAGGACGCCGCACGCAAGATCGCGTTCGCCGAGGACCGGGCGGTCTTCGAGGGATACCCCGCGGCGGGCATCACCGGAATCCGGCGCAGCAGCTCCAACCCCGAGCTGATCCTGCCTGCGGAGGTCCGCGACTACCCCAACGCCATCAGCCAGGCGGTGACCACCCTGCGGCTGGCCGGTGTCGACGGCGCGTACACCCTCGCGCTGAGCGCCGAGGCGTACACCGCCGTGAACGAGACCTCCGACCACGGCTATCCGATCCACAAGCACATCGACCGGGTGCTGGACGGCGACATCATCTGGGCACCCGCCATCGACGGAGCCTTTCTGCTGTCCACCCGGGGCGGCGACTTCGCACTCCACATCGGCCAGGACGTGTCCATCGGGTATCTCTCCCACGACGAGAACCGGATCCGGCTGTACTTCCAGGAGACGCTGACCTTTCTGATGTACACGAGCGAGGCCGCGGTGGCGCTTGCGCCCGCACCCGGCAGAAGGCGTAAGTGACGGTGGGTCATATCGCTGGACCGGCGGTGGCGGTGGCGGTGGCGGAGGGCGCGGTGGCGGTCAGCGGCTTGGCGTAGCAGCGGCTGAGTTCGTCGAAGCGGTAGGGCCCGAACCGTGCGCAGGGCTCGTAACCGCTGGAGGTGTAGAGCGCGATGGCCTCCGGCAGTTTGATCCCGGTCTCCAGGACCATCCGGGTGCGTCCCGCGGCGCGCGCGTCGTCCTCCAGTGCGGCGAGCACCAGCCGGGACAGCCCGTGGCCGCGTGCCTCCGGGATCACATACATCCGCTTGATCTCCGCGTCGCCGTTCGCGTAGCCCTCGTCGTTGGTGTCCTGGGTGCGCCAGCCACCGCTGGCGACCGGGGTGCCCCGATCGTCGTAGACGATCAGGAACAGGCCCCGCGGCGGCGCGAACATGGCCGGGTCCAGCGGGGTGATGTCCCCGTTGTCCCCGTAGCGCTCGGCGTATTCGCGCTGCACACGGGCGTTGAGCCGGACGGCGTCGGGGTGGCCGAAGGACACGGTGTGAATATTCATGCAGAGCATCGTACTTCTATGCGTCAGGTGCTGTCCTGGGTTTCCCGGATTCCGGCGAACGACGCCTTGTGCAAGGATGAAATGTGGATGTGTCCCTCGTTGGGGCATTCCGTGAACGTGGGCCGCACGGGCCCACCGGGGACCGTCCGGTCGGCATCGCACCCTCTCACCCACCGGGAGGATGATGGGCTATGACCGACATCGAGGACGCGCTGCATGACGTCATGCGCGTCGAGGGCGCGCTGGCGGCCTCGCTCGTGGACTATCTGAGCCGGATCACCCTGGGAGCCGTGCAGAGCGCCCAGGGTCCGGACCTGGAGAAGGTGGGGTACGGCGACACCGATGTGCTGCGCGCCAAGCTCGCCACCCTCGAACTCCTCGGCTACACCCCCGACCGCCTCGAGGACATCGTGGTCACCCTGGACACCGAGTACCACGTGATCCGGCCGCTCAGCCAGCGCACCCGGCAGGGTGTGTTCATGTATCTGGTGGCCGACCGCGGCCGTGTCGACCTGGACGCGGCCCGCGCGACGATGTCCGAGGTGGCGCTGCGTCTCGATATCTGACGCCTCCGCGTCCCCGCGCGGAGAGGTGATCACGAGTGTCGATCACGCGGACGGCGCGGACGGCGAGGTGGGGCGCGGAGTCAGCACCAGGATCGCCATGTCGTCCTGCCGCTGGCCGCCGGTCCAGGCGGTGACGTCCGCGACGAGCGTGTCCACCAGGTGCGACGCCTCGTGGAAACCGCGGCCGGACAGCCCGGTGCTCGGTTCGTAGTAGGTGCCCTTCTCGTCCCGGGCCTCGGTGACCCCGTCCGTCACCAGCAGCAGAAAGTCGCCCCGATGGAAGGCGAAGGTGTCGGTGCCGGGCGGCACCTCGCTCTCGCTCAGTCCCAGCCCCAGCGGCAGCCCCGCCACCGCGGGCTCCAGCGCCCGTACCTCACCGTCCCGGATCAGATAGGGCGGAGGATGGCCCCGGTTGCACACCCGCAGCGCGCCCTCCTCCATGCGGATCTCCACCAGCACCGCGGTGGCGAACCCCTCCAGCGCGTCCGGGGTGTCCCCGGTGTCCGCCGCGTACCGGGCCAGTGCGTGGTCCAGGTGGTCCGCCAGCGCCCGCAGCGACGGCACCCGCCCGGCGGCCTCCCGGAAGGTGCTGGTCGCCACGGCCATCGTGGACACCGCGGGCAGCCCCTTGCCGCGTACGTCCCCGATCAGCGCCCGGACCCCGAACGGCGAGGACTGCACCGCGTAGAAGTCCCCGCCGATCAGGGCCTCCGCGTACGCGCACTCGTAGCGGGTGGCCACCGACAGCGCCCCCACCTGGGCGGGCAGCGGCGGCAGCACCGCACGCTGGGCCACTTCGGCGACCGCCCGCACCGCGGCGAACCGTCGCCCCTGGCGGCGCACCACCCACTTCAGCCACAGTGCGATGGCGCTGATCACCGCCACATCCAGCAGATCCACCACCAGCGCCAGCACCGGGCGGTGCACCAGCAGATCCGTGCCCACCGACACCACACATGCGCACACCGCGGTGATCACGGCACCCCGGAACGGCAGCACCATGCACCCCACGAGCGGGGCGGCGGCCAGCAGCGGAAGCCCTGAGTAGGGCACCGGGCCGAGCACATCGGCCAGCACACCGCAGACCAGGAGCAGGCCGGGGACCAGGGCGAGCAGTCCCGCCCGGCCCTGGCGCTCCTCCATCAGGCCCTCGGCGGTTCCGGGCCGCCTCGCGGCCTCGGTGAGCCGCCGGGACCACCGGTCCCGGGCCATCACCTCGTGTGCACCCACGCCTCCTGTGTCCGGTGTGCGGCGGGAGCCGGCTCCCGTCCCACGACCACGGTCCTCCTCTCCAGCGTGGCCCAGGGCGCCGCGCGGCGCCCCGTGTCACCCCCGGCCGGCGGCACGGAGGCCGGTCAGCCGCGGGGCAGCCGCCCCTTGCTGCGCATCGCGGCGCGCACCCGCTCCTCGGCCAGGCCGCGGCCCGCGGTGTGCGGGGTGGCCGACCGGCGGCGCGCCTCCTCCAGGACGGTCACCGTGTTGGCCCGCAGCCGTGCCGAGACCGTCTCGAAGATGGCGCCCGTGTCGGGGCGGAAGCCGGAGTAGCGGGCGTCCATGGCGAAGGCCGCGGCCACCACACCCCCGGCGTTGGCCACGAAGTCGGGGATCACGGTGATGCCCCGCTCCGCGAGGATGCCCTGCGCCTCCTCGGAGGTGGGCAGATTGGCGCCCTCCACCACCACCTTGGCCTTGATCTGCCCGGCGGTGTCCCGGCTGATGACGTCCTGGAGCGCGGCCGGGACCAGGACGTCGCAGTCGGCGGTGAGCTCGGCGCCGGGCGGCAGCGCGGTGCCCTGGCGGTGGCGGGTGACGAAGTGGTCGCCGTGCTCGTCGCGGGCCGCCAGCAGCTCCCGTACGTCAAGACCGCTGGGGTCGTGCACGGAGCCGTGGGCGGTGGAGACCGCCACCACCCCGGCGCCCAGCTCGGCGAAGCGGCGCGCGGCCGCGCTGCCCACCGCGCCGAACCCCTGGATCGCCACCCGGGCCCCCGCCAGCGACAGCCCCAGGCTCTCCACCGCCGCGTCGGCGGCCTCGGCCACTCCGTAGCCGGTGACCCCGAGCTTGTCGTACGCCACACCGCCGAGGTGTTCCGGGGTGCCGACGGCGGCGCCACGGTCGCCCAGCTCGTCCTGGATGATGGCCGCGTCGCACTCGGTGAGCCCCATGTCCAGGCCCATCACATACGCGCGCGGCACCTCGTTGGACAGGGCCCGGGCGAAGGCGCGCAGCACGGCCTCCTTGTCGGGGGAGGCGGGATCGGCCACGATGCCCGCCTTCGCGCCCCCGTAGAACAGGTCCACGCTCGCCCACTTCCAGGTCATCACCCGGGCCAGGCGCGCCACTTCCTCGACGGTCACTCCGGGGCTCATCCGGGTACCGCCCTTCCCGGTACCACGGGCGGTGTTGTCGATGACCAGCACGCCCTTCATGCCGGTGCGCCGGTGGGAGACGACCACAACTTTTTCGGGGCCCCAGTCGTCGATGAGCGAGAGTGCGTCAGTCACGGGTGTCTTCCTGTCGTGTGGAGGCGTGTTCCCGGACGGTGTCCGGGGTCGGTGCGGTGGGCAGGGCCGTCGCGATGAGCTGGGCCAGATGGACCCCGCGGCGGTCGGTGTGCTGAGCGATCTGGGTGCGGCAGCTGAAGCCGTCGGCGAGGACGACCGTGTCGGGGGAGGCCGCGCGCACCGCGGGCAGCAGCACCTGCTCCCCGGCGGCCACGGACACCTCGTAGTGGCCGCGCTCGAAGCCGAAGTTGCCCGCCAGCCCGCAACAGCCGGAGTCGAGCGCGGTGTTGTCCACGCCCATCCGGCGCAGCAGCGCGCTGTCCGCGCCGAAGCCCGAGGTGGCGTGCTGATGGCAGTGGGTCTGGCTGATGGCGCGGGACCCGACCGCCGGGGGCCGCCAGTCGGGGGCGTATCCGACGAGGAGTTCGGCGAGGGTGACGGTGGCCCGGCCGACGGCGGCGGCGTTCTGGTCGCCGTCCAGCAGTTCCGGCAGATCGCCGCGCAGCGCCGCCGTACAGCTCGGCTCCAGGCCCACCACCGGCACCCCGGCACGGGCCGCGGGACCGAGCGCGGCTGCCGTGCGCGCGGCGATCCGGCGCGCCACCCCCAGCTGGCCGGTGGTGATCCAGGTCAGCCCGCAGCACTGGGTGCCGTCGGGCACCCGCACCCGGTATCCGGCGCTCTCCAGGACGGCCACGCCCGCGCGCAGCACCTCGGGGGAGAAGTGGTTGTTGAACGAGTCGACCCACAGCACCACCGGGCCGCGCCGTCCGTCGCCCTCCGGTGTCCGGTGGCGGAACCACTCCAGGAAGGTGCGCTCGGCGAAGCGCGGGATCTCCCGCTGCGGGGCGATTCCGCCGAGTCGTTTGAGCAGCGGGGCGAGCCGGGAGGCGGTGAGCGCGTTGACCAGTCGCGGCATCCGGGCGGCGACCCGCGACAGCAGCGGCAGCCAGCCCATGGAGTAGTGCGACGCCGGGCGTGGCCGCCCCCGGTAGTGGTGGTGCAGGAACTCCGACTTGTACGTCGCCATGTCCACCCCGACGGGGCAGTCGCTGCTGCACCCCTTGCAGGACAGACACAGATCGAGGGCGTCCCGCACCTCGGTGGACCGCCAGCCGCCGGTGATGACCTCGCCCTGGGTCATCTCGTACAGCAGCCGTGCCCGGCCCCGGGTGGAGTCCTTCTCGTCCCGCGTCACCCGGTAGCTCGGACACATCACATCGCCGCGCTGGGTGGCCGAGCGGCACTTCCCGACACCCACACAGCGGCGGGTGGCTTTGGCGAAGTCACCGCCGTCGGAGTGGAAGGGGAAGACGGTGGCCAGCGGCAGCGGGGTGCGGTGAGGGGCGACCCGGAGATTGCCGTCCACCGGCAGCGGGCGGGTGATGATGCCCGGGTTGAGCCCGTGGTCGGGGTCCCAGATGTTCTTGAACTCCTCGAACAGCGCGATGATCTCGGGCCCGTACATCAGCGGAAGCAGCTCCGAACGCGCCTGGCCGTCCCCGTGCTCACCCGAGAGCGAGCCCCCGTGTTCCGCCGTCAGCGCGGCGGCGTCGGTGACGAAGGCGCGGAAGACCGCGGTGCCCTTCTCGGTGCCGAAGTCGAAGTCGATCCGCACATGCAGACAGCCCTCGCCGAAGTGTCCGTACACCGCTCCGCGCAGCCCGTGCCGGTCCAGCAGCTCGGTGAACTCCCGCAGATAGGAGCCGAGCCGCTCCGGGGGTACGGCGGCGTCCTCCCAGCCGGGCCACGCCTCGGAGCCGTCCGGCAGCCGGGTGGCGAGCCCGGCTCCGTCCTCGCGGATCCGCCACAGCCGCCGGGCCCGCCCGGAGTCGGTGACGACCTCGCTGCCGGTGAACCCGGCGGCGCCCCGGGCCGCGGCGCTCAGAGCCTCCGCCCGACCGGTCAACTCCTCTTCCACGCCGCCGAGTTCGGCGAACAACCAGGCCCGGGAGCCGGGCGGCAGGGAGTCGACGGCCGCCCGGGTCTCGGGCCGGGTGACGATGTCGGTCAGTGCGTGGTCCAGCCCCTCCAGGGCCAGCGGCCGGTGTTCCAGCAGGGCGGGCACCGCGTCCGCCGCCGCGCACGCGTCCCGGAAACCGAGGACCACCAGCGCCCGCGCCGGGGGAGGGGCGATGAGCGTCACGGTGGCGGAGAGCACCACGGCCAGGGTCCCCTCGCTGCCGACCAGCGCCCGCGCGAGGTTGAACCGCCGCTCGGGCAGCAGATGTTCCAGCGCATAGCCCGACACCTGTCGGGGGAACCGGCCCAGTTCGGTGCGGAGCGGCCCCAGGTTGCGCCGGACCAGGGTGTCCAACGCACCGATCAGCCGCCCGCGGTCGTCGTCAGCGGCCACCGCCTCGTCGATCTCGGCGCGGGTCATCGGACCGAGCCGGACCACCGTGCCGCGATACGTCACCACCTCCAGTTCGACCACGTTGTCGGCGGTGCGGCCCCAGGCCACCGAATGCGAACCGCACGCGTTGTTGCCGATCATCCCGCCCAGGGTGCAGCGGCTGTGGGTGGAGGGATCGGCGCCGAACAGCAGCCCGTGCCCGGCGGCCGCAGCCTGGAGCTCGTCCAGCACGATCCCCGGCTGCACGGTGGCCGTGCGCGCCGCCGGGTCGAGGGAGAGCAGCCGGTTGAAGTGGCGGGAGAAGTCCAGCACCACCCCGGATCCGACGGCCTGGCCGGAGGTGCTGGTGCCCGCACCGCGTACGGTGATCGGTACTCCCAGACGCCGGCAGGCCGCCACCGCGCGCAGCACCTGCTCGCGGTTGCGTGGAAAGACCACCGCCAGCGGGATCCGCCGGTAGTTGGAGGCGTCGGCGGAGTACTGCGCACGGCGTCCGGCGTCCCCGGCCACCTCACCGCAGTCCGCCCGGTCCAGGGCTTCGGCCACCGCCGTCGCCTCGGGAGTCCGGGCGGTTTCCTGCGCTGACGTCGTCACTGTGCTCGCTCCTGTCGAAATGCGCACCGGCCGTGTGGTGTCCGGCCCGGCCACGGCCGTGAACCGGGCCCGGCCCCGACCACGATCCGCGCCGGATCCCGGCCGCCACAAGGGCCAGCAGCGCGAAAGAAATGACGTTCCAGCACCAGAAATGCTGATGCTGCGCGGAGGGCGCCTATGCTCGGTCCCCCTGTCATCAGGAGCGCCATCAGGAGCCGGAATGCTCAAGCCTCTGCATCTGATCACCCTGAAGGCCGTCGTCCGCAGCGGATCGTTCGCCATCGCCGCCCGCGACCTCGGCTACACCGCGTCGGCCATCTCGCAGCAGATCTCCGCGCTGGAGAGGGAGACCGGCCTGGTGCTGTTCGAGCGTGAGGCCCACGGCATCCGCGCCACCACCGCCGCCCACCGACTGGTCGACCTCAGCGCACGGGTCCTGGCCGCCATGGACGACCTGGACCACCAGGTGCGGGAGCTGGCCACCGGCACCGTGGGCCGACTGCGGCTGGGCACCTTCCCCACCGCCGGTGTCCGGCTGGTGCCGACCGCGCTGTCGGCGGCGGTGGCCGCACTGCCCCGGGCGCAGATCCAGCTCGAGGAGGGCGAACCGGACGAGCTGATCGCCCTGCTCACCCAGGGCGATCTGGACATCGCCCTGATCTACGAGTACGGGCTCAGCCCGCGGCACTGGCCCGACGGGCTCACCCGGCATCCCCTGCTGGGCGAGGACCTGCTCCTGCTGCGCGCCCGCGGCAGCGGGCTGAGCGCCGACCTTCCCCAGCTGGCCCGCGCCCGCTGGATCACCAGCCGGGAGGGCACCGCGGGGGCCCTGTCACTGACCCGGCTGTGCGCCGCGGCCGGCTTCGACGCCGATGTGGTCTTCCGCAGCAACAACTACGACGTGGTACGGGAGTTGGTGTCCAGCGGCCTCGGGGTGGCCGTGGTCCCGGCCCTCGGCCACAAGGACAGCGACCTCATCGAGGCCACCCGGCTCACCCGGCGCTCGGCCCACCGCACCGTGTTCGCCCTGCACCGCGACGAGAACAGCAACCCGCTGCTCGGCACGGTGCTGGAGGCGCTGCGGCGCGCGGTGCCCCGCGGCGAGCCGTATCTGCGGCCTGCCGGAGCCGTGTAGCGCCCCGGACGTACAACCCGCGGGCGCCGCCACGACGGCGACGGCGGCACTCCTGGCGAGAGCACCGCCGCCCGTCCGGCCCGCCCCCGCGCTACCGCGCCGTGGCGGGCGCCGTGTCATCGCCTCCGCCGGCACCGTCCGTGTCGGACATCCCCTCCAGCGCGTCCAGGTCCACCGACCCGCCCGGCATCACCTCACGGGTGCGCCGGTATCCGTAGCCGGCGTACAGCACCAGCCCCACGACCAGCCAGGAACCCAGCCGCACCCAGGTCTCCCACTGGAGGAAGGACATCAGCCAGACCGAGAACACGATGCCCAGCACCGGGACCACCGGCATTCCCGGACACCGGAAGGAGCGGGTGAGCTGCGGCTTGCGGTAGCGCAGGATCAGCACCGCGGCAGACACGACCACAAAGGCCAGCAGCACCCCGATGTTGGTCAGTTCGGCCACCGCGTTGATGGGCAGCAGCCCCGCCAGCACGGCGGACACGATGCCGATCAGCCAGGTGGCACGGTGCGGCACCTTGCGCTTGGGGTGGATGGCGCCGAACCACGCGGGCATCAGCCCGTCCCGGCTGAGCGCGTACCACAGCCGGGAGGCGCCCATCATGAACGAGAACGTCACCGTGACGATGCCGATCACCGCGCCGACCGCGATGACATTGGCCAGCCCGCTCAGCCCCACGCTCTGGAAGGCGCTGGAGATACCGCTGTTCGGATTGAGCTCGCTGTAGTGCTGCATGCCGGTGAGCACGACGCACACCAGCACGTACAGCACCATCGAGATGGCCAGCGACAGCATCATCGCCTTCGGCAGCTTGCTGCGGGCCTCCACCGACTCCTCCGCCGCCGTGCTCAGCGCGTCATAGCCGAACACCGCGAAGAACACCGTCGCCGCCCCGGTGAACGCCCCGCCGTAGCCGAAGGGGGCGAACGGATGCAGATTGCCGGAGTCCACCTTGGTGAACCCCACCACGATCACCACCAGCACGATGGCGATCTTCACGATGGTCAGCACCGTCTCCACCCGGGCCGAGGTACGGGTGCCACGGGTCAGCAGCCAGGCCACGCCCAGACAGATCGCCACCGCCAGGAGGTCGATCCGGTGTCCCGATCCGGTGCCGGGCGCGCCCAGGGCCCAGGTCGGCAGATGGATACCGACCGCGTCCAGGAGGAACCCCAGATAGCCCGACATCCCGATGGCCACCACCGCGACGATGGCCGTGTACTCCAGCAGCAGGTCCCAGCCCACGATCCAGCCCACGACCTCCCCCAGGACCGCGGCGCAGTACGTATAGGACGAGCCCGCCTTGGGCACCATCCCCGCGAACTCGGCGTAGGCGAACGCCGCGCACAGCGACGCCGCCCCCGCCACCAGGAACGAGATCAGCACGGCCGGACCGGCCACATCACGGGCCACGGCCGCGGCCAGGCTGAAGATTCCGGCCCCGATGATGGCGCCGATGCCGATCATCGTCAGCTGGATGAGGCCCAGAGTGCGCACCATGCGTTCCCCGGCGGGCTGTTCGGAGGGGAGAGTACGCCGGAAGATTCCCTGCGGTCCGCTGCCCAGCAGCGCGGACCGCGGCGGCTTCGGTGTGTTGGCGGGGGACATCGTTCGCTCCCTGTCAGGCAACGACGGGCACGACGGCCCGGCGTCGTGGCGTGGGTCACCACTGGCTCGGAACCATCGCCCACGACCCACCGCCCGCAAAAGACATGGCAGCGCGACACCTTGCGGCCCTGAGACCAAGGGGTCCTGATGCACCGGCCGCGCGGGGGCCCGGGGACCGGCGCGCGCGGTACGGCCCGCCGGCTCACGTCCCGGCGCCGTTCCGGTCGGCGGCCACCGCCCGCAACACCTCGACCAGCGCCGATACCGTGGGGCGGCGTTCGGCCGCGGACCGGAACACCACCACGATGTGCCGCTCGACCAGCTCCCGCAGCGGCACCACATCGAAGCGCGAGGCCCGCAGCCCGAGCATCAGGTCCGTCACCGTGCTCACCCCGATGCCCGCCTCCACCAGGGCCAGCGTGGCCGCGGTGTCCGTCACCACATGGCGCACATCGGGCTCGATCCCCGCCCGGCGGCACGCGGTCCGCACCGCGCGCCCGTAGTAGCTCTCCGCCGACGGCAGGATCCAGCCAAGATCCCGGGTGTCCGCCAGACCCACCACCGTGCGGCCGGGCATCGTCCCGGTGGGTACCGCGAGCGAGAACCGCTCCCGGTACAGCTGCATCACCCGCAGCGCCGGATCGCGGGGGATCGGCACATCCGGATAGTCCAGGCCGAGCGCCAGATCCACCCCGCCGGTGGCGACCGCGTCGTACACCTCGTCCACGTCCATGTCGCGGCTGTGCACGGTCAGCTCCGGATGGCTCAGCCGCGCCCGCCGCAGCGCCAGCGGCAGGATCTCGGCCGCCGCCGTGGCGAACAGGCCCACCTCCAGCACGCCGGACACCTCGTTGCGCGAGCGCTCCAGCGCCTCGACCGCCTCCGCCTCCGTGGCCAGGATCCGCTCGGCATGGCGGGCCAGCGTCACCCCCGCGTCGGTCAGCTCCACCCGCCGCCCCACCCGGTGCAGCAGCTCCATCCCGGTAGCCCGCTCCAGCGCGGCGATCTGCTGGGACACCCCGCCGGGTGTGTATCCCAGCGCGTCCGCGACCGCGGTGATGGTGCCGCGTCTGGTCAGTTCCACCAGCGAGCGCAACTGGGCACTCGTCCAATCCATATACGGATCCTAAAAGAAAAGCCGCACTCATCGTTCATGGACGTCAACGGTTGGGGTGGGTCACGATGACGGGCAGACAGCTGATCAGCCCGTCGCGTACCGCACCCACAGCCCCGCCCCACCCCGCACGGACACCGTCCGCGGGCACCGGCACCGGACTTTGGAGGGATCGGCCCTTGTCCATCTCACCCACCCGCGGCACCGTTCCGACCACCGCCGACGTCGTGATCATCGGCGGCGGTGTCATGGGCGCCTCCGTCGCCTTCCACCTCGCCGAAGCGGGAGTGCGGCGCATCGTTGTCGTCGAACGCGCCGAGCTGGCGAGCGGCAGCTCGGGTAAACCGATCGGCGGCGTCCGCGCCCAGTTCTCCGACCCCCTCAACATCGAACTGGGCAGCCGCAGCCTGCGCGCCTACCAGGACTTCCCCCGCCGCCCCGGCGCCGACATCCGGCTCGACACCGTCGGCTATCTCTTCCTGCTCACCGATGAGCGCCACGTGGCCGACTTCGAGAACAGCGTCGCGGTCCAGAACGCCCTGGGCGTTCCCAGCCGCATGATCAGCCCCACCGAGGCCCGGCGGCTGTGCCCCTATCTGACCACCGACCGTGTGCTGTCCGCCGTCCACTCACCGACCGACGGCCATGCCCGCCCCGGCCTGGTCGTCCACGGCTACGCCACGGCCGCCGCCCGCGCGGGCGTCACCTTCGCCACCCACACCACCGTCACCGGGATGGACACCACCGGCGACCGGGTCACCGCCGTGCACACCGACCGCGGCACCATCTCCTGCGCCACCGTGGTATGCGCCGCGGGCGCCTGGTCCGCCGGGATCGGCGACATGATCGGCGTCAGCCTTCCGGTGCGCCCGGTCCGCCGCCAGCTCGCCTTCACCGCCCCGCTCAGCGCCCCCCGTATCCCGTTCACCATCGACTTCTCGTCCTCGGCGTACTTCCACAACAGCGACGACGGTCTGCTCCTCGGCCTCGCCGACCCCGATCAGCCCGACGGTTTCGACACCACCTGGACCCCCGAGTGGCTGGAGCTGTTCCGGGCCCGCGCCCGCCTCCTCGCCCCGGAGCTGGCCGAAATGGAGATCGCCGGGGGATGGGCCGGGCTCTACGAGGTGACCCCGGACCACAACGCGCTCATCGGCCGCTCCACCGTGTATCCCAACTTCCTGTACGCCACCGGGTTCTCCGGCCACGGCTTCCTCCAGGCGCCCGCCGTCGGCGAGATCATGCGGGATCTGCATCTGGAGCGGGAACCCTGCGTGGATGTCACCCCGTTCGGTGCCGAGCGCTGCACCAGCGGCGTCGAGACCCGCCCCGAAGCCCACGTGGTGTGAACCCCGCGCCACCGGGCACCCCGACCCGGACCGACCCCACCGAAAGGCAGCCCCGCACATGATCAGCCAGTGGCAGCTGCGAGCCGCGTTCGCGAGGCGGCTCTCGGACATGTACGGCCGCGAAGTCCCCGCCTACACCACCCTCGTGGACGTCTCCCACGAGGTGAACGAGGACGTCCTGCGCGCCGAAGGCGCCAACGCCGAACGGCTCGGCACCATCAGCCGTGTCACCGCCGAACGCCACGGCGCCATCCGGGTCGGCACCCCGCAGGAGCTGGAACAGGTCGCCCGGATCTTCGGCGCGCTCGGTATGCATCCCGTCGGCTTCTACGATCTGCGCGAAGCCGCCGCCAGCGCCGTCCCCGTCGTCTCCACCGCCTTCCGCCCCATCGACGGTGAGGAACTGGCGCGCAACCCCTTCCGGGTCTTCACCTCCATGCTCACCCCCGCCGACCCCCGGTTCTTCGACGCCGATCTGCGGGCCCGGCTGGACACCTTCCTCGCCTCCCGCCGGCTCTTCCCGCCGGAGCTGCTCACCCTCGCCGACCGGGCCGGGACCGACCGCGGACTGCCCGACGAGGACGCGACACGCTTCCTCCAACTCGCCGTCGAAGCCTTCGAGTTGTCCTGTGAACCCATCGACCGGAGCTGGTACGCGACCTTGGAGAAGGTGTCCGCCGTCGCCGCCGACATCGGCGGTGTCCGCAGCACCCACATCAACCACCTCACCCCCCGGGTGCTGGACATCGACGAGCTCTACCGGCGGATGACCGAGCGCGGGATCGAGATGATCGACACCATCCAGGGCCCTCCGCGCTGGAGCGGTCCCGATGTCCTGCTGCGCCAGACCTCCTTCCGCGCCCTGGCCGAACCCCGCGCCCTGCGCGCCCCCGACGGCAGTGTCAGCAGCGGCGCCCTGCGGGTGCGGTTCGGCGAGGTCGAAGCCCGCGGTATCGCCCTCACCCGGGAGGGCCGCGCCCGCTACGACACCCTGCTGGCCCGGGTCGACGAACAGGCGGCCCAGCACCCCACCGCCGACCGCGCCGAGCTGGCCCGCACCCTGTGGGCCGAGGACTTCCCCGGCAGCGAACACGAACTGGCCCGGCGGGGCCTTGGCTACTTCACCTACCACGCGGCCGCGGACCGGCCGCTCGGCGCCCCGCCCACCACCCTCGGCGAACTGCTGGACCAGGGCTGGGTGCGCGCCGAGCCCATCGTCTACGAGGACTTCCTGCCCCGCTCCGCGGCCGGGATCTTCCAGTCCAACCTCAGTGGCGAAGGCTCCAAGAACACCGACCACGAGGGCGCCGCCTACGACAGCGGGTGGCTCTCCGACGCCATCGGACGCGAGGTCCTCGACCCCTTCGCCCTCTACGAGCGGCAGCAGAACCACTCCCTGGACCACGTCGCCCGGGATCTGGACCTGTTCGCCGCACCCCGCTGACCGCCACCGGCCCGCACCTCCGCGGCCCCGCACCTCCGGCGGCGCGACCACCGGCACCACCCACGCCACCACCGACACCCTCAGGGAGCCCCATGACCACCCCCGCCCTTCCCACCACCGAGGCCCTGCGCGACCGCGCCCTCGACAGCCTCCGCCGGGTCGGCGTCACCCCCGACCAGGGCGATGACTTCCCTGCCCGCACCCCCATCACCGGCGAGGACCTCTTCGGCCTCGCCGCCGCCACCGAGGCCGAGACCGAGGAGGCACTCGAGGCCGCCCGCCGCGCCTTCCTCACCTGGCGCAGCACTCCCGCCCCGCGCCGCGGTGAACTCGTCCGCCGCCTCGGTGAGCTGCTGCGCGACCACAAGAGCGACCTGGCCGACCTCATCACCATCGAAGCGGGCAAGATCCGCTCCGAGGCCCTGGGCGAGGTCCAGGAGATGATCGACATCTGTGACTTCGCCGTCGGTCTGTCCCGCCAGCTCTACGGCCGCACCATCGCCTCCGAGCGCCCCGGCCACCGGCTCGCCGAGACCTGGCACCCGCTCGGCGTGGTCGGTGTCATCTCCGCGTTCAACTTCCCCGCCGCCGTCTGGTCCTGGAACACCGCCGTCGCCCTGGCCTGCGGTGACACCGTGGTCTGGAAGCCCTCCGAGCTCACCCCGCTGATCTCGCTGGCCTGCGACCGGCTGCTGGCACAGGCCGCCGAGGACACCGGCGCCCCGCGCGATGTGCACCGGCTGCTGCTCGGCGACCGCGCCATCGGCGAGCGGCTGGTCGACGATCCGCGGGTCGCGCTCGTCAGCGCCACCGGCTCGACCCGTATGGGCCGTGAGGTCGGCCCCCGGGTGGCCGCCCGCTTCGGCCGCAGCCTGCTGGAACTGGGCGGCAACAACGCGGCCGTCGTCGCGCCCTCCGCCGACCTCGACCTCGCCGTCCAGGGCATCGTCTTCGCCGCCGCGGGCACCGCCGGACAGCGCTGCACCACGCTGCGGCGGCTCATCGTCCACCGCGACATCGCCGACACCCTCGTGGACCGGCTGACCGCCGCCTACCGCAAGCTGCCCATCGGCGACCCCTTCGACGAGGGCACCCTCGTCGGCCCGCTGATCTCCACCCAGGCCCTCGAGACCATGCGGGGCGCCCTCGACCGTGCCCGGGCCGAAGGCGGCACCCTCCTCGTCGGCGGTGAGCGCCGGCTGGCCGACACCGCGCCCCGGGCCGGTTACGCCGAGCCCGCGATCGTCCGCGTCGACGCGCAGACCCCCGTCGTCCGCGAGGAGACCTTCGCGCCCATCCTCTACGTCCTCACCTACGACACCCTGGAGGAAGCCATCGCCCTCCACAACGATGTGCCCCAGGGGCTGTCCTCCAGCATCTTCACCCGCGACCAGCAGGAGGCCGAGTACTTCCTGTCCGCGGAGGGCTCCGACTGCGGTATCGCCAACGTCAACATCGGCACCTCCGGAGCCGAGATCGGCGGCGCCTTCGGCGGGGAGAAGGAAACCGGTGGCGGCCGCGAGTCCGGCTCCGACGCCTGGCGCGCCTATATGCGCCCGGCCACCAACACCATCAACTACTCCAGCAGCCTGGCCCTCGCCCAGAACGTCAGCTTCCTCTGACCGACCTCTTGACGCGCCACGTCAGTGCGCGGACACTCAGCGCCACCGGGTCCCGTCCGTGGGCCCGGTGGACGCACACTCACCGCACGGGGATGAACGCACCCTGTGAACGGAGCGTCTCGCTGACCGGACCCGGGTGATCCGACTCCTCGAACCACTCACCTCCTGCGGGCGGAAGTGTTAGGAATAGGGGGTGATCGGATTTTTCGGTCGATCGAGGCGTTCCGTGCATATCCCCTCCCGGCAGCGCCTCCGCTCCCTGCTGGGCATGCGCAGCATCGCCGGGCAGGTCTTCGCCGTACAGGTGGTGCTCGTCGTCGTGCTCATCGTCGTCGCGACGATGGCGCTGGTCTTCCAGGCGCGTAACGACAGCGAGACGGAAGCCATCAACCGGTCCACCGCCGTCGCCCACACCTTCGCCAGCTCGCCCGGTACCGCGGCGGCCATGCGCTCCAGCAGCCCCAGCAAGGTGCTCCAGCCCCGGGCCGAACTGGCCCGCAAACGGGCGGGCCTGGACTTCGTCGTGGTGACGAACACCAGGGGCATCCGCTACACCCACCCCCTGCCGCAGTACATCGGCAAGGAGGTCGTCGCCAACTGGCGGCCCGCCGTCAAGGGCAAGGTGGTCACCGAGACCGTGAACGGCCCCCTGGGCAAGGAGGTGCAGGCCACCCTTCCGATCCGAAACGCCCACGGACGAGTCATCGGCCTGGTGTGCGCCGGGATGACGGCCAAGGACGTCACCGGCCGGGTCAAGCACCAACTGCCGCTGGTGTTCGGCACCGCCGCGGGCGCACTGGCCCTCGCCACCGGAGGTACCGCGCTGGTGGGCGGGCGGCTGCGGCGTCAGACCCGCGGACTGGGCCCGGCCCAGATGATGCGGATGTACGAGCACCACGACGCGGTGCTCCACTCCGTGCGCGAAGGTGTGCTCATCGTCGACGACCAGGGGCGACTGGTGCTGGCCAACGACGAGGCCCGGCGGCTGCTCGACCTCTCCCCGGACGCCGAGGGTCGCCATGTCTCCGAGCTGGGCCTGGATCCGCGTACCGAGGAGCTGCTCACGTCCGGACGGCTGGCCACCGACGAGGTGCATCTGGCCGGGGATCGGCTGCTGGCCGTCAACCAGCGCCCCACCGGCTGGGACGGCGGACAGCCCGGCAGCGTCACCACCGTGCGCGACACCACCGAACTGCGTGATCTCTCGGGCAAGGCCGAGGTGGCGGAGAAGCGGCTGCGGCTGCTGTACGACTCCGGCTCGAAGATCGGCAGCACCCTCGACATCGTCCGCACCGCCGAGGAGCTCGTCGAATTCGCGGTCCCGTGGTTCGCCGACTACGCCACCGTCGACCTGGTGGAACCCGTGATGCGCGGCAATGAACCCGCGGGCAGCGCGATGCGCCGCACCGCCACCACCGGGGTCCGGCCCGACCACCCGCTGTGGCGCATCGGCAAGCTGATCACCTACGTCAGCGCCGCGCCCCAGGCGTTCGGCTTCGGCGCCGGACGGCCGGTGCTCGAGCCGGATCTGCGCTCCTTCGGGGGCTGGTCGGAGCAGGACCCGGAGCAGGCCGCGCGGATCGTGAACTTCGGCATCCACTCGATGATCACCGTTCCGCTGCGGGCCCGGGACGTCACCCTGGGCATCGCCACCTTCTGGCGCTCCGAGAAGCCCGAGCCCTTCGACGAGGAGGACGTGGCGCTCACCGAGGAGCTGGTCGCCCGCGCCGCCGTGGCCATCGACAACGCCCGCCGCTACACGCGCGAGCACGCCATGGCCGTCACCCTTCAGCGCAGCATGCTGCCCCAGGGCCTGCCCGAGCAGGACGCCCTGGAGGTGGCCCACCGCTATCTGCCCGCCCAGGCCGGGGTGGGCGGCGACTGGTTCGACGTCATCCCGCTGCCCGGTGCCCGGGTCGCCCTCGTCGTCGGCGATGTGGTCGGACACGGTCTGCACGCCGCCGCCACCATGGGACGGCTGCGCACCGCCGTCCACAACTTCTCCGCACTCGACCTGCCGCCGGACGAGCTGCTCGGCCACCTCGACGAGCTGGTGACCCGCTTCGACCAGGACCAGGCCGCGGAGGACCACGACGCCCCGGCCATCACCGGAGCCACCTGTCTGTACGCCATCTACGATCCGGTCACCGGACTCTGCACCCTGGCCAGGGCGGGCCACCCCGGCCCGGCCGTGGCTCACCCCGACGGCACCGTGACCTTCCCCGAGGTGCCCCTCGCCCCGCCGCTCGGCCTGGGCGGCGAGCCCGTGGAGACCGCCGAGCTGCGGCTGCCCGAGGCCACCCGGCTGGTGCTCTACACCGACGGCCTGATCGAGGACCGTGGCCGGGATGTCGACGCCGGGCTCGACATGCTCCAGGCCACCCTGGCCGGACACCCCGAACGCAACCCCGAGCGGACCTGCCGGGCGGTCTTCGAGACCATGGCCTCCCCGCACCCCAGCGATGACATCGCCCTGCTCGTCGCCCGCACCCGGCTGCTGGCCCCCGACGCGGTGGCCGACTGGGACATCCCCTCCGAACCCGCCGCGGTCGCCCGCATCCGCACCGAGGCCGACCGGCGGCTCGCCGGATGGGGGCTGGAGGAGGTCGGGTTCACCACCGAGCTGATCCTCAGCGAACTGGTCACCAACGCCATCCGCTACGGCTCCGACCCCATCCGGGTCCGCCTGCTGCGCGGCCGCAGCCTCATCGTCGAGGTGTCCGACAGCAGCAGTACCTCCCCCCATCTGCGCCGCGCGGCCACCACCGACGAGGGCGGGCGGGGTCTGTTCCTGGTGGCCCAGTTCGCCCAGCGCTGGGGCACCCGCTACACACCCAACGGCAAGATCATCTGGGCCGAGCTGCCGCTGACCGGTGTCGCGTCCCCCTCCCCGGGCACCGACGAGGATCTGCTCGACCAGTGGGACGACGTCCCGAGCTGACCGGGGTGCGGCCGGACCCCGGCCGGTTCCGGACGGTCCAGCCGGTCAGGAGCGGCCCGGCGCCACCAGCTCATCGGCGAGCAGATCCATCAGCAACCCGTCGCGCAGGGTGCCGTCCGGGCGCCGCTCGTACTGCCGCATGAGGCCCACCGGACGGAAACCGAGCCGCCGGTAGAGCCGGATCGCCCCCGCGTTGTCCGCCGCCGGGTCGATGGTCAGCCGGTGATGTCCGGCCACCTCGAACAGATGGCGGGCGAGCGTATGGAGGGCGTCGCCACCGATGCCCCGCCCGTGCCGGTGCGCGTCGACCGCGATGTCCAGACCCGCGCTGCGGTACTCGGGGGTGGGCTCCTCGCAGGACTGGATCAGGCCGACGACCGTGCCCTCGTACTCGATGGCATAGGCGCGGATGTTCTCCGGCGGATCACACGCCTCCGCCGCCTCCGAGTGCGCGTCGCCCCACCAGCGGGCCACGGCCGGATGGCCGAGGATCTCCCGGAACCGCTCCGCGTCCCCTCGCACGGCACGACGCAGCCGAACGGCGCGCCCCTCGATCACCGCGTCCGCGGCCTGACCGGGAACGGTGCCGAAGGGGACGTCCACGGCCCGCGCCACGATCTCGATCTCATCGCCCAGCGCCCATTCGGCCGCCCGCGACGCCATCGCGGCCGGAACCGCCGCACTGATGCCCGCCGCCGCCGGAACGTCGTACGTGGCATGGGCGTCGTGCGGCATGACCACCCGGTAGTCCAGCTCCAGCGCGGTGCGGGCCGTCGTGCTCACACACATCTCGGACATCACCCCGCACACCGCGAGCGCCCGCACCCCCGCCCCGGTCAGCAGCTCCGCCAGCGGTGTCCCATGGAAACCGTCGTCCTCCGTCTTGCGGATCACCACCTCCCGCGGCCCCTCCACCACCGGCAGGTACAGCTCCCAGCCCGGTGTCCCCGGCTCGTCCGGCCCGCCCTCCGGCCCGTCGTTCTGAAGGTGGACCACCAGCGCACCGGCCGTACGGGCCCGGTCCAGCAGGTCCTTGGTGCGCTCGAGCACCCTCGCCGCGTCCGGTACGGCCTGCGGACCGGAGACGAAGGCCGTCTGCATATCGACAACGAGCAGGGCGTGTACGGGGGATACGGGGTCACTCATGGCGCCATTATCTGCGCCTCCGACCGGATCCTCAGGTCGTTTTCCGTTGCGCGCTGGCTGCCTCTCCCGGGGCCGCGCAAGCAACTGCGCGTAGGGTGGGGGAATGCTCTGACACCTGCCCGAGCCACGGGCACCCCCAAGAACTCCTTCGTCCGTCGTATCCCGGCTCCGGCAACCCGGACCCGGGCTCCGGAACCCACGAAGGAGACCTTTTCCATGACCACGTCGACGCGCTTCGACATCCCCGAGACTTTCGCCCTGTCCTACGGCGCGCACGGCGCCGAGGAGCGTGCCTGGCTCGCCCAACTGCCTCGTATCGGCGATGACTTCCTCGACCGCTGGACGCTGCGGCCCGACGGTCCGCCCGCGCACGGCATGGCCTCGCTGGTCCTGCCCGTCCGCCGGGCGGACGGCACACCGGCCGCTCTCAAGCTCCAGCGGCCCCGGGAGGAGACCGCGGGTGTCGCCGCCGGGCTCCGCGCCTGGCGCGGCCAGGGCATGGTGTGTTTGCTCGACCACGACGAGGAGAGCGGCACCCAGCTGCTGGAACGGCTGGACGCCGGCCGCCCGCTGTCCGCGGTGCCCGACGACCACGAGGCCCTGCGGATCCTGGCCGAACTGCTGGCCCGTCTGGTCGCCGTACCGGCCCCCGAGGGGGTGCGCGGACTCTCCGGCCTCGCCACCGCCATGCTCGACCAGGCCCCAGCGGCGATTCCGGCCCTGCGCGACCCCGCCGAACAGCGGCTGGTGCGCAACTGCGCCGCCGCCGTCGCCGAGTTGACCGATGAGCCCGGCGACCGGCTGCTGCACTGGGATCTGCACTACGACAACGTGCTGGCGGGGGAGCGGGAACCCTGGCTTGCCATCGACCCCGAACCACTGGCCGGAGACCCCGGGTTCGAGCTGCTGCCCGCACTGGACAACCGATGGGACGAGGTGGTGGCCACCGGTGATGTGCCGCGCGCGGTGCTCCGCCGCTTCGACCTGCTGACCGAGGCAACCGGCGTGGACCGGCGGCGGGCGGTCGGCTGGACACTCGGCCGGGTGCTGCAGAACGCCCTGTGGGACATCGAGGACGGCAAAACCGCCCTCGATCCCGTCCAAGTGGCCATCACCACCGCCGTGTTGAAGCGTTCGGCATAACGCCACCGCGCCGGTGAGCCGCCCCTGACGGTGGCGGTCTCACGGCGACGACGTGTCCCCGGGGGCCGCCACCGGCAGCAGCTCCGGACGCTTGGCGACGCGGTTGTCGCCCGAGGAGCGGCCCCGCAGCCGTCTGCCGAGCCAGGGGCCGAGAAACGATCCGGCCCAGCGCAGTTCTGTTCCCAGCGCGCGCCACCCCACCGGGACGGGCGTGTCCGGAGGGGGCAGCGGAAGCGCCCAGGAGCTGTCGCTGCCCGGGAGCCGGAGGGCCTCGGCCACGGCGGCGGCGATCCGTTCGTGGCCGAGCGGCGCGGCGTGCAGACGGTCCGGACTCCACAGCCGCTGATCGGTGACGACCCGGTGGTGCGCGGTCTCGGCGACCACCACGCCATGGCGCTCGGCCGCCGCGCGGAGCCGCCGGTTGAGGGCTTCGACACGGGGGCTCAGCGGGCGCGCGAGCGGGGTGATCCGTGCGACGTCGGGAAAGGTGAGGGTGGCCACGCGGGCCCCCGCGGCGGTGAGTTCGGCGAACATCGCCTCCAGATGGCCCGCCGTCTCGTCCGCGTCGAACCGGGGCCGCAGCAGATCGTTCATCCCGGCGACGACGGTGGCCAGATCGGGGCGCAGGGCGAGCGCGGGGCGGAGCTGCTGGGTGTGCACATCGGCGGCGAGACGGCCCCGTACCGCCAGGTTGGCGTAGTGCAGACCGGGGTGGTGGACCGCGATCCGCTCCGCGAGCCGGTCGGCCCACCCCCGCGGCCCGCCGGTGTGGTCACCGTCGCCGAGCCCTTCGGTCTGGCTGTCGCCGAGGGCGACATACCGCAGATACTCATCCCCGGGCAC
Source organism: Streptomyces coffeae (assembly GCF_016741875.1). Lineage (GTDB taxonomy): Bacteria > Actinomycetota > Actinomycetes > Streptomycetales > Streptomycetaceae > Streptomyces > Streptomyces coffeae. Next base: position 45,344 of record NZ_JAERRF010000025.1, on the reverse strand, counting down.
GGGCCGCCCGCCTCTCCTCGAGCACCGCCGCACCGCGCAGACACCAGTCCCGGTTGCCCTCCTCGAAGGCCAGCCCCCGCAGACAGGTCAGATACGGTCCGATCCGGTCGCCGTGGCGCAGGAACTCCTCCTCGTCGCGGTCACCGCGCATGGTCCGCAGCAGTGAACCGAACAGCTCGGCCTTGGCCTCGGCGAAGGCGGCCCGCTCGCGCAGCTGCGCGAGCACCGCCTCGGCGTTCACCTGGTCCACGGCCTGGACCTTGACCAGCAGATCGTCCCGGATGAACGAGGGTTTGGCGGTGGCCGCGGTGAACCGCTCCAGCTCGGCGAGACCGGCCCCGGTGACCGTGAACAGCCGCTTGTTGGGACGGGTGTCCTGCACCACCTCCCGCCCGGTGACAAGCCCTTCCGTCTCCAGCCTGGTCAGCTCGGCGTACAGCTGCTGCGGCAGGGCGTGCCAGAAGTTCGCCACCCCGGTGTCGAACTTCTTGGCCAGCTGATAGCCGCTCAGCTCCTCGTGCAGCAGTGCCGCCAGTACGGCATGACGCAAGGCCATCGGGCTGTGCTCCTCCCTCGCCGCTCCCGCTCTGGTCGCCGGACCGCACCTCATGATACTCAAGAAACTGACTGATCACCTTCATGAGTAGCTGCCTGAGCGTGCCGCTCGAGCGGCCTCATGAGCAGGAGGAGGTACGCCATGACGACCGCAGACCGTTTCCGGGCCGCCGTCGAGAACGGTGACCGGGCCGCCCTCGAGGACCTGTTCACCGACGACATCCGCTTCTACAGCCCGGTGAAGTTCACCCCGTTCGAGGGCAAGCCCATGGTGATGGGCCTTTTCGGCGTCCTGCTGCGCACCTTCGAGGGCTTCCGCTACCTCGGCCACTTCGACGGCGCGGCGGAGACCAGCTCCGACGGCGCCATGGCCCCGTCGGTCGTGCTGCCCTTCCGCGCCACGGTGAACGGCAAGGAGATCCATGGCATCGACCTCCTCCAGTTCGACGAGGCGGACAGGATCCGGGAGTTCACCGTGATGGTCCGCCCGCAGTCGGCGGTGCGTGCGCTGGGCGAGGCGGTGCACGCCGGGCTGGTGGCCGACGGCCTCGTCACCGCGCCGGACACGGGGCAACCGGCCGGCACACCGGCCTGAGCACGTGGGGCCCGGGTCCGCACCGGGGGAGCGGTGCGGACCCGGGCGGCCGGGGCAACCGGTCAGGCGCGGGCGCCCGCCGGGTCCAGCTCGGGCGACAGCCGCCGGTGCATCAGCGTGGCGGCCGCGACGGTGGTCAGCACCCCGCCGAGCGCGTAGGCGACGAGCACCGCCATATTCCCGGTGATCCCGTGACCGGAGAAGTACACGAGGTGGCGTACGGCATGGGTGGCCGCGCCGTTGGGCAGCGCGGAGCCGATCGCGCGCCAGAACGGGGGCAGCAGATCGGATCCGTACGCCCCGCCCGCGCTGGGGTTGCCCAGCACCACGAACAGCAGCACCGTCACCCCGATCCCCAGCACACCGAAGAGGACCTGGAAGGCGATCGTGACGGCCGCCGCGCCGAAGACCACCAGCGCGCCCAGCGCCGACAGGGCGAGGAAGTGGTCATTGAGGGCGCCGAGTACCGGGCCCACGATCGCCGCACCGCCCAGACCGGAGACGACCGCGTACGGCACCGCCGCCAGCAGCCGCGCCGCGGCACGCCGGACGGAGGCGGGACGTGCGCCCTTGGACACACCCAGCAGCGCGGCGAAGAGATAGCCACCGACGGTCCACCCCACCACCAGGTAGAAACTGCTCAGCCCGCGGGCGTCCCCCGGCTGGGCCGGGACCGCGTCGACCACCGAGACCGTGCGCTTCTGGCTCTGCTCGGCCTGAGTGATCACCGATTCCACCGCGGTCGCGGTGGACGCGCCCCCGGCCCCGGCCACCAGCAGCCGGTCGTTCCGCGACTGGGGGTTCACGATCAGCGCGCCACTGGTGTCCCCCTCGCGCAACTGCGCACGAGCCGCCCGTTCATCGGCGGCGGTCGCCTTCAGGGGGTGACCCGGTATCGCGTTGATCTTCTGCACCACCTGCTGGGCCGTCCGCTCCGGCGCCACGACCGCGATCGGGACCCGGTGCGGCTGGGGGTGGTGGAACGCGCCCACGTAGGACAGCACAAAGCCCAGCTGCAACAGCAGCGCGCCCGCGATCAGTGCCGTCATCCGCGGGGTGACCGCGGCGCGCAGCTCGGCCCAGAAGCCGCCCGAGCCCTTGGCGCCGGGGCGTGGCTCCTCGGCCGGCCGGTGCGAGGTCTCCTGGTGATCTTCCTGGTCTCCGCGCTCTGCCCCGTGGTCTTCCTGATCTCCGCGCTCGCGATCCTCGCGGTCGGCGTCCGCCTGACTCACTCGACTGCACTTCCTCACTGCGTTCGAAAGGTCTCCCCGTTTCGATACATGAGTGTATCGGATGCATTCATGTATCGAACGCTAGGATGGGCGCATGGCTGACGTCAGTAACAGCGCACTCGACCGGCGGGCGCTGCGCACCGGCCTCCGGGCGGACGGCACTCCCGCGCGCGTCACACGGCGGCGCGCCGAAACCCGGGAGCGCCTGCTCGCCGCCGCGCTCTCGGTCTTCGCCGAGCGTGGCTTCGGCCGGGCGGGGATCGAGGAGATCTGTGAGACGGCCGGATACACCCGCGGCGCCTTCTACTCCAACTTCGACAGCCTCGACGAGCTGTTCTTCGCGCTCTATGAGCAGCAGGCCGCGCACACCATGACCCAGGTGCACGCCGCGCTGGCCGGAGCCACCCCCGACGAGGGGCTGCCGTCCCTGCTGGACCGGGTCAGCAACGCCCTGCTCATCGACCGGACCTGGGTCCTGGTGCGCACCGACTTCCTGCTGCACGCCGCCCGCAACCCCGAGACCGCGGCCGCCCTGACCCGGCACCGCGAAGCCATCCGCGAGACGCTGCAACCGGTCGTCGTGGGTGCGGTGGACCTGGCCGCCATGCCGCCCGCCCTGCGTGACCCCGAGGCCCTCACCAGCGCGGTCATCACCATCCATGACGCGGCGGCGACCAGGCTGCTGCTCGATCCGGATCTCGCGACCCTGCGGCCCTGGCTGCGGGACATGCTCACCGCGCTGCTCAGCCCCCGCGCGTAGGTCCGGTCGCCCTTCAGCGGTCGGTCCTGCGCGGCGACGTCGGGCCGGGGGAGGGAAGTCCGCCGAACCCCTTCCACGGACCATGCCGTCCCGTATAGTTACCGACCAGTAGGGCCGGTGCCCCTGGAGGCGATCGACGCCTTCTTCGTCCTGTGGCGTGACCGTCTGCTCGACAGTGAGTTCCGGGCGGGGTGTCCCATCGTGGCGGTCGCGTGGAGACCAGCCATGACGCCCCGCGGCCCATGTGATCTCTGCCCGAAGGAGCCGTCATGCCTACGCTGGAGCGCCAGGACGAGGTGTTCGTCCTCGACCTCGGGGACACCGAGAACCGCTTTCACCCCGACTGGCTCGACTCGGTCGGCGCGCTGCTGGACGAAGTGGAGAAGGCGGAAGGGCCGCGGGCCCTGGTGACCGCGGCCACCGGCAAGTTCTTCTCCAACGGCCTGGATCTCGACTGGCTGTTCGCCCACGCCGACCAGGCGGGCGACTACCTGCTCCGTGCCCAGGAACTCCTGGCCCGGACGCTGACCCTGCCGGTGCCCACCGTGGCCGCCCTGCAAGGGCATACCTTCGCGGCCGGAGCCATGCTCTCGCTGGCCCATGACTTCCGCGTGATGCGCGCCGACCGCGGCTGGTGGTGTCTGCCGGAGGTCGACATCACCCTGCCCTTCACCGACGGCATGGCGGCCCTTGTCCAGTCCCGGCTGACTCCCCAGGTGGCCCACGAGGCCATGACCACCGGCCGCCGCTACGGTGGCCACGACGCGCTCGCCGTCGCCATCGTCGACCGTACGGCGGATGAACAGGGTGTCCGGGAGGCCGCCATCGGGATCGCACGCCCCCTCGCCGCCAAGGCCGGGCCCACCCTGGGCCGGATCAAGGCACGGATGTACGGCCCGGCCATCGAGGCGCTGCGGCAGAAGGACATCCCTCTGGGCTGATCCGGCGGCTGGGCGGGGACCGTTCGCCCACAGCCGCCAACGGTATGATCCGTCACCCAGGAGACGTGGTGCGTTCCACGGCGTGGAGGTGAGGGGCCGAGATGTTCACCGACCGGTTGCTCGAGTTCGCCGCGATGTCCCTGCTGGTGATCGTGATCCCGGGCCCCAGTGTGCTCTTCATGATCGGCAGGGCGCTGGCCCATGGCCGCCGCACCGTCATGGCGACCGTGCTGGGAAACACGCTCGGCTCCTACCTCCTCGTCGTCGCCGTCGCGTTCGGCCTCGGTTCGCTGGTCGAACGCTCCGCGGCCGTCTTCATGGCTGTGAAGCTGGCCGGCGCGGCCTATCTGATCCACCTCGGGGTACAGGCGTTCCGGCGCCGCAAGGACATGAAGCTGGTCACGGTGGACACGCCCGCGCAGCCCGCCCGCGGCGATCTGCGCACGGTCGCCGACGGCTTCATGGTGGGTATCACCAACCCCAAGGGCCTGGTCTTCTTCGCCGCCACCCTCCCGCAGTTCGTGGACCACTCGGCCGGTGCGCTGCCCACCCAGATGCTGGTCCTCGGCCTGGTGCCGATCTGCATCGGCCTGGTCACCGACACCCTCTGGGGGCTGACGGCCTCGGCGGCCCGCACCTGGTTCGGCCGCTCCGAGCGCCGCTTGTCGATGATCGGGGGAGCGGGCGGATTCGCGATGGTCGGTCTGGGAGTGACGGTGGCGGCCACCGGCCGCCCGGACTGAGCCCCCACCGCCCGGCACGCCACGGCCCGCCCGCTCAGGCGGTGCGCGTCCAGGAACCCAGCACCATCAGCGTCTTGGTGCCGGTCACCTGTCCGGCCCGGCGCAGTCCGTCGATGATCTGCTGAAGGTGCTCGATGTCCCGAACCCGCACATGCACCAGCGCGTCCGGGTCACCGGCGATGGTGAACACCGCCTGCACCTCGGGGACCTCGTACGCAGTGCGGACGATCTCGCCGACCGGGGTGGTGCCGGTGTACGACAGCTCCACGAACGCCTCGATGCCCCAGCCCAGCTTGGTGTGGTCGATCTGCACCGTGAACCCGGTGATCACCCCGCTCTCCCGCAGCCGGTCCACCCGGCGCTTGACCGCGGCCACCGACAGCCCCACCTCGGGCGCCATTTCGGAGAAGGTGCGGCGGCCGTCCTCGCGGAGCATGCGCAGCAGTTGGCGGTCCACCTGGTCTATCTCGGTCATCGGCACACCCTCCATGGCCCCGGTCGGACGCAATTAATTTTACTCGGAATCGACTATTCGAGGAATGCTTTGCGTCTCTGAGCGAATCTCTCGCAACTTACTTGTGCCCCCGGGGCAAGTGTTGCTGTCCTGAACGCTCGAACCCCACGACGACGAGGAGGCTCGAGTGACCACCGACCCTGCTGCGGTATCGCTGCACGACAAGTACACGGCCCGCGGCGGCCGGGTGCTGATCTCGGGCATCCAGGCACTGGTCCGGCTGACGTTGGAACAGCGCCGCCTCGATGACGAGCGCGGGCTGAACACCCGCGCGTTCGTCAGTGGTTACCAGGGTTCGCCGCTCGGCGGAGTCGACCTGGAGATGGGCCGCGCCCACCGCTTCCTCGACCCCGCCGGAGTGGTGTTCCAGGCGGGTCTGAACGAGGAACTGGCCGCGACCGCGGTGGCGGGCACCCAGTTGCTGGACCAGGTCCCCGGAAGCCGCCACGACGGCGTCACCGGATTCTGGTATGGCAAGAACCCCGGCCTGGACCGGGCGGCCGACGCCATCCGCCATGCCACGGTGGCCGGTACGGCCCCGCTCGGCGGCGCCGTGGCCTGGATCGGCGACGACCCGGCCAGCAAGTCGTCCACCGTGCCCAGCTCTTGTGAGTCGATGTGCCAGAGCCTGGCGATGCCGCTGCTCGCCCCCGGCTCCGTCGCCGAGATCATCGAGTTCGGGCTGCACGCCGTGGCCCTGTCCCGCGCCACCGGCCTCTGGACCGGGCTGAAGATCGTCGCCGATATCGCGGACGCCTCGGCCACCGTCGACCTCGACGGGGTGGTCCCGGACATCCCCGCCCCGCGCCGTACCACCCGCGGCACCCTCCCCACCCTCGTGGGCCCCGCGTCCCTGGACGCCGAGCACGACATGCTCACCCGCCGCCTCGACCTCGCCCGTGCCTACGCCCGCGACGCCGGCCTGAACCGGATCACCTACAGCGCCCCCCGCGCCACCCTCGGCGTGGTGGCCTCCGGCACCTCCTACGCCGTGGTCCAGCGCGCCCTGGCCGACCTCGGCATCGACGAGGCCGCCATGGAGACGCTCGGACTCCGGCTGATCCGGCTGGGGATGCCGTATCCGCTGTGCGCCGAGGACCTGGTCGCCATGACCGGCGACCTCGAGCAGGTCCTCGTCGTCGAGGACAAGGTGCCCTTCCTCGAAGGACATCTGAAGGAAGCCCTCTACGGCACCAAGGACGCCCCGGTCGTGGTGGGCCGCCACCGCGAGGACGGCCGCCCGCTGCTCACCGCGCGCGGCACCCTGGAGGCCGAACACATCGCCACCGCCCTGGCCGACCGCATCGGGACGGAGCGGCTGCCGCACACCGCCACCGCCCATCTGACCTCCCTCGCCCCGAAGGCCCCGGCCCGTATCGCCCTGCCGACCGTCTCCGCCCGCACCCCCTACTTCTGCTCCGGCTGTCCGCACTCCGCCTCGACCCGCACCGACAGCGACACCCTCGTCGGCGCGGGCATCGGCTGCCATGTGATGATCGCCCTGGACGGCGCGGGCCGCGGCCACCAGATCGGTCTGACCCAGATGGGCGGCGAGGGCGCGCAGTGGATCGGTCTGGCCCCCTTCACCGACGACCGCCACTTCGTCCAGAACCTCGGCGACGGCACCTTCCACCACTCCGGATCCCTCGCCATCCGGGCCGCGGTGGCCGCGGGCGTCACCATGACCTACAAGCTGCTCTACAACGACGCGGTGGCGATGACCGGTGGCCAGCGCGCCGAAGGCCGCCTGGACGTACCCGCCCTGACCCGCTGGCTCGCGCTCGAAGGGGTGCGCAAGGTCGTCGTGACCACCGCGCGGCCGGCGGACTACCGCGGTGTCCGTCTGGACCCGATCGCCACCGTGCGCCACCGCGACGACCTGTCCGAGGCCGAGAAGTCCCTCGCCGCCACCGAAGGTGTCACGGTCCTCATCCACGACGACCGGTGCGCCGCCGAGGAACGCAGGCTCCGCAAGCGCGGTCAACTGCCCACCCCCGCCGAGAAGGTGGTCATCAACGAGCGGGTCTGCGAGGGCTGCGGCGACTGCGGCGATGTGTCGACCTGTCTGTCGGTCCACCCCGTCGAGACCGAGTTCGGCCGCAAGACCCGTATCCACCAGCCGTCCTGCAACTCCGACTTCAGCTGTCTGAAGGGCGACTGCCCGTCGTTCCTGCTCGTCGAGCCCAAGGCCGGGACCGAGGGGCCGGCCACCAAGCGGCGGCGCCCCGTTCCGCCGCTGCCGGTGGAGCTGACCGACCCCGTCCCGGCGGTCACCGGGGACAGCACCCTGGTGCGGATGCCCGGCATCGGTGGCACCGGTGTGGTGACCGTCTCCCAGATCCTCCAGATGGCCGCCCATCTCGACGGCCGCTACGCCGCGGGGCTCGACCAGACCGGACTGGCCCAGAAGGGCGGCCCCGTCGTCAGCGATGTACGCATCTCGACCACGCCGGTGACCGGCGCGCTGCGCGCCTCCCGTGCCACCGCCGACGTCCTGCTCGGCTTCGACCTGCTCGGGGCCGCCGCCGACAGCAACCTCACGGTCGCCCGCTCCGGACACACCATCGCGATCGTCAACACCGCCATCGTGCCCACCGCCGCCATGGTGACCAACCGGGTCGTCCTCCCCGGCTCCCCGGACGACTCGCTGGAGCGCATCGCCTCCGCCACCCGGCCCGAGGTCAATGTCCACCTCGACGCCCAGGGCCTGGCCGAGGCGGTCTTCGGCGACCATATGCCGACCAACACCCTGCTCATCGGTGCCGCCTTCCAGAGCGGCTGTCTGCCGCTGTCCGCGCGCGCCATCGAGGACGCCATCCGCCTCAACGGCGCCGCCGTGGACACCAACCTGGCGGCCTTCGCGTGGGGACGCGCCGCCGTCATCGACCCCGAGGCCGTCCGGCGCGCCACCACCACCCCCGAGCGGCCCGTCGTGGACATCACCCCCGCCGCCCGCGCCCTCGCCACCGCCGTCGCCGCGGGCGGACGGCTCCAGGACACGGTGGCGCTGCGTGGTGCCGACCTGATGGCCTATCAGAATGAGGCGTATGCCCGGCAGTACACCACCGATGTCCGGCAGGTGGCCGCCACCGCCCGGGAGCGGGCGGGCGAGGAGAACGGCGAACGCATCGCCCTGGCCTACGCCCAGGGCCTGCACAAGCTTATGGCCTACAAGGACGAGTACGACGTGGCAAGGCTGCATCTGGACAGCGTCGAACGCGCCAGGATCACCGAGGAGTTCGGCCCCGGCGCCGCGGTTTCCGTCATGCTGCACCCGCCCGCCCTGCGCGCGCTGGGCATGAAGCGCAAGATGCGGCTGCGGCGCACCGCCCCCGCCGTGTTCCGCACCCTGTACGCTCTGCGGAGGGTGCGCGGCACCCGGCTGGACATCTTCGGCTACGCGCGGGTCCGCCGCGAGGAGCGCGCCCTGATCGAGGAGTACCGCCACCTGGTCCGGGACGCACTGACCCTTCTGACCGCGGACAACACCGCTGAGGTCGAGGAGTTGGTGCGGCTCGCCGAGGGCATCCGTGGCTACGAGGACATCAAGCTGGCCCGTATCGCGGAGTTCCGCGACCGCGCCCGCGACGCCCTCGCCGAACTGAGCACCCCCACGGCCGTTTCCGCCTGATCCGCCAGCCCCAGACCAGGAGCCGCCATGCCCGTCGACCGTCTGCTGCCCACCGGGGAAGCCGAGGATCTGATCGACCTCGTCCGGGACATCGCCGACAAGGAACTCGCCCCGCGCGTCGAGGAACACGAACGTGCCGAACGCTATCCCGAAGGGCTGTTCCGGCTGCTCGGCGAGGCCGGGCTGCTGAGCCTGCCCTGCTCGGAGGAGTACGGCGGCGGCGACCAGCCCTACGAGGTCTACCTCCAGGTGCTGGAGGAACTGGCCGCGCGCTGGGCGACCGTGGCCGTGGCCGTCAGCGTGCACACCCTCGCCTCCTTCCCGCTGCTCACCTTCGGCACCGAGGCGCAGCGCGCCACCTGGGCGGCAGATGTGCTGGCAGGCCGTCTCGTCGGTGGCTACAGCCTCTCCGAGCCCCAGGCCGGATCCGACGCGGCCGCGCTGACCTGCCGCGCCGACAAGGACCCGGACGGGTACCGGATCAACGGCGCCAAGGCGTGGATCACCCACGGCGGCAAGGCCGACTTCTACGCCCTCTTCGCCCGCACCGGCTCCGGCAGCGACGGCATCTCCTGCTTCTTCGCGCCCGGACAGGCCGACGGCCTCACCTTCGGCCGCCCCGAGGAGAAGATGGGACTGCACGCCATCCCCACCACCGCCGCCTTCTGGGACGGCGCGCTCCTCGGGCCCGAGCGGCTCATCGGCAGCGAGGGCCAGGGGCTGCACATCGCGCTCAGCGCCCTGGACTCCGGCCGTCTGGGCATCGCCGCGTGCGCCACCGGACTGGCCCAGGCCGCCCTGGACGCCGCGGTCGACTACGCCCATGAACGCACCACCTTCGGGCGCAAGATCATCGACCATCAGGGGCTCGGCTTCCTGCTGGCCGACATGGCCGCGGCCGTCGACTCCGCCCGCGCCGCCTACCTCGACGCCGCCCGCCGCCGTGACCGGGGACGTCCGTACGGCCGCCAGGCCAGCGTGGCCAAACTCGTCGCCACCGACGCCGCGATGAAGGTCACCACCGACGCGGTGCAGGTCTTCGGCGGCTACGGCTACACCCGTGACTACCCCGTCGAGCGCTATATGCGCGAGGCGAAGATCATGCAGATCTTCGAAGGGACCAATCAGATCCAGCGGCTGGTCATCAGCCGTCATCTCGCCCGCTGACCCGCGCGCCCGCCGAAGCCGCCGACCCGGCGACACGCACCGACATCCTGCCGCCCGGGAGCACCGGAAGAACACCGCGGTGCCCGGGCCGCCGCGGACCGTACCGCACCCCCAACCCCCGCCTGGCCACAGGCCCGAGTGCTTGCGAGGACGCAGCGTGACACCATCGCACCTCACCTTCGAGCGGCGCCCCCACCCCTCGCCCCGGCCGACCGCGGAGCGGGAGGCGATCCTCGCCGCGCCCGGTTTCGGCCGCCACTTCACCGACCACATGGTGACCATCGCCTGGACCGAGGACCGCGGCTGGCACAACGCCCGGCTGGAACCGTACGCACCGATCCCCATGGACCCCTCGAACATGACCCTGCACTACGGGCAGGCGATTTTCGAAGGGCTCAAGGCGTACGCCCAGCCGGACAAGACCGTGGCCATGTTCCGTCCCGAGGTCAACGCCCGCCGCTTCCAGCTCAGCGCCCGTCGGCTGGCCATGCCCGAACTGCCGGTGGACACCTTCGTCGAGGCATGCGAACTGCTGGTCCGCGAGGACGCGGCATGGGTTCCCCAGGAGCCCGAACACACCCTGTATCTGCGGCCGTTCATGATCGCATCGGAGAACTCACTGGGTGTCCGGCCCGCCGCCAGCTATCTCTTCGCGGTCATCGCCACCCCCGCCGGTGCCTATTTCCCCGGCGGGGTCGAGCCGGTGTCCGTGTGGGTGTCCCAGAGCTACGTCCGCGCCGCCCCCGGCGGCACCGGCGCCGCCAAGTGCGCGGGAAACTACGCCGCTTCGCTCATCGCCCAGGCCGAGGCGGCGCAGCAGGGCTGCGACCAGGTGGTCTGGCTCGACGCGGTGGAGCGCCGCTGGATCGAGGAGGTGGGCGTGATGAACCTGTGCTTCGTCTACGGCACCGGCTCCGACGCCACCATCGTCACCCCGCGGCTGACCGACACCCTGCTCGCCGGTGTCACCCGTGACTCCCTCCTGTCGCTCGCCGGTGAACTGGGCTATGCCACCCGTGAGACCCGGATCAGCGTCGAGGACTGGCAGACCGGCTGCGCCGACGGCTCCATCAGCGAGGTGTTCGCCTGTGGCACCGCGGCCGTCATCACCCCGGTCGGACAGGCCAGGACCGCGGACACGTCGTGGACGATCGCCGACGGGCGGCCCGGCCCGGTCTCCCTGCGGCTGCGCGAGGCACTGCTGCGGCGGCAGACCGGTGCGGACACCGATCCGCACGGCTGGCTGCACCCCTGCACCTGACCGGGCGGGGCGCGTCACCGCCCGGTGTCCCCCTTGCCCTCGTCCACGGTGCGGATGACACGGTTCGGGCAGCGCCGTTCGGCGAGGCGGGCCTTGTCATGGAGCGTCGGCGGCGGCTGTTCGTCGACCACCACGACCAGGCCGTCGTCCTCGGACTGGTCGAACAGCTCCGGCGCGGACAGCACACACTGACCGGCGCCGCGGCAACGGCCGCGGTCCACCCGGATCCGCATCGCGCTCACCGGTCGTCCCAGGTGACCGGGAGCCGGTGGACCCCGTAGACGAGCATGTCGTCCCGCAGCGGCACCTGGCCGGGCGGTACCGCGAGACGGAGCGTGGGAAAGCGCCGGAGCAGCGCCGGAAAGGCCGTTCGCATCTCCATCCGGGCCAGATGCTGGCCCAGACACTGGTGCATCCCGTGGCCGAAGGCGAGGTGCTGCCCGGCGTCGCGGGTGACGTCCAGGTCGTCGGGTGCGGGGAAGAGCGAGGGGTCCCGGTTGGCCGCGGCGAGCGACGCGACCACCGTCTCGCCGGCGCGCACCCGCACCCCGGCGATCTCGACGTCCTCCCGGGCCGTGCGGACGGTGCCGAACTGGGCGATGGTCAGATAACGCAGCAGCTCCTCGACCGCGTGGTCGGCCAGTTCCGGCCGCTCGCGCACCAGCGCGGCCTGCCCGGGGTGGCTCAGCAGGGCGTAGGTGCCCAGGCCCAGCATGTTCGCCGTCGTCTCGTGTCCCGCGACGAGCAGCAGCAGACCCACACCGGTCAGCTCCTGGTCGGTCAGCGGTTCCTCCCCGTCCGCGGCGGTGTCCGCACCGTGCACCAGCCCGGACAGCAACGCCTCGTCCGGCTGCCGCCGTTTGGCCGCCACCAGACCCCGCACGTAGTCCCACAGCGCGTCCCGGGCGGCGAAGAGCTCCGCCTCCTCCCGGTCGAGCCCGAACAGGGTGAACGTCCACCGCTGGAAGTCGGCCCGGTCCTCGTACGGCACCCCCAGCAGCTGACAGATCACCAGCGAGGGGACCGGGCGGGCGAACGCCGCCACCAGATCGGTGGGCGGGCCGGTGTGTTCCATCGCGTCCAGGTGGCCGGTGACGATCTCCTCGATGTCCGGCATCAGCCCGCGCATCCGCCGGACCGTGAACCACCGGGCCAGCAGGCGCCGGTAGCGCGTGTGCTCGGGCGGATCCATCCCGATGAACGACCCCACCCGCCGGGAGTCGTTCTCCCGGACGGGGAGCGCGCGGACGGGGGAGGAGGCTCGCTCCCGGTCCGCGCTGAACCGGTCGTCCGCCAGCATGGCGTGGACGTCCTCGTAGCGGGTGAGCAGCCAGCCGACGTTGCCGTCGGGGAAGGCCAGTCTGCCGGCCCGTCCCTCCTCGCGCAGTTCTCCGTAGCCGTCGGGCGGATCGAACGGGCAGCTGCGATGGCGGGGCAGGGAGACCGGAGACGATCTGGACGAAGCGACCGACACGGGAGTGCCTCCCTTCCGGACGACCGGATCCTCCTTTCCGAGCGTAGTGCGGGTGCGCGGGCATCGCTTCCGATGTCAGGTCCGACCTGCGACGAACCTGGAAATAGTGTGCCAAGCGGCGGCGTCTCGCGACGGCGCGGGGCCGATACGCCCCGAGCGGCGGCGCCCGGAGATCGGCCGTGGCGTAACGCAATGACGCTGGAAAACTCGGCCGGTCCTCGCCGTTGACCGGCCTCCGCGCTGCTGTAAGACTCTCGAGGCAGCCCAGTGGTTTAGACCACTTGCGGTGCTCTGTGTCCCGCCCCGCCGCCGTCCCGGCCCCGCACGGCCCCGTCCGGAACCTCCCAGCGTGAGCATTGGAGACCCCGTGAGAAGACGCCTGATCGGGCTCGGCGCCCCGCTCGCCGCCTTCGCCGCCATCGCCGTCACCGGGCTGAGCGCCCCGCCACCGTCCTCCGCGGCCCAGCCCGCCGCCGCGGCGTTGCCCGCCGTCTCCCCCACTCCCCAGTCCCTCGTCCGCGACGGTGCCGACGTGCCCGTTCCGCGCCGGGTCGTCCTGGTCGTGGATCAGCGCACGGACACCGCGGCCAAGGACCGCCTCATCGCGCTCCTCACGACACACGGCGTGGACCGTGTCGAGGTCACCGGCCCGGACGACCCGCCCCCGGCTTCCGGGCGCGGCCTGACCGTGCTGCTCGGACCCGCCTCCCGGCCGGACATCGCCGACGCCCTGGGCGGCGCCGCCGCTCCCGGGCGCGCCGAGGGCTATGCGCTCCGCGTCGGCCACCACCGCCACGGGCCCTCCGTGGTGGCACTCGGCGGCCACGACGGCGCCGGGCAGTTCTACGCCGTCCAGACCCTGCGCCAGCTCTTCCGCCCCACCGGCGGCGACCGCTGGTCGGTGTACGGCGTCCGGGTCGGCGACCATCCCTCGATGGCTCTGCGCGGCACGATCGAGGGCTTCTACGGCACGCCGTGGACCCATCAGGAACGCCTGGACCAGATGGACTTCTACGGTGATGTGAAGGCCAACACCTACATCTACGCACCCAAGGACGACCCCTACCACCGCGGTAAGTGGCGGGATCCCTACCCGGCCGACAAGCTGGCGGAGTTGGGCGAGCTCGTCCGTCGTGCGACGGCCAACCACGTCCGCTTCACCTTCGCGGTCTCTCCCGGCGGGTCCATCTGCTATTCCGACCCCGCCGACCGCCGTGCCCTGAAGGCCAAGCTCCAGGCCCTGTACGACCAGGGCACCCGGGCCTTCTCCATCCCGCTGGACGACATCAGCTACACCAAGTGGAACTGTGACCGCGACCGCGCGGCCTACGGCGCCCCCGGACGTGGCGCGGCCGCCGCGGCCCAGGTCGATCTGCTCAATGACATCCAGAAGAACTTCATCGCCACCCATGAGGGCGCCCGGCCCCTTCAGATGGTCCCCACCGAGTACGGCGATCTGACCGACACCGCGTACAAGCAGAAGCTCCGGAGCGCACTCGATCCGGAGGTCGAGGTGATGTGGACGGGCACGGACGTCGTCCCGCCCACTATCACCACCGCCCAGGCGGATGCGGCATCGAAGCTCTTCGGGCGGAAGGTCTTCGTCTGGGACAACTATCCGGTCAACGACTACGGGAACACCAGCGGCCGGCTGTTGCTCGCTCCGTACGACAAGCGCGAGGCCGGTCTGTCCGAGCACCTCAGCGGGCTTGTGGCCAACCCGATGAACCAGCCCTACGCCAGCAAGGTCGCGGTGTTCGGCGCCGCCGACTTCGGCTGGAACGACCGTGCCTACCAGGCCGGGACGAACGGGCGGCGCGCCATGTCGTATCTCGCCGGTGGCGATCGCCGGGCCACCGGCGCTCTGCTGGTCTTCGGCGACCTCGAGCATCTGGCCCCCACGTTCGGGGACACCCCCTGGCAGGACCAGGCGCCTGTGCTGGCCGCCCGGATCTCCCGGTTCTGGACCGCCTGGGACGGTGACGGCGCCGACCGCGACACGGCGCTCCGGGAACTGCGTACCTATCTGCGCAGTATTCGGGAGGCACCGGCCGTCATCCGCGGTGGTGCGGTGCAGAAGGGCTTCACCACCGACGCCGCCGCCTGGTTGGACGCCACCGAACTGTGGGGCGCGGCGGCGGTGAAGATGGCCGACGCGCTCGCCGCGTGGCATCGGGGCGACCAGGACCGTGCCGATGTACTGGTTGCCGCCTCCCGCGAACTCCAGGGCGAGGCCGAGGCGGTGCGCACCACCCCCGCCCGCAACACCTGGGGTGAGGTGCGGCCCAAGGTGGGCGACGGTGTCCTGGACACCTTCCTGACCCGGGCCGCCGAGCGCATCGACTAGGTGTTCGACGGGATCAAGGGGGCGGCCCCGGTGTGCCACGTCCGAGGACGTGGCGCACCGGGGCCGCCGTGGTGTGCCGGCTCAGCCGGGGTCAGCGGTGGTGGTGGTACTTGCGGTCACGGCCCCAGGACTTGGCGTCCATGAAACGACCGCGGTCGTTGCGCAGGATCGCGGTGTCCCCGTCGTTGTTCCAGATGTAGGTGCGCGAGCCTTGGTAGACATCGCGCTCGGTGTCCAGGCCGGAGCCGGTGCGGACCCGCACGGACTCGTAGCCGCGCAGCGTCAGGTCCTCGAAACGGTAGACGTGGCGGGCGGTGTCGGCGAGGGTCCAGCCGCTGAGGTCGACGCGCTGGCGGCCGGTGTTGGTGATGGTGACCCACTCCGCGGCGAGGCTGCGACGAGAGTAGTCGTCGCTACCGGGGCTGTTGTACTGAACCTCTCCGATGACTACGCGCCAGCCGTGGTGCATCCCGGTGTGGGCGTCGGCCGGAAGCGCGGCGGTGCCGAGCAGAGCGGTGGCGGCGAGGCTGCCTGCGGCAAGGCGGGTGAGTCGAGTCATGGTGACCCCTAGGTGTGCGGGGACGGCTGTGCGCCGTCCCGTTGATCGAGTCCCGGCGGTGGCCGGGGAGATCACTGTGCCGCGCCGAATGCCGCAAAGTCGGATGAAACACCGCGTGTTACACAATACGGACAAATTTTGCCTTGCTCATAGCAAGGGCGGACTTTCCGACGGTGTGGTGGGCAGGACGGCAGCTCTCCGGGGCGCCGGCTCAGTTCGTCGAAATCCGGTGGTACGCACCGCCAGGGCCCCTGCACACTCCCTCTCATGCCGACAACACCGCCCACCGGCCCGCTCTGCACCCGGGATTCACTGGCCGTCGAACTGCGTGATCTCGGACTGCGCCCGGGGGAGACCCTCCTGGTCCACTCCTCCCTCAGCGCACTGGGCTGGGTCTGCGGGGGCGCGGGTACGGTCGTGCAGGCGTTGCTCGACGTCCTGGGCCCGGACGGAACGCTGGTGGTGCCGACGCACTCCGGCGACAACTCGGATCCGGGCGGCTGGTGCAATCCGCCGGTGCCCGAGTCCTGGTGGGCCGAGATCCGTGCCTCGATGCCGGGCTACGATCCGCGCACCACACCCACCTACGGTGTCGGCCGGATCCCCGAGACCCTCCGCACCTGGCCCGGCGCCCTGCGCAGCGCCCATCCGCAGACCTCCTTCGCGGCCCTCGGGGCGCGCGCCTCCGCGATCGTGGACGGCCATGCCCTGGACTGCCGACTGGGCGAACGCAGTCCGCTCGCCCGGCTGGAGGAAGCGGCGGCGCGGATCCTGCTGCTGGGTGCGGGCTTCGACTCCTGCACCGCCTTCCACCTCGCCGAGTACCGGATTCCCGCGCCACGGGCCGACAACTCCTTCGCCGTGATGACCCCACGCGGCCGCCGCTGGCACACCGTTCGCGACACCTCCATCACCGAGGAGCGCTTCGCGGACCTGGGGGCGGACTTCGCGAGGGAACGCCCGGTGATACGCGGCCGGGTGGGCGCGGCCGATGTGCGGCTGTTCGCCCTGCCCGACGCGGTCGCGTACGCCGAGACCTGGCTTGCCGAACACCGCCCGCGCCCGGTCCGATGAGGTGTCCCGGGGCTTCGGGCGGTCCGTGGCCGTCTCCCCAAGGAATAACGGTGGTTCACCACCCGTGCGGAGGGTCAACAGGTGAGGATGGGGAGATGACGACTGCCTCGCGCGCACACTCCTTCAACATGGCCGCCGCCCAGTACGCCGCGAGCCGCCCCTCCTATCCACCCGCCCTCTTCGACACCGTCGAGGAGCTCATAGGACGTTCCCTCGCAGGTGCCCGGGTCGCCGATATCGGGGCGGGCACCGGGATCGCCACCGCTCTGCTGCGCGAGCGCGGCGCCGATGTGATCGCCGTCGAGCCCGGCGACGGGATGGCCGCCGAGTTCCGCGCCGCCCTTCCCGATGTGCCGCTGGTACGGGGCGACGGCAACGCGCTGCCGTTCGCCGACGCCTCCCTCGACCTCCTCACCTACGCGCAGGCGTGGCACTGGACCGACACCGGCCACTCCGTTCCCGAGGCGCTGCGTGTGCTGCGTCCGGGAGGTGCGCTCGCCCTGTGGTGGAACATCCCCGCCTGCGATGTGCCGTGGATCTCCGCGCAGCACGAGCGCATCGCACACCACTGCGGAGTGACATCACCTCCCGCGGCACGCCACGACGACAGCCAGGCCGCCCGGCTTGCGGGGCTCGAAGGGCTGAGCCCGACACGGCGCCAGGTGCGCTGGAGCCGTACGGTCTCCCTCGATCTGCATCTGTCCAACATCGCCACGCACTCGGCGTTCCTCGTGCTCGGCGAAACCGGCACACAGGCGTTTCTCGCCGAGGAGCGCGCCCATCTGCGGGAGATCTTCCCGGACGGGAGGGTGGAGGAGGGTTACGAGGTGGACCTTCTGGTGGCCATGCGCTGACGCCGCCACCCGCTCATGGCAGGCGCCGGAGGGCAGCGGTGAGGGCGTCCAGATGGCGGGAGACCGGCCCCAGGGTCAGCAGTCCACTGCCCGCCCCGGCCAACTCGGCTTCGGCTGGGGCGAGTTCACGATGTGCCCGCTCCATGGTCTCCCGGTCGCCGATGGCGACGGCCGCATGGGCCAGCAGACACCACAGGAACTCGAACAGCAGGTCGTGCGGCGGTTCCGGGGCCTCGCTCAGCGCCACGGCGGCCTCGTCGTGGCGGTCTTGCGCCAGCAGCACCAGCGGTCGGGTCCACGGCGCGTAGGGACCCCAGTCGATGTGCTTGTCGACCGGGGCGGGACAGCCCCTGCGCAGCCGCACGGACAGCAGCGCGAGCGGCAGCAGACCCCGCTCCAGGCCGGGCATGCCCGCGCCGTCCAGACGGGCGGCGGCGTCCCGGTAGGCCGATTCCACCTCATTGTCCGGTGCGCCGCCGGTCGCGGCGAGCCGCAGCACCCGGTACCACCGGGTGAACACGGCCACCAGTGGCAGCTCATGGCGCTCGGCCAGACGGTCCGCGGCGCTCGCGTGGCCGTCGGCTCCGGCGAAGTCGCCGAGCGCGGCGCGCGCCTGGAGGCGGATGAGGTGGCCGAGCACCTCGAAGGTGGCCAGGCCGTGCCGGGCGGACAGGGCGACCAGCTCGGCGCCGATCCCGTCCCGGTGCGGCGCCAGTCCCGCGCGGTAACAGCTCTGCATGAAGGCGCCGTTGAGGGCGAACGCCAGCAGTGCGGGGTCGTCCAGCTCGCGGGCGATCCGCTCCGCCTGCCCGGCGGCCTGGCGGCCGCGCGCCGCACGGGTGCCCCGCGACTCCAGGGCGATGGTGGCCAGCAACCGGGCACGCGCGGACGGATGGCCGTTCGACGGCAGGGCGGTCAGCGTACGCTCGGCCGCCGCGACCACCCACGCGGCCTGGTGCGGATCGTCCGCGCGTGTCCAGATCGCCGGGACGTCGTACGCGCCGATCACCCGGGCGGTCAGCTCCGTGTCGCCCAGTTCCTCGGCCGCCGCGATGGCCGCCACCCGGTGTTCCCGAGCGGCCACCAGACCACCGCCCCCGGTCACCGCGAGATGGCGCAGCAGGCCGACCGTCGACTCCAGCCGGGTCCGCGCACCGGATGCCACGGTGCGGTCGTACGCGGCGGTGGCCCGGGCCCACACCCGCTCGGCCGCCGCACCCGCCCCGTCGGCGGACGCGGGGTGTCCGGTGGTTTCGAGGTGGCCGGAGTGATCTTCCAAGTGGTCCGCGTGATCGAGGATGTCCGCCTCCAGACGGCGCAGCCCCGGCCCTGGATCCACCCCCAACTGCTCGACCAGCAGGGCGCGTGCCCGCCGCAGCACCGCCAGCGCGTCGCCCTGCCGGCCGGTGCGGTACAGCGCCAGGGCCAGCAGCCGCCAGGCGTCCTCGCGCCACGGATGCTCCACGACATGCGCGTCCAGATCGGGCACCACCTCACCGGCGCGACCCAGGGCGAGGCGGGCCTCGGCCCGGCGTTCGACGGCGTGCAGCCGTAGCTCCGCGAGGCGTGAGCGCTCCGCGCGGGCCCAGAGCTCATCGGCGAACTCCGCGTAGGCGGGGCCGCGCCACCGGCCCAGCCCGGAGTCCAGCCGCATGAGCGCGCCCTCGGGCGGGAGCGTGGCGGCCGCGGCCACCTCGTCTTCACAACACCATGCGTCCACCGCGTCCGGCTTCGCGCGCAGTGCGTACCCCGGGCCCTCGGTCACCAGCAGTTGGGCCGGGGCGCGGGGCGGGCGCTGCGGTTCCAGCGCACGGCGCAGCGCGGCCACGAAGGTGCGCACCGCGCCGACTGCACCCGCGGGCGGGGTCGGCCACAGATCCTCCGCCAGGCGGTCCACCGGTACGACGCGCCCGCGGGCCACGATCAGCCGGGCCAGCACGGCACGGTGGCGTGGCCCCTTCAGGGCGATCGTGTTTCCGGCGTCGTCCCAGGCCGTCACCGGCCCCAGCACCCCGAAGACGACCCGCACCCCGGCCACCTCCTTCTCCGCGCCCCGTCACCTCGGGACACCCCAGGTCACCGTCGGCGGTGCCCACGCTAGCGTGCTCATCGGATGCTCATCCGGGCCCGGCAGGCTGATGGCCCCCGGTCAGCTACGGAAAGAGAACCAACACCATGACGTCCGCCACCGCCACGGCCATCGCCGGTTTCGAGTATCTGCGTGTTCCCGTCGCCGACGGCCTGTCCTTGAACGACGGGGTGTCCCTGAACGTGGCCGTCGCGGGCTCGGGTCCCGCGATCGTGCTGTTGCACGGCTTTCCCCAGACCCATGTGATGTGGCGGCATGTCGCCGCCGACCTGGTGGCCGATCACACTGTCATCTGCCCTGACCTGCGCGGATACGGCGCCAGCGATAAACCGGAGGCCACTGACGCGACCACCTATGCCAAGCGGACGATGGCCGCCGACATCGTCGCCCTGGCCCATGCCCTGGGGCATGAGCGCTTTGCGCTGGCCGGGCACGACCGCGGTGCGCTGGTGGCCTTCCGCGCCGGTCTCGATCACCCGGCGGCCATCACTCGGCTGGCCTGCCTGGATGTGCTGCCGACGCTGGACATGTGGGAGGTGATGCACGGGACCGCCGCCGCCGTCGGTTTCCATCTGTATCTGATGGCGCAGCCGCCGGGGTTGCCCGAGCGGCTGATCAGCGGCTGTCCGGACGCCTTCTTCGGCCATTTCCTCGACACCTGGACCCACGACCCGCAGGCCATCCCCGCTGAGGTGCGCGCCGCCTATCTCGGCGCGTGCCGCTCGGCCGTGCCCTCGATCGTCGCCGACTACCGTGCCTCCGCGGGGATCGACGTCGAGCACGACCAAGCGGACCGGGACGCCGGTCACCGGCTGCGGATGCCGGTGACCGTGCTCCAGCAGGACTGGGGTGCCGCTCTCGGCTTCGACGCGGACGGACGGTGGCGCGCGTGGGCGCCCGATCTGCGCCACACCACCGTCACCAGCGGGCACTTCATGGCCGAGGAGACACCCGCGGAGGTCACCAGGGCCCTCAGGGATCTGCTGGCCCGATGAGGTGACTACAATGCGTTACGAACCAGCCACTCCTCGTCGTTGTAGGTGTTCCTCGCCGGGTCCGGTGCCGTCGCCGGGCGCTCTTCGACCATCTCCTCGGGGCGGACACGCTCCGGCAGTGCGCCGAAGCGAGCACGGCGCCCTTCCTCGGCGGCATCCTGGAGCTGCTTCCGATCGTTCTCCGCGTGGGTCATCGTCGCCTCCTTCGATCGGGAAACGTCATGGGCGGGGGAGTTGTTCCCTCCGCCTCGCCCGGCCGGCCGCGGACGTCACGCGGCCCGTGCACAGCGCGCTCGCCATCGTTCATAAGGACTACTCGGAGGTAAATGCGGTGTTGGCGACGCGCAGATGTTTCAAAACGAAATTACATACTCGGTCGTACTTCTCGCTCGTGCCTTTCATCGCCGAAACCGTACTGGCGAGTTGGGAAAGTTTCTTGCTGGGCGGGTGAAAAGAATGGCATGTGGCGCATAAGATGCACGTGTTCCCGGACGACCACGCACCCCCCAGAACTCCCACGATCGGACCGGCTGTTGGCTGCCCCAGCCGCCGTCGTCCATGCCGCGCTCACACCGACGTGAGGCGGTCGGCATCAGACCGGAAGCCATGCGCCGACGTTGAACGCAAAATGACCACCCAACTCGCGCATGGGCACCGGCGAAATCGTGGCAGGCGGGCTCTGCGAAGAACTGACACCATCGGGGTTGGACCATGCCATTGCTCGCCTGGAAGGCCATGAAAGACACCCTCGTACGACGGGTTCTCTCGAAGCGTGCGTTAGGGGACCGAGCGCCACTCCCGGTGGCCGGTGACGGCACCGGCTCCGGTCCGGCCGCGGGGGGACCGAGGGGCGGCGGACGATGAACCGGTCGTCGATGGCGTCGCTGGTCCGTGAGTCCGCGGACGGCGACATGGCGGCGCTCCGGGCGGTACGGCAGGGCCGTACCTCGCTGTTCCGGGAGGTGTACGACCGCCATCAGGCGGCGGTTCACGCCTATGCGCTGACCTGCACCACATCACCGGGGCTCGCGGCGAAACTGGTGTCGGTGGCCTTCACCAGACTGGGGGAGCGGGTGGCCTCAGCGCATCCGCTGGACCGCGGCCGCCACGCGGGATGTGTGCGATTGCAGCTGCTGGAGTCCACCCGGATGGCCGCGGTGGCCGACGCACTGAAACAACCGCACGCCTTCTCGTCCGGGTTCATGGCATGGATCGCCAGTGGCTCGGTGTGGCCCATGCACGACGACGGCCAGTTGCAGGTGGCGTACGAGGGACTGACACCGGTGGAGCAGTGCCTGTTATGGCACACCCTGGTCGAGCAGGACGACTTGGCGGCCGTGGCCGACATCACCGGTCTCGCGGGCCGACAACTGCGGGAGCGTCTTGCGGCGGCCGACCGTGGTCTGCGGCGCTCGCGGATGGAGCTGTACCTCGAGCGGGTCGACAGCGAGGACTGCATCAAGGTTCTCGGCGGCAACGGCGGTCTTCCCTACAGCCCACCGGGACCGGAGGTCACGGCACATCTGGCCGCGTGTCCCCGGTGCCGTGCCCGCTACGAGGATCTGGTGCGGCTCGACGCCCGCGCGGCACGGCATCTGCCACTGCGGTTGCTGGGGTGGTGGCGGGCGGATGAGTACGGGCGGAACAAGGAGGCCACCGCCCGTACGCCGCCGCGGGACCGGCCGGTTCGCGCCGCGCCGGGCGCCCGTCCCCCGGGTGCGGGCCGCCGCCGGCGCCGCGGTGTCGGGCCGGTGCGGAAGGCGATGGCATGGTTGCGCGGAACACGTCGCAGGACAACGGTCTTTGTGGCGGTGAGCATCACCGTGGCCACGGCGCTCGTCGGCACCCTGGCGATGCGGTGGATGGAGTCGTCCGAACCGGCCACCTGCGGACCGGGTGGCCAGGACCCGGGTGTGACGGCTCCTCCGGACACCGGCCCCTCCCTCTCCGTGCGCCTGCGGGTGAACGCCGACCAGTACACCGCTCAGAAGGGGACCGCCGGGTCCACGTCCGGCTACCGGCAGGCGCGCACTCTGAGCGACGGGGACCAGCTTCGCTACGACCGGGTCGACTTCGGCGGGGAGGGAGACGGCCGCCTGGTCACCCGGGTGTCCAACGGCAGCGAGAGCGGAGCGCGGCTGGAGCTCCGGCTCGACTGCCTGGACAGTCAGCCCTGGGCCACCATCACCGTCCCCGCGGACGGGGAGCAGGAGGATGTCACCGCCGAGGTCCGGGCCGTCCGGGGACGACACACGGTGTTCATCACCGCGGTCTGTGACACCCACGAGCCATGCGGGGATCTCCACTGGTTCGGCACGGTGGCCTACTGACACCCTGTGCGTCGATGCTTTCTCGGGCAGGCGGGTCGATGGTGAGGTGACTTTCGGGCATTACTGGCAGGCGAGCGCGGATGTGCGCACAAAAGTTCGGGTGTCTCGGAAGTGCGGGCAGCCTATGGACATGACGAGGGAATTTCCCTGGTGCTCTCCTCATAAATTCCTGAAAGGATCCGTGGAAGCGGAGAAATGCACCCTCGATACGGGTATGCGCGCCGATGGCGACCACCGCCAAAAGCCGCCCCGTCCGCCACCGTCACTCTGGCTCACTCGGCGGTCGTGAACAGCTCCTCCGCCGCGTCGACCGCCTTCGCCAGGGCTGCGGGCTCCGGTCGCAGCCCCGCCACGATCGTGTCGATGCCGCGCAATCCCGCACGTTGGAGGAGCCGTTTCTCGTTGGTGACCCGTTCACCGCGCGCCGCCAGCACGGCGTGTCCTGTCTGGAGCGCGGCGGTGGCCAGGGCTCCGGCGACCTCCGTGGCCTGCCCGCGCGGTGCGTACGCCGCCCTGGCGTACTGGAGCGTCAGAGCCGCCCGGCCCCGCCACTCCGGTGGGGCCGCCGCGCGCAGCGCTTCGGGGAACGCGGGGCGGGGCAGGGAGCCGCGCAGCACCGTGTTCAGGGCGAGTTCGGCGACCAGCAGATAGCTCGGAATGCCCGCCAGATGGAACATCAGCGGCTCCCAGTGGAAGCGGCCCTGCCGGGACTCGGCGAGTTGGTGTTCGACGACATCGAGGTCGCGGTAGTGGACATCGACGCGCCGCCCGTCGATGGTCAGCCAGGCACCCCCGTTGAACACCCCGCCGCCCCAGGCGCCGAGGTCGGACACCTCACCGTCCCAGCCGACGGCCCGCAAGGTGTCCGGATCGAAGGCGTCCCGGTAATACACGGCCAGGTCCCAGTCGCTGTCCGGGGTGTGATTGCCCTGAGCCCGTGAGCCGCCGAGGGTCACGGCGCACACCGTCGGCAGGGCCGCGAGCCGGTCGGCGATGGGATCGAGAAACGCGTCGTCCGTCGTGCCGATCATGGCAGTAAGGCTATCGCCGTGGTGGTGTGCGCGGGCACGGGACAGTGCCGTCGCCCCCGCCTTGGCTGGAGCGGAGGTCGGGCGGTCGACAGCTCACGGCGGACGGCCGCCCAGGCGGTGGCCGCCCCGCCCCCATCAACCCGCCGCCGGTCACGGCCCGTTCAACGCGCTCCGGGTCGGACTGGTCGGGGTGGTGCCGGGGCCGAAGCGGATGTCAATGGCGGCAATCTTGTCCGCGACGACGCCGAGCGCGGCGTCGCGCGGGGTGATGCCATGCCGCTGGGCATCGGTGAGCACATCGGAGGTGATCCGGCGCATGGACTCGCGGACTTGGTGCTCGGCCTGGGCGGCGTCGGCGCCGATGTCGCCGAAGAGGGTCCACCACCACCATGCGTTCGTGGCCGAGTTGGCGACGAAGTCCGGTATCACCCGCACACCGCGTGCGTGCAGCGCGGCCTCCGCCTCGGGAAGGGTGGGCATATTGGCGGCCTCGGCGATGACACGCGCGCTGATCCGGGTCTGGTTGACCGCGTCGATGCAGTAGGAGACCGCGGCGGGCACCAGGACATCGCAGTCGATGCCGAGCCAGGAGTCGCCGTCGGCTTCGCGGTCCCCGGGCCGCAGTCGGCCGCGGTCGATCCCACCGAGGGGGGCACGGCTGCGCAGCAGGTGTTCGACGTCCAGACCGTCCGGGTTGGCGATGACACCGTGTGCGTCGGCCACCGCGATCACCGTGACCCCCGCCTGGGCCAGATAGCGGGCGGTCGCGCCGCCCATCGAGCCGAATCCCTGGACGACGGCGCGTGCCCTACCGTGGGGGACGGCGATCAGATCCAGTGCGGTGAGGGCCGATTCGGCCACCCCCAGGCCACCGACCAGCTCGGGCAGTGGCACCCCGTCGACCTCGATGGCAAAGGCGTCCGCCAGCCGCTGCCGCGCCCGGCTCTCGTCGTCCAGCAGGGGGTAGATGGCCTGGATGGAACTGGCCAGCCCCACCCCGGCGATGGCCTCGTCGATGGTGTCCTGACGCATCCCGAGGTCCTCGCCGGTGGTCCAGTGGTGTTCCAGGACGCAGCGCACGGCCTCCAGGAAGCGGGCGAGGACCGCGCGGGCCTGCGGATCGTGCGGACTACAGTCGATACCGCCCTTGGCCCCGCCGAGCGGGATGTAGCGGCTGTCCGGGTCGTAGTGGAGCGCTTCCTTGCGCGTCATCCCGGCCGCCAGGCCGCGCACTTCGTCCAGGGTGCAGCCCTCACGCATCCGCAGTCCGCCGCTGGCCACGCCGCGGATCAGCCGGTCGATGACAACGAAGCCCCGCCGCCCGGTGACCGGGTCGGTCCAGATCAGCTGGAGATGCGGCTGTGTGGTACCGGCGAGGGGAGGTGTGCTCAAGGGGGTCGCTGTCATGGCTTCCGTCCAGGGCGAAGACCCGGCGGCCGACGCGCGGGGTGCCCCTGCCACATGGCCCGCAGGCTTATCGGTTACTGAATGACGATGTAGTAAGCGTTCCGCGCTTGTCAATACCACCGGGTCGCGCCGTGCGCCCACGCGGGGAACGCCACACCCGCGCACCGGAGTTACCGGGGTCCGCGCCGGGGGACCGAGTCGCGACCGCTCAGCCGCGCTCCAAGTCGGTGCTCTTCAGTCCCAGCTCACGGGCGACGATCTGGCGTGACCAGCCGACCGCCTGCTTCCGGTCCTGAGTGTCGCGGTGAACGATGGCCTGCACGGCCACCCCGTCCAGCAGGGCGGTGATCCGCCACACCGCGCCCCGCGGATCGTCGGTGGTGAACTCCCCGCTGTCCACGCCGTCCTGGATGATCGCGGTCAGCGCCTCTTTCCAGCGCAGATCCAGTTCCCGCCCGACCTTGCGCAGGGTCGGCTCGCGCAGTGCTCCCGCCCAGCCCTCGATCCACAGGGCCCAGCCCTTGGCCTGCCCGGTCGGCGCGTACCAGTCCAGAGCGGTGCGCAGCCGCTCCAGCGCGGTGGGCAGTCCGGCGGTGAGGTGGTCCAGATGATCCAGCTCGCGCTGTACGGCCCAGGCGAAGGCTTCGGCGATGAGCGTTTCCTTGTTCTGGAAGTGGTAGATCACCAGGGCCGGGCTCACCGACAGTTCATGTGCCACGTCGGAGATGCGCAGGGGATGGATGCCCTGCTTCTTGATCTGGGAGACGGTGGCGCGAAGGATCTCGCCCCGGCGCAGACTCGGGTCCTTGCGGCTGCGGGTCACGCCATGAGGATAGGACATGCCCCCACCGCGCCGGACGGACCCGGTGAACCACGTCGCGTAGGCGTCCGACGTCGTGCTGTGCGCGTCTCGAGCCCCAGTCAGCGGTCGGCCACTGGCGTTGCGCGGCCCCGCGGCCGACGGGATCCTGGAAGTGTCAGCCCTGCGGCGTGCGCTTGCCCGTCGGGCCGCTGACGGGTGTCTGGGCGCCGGCGCACTACCAGGAGATCGCCATGGACACCGGAACTCTGGAAGCGATGCGGACCACCTTGCGCGGGCCCGTGATCGGCCCGCAGGATGCCGAGTACGACCGGACCCGTCAGGTGTACAACGCCATGATCGACCGACACCCGGCCGCCTTTGTGTCCTGCGCGGACGCCGCCGATGTGATGGCCGCGGTCACCTTCATCCGCGACAACGGACTGGAACTCGCTGTCCGGGGCGGCGGACACAGCGGGCCCGGCCTCTGTCTCGTCGACGATGGCGTCACCATCGATCTGTCGCCGATGGCGGGGGTACGGGTCGACCCCGTTGCCAGGACTGCCCAGGTCGGCGGTGGCAGCCACCTCGGCGACCTCGACCACGCCACCCATGCCTTCGGACTCGCCACCCCCACCGGCATCATCTCCATGACCGGTGTCGGCGGGCTGACCCTCGGTGGTGGCCACGGCTACCTCACCCGCAGGTACGGCCTCACCGCGGACAATATGCTGTCCGCCGACGTCGTCCTGGCCGACGGCAGCTTCGTCACGGCCAGCGAGGCCGAACACCCCGATCTGTTGTGGGCGTTGCGGGGTGGCGGCGGCAACTTCGGCATCGTGACCTCCTTCACCTACCGGCTCCATCCGGTGGACACCGTCGGGGTGGCCATAACCGTCTGGCCGGTCGACCGCACCCGCGACGTACTCACCTGGTACCGCGAGTTCCTGCCGCAGGCGCCGGATGACGTGTACGGCTTCTTCGCCCTCTTCGCCATCCCGCCCGGCCCGCCGTTCCCCGAGGAGATCCACGGACAGAAGATGTGCGGTGTGGTGTGGTGTCACACCGGGGATCTGGACCACTTCGAGGAGGCGTTCACCTCGGTGCGGGAGCCCGGCCCCCGGCCTTCCACTTCGCGGAACCGATGCCCTACACCGCGTTGCAGAGCATGCTCGACCTCGTGATCCCCAGCGGGTACCAGTGGTACTGGCGCGGCGACTTCTTCGGCGACATCCCGGACGCCGCCATGGATGTGCACCAGAAGTACGGCGAGAACCTCCCCACTCCGCTCTCGCTGATGCACCTCTATCCGGTCGATGCCGCCGCCCACCAGCCGGGCCCGGACGACACGGCCTGGAGCTACCGCGACGCCGTCTGGTCCGGTGTCTTCGCCGGTGTCGACCCCGACCCGGCCAACGCCGGGACCATCAGGCAGTGGTGCGTCGACTACTGGGAGGAGATGCACCCGTACTCGATGGGGGGTTCGTATGTGAACTTCATGGGCGCGGGGGAGGGGCAGGAACGGGTCCGCGCCACCTACCGCGACCACTACGATCGACTCGCCCGCATCAAGCGCGCCTACGATCCCGACAACCTCTTCCACGCCAACCAGAACATCAAGCCCGCCACGGCGGTATGACCCCGCCAGCCCCCGCCAGCCCGCGCTGACGGATGCCGACCTCAGGTCGACTTCCGGCCAACGAGGGCCCGCAGTAGTCACGTTGGGTTGTCGATCAGTGGCGCTGGGTAGCTGTCTCGTCGCTCGGGGCGGACAGATCACCCGGGTCGAGCCGTGCGGGGGAGGGTCGCCCGCGTACGGGGCGCACCCTTGGCATTCGGCCCTGGAGCTGCATGTCCGAGAGCACCACCCTCAACGTCGAGACCGCGTACGGCACGGTGTCCGGCCTCGTCGAGAACGGGATCGCCCGCTTCCTCGGCATCCCGTACGCCGCCGCGCCGCGGGGCATCAAGCGGTTCGCGGCACCCGAACCGCCCGCGTCGTGGACCGGTGTGCGGGCCGCCCACACGTTCGGCGCCACCGCACCGCAGCTGCCGCCGAAGGGGAAGGTGGGCGAGCTCTTCCCCAATCCGGTCGTCGTGGGCGAGGACTATCTCAACCTCAACGTGTGGACACCCGGCCCCCGCGCGAGCGGCGGCGCCGGTGCGCCGGTGCTGGTGTGGATCCACGGTGGCGGCTTCACCACCGGATCCAACGCCGTGACCGCCTACAACGGCGCCATCTTCGCCCGCGACGGCGTGGTCTGCGTGAGCGTCAACTACCGCCTCGGCATCGAGGGATTCGGCTATGTCGCGGACGCTCCCACCCCCGCCAACCGCGGGCTGTTCGATCAGATCGCGGCTCTGGAATGGGTGCGGGACAACATCGCGAGATTCGGCGGCGACCCCGACAACATCACCGTCGCGGGCGAGTCCGCCGGGGGGATGAGCGTGCTCACCCTGCTCTCCCTGGGTACCGGCCTCTTCCACAAGGCCATCGTCGAGAGCGGCTCGGCCCATAGCGCGCAGACCCGCGAGGACGCCACCCTGGTCACCGCCGAGGTCGCCGAGCGGCTGCGGATCGAGCCGACCGCCGAGGCCCTGGCCGCCGTACCGGTCGACGACCTCCTCCTCGCCCAGGAGGCCGTCAGCGAGGACATCGCCGCCACCACCGACCCCGAACGGTTCGGCGCGTCCACCATCGCCTCCTGCGGGCTGGGCTTCATGCCCGTCATCGACGGCGAACTCCTCCACCGCGCGCCGATCGACGCGCTCGCCGGAGGCGCCGGAGGCGAGATTCCCCTGCTCATGGGGACCACCACCGAAGAGTTCCGCATCTTCGTGGTGCCCACCTCGCTGGTGTCATGGCCCGGTGAGAAACCGTTCCGCGACCGCTTGGCGGCGTACGGCGTTCCGGGCGACTTCTACGACCGCTACGCCGAGACCAACGTCCAGCCCTACGTACGCACCATGCCCTCGGGTATCGCCTGCGCGGTGCTCACCGACCGGATGTTCCGCATCCCCACGATCCGGGCCGCGGAAGCCCGGGCCGACGCCTCCGCCGCCACGTATCTCTTCGAGTTCGGCTGGCGCACCGACACCGCGCCCAACCTGGTCGGGGTCAAGCTCGGTGCCTGCCACAGCCTGCCGCTGCCGTTCGTCTGGGACACACTCGACAACCCCGACAGCGCGATGTTGACCGGTGACAGCCCGCCCCAGGAGCTCGCCGACGCACTGCACGGCCGCTGGGTGGAGTTCGCACGGAGCGGCGAGCCGGCCGCCTGGGCACCGTACGACACCATCCAACGGCCCGTCATGGTCTTCGAGCACAACAACGAGCCGTCGATCGAAGTCGTCAACGACCCGCGCGGCACCGAGCGCGAACTGTGGAAGGACCATCTCCACCCGACCTCCGACGACCAGGGCTGAGCAGCCCCGGACAGGCGGCCCCGGGGGCAGGGTTCCGGTCCCTGCCCCGTTCCGCCCTCAGCCCAGTGCCACCCGGCGTGCCTCGCCACCGGTGACGGGTTCACCGGAGGTGGTGGAGTGCAGCACATGGGCGAGGACCTCGGCGCCGCGCACCACACGCGGCCCCGGCCGGTTGAAGTACGCCGGGCCGTCCACCACCCACACCTCACCCGCGCGGACGGCGGGCAGCTCGTCCCAGCCGGGCAGCCGGAACAGCAACTCCCGCTCGGCCTCGGTGCGTTCGGGGCTGAAGCCGCATGGCATCAGCACGATGACCTCCGGCCTCGCGGCCCGTACCGTCTCCCACTCCACCGGTGCGGTGTGCTCGCCCGCCGCCGCGAGCAGTGGCTCGCCACCGGCGTACCGGATCTGGTCGGGGACCCAGTGGCCCGCGGGCCACAGCGGATCCAGCCATTCGATGGCGGCCACCCGGCGGCGCGGGCGCCCCGCGGTGGCCCGCTCCACCGCTCCCAGCCGGTCCCGCAGCGCACGGCACCGTACCTCCGCGACATCCGGAACACCCAGCTCCCGCCCGACCCGGAGCAGGCAGTCCAGGACGTCGTCCAGTGTGCGCGGCTCCAGGCTGAGCACCCGCGGGCCGCCGTCGAGCACCCGCAGGGCCCGCGACACCGTCTCGTAGGAGACCGCGCACACCTCGCACAGATCCTGGGTGAGCACGACATCCGGGGCCAGTCCGGCGAGTGCCCCGGTGTCCAGGGTGTACAGCGACGAGCCCCGGTGGGTGGCGCCGCCGACCGCATCGGAGATCTCACGGCTCGTCATGGCGTCGGTGGTCAGCCCGGCCGCGGTGATCACGGGGACCCGGTCGATCTCGCCCTCGGGCCAGTCGCACTCGTGGGTACGGCCCACCAGGTCCGGGAGCAGACCGAGCTCGGCCACGATGTCGGTGGCGGCCGGAAGCAGGGAGACGATGCGCATACTCCGAGCCTACGAGCGTGCCCGCCCCGACACCGATCAGCGGGCCCGACGACGCTCGGCCCGAGCGGTCAGGGGCGGCGGTTGTGGGTGCCGGGGGTGCGGCCGAAGGAGCGGCGGAAGACATCGATGAAGGCGCTGGTCGAGGACCATCCGCAGCGGTGGGCCACGGTGGTGACGGGCATGCCGTCGGCCAGCATGCGCAGCGCGTGGTAGAGCCGGGACTGGGTGCGCCACTGGGGAAACGTCATACCGAGCTCGGAGCGGAACAGGCGGCTGAGGGTGCGTTCGCCGACCCCGGTCGCCGCACCCAGGGCGGCCAGGGTGCGCGGGTCGTCCGGATGCTCGTGGACGAGGGCGCAGACGGCGGCCAGACGGGGGTCGCTGGGCGTCGGCAGATGTACGGGCCGCTGGGGTGAGGTGCGCAACTGGTCACGCAGCACGGCCCGCAGACGGCGGCGTTCGGCGCTGGTGTCGTCCGGCGAGCGGGTGTACGCGACGATCAGCTCGCGCAGCAGCGGACTGACGCTGAGCACGGTCGGGGCGTCCAGGCGGAGCGGGTTGTCGTCGGCGGGCAGACCCACCAGATGCAGATCGAGGGTGCCGTGGGCGCGATGGGCGTGGACGGTGCCCGCCGGGATCCAGAGGGCGCGGGTGCCGGGGGCGAACCAGGTGCCCGCGTCGGTGCTGACGGCCACCACACCCGAGCCCGCGTAGATGATCTGCTGCTCGTCGTGGCGGTGCGCGTCGATGCTCTCCCCGGCGGCCAGTGTCCGGGCGCGGGTCGGAGCCTTCGGCGTGTGGCGGATATCCGGCATCGATTGGCACTTTATCGGAAGCGGGACACACCGCCACCGGCCCACGATCGGAGGGTGCGAACCACCAAGAGCCCGCCACGCCACGGGCCCATCACGCTGATATCCGTCGGACACGCCTGCGTGGACGTCTACCAGGGAGCGGTGGCCGCGCTGGTGCCGTTCTTCGTCTCCGAGCGGGCGTACACCTACGCCGCGGCCTCCGGCGTCGTGCTCGCCGCCACCCTGCTGTCGTCCGTGGTGCAGCCGCTGTTCGGCGCACTCACCGACCGCTGGGCCATGCCCTGGCTGCTGCCGGTGAGCACACTGGCGGCAGGGGCGGGGGTCGCCCTGAGCGGTCTCGGCGGCTCCTACCCCCTCACCCTCCTCGCCGTCGCGGTGACCGGTATCGGTGTCGCCGCCTACCACCCCGAGGCGGCGCGTGTGGCCCGCGAGGTCAGCCACGGCAGCCACACCGCGATGAGCTGGTTCTCCCTCGGCGGCAACATCGGCTTCGCCCTCGCCCCGCTGATGGTCTCCGCCGTCGTGGCCACCGCCGGACTGCACGCCTCGCCCCTGCTGGCGCTGCCCGCCGTCGCCGGTGCGGCGCTGTGCGCGACCGCGCTGCGGTCGGCCCGCACACCCGCCACCGGGGCGGCCACCGCCCGCGCGGCCACGGCCGTCGGGCGCGCCGACTGGACGTCCTTCACCAAGCTCACCGGGGCCATCGTGTGCCGCTCGATCGTCTTCGTCGGCCTGTCCACCTTCATCTCGCTCTACGTCCGCCAGCGCACCGGCGCGGGCAGCGCCTCCGGCACCGCCGCCCTTTTCGTGCTCTACCTCGGTGGCGCGGTGGGCACCGTGGCCGGAGGCAGACTCGCGGCCCGCTACCAGCGCGTCAGGGTCGTACGGTGGTCCTACGCGCTGACCGTCCTCGCCGTCGCGGGAGTGGTGTTCGTCCCCGGTCCGCCGCTCTACCTCTTCGTCGCGCTCACCTCGGCCGGTCTGTATGTGCCCTTCTCCCTCCATGTCACCCTCGGCCAGGACTACTTGCCGCAGCGGATGGGAACGGCCAGCGGGGTCACCCTCGGCCTGACCGTCAGCGTCGGCGGTATCGCGAGCCCGGCCATCGGCGCCCTCGCGGACGCCACATCGCTGCACACCGCCCTGATACCGCTGATCGCCCTGCCCGGCCTCGGCTGGCTCCTGCTGCGCACACTGCCCGAGCCCGCTACGCCCGAGCCCGTTACCCCCGGCCCCGGCAGGCCCCGGGCGGCAGCCTCTCCGGCCTCTCCTGCCTCTCCGCCGACCGGCGACGCGCGGCCGACACCCGCCACGGACACCGGCCACCACCCCCTGAGTGGCTGATCTCCCCCGGAAGAGCCAGAGCGATATCCCTATCCAGAGGGTCCGCACTTCACTCCCCACAGCGATGTGCGGACCGGCCCCGACTGCGAACGTGACACACGACCGTTCCGCGCTCCGCGGGCGCGCGTGATCGAACCATCAGTCGCGATCGAACCATCAGTACGGAGAGGCAGCCGTGAAGCCGACGTTCGTATCGAGCCCCGGGACCCGCGGGCAACTGGCCGCCAGAATCGGCGCCGCCGCCTGGATCCTGAACGCGGCGCAGTTCCTGGTCGTCCAGCTGATCGTGAGATCCCGCTGGCGTACGCCCTACAGCTGGAAGCGCAACAACATCAGCGATCTGGGCAATGTCCACTGCCGGATATGGGACGAGTCCCGTCCCCGCTACGTCTGCTCACCGCTGCACGGCCTCATGAACACCTCGTTCGCCGTCCAGGGCGTCCTGCTGCTCATCGGAGTACTGCTGACCGGATTCGCCTGGGGCCGGGGAGCGATGGCGTGGACCGCACGGATCCTGTTCGTCATCAGCGCCGGAGGCTGGGTCCTGGTGGGGATGGTGCCCGCCGACGTCAATGAGGATCTGCACGTCCTGGGCGCGCTCCTCATCATGGGCCTCGGCAACATCGGGCTCCTGTGCGCCGGATGCGTCCGCAAGGACTCCCCGCTCGGGCGGATGCGGGCGGTGACCCTCGGCATCGCCGCCACCGCGATACTCGGGGCCTGGATGTTCTTCGGCCAGCACGGCCCCGGTATCGGTCTGGGCGGTATGGAGCGGGTCGCGGCGTTCGCGCCCCAGATCTGGACAGTCGTCGCGGCCCTCGCCGTGTTCCGCGCGGCCGCGGCCGACACCCCCCGGGCGGTGGGGGCCGCGGTGCGCAACGCGGCTCCGTCGGCGGGGCGAACTGAGTAGCCACCTGAGTAGCATTGCTCAGGCCAGGGCCCCGCCCGCCCTCGGACACTGACCCCATGACAACCGCACCACACCATCCCGGCTGGTCCACCCCGCCCGCTCCTGGCCACCTTCCTCCGCACCCCGCAGCCCCGCGTCGGGTCCGGCGGGGCAGGGCGGCCGGCGCGGTCGCGGTACTCCTCGTCCTGGCCGCCGGAGCCGGTGCGACCTGGTGGCTGACCCATGACGAGGACGGATCACCCCTGGCCGGGCGGCCTCGGGTGGCGGATCGCGCGGCGGGACTGTCGTACGGGATTCCCGAGGGCTGGAAGCGCAACAAGGGTGGCCTCATCGACGCCTTCACCTCCTCCATCACCCAGCGCCGCGCCAAGGACGCCCCGGGCGCCGTGGACCATGCCGAGGAGGACGGCAGTGTGGTTCTTGCGGGACGGGGCGGGCCCGTACCGCCCTCCGCCCTGCGGCAGCGGGCGGAGAGCGCGGCGCGCTCGAACGCGGAGTTCTTCTACCCGGACGGCAGCTCGACCCTGGAGGAGTCCCGGGCGGTCGAGGTGGACGACCGTCCCGCGCACACCGTGGCGTTGACCGTACGCGACCGCGAGAGCGGCACCGACCACCATCTGCGGCTGACGCTGGTCTCGGTGCGTGACGACCGTGCGGCCCTTCTCCTCGGTGTGTCCCTGTCCCCCGAGAAGGCGGCGCGGCAGGAGGTGGACACGGTGCTGGAGAGCGCCGGCGTGCTGTGACCGGCCGATTCGCCACGCCGCCACCTCCCGCCCTCAGCCCGCGTAGACGTCCTCGACGTAGCGGCCCAGGACCGTCAACTCCCGCCACCAGTCCAGGGCTTCGTCCTCCGCGGCGCCCGGCGTGTGCCGCGTGTACAGCGCCCGGAACGCGGCGCGCACACCGGGTGCCATACGGCCGCCGTCACCGCACACATGGACCGTCGCCCCCGCGGTCAGCAGCCGCCATACCTCCTCGCCCTCGGCGGCGATCCGGTCCTGGACGAACCGCGGCCCATCGACCGGTGTCTCACTGAAGACGGGCCGCGGTGAGACGGCACCGGCCCGCTCCGCGGTGCGCAGTTCCCCGGCGTGCAGGAAGTCGGTGTCCGGAGCGTCACAACCGAAGTAGCACAGCGCCGGGGCGAGTTCGGCACCCGTCGCCACCAGGGCGCGGCGGTCGGCGATGGCGCCGCGTCCGGAGCGCGCACGGGTGTGCGCGGTCGCGCGCCGTGGAACGTAGGGCGGCCCACGGAAAGGGAACCGTGTGTGCCGGTAGCCGCCTCAGGCGCCGAATCGGCCGCCGGTCAGCCGTGCCAGCGGGCGACGGCGACGAGCGGCACGCCGACGGAGGACAACCACCGCGGCGGCGGTTGCGGCAGCCCCGGCACCGGTGGCGGCGGTCAGGACCTTCCGCGCCTTGACCGCCATCCAGGCGGTACCGGCCGCTGCGGCAGCCTTCTTGGGTGCCTCGACCGCTACGGTACGGCCGGTGGCGACCGCCTTTTCGGCAGTGGCGTGCGCCTTGTCCGCTGCGGCGTGTGTGGCGCGACTCGCGGTTCGGGTCGTCGCCTTTCCCGCCTCCTTCGCGGTGTCCTTGGCCTTGTCCGTCGCCTCCTTGGCCTGGGAGGCGGTCGTCTCCTTGGCCTTGGCGGCGGTGGCCTTCGCGTGTGCGGTGGCGTTCCGGGCAGTGGTGCGTGTGTTCTTTGTTTCGGCCATGGTCTCCGCGTTACCAGTTGGCCCGGCAGCAAACGTCGCGGCGTGTTGCGGCCGGGCGCACGCCGGTGTGCGCACGCCGGTGTGCGGGTGTCGGGCGAGGACATCCAGCGGTGCGCCGGTGAGCTTCGACCGCTCGCAGCGTCCGCGGGACGCACGGCGTCCTAGGCTGACCCCGTGGACGAAGAGCGCGACAGGGGCCGCATCGCCGGGTTTCTCGAGGAAGAACGCCGTATGACGAGGCGGCTCGACGGCCTGGCTCCGGCGGGCCGGGCGGCGCTGGCGGCGTCGGTGGCCCACCGTCTGCTTCCGCACTTCCGGGTGTTCCATGAACGGACCGGGTGTGGGGATCCACTGGTGCTGCACGGCGCCCTGGACGGTGTCTGGGACCTGCTGGAACACGGGACCGCCTTCGACATCGTCACCGTGGGCACGGCCTGCCTGGATCAGGCGTTCGTCGCCGTCGACTTCGGTCATCGGCTCACGGGTACCTCGGTGGGGGAGACCTGGCGAGTGGCGAACGGCGCCGCCACGCCGCTGGTGGAGAACGCCGTCCATGCCGCATGGGCCGTGGCCAGTGCCTGCCATGTCGCCGTCCACAGTGGAGTTCTGGAAACACGTCACTGTCTGCGTTACGGCCGGGACGCCGCGCTGGCATCCGCCCTCCATCGCCGGTCCGCCACGACCCATCCGGCGCCGGACGCACACACCGATCCCCTGGTCGAACGGGAAACGCGCCGTCAGCTGCGCGATCTGGAGCTGTTGGAACACTCCGGCCCCACGACGCATGTGCTCACCACCCTGCGGCAGCCGGTCCAGCCCGACCGCTCGCAGCCGTAGGTGCTGCCCCGGGACGATCTCACAGCCAGCCGAGCGTCCCGAACACGGTCAGCGCGACCGCGTCCACACCGAGGATGGCCGTGACCGCGATGGCCTTGCCGCGCACCGTGCGCATGTCGTGGACGGCGAAGCAGGCGATGAAGAAGGGCACATAGCCCAGGAGGAACACAAACAGCGGAAAGCTCGCCTGCCACCAGGACCAGTCCCAGGTCAGGACGCCCGCCCGGTTCAGCAGGACCTCGACACCCACCGCCGCGGCGGAGTTCACCGCGATCAGGACCGGGCGATTGGGCATGCCCAGGATGCGCACCTCACGTGGTGGCAGAAACTTGGCCGCCACCACGCCCATGATGGCGAACATGAAGCAGATCTCGATATTGAGGCCGATCAGGATCTGATAGGCGGTTTCCCCGCGGGCTCCCCACATGGGGGCGCGGTCGGTGAAGTGGAAGACCAGAGAGTTCCAGATCTCGTTGAACCAGTCCATGCCCCACAGGGCGAGACCGGCGAACAGCACGTTCCAGTTCCTGCGTTCCACCTCGACCGCGTACACGTACAGGACAACCAGGAGCAGCGGTATCACATACCACTCGAAGTGGCTCGCATCGCGGAGCTGGTCGAGCGCAGCTCGGGCGTCGTCCGTCACCGTCCACCTTCCCGTTCTGTGGGGTCCGCAGTGTGCCGGTCCGCGCCACGTACCGCCGCACGTCCTCCTTACCAGTGGGTAACTATGGGGGTGGCCCCCGCCGCGGTCAAGAGCGGCGCATACTCCAACGGGGGCCGCGTGGTACGGCGGTGCTGCTTGCGCTGGCCACCAGCGCGTCCGTGGCCTCGTTCCTCGCCATCCGGTCCTTCTGGCCGTTCCTGGTGGCGGCGTGCTGCTACGCCGTCGCGCAGTCCGGGCTCGGGGCCGCCCGGCAGGCCCTGCTGGCCGGGCTCGTCGCGCCCGGTGAACGGACCGGCGTACTGGCCCATGTGCAGTCGACCGTCAACGCGGGACTCGCGGTGGGGGCCGGGCTCGGTGGCATCGCCCTGTACTCCGGTACGCGGTGCGGTTTTCTCACCGTCTTCGCGGTGGACGCGGTGAGCTTCCTGGCGGGTGCCCTGGTGCTGAGGCGACTGCCCGCCGTCACCCCGGTGTCCCTGGCCAGGGGACCGGCGCTCGCGGTGCTGCGGGACCGTCCGTTCACACTGATCACTCTGCTCAACGCGGTGCTGCTGCTGCGGATGCCACTGCTCAGCCTCGGGATACCGCTGTGGATCAGCGAGCACACCCAGGCGCCGGAGTGGCTGGTGTCCGCACTGTTCCTGCTCAACACCCTGGCCGTGGCCGCGTTCCAGGTGCGCGCCGCGCGAGGGGTCACCTCGATGGGCACGGCGGTGAGCGCCGTCCGCAGGTCCGGGTGGATCCTGCTGCTGTCCTGCGTGGTGTTCGCGGTGTCGGCGGCCGGTGTGCCGGTGTGGGTGGTGGCCTCGGTGCTGCTCGCGGGCGCGGTGCTGCACGTGGTGGGGGAGATGCTGCACTCGGCCGGGTCGTGGCAGATCGCCTTCGGCCTCGCGCCGGACGGCCGGGTCGGCGAGTACCAGGGCTTCTTCGGCACCGGGCTCACCGTGGCCCGTACGGCGGGACCCCTCCTGCTCACGGCTCTGCTGGTCACCTGGGGCGTACCGGGATGGCTGCTGCTGGGCGGGCTGTTCGTCGCCGCGTCGTATGCGATGGGACCGGCGGTGCGGTGGGCCGAGCGGTCGAGACCGGCCGCGCCCGCGTCCGCCCCGTCCGGGACACCGGACGCCGAGACCGTCCAGGCTTAAGGATCAGGGCGGGGCGCTCGCCGACGGGGTCACCGGCGAGCGGTCACCACCGGCGCCACCCGCCCTACCCGGCGCAGCCCTTCGGCCACCATCTCCACCAGCCAGACCGCGACATCCGGCGGCCCTTCCCGCGTCGCACAGCCCATGCGCATCACCCTGGGGACCGTGACCGATGAGCGCAGGCTCGGTCCGCCGGCCGCCCAGTTCATCGGTCTCGCCACGGCCCGCTACGTGCTCCGTGTCCCGTCGGCCGTCGCGCTCCCCCCGACGAGGTCGTCGAGTTCTACGCCCCCGCTGTCCGCGCCCTCCTGGCCTGACGCGACGTGCCCGGCGCCGCACCGTACGGCGTCGGGGGAGGTGCGGCGCCGTACGGGGCCGGGTGCTGGCAGTATCGGCGTATGGCTGAACAGATCATCGCCGCGTGTGACGGGGCATCGAAGGGAAACCCCGGGCCCGCGGCCTGGGCATGGGTCATCGCGGACAGTGACGGTGCGGTGGCGCGCTGGGAGGCGGGGCCACTCGGCACCGCCACCAACAACGTGGCTGAACTGACCGCTTTGCAGAAGCTGTTGGAGACCACCGACGCGGACCAGCCCCTGCAAGTGCGGATGGACTCCCAGTACGCGATGAAGGCGGTCACCACCTGGCTGCCTGGGTGGCGCAGGAAGGGATGGAAGACCGCCTCGGGCTCACCGGTGGCCAACCGAGAGCTCGTGATGCGGATCGACGAACTCCTGGACGGCCGGTCGGTGGAGTTCGTCTACGTGCCCGCACACCAGGTCGACGGCGACCCGTT
Organism: Streptomyces coffeae; assembly: GCF_016741875.1. Lineage (GTDB taxonomy): Bacteria > Actinomycetota > Actinomycetes > Streptomycetales > Streptomycetaceae > Streptomyces > Streptomyces coffeae. The sequence goes on along the minus strand of NZ_JAERRF010000025.1, from coordinate 6,350 downwards.
CAACGCGGCCGCGGACCAGGCGGCCAGTCACACGGCCCGCACTCAGCAGCCGGCGGGCACCTCCCTCGGATCCGCCCTGCCGCCGCCGGAGGCCCCGTCGGCGTCGCGCTCGGGGCGCACCGGCGCCGCGCGCCCGCGCAAGACGGCGGCACAGCGGGGGAGCGGCACCCGGTCGAAGGCGTCCGTCAAGGCGAAGTTCCCCGGCCGGTGCCGCTGCGGTACGCCCTACGGCAAGGGCGAGACGATCATGAAGAACCCCGACGGCTGGGGTCACCCCTCCTGCGCCACGGAAGCCACGGCGGCCGACTAGTACTCCCTCCCGTGCGCCCACCCGGCCGGGGCCCTGCGACCCCGGCCGGGTGGTCACTGTCCGGAGAGGAGACCGGGGAGTTCGCGCATGTCGTGGAAGACGATGGTGCCGGGGCCTTCGAGCCGTTCGGACGGGGTCAGCCCGCCGGCGTAGCCGAAGGCGCGCATCCCCGCGGCGCGGGCGGCCTCGACGCCGGGCCGACTGTCCTCGACGACGGCGCAGGCCGCCGGGTCGACACCCATCCGCTGTGCGGCGTACAGGAACAGATCCGGGGCGGGCTTGCCACGGGCGACCTCGGTGGCGCTGTAGATACGGCCCGCGAAGTGGTCGTACAGGCCGGTGCGGCCGAGGGTGTGGCGCATCTTCTCGTGGGAGCCGCTGGAGGCGACGCAGGTCGGCAGGGTGAGCGCGTCGAGTGCCTCCGGCAGTCCCTCGACGGGGGTGAGGCCCGCGTCCACTGCCTCACGGTGCAGCCGTACGAACCGTTTCTCCCAGAGGGCGGCCGTCTCCTCGCCGAGCCGGGCGGCGATCTGCTCACCGATGGAGAGGCTGGAGCGCCCGATGAACCGCTCGATGACTTCCTCCTCGGTGAGTGGCCAGCCCAACTCCGCGCCGAGGGCGACCTGGACACGTGCGGCGATGCGTTCGCTGTCGACCAGTACACCGTCGCAGTCGAAGATGACGAGTTCTATCGGCTTGATCATCTCGGCAGCATAAGCGCTGGTGTGCGTTGCGCGTTCACCGTATCGTGAGTGACCTTTCTCATCGCTTCAGAAGCAATCATCCGTAGTGGAAGGTCTTGCTGTCCCTCGTGTTCTGGTCCCGGGATAATGGGTTGGGGCCGACCGATTCCCTGACTACGATCGCCGTATGGTCCCTCCTGATCGTCTGGCCGTTTTCGCGGCCGCATCATTTCTGCTCATCATTGTTCCCGGGCCCAGTGTCCTCTTTGTGATCGGACGGGCATTGGCGCAGGGCCGCCGTGCCGCGCTCACCACGGTCGCCGGGAACACGGTGGGGGCGTATGTACTGGTGGTAGCCGTGGCGCTCGGCGTGGGGACGGTGGTCGAGGAGTCGGTCATCGTTTTCACCGCGCTCAAACTGTGCGGCGCCGCCTATTTGATCTATTTGGGGATCAAGGCGGTGCGACAGCGGAAGTCGATGCTCTCGGCTTTCCGGTCACCCGATGGTGCCGCCCAGGGAAGTCGGCGCACCTTCTGGGAGGGATTCGCGGTCGGCGTCACCAACCCCAAGACCATCGTTTTCTTCGCCGCTGTTCTTCCGCAGTTCGTCGACCGCGGCGAGGGTGATGTGGCCGCGCAGATGCTGCTGCTCGGCCTGGTTTTCAACCTGATCGCGATGGTCTGCGACAGCGTGTGGGGACTGGTGGCGGGCACCACACGGGATTGGTTCGCCCGCTCCCCGCGGCGGCTGTCGATGGTGGGCGGCGCCGGTGGGCTCACCATGATCGGTCTCGGGCTCGGTGTGGCCGTGACGGGCCGCAAGGACTAAGGATTTCCGTCACAGCGCCACACCCGAGCCCGCCGCGCACCTCAGGCGTCGTCCAGCGCCGCGAGCAGTGCCCTGGCTTCGGAGTGCAGACGGCCGACGTCAGGGTCGCGGCAGCAGACATCCACCCCCAGGGCGTTCAGATCGGGGCGGTCGGGGAACACGTAGTACGACTGGTAGGCGAGGTAGGGGCGGTATCCGCGGGCCGCGTCCCGGCCGACGGTCAGGGTGGCGGTACACAGCCCGTCATCGGCCCCCGCCTCCGTCTCCTCCTCCGCGAGGTCCACGTCCCGCTCGTACGGCTCGGCCGCCACCGGAAGGTCCAGCAGGGCCTGGGCGAACTCCTTCACATGCGCGACATCGTCGAAGGGGACGAACTCCCGGAAGACCGGTGGCCCGGCCCACAGCAGCCACCGCCGGCCGGTCGCCGCCGGCTCGTACACCACGGACAGCAGCGAGGGGATCTTCTCCTGCGGGTCATCCGGCCAGGCGTGGATGAAGACCTGCTCGAAATCCGGCAGGGAAGTGATCATCGTCGTATGGCCTTTCTCCGTCGTCCCGCCCGGGTCATCATGGTGCCTCGCCGGAGGCCAGGGTGGCCTTCGCCTGACGGCGGGTGAGCCGCCAGATCTGATCCTCGCCGGTCTCGGCCGGAGCGAGGCGCTCGGCTGGGCGACGGAGATGTTCGATGAAGCCAAGGCGGGCCGGAATGGCGCCACTTGCGAGGTTGGCCGGGTCGTGGACGATCTCGACATAGTCGATACCGGGGAGCCGGAAGGCCTGTTCGACCAGGGCGCGGGCGGCCCGGGTGGCGACACCACGGCCGGTGGCGGCGGGGTGCAGCCAGTAGCCGAGCTCGTAGCTGTTGGCCGGAGTGTCATCGTGCCGGAACAGCCCGCAGGCGCCGACGATCCCTCCGTCGAGCACGATCGCGTAGGAGAACGCGTCCCCGTCCGCCCAGCGCTCGGCGCGGCTGGCGAGAAAGGTGGTCGTCCTGGCCAGGCTGTGCTCGGCGACCCAGTGCACCCATGGGCGCAGGTGCTCCAGCGATTCCTCGAGGACCCGGAAGAGCTCCGGAAGGTCCGCCTCGCCGTTGAAGCGGCGCAGCGTCACGCCGTCCAGCTCGATCACCTGCGGTGGAAGGTCCATCCCGGGAGGATCGTATGCGGCTGCTCCGGCGGGCAACGGGATTTCGCAACCCCACGCGGACGTACGGCTGATGTGGGCGCTCAGCCGCGTCGGGCGTAGGTCATGATCGTGACACCGCTGTCGTAGATCTCGCCCGAGACGACGTCGTATCGCTGCGGTGAGTGAGCCGAGTCGAAGAGCGGGATGCCCGAGCCGATCACCACGGGGTTGATCTTGACGATGAGTTCGTCGATCTCGTCGCGGAGCGCGGCGGCGAGCTTGCCGCCGCCGCAGAGCCAGATGTCCAGTCCGTGTTCCTTCTTCAGGGTGCGGACGAACTCCAGTGGGTCCTCGGAGACGAGGCCCATCGCGGCGTCCGGGACGCTGTCCAGGCTGGTGGACATGACGTACTGGCGCAGATGTCCATAAGGACTCGTAGCGCCGTCGCGCAGGCCGAACTCGTAGGTCGCCCGTCCCATCAGCACCGTGTCGAACCGGCGGTTCCCGGTCTCGGCAAGGCCCGGAACCAGGTGCCGGTAGGCCGTGGGGACCGTCTCCGGCATGTGTTCCAGCACCCACGCCCCGTGGTCCTCGCCCTCGATGAACATCGAGTGGTCGGAGTCGGGGGAGGCGATGAAGCCGTCCAGGGTCATGGCGACGAAGTAGATGAGCTTTCGCACAGTGTGTGACCTCCGTGGAGTGGTCAGGAGTACGCGCGCAGGTTGCGCGGTCGGCCAAGCGGGATCCTCGGTGCGCGGGGCCACCTCGTCGAGCAGCCGGAGCGCGTCGACGGCGGCCGGTGACAGCGTGGAGTCGCGCAGCTGCGACAGGGGCATCCACCTCGCCGCATCCGTAGAGCCGTCGACCTCGGTCACCACCGGTGCGCTCCCCGCGAGGGCAACGGCGTAGAACAGCGCGGTGAGGTGCCAACTCACCCCGTTCTGGTGGGCGGTGTAGGTCCGTGCGCTGAGCAGTCGGGCGCTGATCGGTGAGCGCCCTTCTGGGCGGCCCCGATCTTCTCGGCCCCGATCCGTTGTATGCGTTCGCTGCCCCACTGCCCCAGAGGGGCGAGCGCGGCGTTGAGCGAGACACCGTGCTCGGTCAGTGAGTACTCCACCTTCGGTGGCACCTGGCGGAACACCTCGCGATGGACGAGGCCGTCTTCTTCCATCTCCCTCAGATGCTGGATCAGCATCTTCTCGCTGACACCCGGCAACCCGCGCCGGAGCTCGGCGAACCGGCGCGTCCCGTGGTGGTGCAACTCCCACAGGATCAGCGATTTCCACTTCCCCGTGACGACATCCATCGCCGCGTCGATACCGCAGAAGTAGGGACCACGTCGCGCTGACGATGCCATGCGCCTTCTCCAACTCTCCCAGGTGTACTTACCCACAGGTGAGTACCTGACTATTTGGTCCGTACTGGTCAACCCTACCGGCGGCGGAGAGGATCGAACCGAACGATCAACACGAGGGGGAGCCCCGCATCATGACAATGAACAACGATGTCCAGGTGAGTGTTCTCGGGCTGGGCGCGATGGGCAGCGCCCTCGCGGGCGCGCTGGTGAAGGCCGGATACCCGACCACCGTCTGGAACCGCACATCCGGGAAGGCGGACGACCTCGTGGCGCAGGGCGCCACGTCCGCCGCCACGTCCGCCGCCACGGCCGGTGACGCGGTCCGGTCCGGGCATGTGGTGATTGCCTGCCTGCTGGACCACGTATCGGTCCACGAGGTGCTCGACCCGCTCACCGCCGAGCTGGCCGGACGCACACTGATCAACGTCACGACCACCACTCCGGAGCAGTCACGGGAGATGGCCGCCTGGGCCGCCGGTGTCGGGGTGGCGTATCTGGACGGCGGCATCATGGCCGTACCGGACATGATCGGCCGGCCTGGGGCATCGGTCCTCTACAGCGGATCGGCCGAGGTCTTCCATGAGCACAAGCCACTGCTCGAACTGTGGGGAATGAGTACCTACTTCGGTGACGACCCCGGGCTGGCCTCCCTCTACGACCTCGCCCTCCTCGCGGGCATGTACGTCATGTTCGCCGGATTCCTGCACGGGGCCGCCATGGTCGCGCCGGCCGGTGTCACGGCGGGTGAGTTCGCCACCATGGCCGCGCCCTGGCTGACCGCCATGACCGGAGCCTTCGAGGGCTTCGCCGCGGTGGTCGACGGTGGCGACTACACCGTCGAAGGGCAGCAGAGCCTCGAGTTCTCCAGCCTGGATCACCTCGTGACCGCAACTGCCGAGCAGGGCATCAGTACCGAGGTGGTGGCCGTGGTGCAGAAGTTGATTCAGCGTCAGATCGATGCGGGTCACGGACGGGAGGGCTTCCCCCGCATCATCGAGAGCATCAGGCAACCGGCCTGAGAACAACCAGGTCAGCCATAGCGGGCTGAGTTGCATCGGGGCGAAAGCCGCACGCACGAGGTTCCGCGTGCGGCGGCCTCCGTGCTACAACTGGTCTACACCACTGAGTGGCGCAGCTCATGCGCCGCTCGGCACCCCATGGATCAGGCAACGGGCGTTTGCCGTGTTGTTCAGGAGGGCCATCGTGACCCGTGTGACGTCACCGCTTGCCGGGCGTGCCGTCGGCTTGGCGGCAGTGCCGGACCCCGTCTTCTCGGCGGCGATGGTCGGTCCGGGCGCCGCCATCGATCCGGTCAGGGAGCCGCAGGAGGCGGTCGCGCCCCTGGACGGCGTTGTGCTGTCCCTGCACCACCACGCGTTCGTCGTGGTCGACGACGAAGGACACGGTGTACTCACCCATCTCGGCATCGACACGGTGCAGTTGGGCGGCGAGGGCTTCGAGCTCCTGGTCAGCAAGGGCGACACCGTGATCCGTGGCCAGGGTGTGGTGCGCTGGGACCCCGCCGCCGTCGAGGCCGCGGGCAAGTCACCGGTGTCCCCGGTCGTGGCGCTCGAGGCGGCGGCCGACTCCCTGTCCGGTGTCCGTGCCGACGGCGAGGTGAAGCCCGGCGACGGTCTCTTCCTCTGGACGTGACGTCGCTGCCGTCGTCACGGCGGCGCGCAGGACAACCAGCCCCGCGGCGCGGACGCCGCACGACCGGAGACAGGTGAGATGGGAACAACGCTGCGAGGCGTCGGTGTGAGCCACGGAGTGGCGATCGGCGAAGTACGCCGCATGGGCACCGCGATGCTGGAACCGCCGGCCGAGCGGATAGCCGAAGGGGAGGCGCCTCGCGAGCAGGGCCGGGCGCGGCAGGCGGTCGAGGCGGTGGCCGCCGACCTCGTCGCCCGTGGCCACCTCGCCGGTGGCGAGGCCCGGGCCGTCCTCGAGGCGCAGGCGTTGATGGCGCGGGATCCGGAACTCCTGGCCGACGTCGACCGCCGGATCGTCGCCGGAAGCACGGCCGAGCGCGCCGTGTACGACTCC
>NZ_JAERRF010000249.1 GCF_016741875.1 Streptomyces coffeae | reverse complement strand
CCGCGTCCCCGTCCCGTGCCCCTCCACCACATCCACATCACCAGGCCCCAGCCCGGCACCCGATAACGCCTGCCGCACCACCCGCTCCTGCGCCCGCCCACTCGGCGCCGTCAACCCATTCGACGCACCATCCTGATTCACCGCAGAACCCCGCACCACCGCGAGCACCCGATGCCCATGCCGCACCGCATCAGACAACCGCTCCACCACCAACACACCCACACCCTC
>NZ_JAERRF010000248.1 GCF_016741875.1 Streptomyces coffeae | reverse complement strand
GCCAAAACCACCGCGGCACCGAGCAACGGATGTTCCGCCGCACCCAACCCCAGACCTCGCGCATCGGTGACCGGCCGCGAGGCCCGGATCCAGAACCGTTCGCGCTGGAAGGCATACGTCGGCAGCTCCACCTGCCGCGCACCACACCCAGCGAACACCGAGCCCCAGTCGACCACCGTGCCACGTACGAACAGCTCAGCCAGCGCCATCAGCACGGTCGCTGCCTCGTCCCGC
>NZ_JAERRF010000247.1 GCF_016741875.1 Streptomyces coffeae | reverse complement strand
ATGCCCCAGCACCGCAGCCGCCTCATACCGGACCAAGTCGGTGAGCTGCCGCTCCTGCTCAGCGTCGTCCAAGCCGGCCAGTCGCTGCGCAAGGGCCGACGTGCCCTGCTCCGCCGACGTGGCCTCGAACACGGCACGGACTTCGGACAGTTCACGCAGCAGCGGGCTGGGCCGCTGTGCCATGAAGGTGCCCGCGAAGCGTTCCCAGTCGACATCGGCGACGATGACGTTCCCGTCACCA
>NZ_JAERRF010000246.1 GCF_016741875.1 Streptomyces coffeae | reverse complement strand
CTGCGCATCCGTCGCCAACGCCTCCCGCGGACTCATCCCAAAGAAATCAGCATCAAACTCCCCCACATCACCCAAAAACCCACCCGCACGCGTCGACGACGTACCCGCATGCTCAGGATCCGGGTGATACAACCCCTCCAGATCCCACCCCCGATCACCAGGAAACTCCGACACCGCATCCACCCCACCAGCCACCAACTCCCACAACCCCTCCGGCGAAGACACCCCACCCGGATACCGACA
>NZ_JAERRF010000245.1 GCF_016741875.1 Streptomyces coffeae | reverse complement strand
TGTGCTGTCCGGGGACGTTGGTGACAGGCGACTCGCCGTGAGTGGTGCTTGAACAGGGCGAGGGCCTTCTGGTTTCGGTGTGGATTGCGAGATCTACTGCCGACGCCAGGAGGCCCTCGTTGATCCACCGTAACGCCCCGCTGACCCCGACCGGCAGGCTGCGTCTGGCCCAGTGCGTCGTCGAGGACGGATGGCCACTGCGGCGGGCAGCTGAACGGTTCCAGGTCAGCCACACCACCGCAGCCCGCTGGGC
>NZ_JAERRF010000244.1 GCF_016741875.1 Streptomyces coffeae | reverse complement strand
CGGGAGAACTCCACAAACGTCGTCGGCGTCGACATCACCGTCACACCACCCGCCAACGCCAACCCACACTCCCCACCCCGCAACGCCTGCACCGCCAAATGCAACGCCACCAACGACGACGAACACGCCGTATCCACCGTGACCGTCGGCCCCTCCAACCCCAACACATACGACACCCGACCCGACGCCACACTCGGAGCACTGCCATTACCCCGAAACGCCTCAAACTCATCACCCGTCAACAGCGAGCGATAGTCGTT
>NZ_JAERRF010000243.1 GCF_016741875.1 Streptomyces coffeae | reverse complement strand
TGCGGAGAACGCCTCACCGGACACGTGACCAAGCACGGTGGCCGCTTCATACCGGACCAGCTCGGTGAGCTGCCGCTCCTGCTCGGCCTGATCCAAGCCGGCCAGTCGCTGTGCGAGAGCCGACGTGCCCTGCTCCGCTGGAGCAGCGTCGAACATGGCGCGGACCTCGGGCAGCTCGCCCAATAGCGGGCTGGGCCGCTGTGCCATGAAGGTGCCCGCGAAGCGTTCCCAGTCGACATTGGCGACGATGACGTTCCCGTCACCG
>NZ_JAERRF010000242.1 GCF_016741875.1 Streptomyces coffeae | reverse complement strand
CCGGCTGGGGTTTCCAGCAGGCGGCCGCGGCGCCGGTGGTGTTTCTGACGGCGTGGTACGGGCTGGTGGAGCTGGGTGGTCTTGGTGCGGGTGAGTCGGTGTTGATCCATGCCGCGGCGGGTGGTGTGGGGATGGCGGCGGTGCAGATCGCTCGTCATCTGGGTGCGGAGATCCATGCCACCGCGAGCCCGGGCAAGCATCCGGTGCTGGAGGCGATGGGTATTGACGCGGCTCACCGTGCCTCTTCGCGGGATCTGGACTTTGCGG
>NZ_JAERRF010000241.1 GCF_016741875.1 Streptomyces coffeae | reverse complement strand
CATCTGTGCACCCGGCTGACCGGAGAGACCAGCGGGACGAACACTCCTGTACTGGCTGTGTCCGACTCCGACGAGCCGGTAGCCATCATCGGCATGACCTGCCGATTCCCGGGTCACGCCAACTCCCCCGAAGAACTCTGGGACGTGGTCGCCTCCGGTCGGGACGTCATCGGGGACTTTCCGTCCGACCGGGGCTGGGACCTGGACGGTCTTTTCCATCCCGACCCGGATCACCCCGGCACGAGCTACTCCGACCAGGGCGCCTTCG
>NZ_JAERRF010000240.1 GCF_016741875.1 Streptomyces coffeae | reverse complement strand
GGAAGCCACCCTTGCGGGTATAGGAGGTGCCGGGGTGGTCCGGGTCGGAATGGAAGAGAGCGTCCAGGTCCCAGCCCCGACTGGTGGGGAACTCCCCGATGCCTTCGCTACCCGTGGCAAGCAGCTCCCACAGTCCCTCGGGAGAGTGCACCCCGCCCGGGAAACGGCAGGTCATCGCGACGATCGCCACAGGTTCATCCGACTCCGCCGACACCGCGACCAGTGCACTGGAACCGCCTGTCTCTCCGGTCAGTCTGGTGCACAGATA
>NZ_JAERRF010000024.1 GCF_016741875.1 Streptomyces coffeae | reverse complement strand
GGCCAGTGCGGCACCATGCACGACCGCGACCACAACGCAGCCCGCAACGTCCTCTTCGAAGGACGCCGCATCGTCGCCGCCGGACGGGCGGAGACGCTAAACGCCTCGTGGAGCGCCGGTGAGACCAGGACGAAAGTCCCGGCACAGCGCGTTGAAGCAGGAAGCCCCGGAAGGGTCAGACGACCCAGGCCGGAATCCCTGGACTTTAGGCCAGGGAGCACGTCAACCGTGCTGAAACCGTGACTCACTGGGCTGAGTTGCCCACCTGCCAGGCGGGATGAGGCACGTCGTGGTCGGGGGAGGACGTGCAGTCAGCTCTCGCCCGGTCCAACCGTGCTGTGAGCTCCTCACGCAGGTAGGTCACGGCAGGTCATGCGAGCAGCCTGCCCAAGCACAGCAAGCCATGCAAGAGAACGAAGACCCACGGAATCATCCGCTCACTGAAACCGAGTTCGGCGTAGCGCACCCGTCTGGAGATCGCTGGAGTTCGGGTCAGATGCCCCCACTCATCGGTGAAGACCTGGACCGGGAGCTGTGTCTCGATCGCGTTGATGACTGCGAACTTCGCTCGGTTCAGGTCACGATAGCTACGCAGTTGCAGCCACCAGGTCATCGAGATCACCGCCCCCGCCAATGCGATGACCGGTGCAACCCACAGGGGTTCCTGTCGCAGATTCGGCAAGTCAATGCTGATCACGCTGATGAAGGCGGTCTGGACGGTGAGGAAGAAGGCGTTCGCCTGGCCGCGCCGCGCGGATACCCGGTCGGCCATCTCCACGGCCAGCTTGTACAGCTCCAGGACCGACAGCGATGGCTCTCGGACTGCCTCGGGCGCGTCCCCAGCCGAGGACTTGTCCGAGATGGAAGGCGGTGCACTGCGCGGATCAGGCATCACACCCACCATGATGACGTCCCGACCGATGGGTCATAGCCTGTTTCTTGGAAACGGCCCCATCACCTCGCCGTTGCTTCGGGGTGGCCCCACTCCGCGTCCGAGTGCGCGAACCCCGGCAGCTGCCGCTCCAGCGCACCGATCGCGGCGTACGTGGCGGCGTTGAGCTGACGGTCGGAGCGCATCATCACAGACCAGGCCAGGCACTCGCCCGTTGGTACTGGTCCGTGGCATCAGAGTCGTCCAACGCTGACGCCCCTCGTTCCAGAGTGTGTCGTCGATGCCGGCTTTGGCCCCAGGATGGCCGACCACTGGCTGCGGACGGGTCAATGCGGCTCGGACAGTGCCGTCAACTTGTCCAAGACGGGCTGGAGTTCGCGTTTGACCAGTCGGTGTAGCGTCACCGGGCTCGGTACACGCAGTGTTGTCGGATCGAACCGGATGAAGGTTGCCTGCCAGTCCGGACCGAAGGCGACGAGGCCCTTGAGGGGGAAATCCCAGCGCAGCCGCTTTCGGCCGCCGTTCAGCAGTACCTCCCAGCGTGGCCGCTGTGAGCGAGAGGGAGGAGGGAAGTCCGGCAGGGCTGGAAGTGGCGGCCACACGTCTGTAGCCGGTCCCGCCGGATCAGTACGAGACCGTCGCGAGTACTCCTCGGCGACCGCCTCGCGGAAGCGGTTATAGGCCGCAGGATCGCAGTAGGCCAGCAGCACCAGCCTCTCGGGCGGCAGTACACGCAGTGCCTCGACGAACTCCCATACCGTCCCCGGGCCGGGGCCGGCCGACAGCAGCACCACATGCGCGCCCTCGATCAGGCCGCTCACGGCGTCCTGCCAGTCATCGAGGGGCAGGTACGCGCGTGCCGCCCCGGGAAGAGGGAGCGGCTCCCCGGGCCTGCCGATCGCGACGACGCGGCCGAAAGGGCGGAAACGGCGGACCAAAGCCTCTTCGTGGGTAAGCCCGGAGACGAAGAAGAGGTTCTCGGTGTTCGCTCCACCGCCCGTCAGATCGTCAGGCAGAGAGGCCATGTCCGGGTCGTTGGAGAACGGGCGCAGGTACAGGACATAGCGAGTCCCCGCGAGCCCGTGCACACAATCGATGACACCGGCGGTGTGCTGCTTGCCCCGCACGACCACAAGACGGCCGACGAGGAAGATGCACACGCCGACGCAGAGGACCACCATGCCCCCCAACTCACGCAACCACCACAGCGGCTGCGTGAAACCTGACGGCACATGATCGCTGTTCAATCCGCCCCTGAAGAACACAGCACCTGCCAAGCCCACCACTGTCCCCACCACCCGCAGAGCCCACCCGGTGGCGACCAGCGCACGCCCCGCGCGCGTCCGCTGCGCACTGCGCGCCGACGGCTCTCCCTCTCCTAAGAAGGACGGATTCCCACTCATGCCCGGTGTTTCCCTTCGCCACCTGCCGACCGCTGCCTGAGCGATGCCCCAGCTGACGCACCGCACCTTGATGGGCAGGCCGGGAGCCCAGGATTGTCGCAACCTTGCCCAGGAAATCGGATCGTCATTCCCCCCTCGCTTCTCAGGTGGCCACCCGACGGACCGGAGGGAGATGAAGTCAGCCGCCGCGCCTGCCAAGATCGGCTGAGAACGGCAAGGTCACGCAGCTCTGACGTGGTACGCCCGGGCACTGGCAGACCGGGGACAAGTGATCTCACCGTTGGTCGGGAGGGTGTGTGGTTCCTCCGGGGCATGATGCTCGGCGGTCAGCAGTGCCCGCATGCACTATCAACTGTCCCTGACCGTGGGGTACATGCTCGCCTCCTGCCGGAGGCATGCGGAGTCTTGTGACGGCTACAGGGCGGTGTAATGGTGGACGACAGCGGCTGGACGGGGGAGGCGCGGATGGGCTCGTTGTGCCCGGCGGATGGGCCTGAGGAAGGCCGGGAGGCGGGCGTGGCGACGCGGTGGGAAGGGGGCGGCGGTACGCGTCTGGAGTTCGACGGGCGGCACTGTGTCCTCACCTACGCGCGGCAGGGCCACCGGTCCCTGCTGCACGCCCTCAGCGGCCGTCCGGTTCCCGTTCAAGCGCTGTCCGGTATCGTGCTCAGTCCCCCGCGGGGCCACGCCAGGTGGGGCATGCTCCGGCTGGTTCCGCACCCCGGTGCGGACGCCGTGGCCGGGGTACTCGGGAACCAGTTGCCCGAGGCGGCTGACCCCTACGTGGTCCGCTTCCACCGCAGTGAACTCCAGCAGGCCGAGCAGCTGCACCGTCTCCTGGAACGCGCCATTGCCGAGGCCGGGCCGCAGCACCACTCCGGGATCGTGATGCCCGTACCGTCCCCGCCCCGGGTGTTGCGGGCGGTCCTGAGCCAGGCGGAGTTCGACGGCCGCATGCTCAGGCTCACCGGCGGAGCCCATCACGGCTCCGACGGGGCACCGCGGGTGATCCCGATCGCGGCGCTCGACGGCCTCACATACACCCACCGCCCCTTCCCCACCCTTCGCCTCCATCTGCCGGGCGGTGGCGCCCCGCCCCCCGAGCCGTTCGACGACCCGGACACACTGGTTCTCAATGCCCTGCGCGAGGGTGCCAACGTGCTGTTCGCGGCCCGGTTGCTGGAGGCGCATAGAGCGGCGGAAGCGCGCCGTTCGTCGGTGCGGGTGCGGATCGATTCCGCCGCTGACGACCACACCGCCTTCGCAGCCCGCGCGGAACTGGGTGCAGGAACGGCGGGAGCGGTCCGTATCCGGACACCGTCCGACGCCCCGCACGCCCGGGAGATCACACACCTTCAGGTCGAACGGTCCGTGGCCTTTGGTGACGTTCGGGTGGTGGAAGACGCACTGATGCATGCCGCGCTGCGTTGGGCGTACGCCTCGGGTGCCACCTACCTCACGGGGCGGGTAACCGCCGGGGCACAGAGGCGGACGCTCTACCACCGTCACGGTTTCGGTACCCGGGAGGATGCGGATCGGCCACCGGCATCCTCCCGGCCGTGTCTCGTACTGGGTGCCTACGCCTCCCGGCGAGAGCATGACGTGCTCGGGGTGCTGGACGATGTCGCACCACGGCAGCGGTTCGCCGCGGGCTGCGGCTCCTGGGTCGTGGCGTTCCTGCTGTTCTTCGCTGTGTTCCTCGTCGCCGGCGCCTACCGGCTCGCAGCAGGACCGCAGATCGCGGGCGTGCCGTTGGGGTTCCTCCCGGTCGCCGCGTTCATCACGCTGGTCGCGTGGCCACGGTGCCGTGCGGCGCTGCGCGCCCGTGAGATGAAGGAAGCCAAGGGCGCACGCGCCGTCATGATGGCCGATCCACGGCCGCCGGTGCTCTATCTGCGGTCGTTCCGGGACGACAAGCAGGCCAGACAGCCCTCCAGACCCGGCTCCCTGGTCACCGAAGAGGAGGCGGTCGCCACGGCGATGGCCGGCATAGGGCCGTTCATCGGTTTGGACGACGAGATCGAAACACTGGGAGCGGCGAAGGGCAGGGTCAGGGAAAAGGACTGGCGCCCTGCGGTGACCACACTCATGTCCTCCTGTCGGCTCACCGTGATGCGCTGCGGGGAAGGTGAGTCACTGTTCTGGGAACTCCAGCAGGCACAGCGGTTGTTGCGGCCCGAGCAATTGGTCATCCTGGTGCCGGGTGACCAAGACCTCTACGAGCACTTCCGCGAACGGGCGGCGCTGCTGCTGCCTCATCCGCTTCCCGGGTTGTCCTTTCGTCGGCCCGCAGGTCAGCGACTGGTGGCGGCCCTCCGCTTCTCGGAGGACTGGAGCCCGCGGGCCGTCTCCCTCCAGATGCCCCGGGCCCTGCGGTTCTTCTCGCTGGAGTCATGTCTCGTCTTCCGGCTCCTGCCGGAATTGCGGGATTTCCCGTATGACCGGTTGGCGTTCTGGAGACGACGCGTAGTGTTCTTCGCCATCACGGCGGTCGCCCTCGCCGTCCTCCTCGGCCGAGGGCTTCCGCTCCTGGAGGCTCTGACCACCATGTCGACACCGCCTGATGTGCATGTTCCCGATTTCCCGACGTTCGCCCCGCCGTCCACCGGCAACGGCTGACGACGCGAACCAGGGATTCCGGCTGAACAGGGGGCAAGGCCCGTGCCAGCGCTTGGGGAGGCCCTGGCGTTACAGCGCGAGGCGCGTCCCACTTCCCCTGCCCGAACTGGGCTTCGGGTGCGCCCTCACGTCTGCCAGAAAATAGTAGCCATGGACACAGTAGCCATGTAATCTATCCGGCATGAGCAAGGGTTCTCCGGGTCCCACGCCCGGCTTCCTGGTATGGCGGCTCGCCAACAAGTGGCGCGTCGCGGTCGATCGCGCGGTGGCTCCGCTGGGCCTCACCCACGCGCAGTACTCACTGGTCGCGTCGCTGCACGGCATGCAGCGCACCGGCGAGCGGCCCAGCCAGCGCCGACTCGCCGACCACACCGGCCTGGAGGCGCTGTACGTCTCGAAGCTGGCGCGCGCCCTGGAGTCGGCCGGCCTGATCGAGCGCACCCGCGATCCCCGCGACCCGCGCGCCGTACAGCTCGCGCTCACCGAGCAGGGCCAGGCCGTCACGCGGCAGGCCATCGCGGTGGTCCAGGAACTGCTTCAGCGGTTGCTGGAGCCGCTCGGCGGCCTCGACGCCCCGCGGACCCGCGCGTTCACCGACGAGCTGACGACCCTGCTCGACGTACCTCTCGCTCCATCCGTACCGCACCACGAGAGCACTCAGGGGACAACACGATGACCGCCACTGCATCCACCACCGCACCCGTCGCCGATGCCCGCGCCCTCGGCCTGGCCCACTACGCCGCTCGTGGTGTTCTGGCACACGTCCTGGCCCGGCACGGCACCACATTCCGGCAGCAGATCGCCCTGCGCGCCGCGGTGACCGCCGACGCCCCGCAGACGCCGGACGATCTCATCACCCAGGTCCGGGGCTCCCTCAAGGCCGATCCGGCCGACATCCGCGCCACGCTCGACGAGCTTCTGGCCAAGCAGCTGCTCGTCGCGGACGACGCGCACCTTCACCCCACGGAGACAGGGCGCGAGCTGATCGCCGCCCTCGGCGCCGAGACCGCCCCCATCACCGCCCGCATCTGGGGCGGGATACCCGCCGAGGACCTGGCTGCCGCCGGCCGCGTCCTCGCCCTGGTCACCGGGCGCGCCAACGCGGAGCTTGCGGCGCTGACCGCCTGACCACCCGAACGGCCGTTCATGGAGCATTCAACCGCCGGTCGCCGCCACCCTCGAGAGACCACCAGGACATCGCGCGCGCGAGCTCCGCGTACCGCGCCCGCGCTGTGGCGATCTGTACTGGGCCCGCGGAACGCAGGAGCTCACGCTCGCGGGCCGGCCGGTTCTGCTCCTGGCGCGCCTTGGCGATGATGCCTTGGTCTGGTTCTGGCTTGGCTTCCCCCGCAGCGATGAGCGCACGCTGTCGGCATGCATGTGAGCAGTACTCGCGGGGCGAGCGGACGTCTCGTCGCTCTCTGTGGCAGGGGTTTCGTCACAAGGGGCGCCGGACAGGTCGGGCTGCGTGGCCGGGGGCCGGATGCAGGTGGCCACCCCCGGACACCTGAGCTTCGGCCATGGCAGCACCAGTGCCTGGGCCGGCAACTGGCCCGCGTCGAGATGCGGGTCGCCTTCCCCACGCTGGTCAACCGCTTCCCCTGCGCCTGGACATACCGGCCGAGGAGGTCGACCTGCGCCCCGAGCCGCCCGCCGAAACGCAGGACGCGGTGCGCGAGGCCGTCGCCCTGTGCCCTGCCGCGGCGATCGTCCAGTCGACCGACCGCCGACCCCAGGTGTGACTCGAGCGCCTCTGTGAACTTGTCAGCCCGACGTGGTCCGTGCAGGCTCGGCCGAGGGCGCCCCCTGCCGCGATGAGTTTCGGCCGGGTCGCGAGTCTGTTGTGGTGACCGTCGTAGGACGTCGTACGACGCTGCCCGGCACGAGACACCACGGAGGACACCATGACGACCACGCCGGACGACCCGAACACCGCGCTGCCCGGCCGCCCTCCCGTCGTTGACCTGGCCACCTGGCAGACCGCTCGTGACGAGCTTCTGGTTCGGGAGAAGGCCCACACCCGCGAGGGCGACGCCCTCGCCGCGGCCCGCCGCCGACTGCCGATGGTGGAGCTCGACGGGACGGTCGAGGTCGTCGGACCCGACGGCCCGGTCGCGTTCCTGAACCTGTTCCAGGGCCGCGACGAGCTCGTGGTCTACAAGCACATGTGGTACGACGGCGCGCCGCACCAGGGGCAGTGCGAGGGCTGCACCACCACGGCCTGGCACCTGAAGGATGCCGCCTACCTCAACGCCCGTGGCGTCTCGTTCGCCATCCTGACCACGGGCCGTTGGGACGAGGTGGCCTCCTACGTCGAGTTCATGGGTTACACCGAGCCCTGGTACTCGGTGCGCGACGTGGAGGCTCCGGTCGGCGGCGACATGGGTTACCTCACCTGCTTCCTGCGCGACGGCGACCGCGTGTTCCTCACCTACTCCACGACGGGCCGTGGCAACGAGCGAGTCAACGGGTCCTTGGGCCTGCTCGACATGACGCCCTACGGCCGCGGCGAGGCGTGGGAGGACAACCCGGAAGGCTGGCCCGAGGGGCGCAGGCCGTGCTGGTTCTGGCGCTCGGACGCGGACGGGAACGCCACCTGGGGCCCGACCAGCCGCCCCGTGCCGCAGTGGACCCGCCCCGGCGCGACCCCCGTGGAGACCCTCGGCCGATGACCGACGGGCAGTGGGCACTGCCGGCGCCGCTGCTCCCGGCAGCCCGGAGCACCGGCGGGCGCGGGGAAGGCCCGTGCCTCTGTACCCTGCGGCGCATAGAGGACAGCCGGACCTGAATCGTCGGCGCACCACGGCAAAGGAGCGCACCATGGCGCACGTACTGAACCTCTGGCGTCAACAGCTCGGCACAGTACCCGAGTCGGTCTGGGAGCGTACCGAGCTCGAGGTGCTGATCCTCGCCGACAACGGGCTTACGGACCTCCCGCGGGAGGTCGGACGGCTGTACCGGCTGACCACCCTGGATCTCGGGCACAACCACCTCACCTCGGTGCCCGATGAACTCGGCAACCTGGCTGAACTCAGCGGTTTCCTCTACCTGCACGACAACGGCCTGACCACGGTTCCTGACGCCCTGGGAAAGCTCACGCGGCTTCGCTACCTCAACGTCGGCGAGAACAAGCTCACCACACTGCCCGAAGCCATCGGCCGGATGACCGGCCTGATCGAACTCCGGGCGCAGCACAACGGGCTGACCACGCTGCCCGACAGCCTCGGCCACCTCCGTAACCTGCGCGAACTGTGGCTCCGGGGCAACGCGATCACCACCCTCCCCGCATCCACCGCCGACCTCCATCAGCTGCGCCACCTGGATCTGCGGGAGAACCTCCTGGCCGAACTGCCGGAGACGCTGGCCCGCTTGCCCCGGCTGCGGCAGCTGGATGTGAGAAGCAACCGCCTCACAAGGCTGCCGGACTGGGTCGTCGACATGCCCTCACTGGAGAAGCTGGACCTGCGCTGGAACGCCTGCGAACCCTCCGCGTCGCTGCTGACCGAACTGGAGCGGCGAGACTGCGTCGTCCTGGTGTGAGCGGATGCCCTGCCAGGTCCTGGCCGAGCCCGTGAGCAGTGGCTAGCCCACCCGAGCCGCGCGTGCCCGGAGCCAGAACGGGCGGCGCCCCCGCACGCAGGGGAAGTGCCGCAGGTCGCGCCGGTAGGCGCGGCGGGGTGGGGGAGTGCTGAAGGCAGGGGCGACGGCAAGGTCATGGGACCAGTGGTCGAGACGCCACCCCGTGGGGGAGTCCGGTTGCCGGGAGATGGTCGCCTCCTGCACGGCAGGCGCGCCCAGTCCGGCACGATAGGTGGCTTCACGCAGCCGCCACAGGGCGTCGAGCTCCGGGAAGTCGGGCAGTGGCACAACGGTTGGCTCGACCTGAGCCTCCCTCTCCTCTTCCTCCTCCCCGCCATCCTCTTCCTCCCTCGTCTCGGGCGTGTTTGGCCAGGGCGAGGGTGGGTCGACCACCAGGTCCACCTCCTGGTGGTCCACCACGGCGCGGTAGCGCAGCAGCAGGGTGTGCCAGTCGGTGGGGGCCAGAGCGACGGCGGCCGCAGCGGTCCGCTCACGCAGTTCGCTTCGCTCCTCGTCCGTCAGCGGTTTCTCGTGCACCCGCAGCGCACGCTGTTGTTTGGCGTCGGGGCCGCGGCCGTAGCCGCTCCAGTCGTCGCGGGACCACCAGACCGAACCACACCATGCACAGCACCATGGTGACCGGTCCGGCCGTCCAGTCCAGCCAGCCCGGCAGGACGTGCGTGCTCAGCGCATAGGTGTGGGAGGGGACCCAGGTCAGGACGGTCTCCACCACACCCGGCAGGACGCTCGCATACCCGGCGAGCAGGACCCCGAAGGTGGCGTTGAGGAGGAAGCGCAGCACACTGAGCGGCCTGCGTGTGAACCCCCACTCCGGGTGGAAACCGGCCATCGCTCGGCCGCACTCCAGGGCCAGTGACAGCAGCTGGCCAGCGGCCGACAGCGCCGCGGAGAGGGTGTGGAAGCCGGGCTGTTCCTGGAGCTGACCGGAGACCTGGTAGGCCATCAGGCCCCCGACCAGCGCGCGGGCCAGCCAAAGCAGGCTGATCAGCAGTCGTCCCATGAACGCGACATGTGCGGTGCGCGGTACGGCCTGGGGTGCAGTCGGCCGGATGGCGGGGAAGTCCAGCAGCAGCAACAAGCACCATAGGCTGCCGATGGCCACTGACAGATGGGTACGCGCCGCGCCGTGCACATCGCCGAACGCCGCGTAGAGCGTCAACCCGCCCAGCACGAGAATGCAGAGGCAGGCCAGCCCGCGTGTTCTCCCCCTTAACACTCCATTATGGTAAGGCGGTTCAGTGTCGCAGGGGCAGAGGTCTGCACCTGACGACGTCAGGCGTCGGCCGGTGACGCCCTGTCAGGCCCTTCTTCAAGGGAAGCGCCCCTGCGTCGCCGGATCATCCGCTGCAACCTCACCACAGCGACGATCACTCCGGCGCCCGCGGGGATGACCGGCCAGTACACGGGCCCGTTCCCGAAGGCTCCGCACATGAGGAGCACAAGAATTCCCGCCAGACCGACGAGGAATCCGGGCCAGAACGCTCCGAACCGGTCCTCTCGTGTCAGCCGGACCCGATTGCTCCTGCCCGCCACAGCCGTCCGTCCCGCCACAGCCGCCCGCGCGGACACGGCCAGCGCGATCAGATAGCCCATGATCAGCGGATACAGCACGTACAACGTCCCGTCCAGCGCCGTGACGTGCCAGCCGGGCCATACGTTGTGCCCCGCGATCTCCACGATCCGCCCGTGCCACAGACCCACCTCGACCTGCCGACCCTCTATGAGCTCATCCATGGCGTCGGTCCCGACCTCGCCGACGGTCTTCAGCTCCTTGCCCAAGCGGAGTTCGACCGTGTACGAGTGAGAGGTGTACGGCTTGCCGCCGCCGTCCTGACCGCCGCCCGTATGCCCGAAACGCGTGTGGGACGTCGTCTCCACCACGGTGGCCCACGTAGTCCGCAAGGACCCGGCTGACCGGGCGTGCGCGACAGCGGTCTCCTCATAGGTGCGTACGGCGAGCGTGAGGACCAAGACCGTCATGGCGAGATGGAACACCGCCCGGCCGATGCGTCTGCCAGGGCCCTTGCCTGCACTCGTGTCCAACGTGCCCCCCGATGTGGTGCGTCGACAGACAGGAGTGATGCCCCTGGGCGTGAATCCGTACACGCCTCGACCTGGGGTACCGGAGGCTCGGCGGCCTGCTGAAAGGGACGGTTCGGCCTTTCAGCAGGCGTTTTAGCAGGCCGGCGATCAGATGCGGTCGGCTGCGATCAGGAGGTACTGGAAGGAGCCGTCCTTGTAGGAATTGATGAACGCTTCTTCAATGCCAGTGACCAGTGAGGACGTCGCCCGCAACTCCCAGTAGGGCAGGGTCGCGGGAGTGAGGTCGATGACGGCCTGCGGTACGAGGCGATTGTCGGCCATGGAGCGCAGGTATTCCCGGCGGGAGTGGATGTTGCACTCGAAGTGCGCGTTGATCTGGGAGACATACTTCGAGGGCTGGCCGTAACGTGGGTTCCAGCAGCCGGTGATGGTCACGTAGCGGCCGCCGACCGCGAGGATGCGGGAGTGCTCGGCGAAGAGGTCGTGCAGGTCGACGTACATGCTCGACTCGTTGTTCCATGAGGCCGCGGCCCGCCCGGACTCGAAGGGCGTACCGAGCATGTTGCAGACGCGGGCGTGGATGTGGTCCTCGATGCCGAGTTCGCGGGCACGCTGGTTGGCGAAGTCGGCCTGCTTGGCCGACAGTGTGACGCCCTCGACCCTGCACCCGAAGCGCTGGTGGGCCATGACCATCGAGCCGCCGCGGCCGCAGCCGGCGTCCACGAGCGTGTCGTCACGCTCAATGGGGCCGAGGTGGTCCAGGAGGAGTTCGGCCTGTGCCGACTCCAGGCGGTGGAGCTCGGCGATCAACTTCTTCTCGTATGTGCTGTCGTTGGCGTCGCCGAGGGCTGTGTGGTCGACGTCTCCGATGCCGTAGTGGTGGTGGTAAAGGCCATCAACATCGCCGAGACGCAGATTCACCGGCCTGGCCTCGCGGTCCCAGTAGCGGGCGATGTCCCCTTGGTAGGGCGTCGTCGGGGCCGGGATGAACAGGGAGCTGCCGGCGGAGGTGGCGATGTGGGTGCTGAGCTCGGTGCTGGTCATGGATAAGTCCATTCTCCTTACCAGAAGTCGGGCAGGCTGTAGCGAAAGGTGTTGGTCTGGTGCCAGTAGTGGTTGCCGTCGACCCAGACGGCCACGCCCCGGAGAAAGCGCTGCACGCTCGGGACGGGGCAGGCGTCGGCCACGGCTGCGGCCTCGGCTTCGAAGTCGTGCATGAGGTCGTTGTGGACCTCGACCGCCTTCAGGTAGGCGTCCCGGTCGGAGAGGCCCTCACGTTCGGCGATCACCACGGGCAGGTTCAAATGCCGCCCGGGCGCGGCGAGTTCCTTGGTGTACGAGTACAGGTCGTTCACGATGGTGGTGGCGTTCCCGGCGAGCGCGATGACCCGCTGCATGGCGGGCTGAGCGTGCAGGTCAGCCGGTAGTTCGTAGCCGCCGACGGTGTCGGTGATAGTGGGGCAGGGGCGGAAGTTGTTGAACTGGCGCATCGCCAGGTATTCCCACACCTCGGGAACCTGGTCCGTCTGGGCCCAGGCGGCCTCGGCGAGGTACCCCATGTGCAGACGGGCCATGTCGTGCCGGAACCGGTCGGCCTGGGAGGGGCTGGCCTCTTGGAGGAAGTACTCCATGGCGGAGCGGTAGGCGCGTCGAGGCGCATCAGAATGGAGCGACTCCGCCCACCGCGGCTGATACTCCTCCGTCGTGTACAGGGGGTCGAGTGCGGTGTGTGCTAGCAGAAGGCGTTCGCCGAGGCCGATGGGCGAGCCTCCGTGGTCCTCGCAGTAGCAGTCGTCCACCGCGTTCTCGGCCACCATCAGGCGCGTGGCGAGCATCAGGTGGTCGACGGTGGGCGCGTCCGGGTGGCAGGCGACCATGTAGCGCCCCACGGAGAAGCCGTCGAACTGATCCTCCCAGTCCTCGGGGTACAGGTCGACCTCGTCCCCTGCCCAAGCCTTGATCCTGCGGCTGACCTCTTCCACTCGCACGGGGTCGGGCTCCGGCACCGGGTGGTAGTAGAGGCCCGGGATCGGGTTGCCTTCTGCTGGCGCCGGCGGCGTCGGCCGCTCCTCGCGCCGGGCCAAGCGCAGGCTTGCCGTGCCCAGGCCGCTGGGACCACGCAGGATCCGTTCCAGGTCGACGCTGGGTGTGCGCACCTCGACGGCAGGAATATCGACGGGAGGCGGGGCGGGCAAGGGAGGCGCAAGGGGGCGGGCGCCGGTGGCGCCCTTGATGTCGCGGGCGCGGGCGGCGGCCTCGGCGAGGACGTACGCCCCGGAGCGGGAAGCGGCCGCAGGCAGGCTCGATTGCGGAGGGGAAAGCTCAGGGGCGGGCATCCGTGGCTCCTCGGTGGGGTGGGTGGCTGTCCGGATCCCGGGCGTGCTCGGCCGGCCCGGAGAGGGGCCGGGCTGTTGTAGCCGCCGGGCTGCGCCGGTCTTCTAGTCGTGGCTGCGGGCGATCTGCACGTTCTCCAATACGCCGAGCGCGTCCGGCACCAGGATGGCGGCGGAGTAGTAGGCGGTGACGAGGTAGGAGATGATCGACCTTTCGTCGATGCCCATGAAGCGCACCGACAGCCCCGGTTCGTACTCCTCCGGCAGGCCGGTCTGGCGCAGACCGATGACGCCCTGGTTGTCCTCTCCGGTGCGCATGACGAGGATCGAGCTGGTGTTCTCTCTGGTGATGGGGATCTTGTTGCAGGGCAGGATCGGGACCCCGCGCCAGGCCGGGACCTGCTGCCCGCCGAGGTCGACGTGGGTCGGGTAGAGGCCGCGGGAGTTGAACTCACGCCCGATCGCCGCGATCGCCCTTGGGTGGGC
The DNA here is from genome assembly GCF_016741875.1 of Streptomyces coffeae. Classification (GTDB taxonomy): domain Bacteria; phylum Actinomycetota; class Actinomycetes; order Streptomycetales; family Streptomycetaceae; genus Streptomyces; species Streptomyces coffeae. The sequence goes on along the minus strand of NZ_JAERRF010000024.1, from coordinate 112,455 downwards.
GAGGAAGAACTTGGAGCCGCGGCGGCGGCAGAGCAGCTCGTCGAGGTCGTCCGGGGTAGGCGGGCCGGAGTGGGTCTGGATGCGCTGCTTGAAGTCCGCGTTGTGGAGCAGACCGAACTCCCGGTTGTTGATCAGCTCATGCTCCTGGCGCTCGCGCAGCGCCTCGATGACGAGCCTGAGCTGCTCCTCGGTCTGGTTCATGGGTTCGTTGTAGAGGTCGGCGACCCTGGTGTGGATCCGCAGAACGGTCTGCGCGACGGAGAGTTCGTACTCGCGCGGCTTCAGCTCGTAGTCCACAAACGTGCCGGGCAGCGCGGGTTCCCCGGTGTGACCGGCCGACAAGGCGATCTCGGCCTCGCCGCGACGGTTCTGCCGCTGGCCGAGAAGCGAACGGAACTCCCGGATGTGGTCCTGGAGGCTGGGCGCTGCGGACAGCACGGCGGCGAAGTCGGCGCGGGACAGGGTGAGCAGGGTGCCGGCGGTCTCGGCGGTGGCGGTGCAGTCCCACCGGGCGTCCGTGTCCAACAGGGCGTTCTCACCGAACCGGTCGCCGTCGGCAAGGACGGCGACGGCGGTCTCGTCGCCGTACTTGCCGACGGAGGTCTGCCTGATGCGGCCGTGGGCGATCAGGTGGAACTGCTCGGCGGGTGTACCACGCACGACCAGCGTTTCGCCGACACGGAAGTCGCGTTGGACGCACCGGTCGGCGATCGCGGTCAGCACCTCTTGGTCCTCGAAGCCACGCAGCAGGGCCAGTTCGCCGAGCTCGCGGGGGATCACCCGTACGTCCGCACCGTCCTGGACGAAGTCGATGCGCCCATCGCCGACGGTGTAACTCAGCCGACGGTTCACCCGGTAGGTGCCGCCCCTGACCTCAACCCAGGGAAGCGTCCGCAGCAGCCAGCGAGAGGTGATCCCCTGCATCTGCGGGACGGACTTGGTCGTGGTCGCAAGGTTGCGGGCAGCCGCCGTGCTCAGGCTCGACTGCCGAGGCGGCTCCAGCGGTGCTTCCGGGCTGGTCTCAACTGTCATCGGGCGAGCTCTCCTTCGTAAGGGCGGTCGCCGGCGTGCGTGTCACCGGGAAAGAGGAAAGGAGGGGCAAACATCCAGGAATCCGTCCAGATGGCCAGGAACACTAGCGGCTGGTGCGCCCCGTCGGCCCTGAGAAGCCAGTGGCATTAACTCGATAAGATGATCTAGGCCCGGGCAAGGTTTGTCCGGGTGGCCGACGGACTGCAGACGCGACCGTGAGCGCGCTCGTTGTGCGGCGCTGCGTTCGGTCTCGGGCAGCCCGTGGGTGAACGTTCGCTTCACCGGCTGGCGCGAGTACGCGGTCATGGACGCCAAGGACGCCTCCACGGTGGACCCGTCGCTGGCCCCGCTGAGCGCCTGCCTCGGCCTCCTGGGCACGACGGGCCTGACCGCGTACGCGGGACTGCTGGACGTCGGGTCCCTCACGGCGGGTGAGGCCGTATGCGTGTCCGGCGCGGGCGGTGCGGTGGGCGGCGTGGTCGGTCAGATAGCCAGGATCAAGGGCGCCTCCCGGGTCATCGGCTCCGCCGGCTCCGAGGAGAAGGTCAAGCTCCTGGTCGAGGAGTACGGCTTCGACGCCGCCTTCAACGACAAGAACGGCGATGGGCGGCCGGACGCAGTGTCTTGGGGGTCATCGTTCGCGGGGTTGGTGGAGGAAGAGGTAGGCGGTGGCTGTTCGGGTGTAGGCGATGCCGCGACCGATGGCTCGGAGCTGGTCGCGGGTGGGGTGGGGTGGGCGTCGTGGCTGTGTGTACTGGTCCAGGTGGTCGGTGGTGAGTGTGTATCGGCCGCTGCGGTGGTGGATGACGGCGCTGAGCCGGTAGTCGGGATCGAGGTGGGCGAAGCCGACATCGGCGTGGCTGTTGTTGGCCAGCAGCCAGCCGTGCGGACGAAGGCACCGCTTGACGTGTTCGGAGACGGGGCCTGCGTAGAGGGAGATGGCCAGGTCCCAAGCGGATGCGGGGAGGCTCCGCAGGGTGTGGGTGTAGTCGCCGGGGACGAAGGTGATCAATGGTTCCCCGGCGTACCGCTTGTGGTGTCGGGCGGGGCCGGTGGCGCCGGAGCCGGTGAAGAGTCGGCGGGCGCGGGTGTCGGAATCGAGGTAGGTGACGTCGGCCCAGACATAGGAGGGCGCGAGGTCGAGGTAGCTGCCGGGGTACAGGACGCGGCGGGCGCCGGTATGGGCGGCGACGACAGCGTAGAGGGAGGTGCGGTCGCCGATGTGGTTGATGTAGTCGGTGAAGGCTCGCTCGGACATGGAAGACCCCGGATGGTTCAGGTGCGGCGGGCGAAGTGGATGGCGTCGGCCGCCGCGGCACCGGCTCCGGCGGCGTTCATGGCGCCCTGTTCCCATGCGGTGGTGAGGTCGCCTGCGGCGTACAGCCCCGGCACGCGGGTCTGCTGGTCGGGTCCGACGGTGACGAAGCCGTCGTCGAGAGCCAGGCCGAGGTTCTGGGTGAGACGGGTGACGAGCGGGACCTGTTTCTGGGGCGGGGACCACAGCAGGGTCTGCCGGTCGAGGTGCGTGCCGTCGGCGAACTCCACCGCGTACAGGTCACCGTCGCGGTGGTGGAGTCGGGTGATCTCTCCCTCGACGAGGTCGCTGCCCGCGCCACGCAGCTGTGCGCGTATCTCGGCGCGGCGGTCCATGCCGGGCGGCGCGATGGCGATGACATCCGCTGACCAGGCGCTGAAGGCGTACGCGGCCATGGCCGCGTAGTCGGGGTCGTCGGCGATCAGTCCCCAGGTGCGGTCGGCGTTCTCCCAGCCGACGCAGAACGGGCAGTGGATCACGGTGCGGCCCCAGCACTCGGAGAAGCCCTCGACGCCGTCCGGCAGGGCGTCGATCACCCCGGTGGCCAGGAGCACGGTGGGCGACCCTACGGCCGTGCCGTCGGACAGTACGGTCCGGAACCCGCCGTCGTCGGCCCGGGTGACGTTCTCGACGGTGTCTTCGCGGCGCTCGGCCAGGCCGTAGGTGTCGAGCTCGGCCCAGGCCCGGGTGCGGACCTGGGCCGGGGTGGCACCTTCCAGGCCGATCATGCCGTGCACGCCGCGGGAGGCGGCGTTGCGCGGCGGCCCTGGCGACTCCACGACCAGGGTGCGGTGGCGGTAGCGGGTCAAGGCGAGGGCGGCGGTGAGCCCTGCCGGGCCGCCGCCGACGATCACGGTGTCGTACTGCGCGGTGGGCGTCATGGGTGCCTCCAGGTGGGGTTGACGACATCAAATGACCAGCAGTCATACTACTGACCAACGGTCATTTGGCGTCGTCCATTCCCACCGGAGGAAACGAGATGCACCACACAGCCCCCACCCCCGACGGTCCGCCCGCGTTGCGGACCCCGTTCGACTGGGACTCGGTCTACCGGGGGGATGCCCGCGACATCGCCGCCCCCGACCCGCTCCTGCTCGCCCCGGCCTACGGCCTTCCGTCCGGGAAGGCTCTGGACATGGGCTGCGGCGCGGGCGGCAACACCCTGGAGCTCGCCCGGCGCGGCTGGCGCGTCACCGGCGTGGACATCGCGCCCCGAGCCATCGCGGGCGCCCGGGCCGGCGCCTGCGCCCGCGGCCTGACGGATCTCGTCGAGCTGGTCGTGGCCGACAGCGCCGTCTGGAGGCCCGAGACCGGCTATGACTTCGTCCTCAGCTCCTACGCTCTGCCCCCGCGCGGCCCTGCCCGCACCGCCACCCTGGTCTCCCTCGCGGCGGCCCTCGCCCCCGGCGCGATCCTGTCCCTGGGCGAATGGGATGAGGAAGCCTGTGACTGGGGCCAGGCAGGTGACCTGGTCACGGTCGACGAAATGCGTACCGACCTGGCGGGGCTCGGCCTGGACATCCTGCGAGCCGACCGCCGGCGCGTACCTCTTCACCAGCACCCCGGGCATGAACAGCCGCCCGGCGAGGACCACGCCGTCGTCGTGATCGCCCGCAAACCGCATGACACCCTGGAAGCGACCCGCTGACCGATCGCCGGTCAGCCGGCCACGAATGAGGAGAGACCGTGCCCGCGGACAGGCCCGCCCCCGCCCAGCCCATCGGCCGCTTCCAGCCCCCGGACGTGCGCCGCCGCCAGATCCTGGACGCCGTCGCCGCACTGCTGCTGGAGGACGGTTACGAGGCACTGACCGTAGCCAAGGTCGCCGCCCGTGCCGGGGTCGCCAAGGGCACGGTCTACCTTTACTTCGCCTCCAAGCAGGAACTCCTCGCCGCCCTCCAGGCCGAGATGTGGGACCGCATGCTCCAGCGGCCCGCCGCCCTCATCCAGCAGCCCGGCCTGACCTGGACCGACCGCCTCGATGGACTCGTCGCCGCCTGGGTCACCGCTGAACAGGACCACCACGAGCTCTACCACCGGCTCTTCCACGAACTCGGCGCGGTCGGCGAGGAACCCATGACCGCCGCCCGTGACCTGCTTGTCACGATCCTCACCGAAGGCCACGCAGCCGGCGAGTTCGACGTCCCCGACCCCGAACTGACCGCGCACTTCCTCACCCATGCGTATGCCGGCCCGTGCCACCACCAGACCGGCACCGATGTCACACCGGCCGTACAGGCCCTCTTCCGCCGCGTCGTCGCCGCACACCCCGGCCCTGGGCGGTAAGGGCCCACCGGTGGGGCCGCACAAGGCGGGGGCTCAGCCGAGCTCGAATTCGTGGAGCAGTTCCTCCGCATGGGGTCACGGGCCGTGGCCGGAGCCGGGGTTGAGGTGACCGACCGGACCCGGTTCCACGAGGCGGCCACACCCGTTCCGGGACAGCTCCACGACCCGTTCGACGGTGCCCAGGGGGTCGTTGGAACTGCTCGCGACGATGCTCGGGAAGGGCAGCGGGGCCGGGGACGGGGGCCCAGCCGTTCTCGCGGAGTACCCCCGGGGTGGGGCAGCCCTTCGGGAGCGGCGTCTCGAGGTCCGGCGGGGTGACCAGTGCACGACGAACTTGCGTGCCTGTGGGTCGCCGTCGACATACTTGATACGGGCGTTGGTGGGACACCATCCGTGGAACTGGATCCTGGCGTCGTACTGGTCGGTCCACCCGAACGGGACCGGTGCGTAAGGTGTCGCGCCGGTGGGTCCGGCGAGGAGGTTTCCGGCGGCGGTGATGGCTTGTTGGGTGGCATTGGGGCGCTGTTCCAGCCGGGTTCGTTCGCCGGTAAGAGGGTGCGGCCAGTTGGCGACGTCGCCCGCCGCGTAGATCCGGAGATTGATCCGCAGCCGCCGGAGGTCGGCGTTCTGGCGCAGGGTGGTCCGGTGCGGGTCCAGGTCGCCGGCCAGGACCTGCTTCGACAGCGGTGGGCGGTCGTACGGCGGCCGCAGTTCGTCCCCGACCATGGTCAGGGAGCCCGTGAAGCCTTCGCGCCGCAGCGCGTCGGCCGCGGTGAGGCCCGCGGCCGAGGGACGCCCGCTCGCCACCACACCGGTCGACCTCGGCAAGCTCGCCCAGGACGCCGTCGCCCATGCTCGCGCCCTCGGCCCCGGCAGACCGATCACCGTGGAGGAGCAGGGAGAGGCGCTCGCGTCCGGCGACGAGGACCGGCTGCTCCAGGTGCTGCGGAACCTGCTGGACAACGCACTGCTGCACACCCCACCCGGCACGCCGATATCCGTGGCGGTGCGCTCGCTTCCCGATGACAACGTCGAGCTGCACGTCACCGACCAGGGGCCCGGTATGGCCCCCGACACCGCCTGCCGGATCTTCGAGCGCTTCTACCGCGGCGATGAATCCCGCACCCCGGGCAGCGGCGGCACGGGACTCGGCCTGAGCATCGTCAAGTCGATCGTCGAAGCGTACGCCGGCACGGTGACCGTACGCACCGCGCCCGACAAGGGCAGCACCTTCACCGTCACACTGCCCTCTTACGGCGCTCGCCCGGTTGGCGTGGCCGAGTCTCCGGAGCCTCAAAGGTGACACGATCGGCGTCTCCCCGGCAGGAGCAGGGCCACGCTGTCAAGCACGAAGCGGCCACCAGCCGGGGGTGTTGTCGGTGATGACGCGGCCGTTGCGGAAACCAATCCACTGGGAAAAGCCGTTGAACGCCTTGACCTTGTTGGTGGCCGCGGTGACCCGTCGGCGCAGCGGGGCGTCTGAGAGGTAGCGCAGCAGTTGGACGGTGCGGATCACGCGGTGCGCTTGGGCCGGGAGGCGGCCACAGCACTCATCTTGCCGCGGTGAGCGCCGGCCGCGGACGGTCGGCCGCAGCCGGCCTCACGCTCCGGGGGACGCGGAGACATCCTTGAGCTTGCCCCGGAGCGCGTCGGTGGCCGGATGGCCGGTGTCCTCCGCGATCTCCAGGGCCTGCCGCCAGACGACCCGGGCCGCCGCGGGGTCTCCAGCGGCCAGACGGGTGTCGCCGAGGTGGTTGAGGATCTCCGTCTCGTGGTATCGGTCACCGACACCGCGGACCATGTCGAGCCCCCGCTTGTAGCAGCGGGTGGCCTCGGTGTAGCGAGCGAGGCGGTGGTTCGCGTAGCCGAGGCTGTCCCAGGCGCCCGCCTCGGCGTGCGGGTCGTCGATCTCCTGGTTCAGCGCCACCGCTTGGGCGCAGTAGTCGAGTGTCTTCTCGTAGTCACCCACCATGGCGTGCAGCCACCCGGCGTTGTTCAGCGCCATCGCCTGTCCGGCCCGGTGGCCGGCTTTCCGGTAAAGGCGCAGCGCCTGTTCGTTGTGGTCGAGCGCGTCCCGGGGGTGGCCCTGCCGGTCGCGGACCCAGCCCAGACCGCGATGGGTGTGTGCCTGACCGACCAGATCGTCCAACCCCCGGTAGAGGTCGAGGGCCTGGCCGAAGTAGGTGTAGCCCTGGTCGAGCCGGTCCATCGTGGTGTGGACGACGCCGAGACTGCGGTGTGCGGCGGCTTGCCAGGATCTGTCGCCGAGCCGCTGGCCGGCCTGGAGCGCGATGCGTTGGCTGGCCGCCCAGTCGTGCCAGTGCCCCCGGTAGTCGAAGAAGGTCTCCAGGGCCCAGGCCAGCCGCCATGCGTGCGCGTCCAGACCCGCGCCGACCGCCAGATCGAGGGCGCCGTGCACCACCCGGTGCTCGGCGGTGAACCAGTCCAGAGCCGCACCATGATCTGCCAGGTCTTCCGGCACCACCCCTGGCTGGGCGGCGGTCAGCGGGATCGGGTCACGGTGCGGGTCCAGCAAACCCGCCGCGCGGTGGGCGGTGTGGACATAGAAGTCGGTCAGTCGGCGCCTCGCGGTCTCCCAGACCGAGGCCGGCTGGGTATGGCCTTGTTCGGTGGCGTAGAGGCGGATGAGGTCGTGCATACGATAGCGGCCGGGGGCGTGCTCCTGGACGAGATGGGCGGCCTGTAGTTTCCGCAGCAGCACCCGGACCCGGGGCATGGGGAGAGCGATGAGACTGGCGGTGGCGGTCGCGCTGATGTCGGGACCGGGTGCGAGACCAAGCAGCCGGAACATCTGCGCGGCATCGGGTTCGAGTGCGTGGTAGGAGGAGGAGAACACGGCCCGCAGGTCGGCGGTCATGTCGCCGGTGTCCAGGGCATCGAGGCGGGTGGCCGCCTCCTGGAGCTCCTCGGCGAGCGCCGATAGCGGCAGGTCCGGGCTGGCGGCAGCGCGCGCGGCCAGGATGCTGAGCGCCAGAGGCAGTCCCGCGCAGTGCCTCAGGAGGATGGTGACCGATTCCGGCTCGGCGGCGGCCCGGTGTCGGCCGAGGTGGCCGATCAGCAACTCGCGGGCCTCGCTTTCGGCGAGTACGTCGAGCCCGAGGCAGCGGGCGCCATGCGTTACCGTCAGGCCGGTGAGCTGACTGCGGCTGGTGATGAGCACCGTGCAGGTGGAGCTGCCTGGCAGCAAGGGGAGGACCTGGGCGCTGTCGCGGGCGTTGTCCACGACGATGAGCAAGCGCTTACGGGCGGTCAGGCTCCGATACAGCCCGGCCTGTCCGTCCAGGTCCGCGGGGATCGAGGTCGGGTCGGCGCCCAGGGCGTCGAGAAAGCCGCGGACTGCTGCCGCCGGGGGGACGGGGGCGTTGGAGGGGTCGAACCCGCGGAGATTGGTGTAGAGCTGTCCGTCGGGGAAGTGACGCGCCCGGTTGTGGGCCCAACGGAGGGCAAGCCAGCTCTTGCCGATGCCTCCGACGCCTCCGATCGCGGAGATGACCACCGTGCCACCCGGATCGTCCTGGGCGTCCAGCATGCCGTCCAGGGCGTCGAGTTCGGCCGACCGGCCAACGAACACCGGTGGTTGCGGGGGCAATTGCTGGGGCACCGGGACGGGGGCCTGCCCGGAGACTCCGGTGGAGCGAGGGGGCGCGGGAGCGGCAAGGGCCGGATCGGCAGCCAGGATCTGCTGGTGAAGTGTGCGCAGCGCGGGGCTCGGGTCGATGCCCAGTCCCTCCGTCAGCCGCCGCCGGATGGCCTGGTAGTGGTTGAGGGCTTCAGCGGGGCGGCCGCTGCGGTACAGCGCGAGCATGAACTGACCCGCCAGGCGCTCGTCCAGCGGGTTCGTCTCCGAGCGGATGGACAGCTCGGCCAGCAGACGGGTGTGGTGGCCGCCCCGGAGCTGAGCGTCGGTGTGGTCCAGCTCCGCTGCCATGCGCTCTTGCAGCAGGACGTCCCGCAGAGAGTTGAACCAGGGGGTGTCCACGGCGGCGAAGGGCGTCCCCCGCCACAGCCCCAGCGCTTCGGAGAACAGGGCACATGCCTGATCGTTCTGGTCGGCCGCCCGGGCCTGCGCGGACAAGTGGCGGAAGCGGTGCAGGTCGACCGAGCCATCCTCGACCTGGAGGATGTAGCCGCCGGACCGCCGGTCGATGACGACCCGGTCGGCGGCGGGGGCGAGTGCCTGGCGGAGGCGAGAGAGATAGCTGTACACCGTGCCCTGCACGCGACGCGGAGGGTGGTCGCCCCAGACCCGGTCGACGAGCTGATCGATCGCCACCACGTGGTTGGCGTCGACCAGCAGCGCGGCGAGCACACACTGTTGCCGGGCATGTCCCAGGTTCAGCACGGTGCCGTCGACACACACCTCGATACTGCCAAGTAAGCCGAAAGTCACCATCGGTCCCCCCGTGGTCGCAGCCCCCTGGGACCTTCATAGCCGCTTCGACCACGCGGTTCAAGCTTTGTTCAATATTCTCCATGGCCAGTCTGCCACCATGGTCAGCGTGGTGGTCCTGCCGTTCCGCCCCACTCCCCGACCAGTTCGGTGTACAGCGGTGAGCGGCCGATCAGGTCGCGGTGGCTCCCCTCCATGACCCCGCCGGGCTGGAGCACCAGGACCCGCGGGGCGCGCAGGATCGAGCTGGCTCGGTGGGCGATGACCACCAGCGTTCCGGGGCGCGCCATGAAAGCCTGTTCGGCCACGGCCTCGGCCGCGGGGTCCAGGTGGCAGGTGGCCTCGTCCAGGATGACGACCCTCGCCGGTGAGAGGTGGGTCCGGGCCAGCACGAGGAGCTGCCGCTCTCCCTGGGAGAGCGCGCCGGGCCGCGTCAATGCCGCGTCCAGCCCGCCCCATCGCGCCACCAGGTCCGTCAGACCGAAGGTGTCGACCACCTGGGCCACGTCGGCTTCCGTCGCGCCCGGGCGGGCGTAGGTGAGGTTCTCCCTCACGGTTCCCGCGAACACATAGGACTGCTGGGGCACGAGGGTCACCGTCCGGCGAAGCCAGGCCGCGTCGAGGCCGCTTACGTTGCGGCTGCCCAGACTGACCGTTCCGGCATCCGGTGACTCCAGGCCCGCCAATAGGGCGGCGAGAGTGGACTTTCCAGCTCCGCTGACTCCCATCACAGCCAGGTGTTCTCCCTCCTTGACGGTCAGGTCCAGCGACTCCACCACGGGTTCGGAGTCGGGACCGTAGGCGAAGGTGACCTTTTCCAGTGTCAGCCCGGTGTGGGCCGGTTCGGCGGAACCGCCCGGAGGCGAGGTGACCTCATCTCGGGTGGGGGGCTGTTCCCGGACCTGGTCGGCCAGGCGGCCGAGGAGGACGCCCAGGTGCAGGCCGACGTTGGCGACGGCTTGCACGACCTGACGCAGCGCCGGTTCCAGAGCGGTGATCAGATAGGTGGCCGCTCCGAGCATCGCGCCTGGAGTCGCCGTTCCGGTACGGATGAGCCAGGGACCCATCACCAGGGTGATCAGCAGAGGCAGCTTGGCACCGATCACGATGACCCCGATCCGCCGTGCGCCGTACCAGGCACTGGCCATGGAGGCCTGGGCCTGTGCATCGACGGCCTGCTCCATCCGACGGCCGACGTGGTGGGTTGCGCCGCAGGCGAGGACGTCGCGCAGTCCGGACAGGGCCTCCCCGGCGACCGCGGCCAGACGTTCCTCGGCGGCCAGGGCGGCCAGGTACCGTTCGCGCAGCCCGCGGGAGAGCCGCAGGAGCAGGACAGCGGACAGGCACAGGGCGGCCACCGTCACTGCGGCGATCTGCGGCACCAGCGTGACCAGCCCGAACACCACGGCGCCCAGGGAGAACACCACCGGCCGGGCGGTGAGTAACAGCCCCGCTGTCAACTGCCGGGCCGCCTCGGTCTGCCGAGTCGTGCGGGCGACGACGGCGTCGTCCGCCGCCGCTTCGGGGCGGGCCACCGACTCGCGGAGCGCGGCGGACACCACCAGCCGGACCAGCCGGTCGCGGACGGACTCCACCACCGTGGCCATCGGCGTCATCACCTGGCGGGTGCCAAAGGCGCCCAGGAGCAGAGCCGCGCCGTACGCGCCGAGCAACGCCAGCCCGGTGACGGGATCTCCGGCCAGGAATCCGTGGTCCATGGCCGCGGCCATCAACTGGCCCGACAGCAGCACCGGGACGGCCTCCAGCAGCGACCAGGCCAGCAGGGCGCGCATCGACCGCCGTTGTGCACGCACGGCCGGACGGATCATTCTCCAGCCACGTCCGTGCGGGGTGCCGGGACGAGGTCTCGCGGTGCGTCGGGGTGTCACTGGTCGGGCCTCCCTTCGGTCGGGCTCGTGGCCCCGGCAGGCACCGTGGCCACTTCCCGGGGCCATACCGGGAACAGGGCGCGATAGCCGGGGTCGGCCAGCAGTTCCTGGTGCGGACCGAAACCTGCGACACGGCCGTCGCGCAGCCAGACGACAAGGTCCGCACGGGCCGCGGTGGATCGCCGGTGCGTCACGATCAGCCGGGTGGCGGGCCTGGCTCGTAGCGCCCGCGCGATCTGTAGTTCGGTGACGACGTCCACGCTGGACGTGGCATCGTCGAGAACGCATATCCGGGCGTCGCGGCTGAAAGCGCGCGCGAGGCCCAGGCGTTGCAGCTCGCCCCCGGAGGTCCGCAGTGAGGTGAGCGGTGTGTCCAGTCCCCGCGGCAGACGGGCGACGAATCGCTGGGCTTCGCTGTCCCGAAGCGCGGAGGCGATCGCGGCGTCCGCGAGCCCGGGGTCGGCACAGCCGATGGCATCACGGAGGGTGGTGCCGAAGAGCACGGGGTGCTCGAAAGCATGGACCACCTTCCCCCGCAGCGAGGCGGGATCGACGTCGGCGATGTCTGCACCGTCGATGCGGACCGTGCCCGCGTCCGGACGCAGCAGTCCTCCCGCCACGGCCGCGAGCGTCGACTTGCCGACCCCGGACCTTCCCACGACGGCGACCTCACTGCCGGCCGGGAAGGTCAGGTCGATGCCGTCGAGAAGGGGGCTTCCTTCGGCTTCCACCCGCACACCGCGCAGGCTCAGCGTTCCCTTGCCCGTCGGCAGTGGCGCACCGCCGGCAGGGGCTGGGGGGATGTCCAGCACTGCGCGCAGCCGGTTCGCCGATCCGCGCACCTGCCCTATCTGGGCGAGGACTCCGACCTGGCGGAAGATGCCGAAGGCGTGGGTGAGGTAACCGGTGACGGCGAGCAGCTCGCCCGGGCTGACCCGACCCGTCATCACGCCGCGCGCCGCGATGGCGAGTACGGCCACCTGCACTACGGGGGCGATCAGGGACAACAGCCACCCCGCGTCGCGTTGCAGCCGCCAGTACCGTTCGCCGCTGGTGCGCAGCGCGGCCAGGGGCGCGAGGACACGGGCCGTCTCCCGCTCCACGGTGCCGGCGGCGCGGATGGTGCGCATGCCCTGCATGGCGTCCATGAACCGGGCGGCCAGATCACCGTGCGCCTGCTGGTAGTCCTCCGTCAGCTGGGTGGACCGGCGCAGGAGTCCCTTGGCGATGATGAAGATCAGGGGGACGCCCAGGAGAAAGGCGGCACCGCTCCAAAGGTCGATGAGCAGCAGCCCGACGATGCCGCCGAGGGCGGTCGCCAGTGAGGTGAGCGACCCTACGGCCGCGGGCATCAGCCGGGCCGTCTCGGCGGTGGACTGGAGCAGACGGCTGAGGAATTCACCCGGGAGAAAGCGGCGCTGGCCTCCCAGGTCCAGGGAGAGGATGTGGCGGAGCACGCGATAGCGCAGCCAGGCGGTGCCCTGGACGGTGGAGCGCGCGTCGAGCAGTTCGCCGGCCACTTCCGCGAGAGCGGCGAGCAAAAGCACCGCGCACAGCAGGAAGGCCGGGAAGGGCCGCCCCGTGAGGGCCGAGTCGACCGTGCTCCCCAGGGTCATGGGCAGGAGCAGCGAAGCGCCGGCGGAGCTGATGGCTGCCGTCGCATACGCCGCGTTCCAGCCGGGGGCCGACCGCAGCAGGCGGCTGAGCAGATGGTGTCCGGTCCGCACGGCAAGGAACTCCTTGGGGACAGTTGGCGGAGGAGGCCGATGACCGTCTCGCCCGGTACTCGTGTGACGGGATGAGGCGGGACGGTCATCGGCCTCCGGTGATGGTCGGAACCGCGGCGCGTCAGGTCTCAGGCGCGCGGTGCGGTGGTCACCAGTCGAAGGTGCGCGTGGGGCAGGTGATGAAGGACGCCAATCCGCAGCATCCCATCGGCGCCAGTTCGGTCTCCGTGGCCGGAAGTTCCTGCAACAGGGAGATGTCCACCGTGTTCCCTCCTTTCTTCTTCGTCGTGTCGTGACCGCTGTGGGGCAGGTGTCAGGCGGTGTTGGTGCAGCTGTGGCAGCTGGAGATGGTCAGCGACCACCAGTTGCAGCCGTCGACGAGGCTGTTCCAGCAGCAGTCGGCCGCTGCGAGGGCTGCCTCCTCCGTGGAGGGCAGTTCCTGAAGCATCTCGACAGAGAGCGACATCGGTTCACCTCCTCTCCGAGGGGTGGCGTGGCGGCAGCAGCCTCAGTTGGTGAAGAAGGTGCAGCCGAAGCAGGTAAGGACACTGGGGAGCGAGGCACCGGGGTTGCAGCAGCTGCCCAAGATGGGGCAGCCGCCCAGGCCGGGCTCCTCGGTGGCTTCCAGCTCCTGAAGGGACGCGACGTCCAACGTCATGATCGTTTCACCTCCTCTCGCTGTCCGGCGTGGACCGGGACGGGCGGCGGGCTCCACTCGCCGTGGGCGAGGAAGAGGGCCACCGCCTGGTGCAGCTCGGCCGAGCCGTCCAGTGGGGCGTGGCCCGCCCCGGTGACCTCCAGGTAGTGGAAGTCGGCGCCGGGACGGCGGCCGAGACGTGTCAGTTCCCTGACGAGCCGCCGAGACTGGCTCGCCGGAATGGTCTGGTCCCGCTCACCATGGATGATCAGGAGAGGGGAGGTGAGCCTCGGAAGCTGAGCGAGCGCATCGCGCGGGCCGTTCCGGTCCACGAGGACCGTGCGGCCCCCCAGCCTGTCGATCATGGCTCGAACCTCGGGTGACGCTTCGGGGTAGAGCCGTCGACCGGAGAGGAGGGGGGCGATGGCGGCCACGCGCGACCACAGCTGTGGGGAGATACCGGCTGCCAGCAGGGCGAGGAAGGCACCGTAACTCGCGCCGTACAGCGACAGGGGGCGGCCTCCGCGAGTGCCGTGGATATGGCGGGCCACGGCGAGGACGTCCGCGAGATCGGGACCGGCCCAGGCGTCCACGATGTGCTGGTGGAAGGCCGTGCCGTAGCCGGTGCTGCCGCGCGGGTTGGGCGCGATGACCGTGACCCCCTGGTCGGCCAGCACTTGGAACAGCTGGCTGAACTTCAGCGACCACCGGTCGGCGGGTCCGCCGTGCAGACAGATGGCCACCTCCCGCGCCGAGCGCCAATCCTGGTGACCGCAGATGATCGCTTCGATCTCGCCCTCGGCACCCGGCAGGCGTTCCGTACGGCTGGGCGCCCATCCGGTGAACTCCCCGGCCGGTGTGCCGTCGAGCACCTCGGACCAGCCGTCCGGGTCGTGGGCGACCAACCGGGCGGGCAGACCGGCGCCGATGCCCAGGCTCCAGAAGCGCGGAGCCCCGGAGGGGCCGGTGCACCAGGCGCCGGCACCGAGTGCGCAGGGCTTCGGCGTCGGCAGCGGCCGGATCCGATCCGCCGCCGTGTCCAGCGTGACCAGCGCAACTTTCGCTCCGTCGGCCACCTGGAGTGCCACCAGCCCGCCGGCCGGGTGAAGGGCGACCGGGGTCACGGTCCCGGATAGTCGGTCGGGCGCCGTCAACTCCCGGATCCGGCCGCCCGGCCGGAGCGACCTGAGGCGGTGACCGTAGGGGCCGGCGGTGGCGACCAGGACCTCACCGTCCCCGGGGGCGGTGAACCACGCGGTGTCGCAGCCGCTCACCGAGTCCACTGACAGCGCCGTCCGGTCACGCGTCCGCAGGTCGTGGACGGTGGGCACCGTACGGTCAGCCTCACGGACGTTGACCAGGTAGCGACGGCCGGTGCCGTCCAGCCATCCGCCGCCACGGGCGAGCAGGGGAGGCAGGGTGCCCAGCGGGCTCACCAGGCCGTCAGGGCCTGGCCATAGCCACGCTCGACACTCCTCCCGCGGGTGTTCCCGGGTGAGGAAGAGAACCGAACCCAGCCCGTCCGGAGTGGGCGCGACCACCGCGGGTTTGCCGGGCAACCGGCCGACGGGCCGCCGTCCGCCGTCCGGGGTCAGCAGGGTCAGCCCCCCGGGGCTCAGCACAAGAACCTCGCCGGTGTCGAACGGCACGGCGTCGTATGGCACCGCGTCATGGCCGTCGTCGTCGGCGGTACATCGCAGACCGGGCACCGTCCGGCACACCGGGCGGGGAGCGCCGAGGTCCCAGAACTCGCCGTAGAGGAAGCCTCGTCCGTCGGCCACGAGGGCGGCCGCGCTGCGCCCGGTGCCGGAGAAGCGGAAGGACAGCCGTGACCGCAGCGTCGTCAGCAGGGGCCAGAGAGCCGGCTCGTCCGGCCGGACGCCGGTGGCTGCGCTCATCGCTCGTCGCGCCCGGGGAGGGCGAAGTCGTCGACCATCCACCAGCGTTCACCGCCGTAACGCAGCCGGTGCAGAAAGGCGATCGGGCCGGACATGCCGAGGTTGTAGCTGTAGGTCATCCCGGCGTTGGTTTCGTCGGGCACGACCAGGCGCCCCTGGTGCAGTGCGCACAGCCGATAGAGCGCGGTGGCGTACTCCTCGGCCCACTCCCGGTAGCGCCGCTCTCCGGTGGCCGCGGCCATATCCAGCAGGAACTCACCGTTGCCGGCGAGGCCGTGACAGTGGCTTGCGGTCAGGAACCACTTCTCCTTGCGGGTGCTGACGGCCGCCCGGTGGGCGGCGTCGCGATAGCGCCCGTCCCCCGTTGCCCGCCACAACCGGATCAGGAAGGTGCCGATACCGGCGGCGCCACTGCACCACCAGCACACACCGTCCGCGGGACCCGGTTCCGGGTCGTCGGTCTGCGCCGTCGGCCACAGCACTCCGTCGCCGTGGCTCCGGGCCTGCGACAGGAGGAAATCCCCGCCCGCGACGGCCGAGGCCAGGGCGTCAGGGCGGTCCAGCTCGCGGGAAACGCTCAGCAGGAAGGCACAGATCCCCGCGACGCCGTGTGCGAAGCCGTAGTGGGTCAGCCCGCCGGCCGCGCCCATCATGGCGGGCACCGGCCATACGAGCCCATCGGGCGCCCGCGTGGCCATCACCGAGTCCACGCAGATCAGCACGCGTTCCCTGAGGTCGTCATCGCGGGTACGGCGCCAGAGGTGGAGCTGTGCCAGTCCGCCGCCGGCCACGCCATGGGTGATGTCGGGGTTGGCCCAGGCGACCGGCAGACGCTTGATCCGCTCGAGGCTGCGGGCCTGTATCCCCGCATCCTCCAGGTCGTCAGCCGCCTCGTACATCGCCCAGTAGGTACCGGCCCGCCCGAAATACAGCCCAGGCAGTTCCCGCCGGGACCGGTCGGCCCTTGCGTCCAGCCACTCCAGGCCGGTCCGCAGCACCTCACGCAGCCGCTGCCGGCCGGTGGCCCGGGCCGCCTGGCGAATGACTTCCAGGGCCCCTGCGGAGCCGGCCTGGAGAGCCAAGGTGTCGAAGATCCGCCCCTCCATGGGAGGTGCGGGCCACAGGCTCTCCTGATCGTCAGGGGTCATGCCGGCCACCAGTTGTGCCCAGCCGTCGGTGAGCAGACGGTCCTGGTCGGCGGTTGGCAGCCGCAGTGGCTCCGCAGCCTCGTGGGAGGGTTGTGGATCGATCCCGTCCAGCAACTCCTGGACCTGGTGCAGCGTGAGCCGTTGTTCCGGCCTCTCCTTGAGCAGCCCCAGCACGAGAGGGGCGAACACGCGGAGTGCCGGGTGACCGCTGGAGACCGCGCGTACCAGGAAGTCGACCCTGGTGTCGTAGGGGCGCCGCGGCTCACCGACGCCGGGTGGGCCGCCACCGAACGCGTGCTCCTCCAGCCGTCCGTCGGACGGGACCACCGGGTGCACCCCTGTACAGAGGTAGAACAGCGAGGCTCCGATGCTGTACAGGTCTGCGGTCTGCGGTGGCGCGGGGCCGCGGACGGGTCCCGCCGCCGTTTCCTCCGGGGCCGCGTACGACCAGGTCTGTACCCGGGTCACCCGCTCACCGGGGACGGCCATGAACTCCGTGTCGATGAGGACCAGTTCGGCGTCCGGCCGGACCATCACGTTGTTCGGGGTGAAGTCCCGGAACACCAGACCTTTGTCATGGACGGCAGCGGCCAGCTCCACAAGGCGTTTGGCCACCGGCAGCACCCGCTCGAAGGGCATCGTCCTGGTGTGCTCGGACTTGAGCACCGCCTCCACCCACGCGCGCAGCGTGACTCCGGGGACCTCCTCCTCGGCCAGGAAGCTGTGCTTCTGGTACTCGAAGAAGGCGACAGGACGCACGGCGATATCGAGTGGCTCCAGACCGCGCAGTGTCCGGTGCTCGTTGCGGAGATAGTCACGGGCATCCGTGCCGTCCAGCTCCGCGCCCACGAAGGGCCGGGCCTCCTTGATGACCACCGTGCGCCCGGTCAGCTCGTCCAGGGCCCGGTAGACACCGCCGCGGTTGGAGTGCCGGATCGCTTCATGGACCACGAAGCGATCGTGGAGTTTCACACGGGCTGGGCCCCGGCTGCCGCTCCCGGGGGAGGAGGGCGGTGGCTCGTTCTCGGGGAGCGGCGCCGGCGCCCAGGCCGGCGGGCTGTACCAGGCCTTGCGTTCGTCTCGCGTCCATTGTCCGTCGGGGGAGACGAGCATGAAGGCGTAGGAGCCGTCCACGTCCAGCACTCGCTGTTCCGCGCTGAAGCCGCCGTAGCGGTAGTGGACCAGGCTGTCGGGGCGGTAGCGGCGGTCGGAGAGGATGGCCGGGCCTTCCAGACCCGCGGTCGCCTCGTGCAGCGCCTCCAGCAGCTCGGCGAACTGCTGCGGCCCTTCCGGGTAGACGGTGATGAACTTCCCTCCGGAACCACGGTCCATCCGGATGGACAGCAGCGTCCGCAACTGCCGCAGTCCGCAGGCGAATTTGAAAGGGACCCGCCGGTCCAGCAGGACCCGGCTGGCCGCGGTCAGGACCTGCACCGCGGACCGGGGCGTTGCCGACACATGGATCTTCCAGCCCTGTACCTGGGTGGCCACGCCGGGCGGGGACACATAACACCAGATGCGGTCAGGACGGTGCCGCCAGCCATGCAGGCGTACCCGCTCGTCCCGTATCCGCAAGAAGTGGTCGACGTAGGAGTGGTCGGATACTTCCCACTCGTCATCCGGGACGGTCACAGGCTCTCTCCTCGATCCGCTGTGCGGCAGCAGGGCCGCGCTGGGGCGATGGGAGTACGGTGCGTGTCCGACCCTGGGGAAACCTTGCGAACTTCCTTGAAAAGGCGCGGACCAGGCAAAACCCACCGAGTGAGAGCGCGAACCGCATGTCTTCTGAGCGCTCCCGCCCGTCCCGCCGAGCGCCGGCCGCGGCAGCGGTTCTGCTGCCCCCGGCAGTGTGCGACGGAGGTGACCGGCCGCCCTCCTCCAGGTCCCTCCCGGCTGGGGGCAAAGAATGTTCAGCTGTACGCCCAGGGACAGGTAGTGACGGCCTCGCCGTTCCCGTCGTGTCCCTGGCGAAAGCCCCTGATGGCCGACAGCGATGAGGGCGGCTCGGTGGTACGTACACCTGGGAACGTCACGGTGAGGAGACGCTCGGATGGTCACGCGCATCAACATCAACACAGCCGACGAGAGACAATTGCAGGAGCTTCCCGGCATCGGCCCCGGGCTGGCCCGGCGTATCGTCGCCTACCGGGCGGACGTCGGGTACTTCCGGACGGTCGAGGAGCTCGCGGCCGTTGCGGGGGTGACCGATGAGATCGTCGCCGATCTGAAGAAGCATGCGGTGGTCGGCCCCGGGCCTTCCGCGGGCGACACGCAGGGCGGTTTCCCACTCGAAGTCCGGCTCAGCGCGGCCGGTGGCGCGGGAGCGGACTTCACCGGCTATGCCATCCGGGGCCTGTCGGAGCGCAAGGAGGCGGGTCCGGGCGGGGATGTGCTCTTCGTACCGTTTGCCGTGGCGGCCAGTGCGGACGCGCAGGGGCGTGCGACCTTGATGCTTCCGCCCAAGGAGGACCTTGGGCCCCGGCTCACGGCGGTCGTCACCACTCCGGATGGGCGGGTGCTCCACAGGGACAGCGTCGAGACAGCCGGCCTGGACGGCGTCCTGACGCTCTCGGTGCGGCCGGTCAGCTACGAGACTCCCGCGAGGACCTCCGATCCCTCCTTCGGCCGGCCGCCTCGTGTCCGCGGCCGAGTGGTCGACGCCAAAGGGACTTCCGAGACCGGCCGCCGGCTGGTCGTCCTGTGGGGCAGTACCGAGGAGCAACCGGCGGACGGGGACCTGACCCCGCTGCTCGCTGTGGAGACTGATCTCACGGGCTACTTCTCCGGTCCATACCCGCTGGGAGCCTTCGAACGTGCCCAGGGCACGGTGGCCCTCGGAGACGGACAGATTGCCACCGTTCCGATCCATCTGGGAGAGGACGGTACGTTCCCGGAGCGAGTTCTCCTCGTCGTCGACCTTCCCGCCGCCACGGACGGTGGTGACCATGGCTGTACGGGCAGCCCGGATCTTCCGCGGAATCCTGATGCCCGCGACCTGGCCACGGCAGAAGGCACCTTCGCGGCCGACCCGGGCGGGGGCCGGTGCACGGACTTCACTCGGCCGGACCGTACCCTGGAGGAGTACAGCTTTTCGTATGCTGTGCGCACTACCGAGCCCGAGATCCGGGGTCTGACCTTGGAGGACGAGCCCACCGTCCCCGTCGGGACGCTTCTGGCGGCATTTCCGGCGCATCTGCCCTTTGGGCAGGCTCGTGAGATTCCGGCTCTGGAGGCCGGCGATGGTGGCCACGAAGGGAATCCCACCGCGGTTTCCACTGGTCTGGCGGAAAGAGCCGTCAGCGCCAAGCTGGCGAAGACCCTGCTTGCCGACCCGAACACCATGCCGCTGACGCGTATCGAGGCGACCATCAAGCTCTCCGCCCATGCCGAGCTGCTCAAGCTCCTCGGCCGGGTGACCCCGGCACCTTCCGAGCGCACCGAGCTGACGGGCGACACTGCCGTGGACTGGGACGACGATCCAACCATCTATCAGGCGGTGACGGTAGCGCACGGACATCTGTTGCGGTTCAAGCAGGAGTGGGTGGCCGACGGATACTCGATGGGCGATCTGCTGTACAGCCTGCCGCTGGCCCCCGCACAGCGAAAGATGATCGCGATCGTGGACTGGGAGCGGCGCGAGAGCGCGGCTCGCGAGGAGTTCACCACAGCCGCCGAGCAGCTCAGCGCCTCATTGACTCGTGACCGGGATGTCACTGACATCGTGAACGCCACGCTCAGCGAGGAAGCACGGGGCGGATCCCATGCCGATACCGGTGCGATCGGCGGCGGGTTCGGCATTCCACTCCTGGGCGGGCTCCTGGGTATCGGCGGCGGTACGTCGAGTGCCAACTCCTCGTCCTGGGAGACCGCGTCGAGGACGACCACTGCCTATGCCCTGAACCAGCTGCGCGACCGTACCCTGCAAGGGGCGTCCGCAGTGCGCAGTCAGCGTTCGAGCGTGGTCCAGACGGTGACGCAGGGGGAGCGGACCGTCGCGGAAACCGAAGTGGTGGCCAACTACAACCATTGCCACACCCTCACGGTGCAGTACTTTCAGGTCCTCCGGCATCTGCTGGTCCGCCAGCGGCTCTCCGATGTGCAGGAGTGTCTCTTCGTGCCGCTGCTGATCAGCAGGTTCACGCCCGACAAGGTGCTCCGCTGGGGCGAGACGCTCCGTCCCGAGTTGCCGCGTCATCTGCAAGGCGGCATCGACGCGCTCTCGCGCATCAACGCCGGCTATGCCGGGAGCGATCTGCCGGTGGGCGCGTACGCCGATGACGCCATCACCAGCGTGGACGGTGAGCTCTACCTGCGGTTCCAGCTGGCACGTCCGAAGGACGAGAACGACGAGTACCACGAAGTCAACTGGGGTGGTCTGGCAGCCCTGTTGGGCATCGATACGCAAGAGTTCTACCAGACCTTCCTCCGGGGCCAGGCTCAGAAGGATCGCGTCTTCCTGGAGCAGCTCGGACCACGGATCGCCCAGCGATTCGTCGAGCACCTCCAATTCTTCGCGGTGCGAGAGGACAACAGCGAAGCCAGACTTCCCATCGACATCACCCTCCTCACCACGTTCGCCAACGACCGACCCCTGTACGTCTCCTTGCGCATGGGGGCGGCGAGCCTCCCGCCGCTGGTACGCCGCGATATCAAGCAGATTCGGATCAGCGGCCTGTCGGGGCTTCTCGGCGTGCTGCTTGGCACGATCCTGCCCGCGGGATCCCGGGTGATCGTCGATTCGGGAACCATGCGCTACCGCACCGCACACATCGATCATGCCCTGTTCCAGGATGCGATGATCCGCAACGATCTGGCGGGTGGAGCGGACGACGGCGTGCGCATCTCCACCAGGCTCAGCGGCAGGGAACTGCGCAATCCGCGCAACGAGGACTTGGAGCTCTCCCGCATGCTGCTGGAACACTTGAATGAGGGAATCGAGCGGTACCACCACCTCATCTGGGCAAAGATGAGCCCGAACCGGCGCTATCTGCTGCTCGACGGGTTCGAAGCCCCCAACGCGGGTGGCAAGAGCATCGCATCGGTGGTCGACAACGAACTGATCGGAATCGTAGGCAACTGCCTGGTCATGCCAGTCTCTCGTGGCTACCACCTCGACCCGACGTTCGACGCCACCACCGTAAACGGCGACCGGGTCGATCTGATCGAGCACTATCAGCCCGAGACCCCCATCGAGCCCATGCGCATTGCCATCCCTACCAAGGGGGTGTACGCGGAGGCCGTCCAGGGAGCCTGCAATTCCTGTGAATTCAAGGAAGAGGAGCGGTTCTGGCGCTGGGAGGAAGCGCCGGTTCCCGACGCTTTGCCGACGATCCAGCCTGTCAGTACCGAGAGCCGCCGCGCTGAGCCTCCCGGCTTGGAGGCCAAGGACCTCCCTGCCCCGATTATCGCGATGCAGAACGCCCCGGCCGCACCCGATCCCACCGGGCTCGCCCAGGTGCTGGCGTTGCTGGGACGGCCCGACCTCTTCCGCGACATGGCCGGATTGGCCGGGACCCAGCAGAACGCCGCGGCCGCCTTGCAAGCAGCAATGTCCGCCGCGCAGTTCTTCGGCGGCAAGGCGGGTGACCTTGCCATGCAGGGGCAGATGGCCCGGGACATCGACAAGGCCATGCGCACGATCCGCAACTCCCGGGCGGCCAATCTCATCGATGACGCACAGGCCGGCGAACTCACGGAGAGCGCCATTCGCGGGCTGATCGGTGAACGTCGGCCTTCGAAGGAGAAGAAGCTGACCGAGGAGCCGGAGGTGCGTGACCTCATCCGTTCCCAGACCGGCGTGGAATCGAGTGAGACACGTGTGAGCCGCGACGGTGAACGGGTCGAGGTGCGGCGCCCGGCCACGAACGGCGCCGGTCCCCTGGGCGCAGGCGCCCGGCCGCCGGTACTCCCCGGGGCCGGATCCACGCGGGCAGAGGCGCTCGCCGCCATCGAAGCGTTCCGCGGGCGCACAGTCACCGGCCCCTGGCGGCTGGACCGAGGCGAGGTAGCCGACCGGCTCGCCGTTTTGGTGAACGACCCCGACACAGTGCATCAGGACGCACTCAACCTCTGCGGCCCCGCGGCCTTCGTCCGTCTCTGGCTGCAACGAGACCCGCTCGCCGTGGTGCGGTTCGCCGCTGAGCTGTTTGACAGCGGCGAGGCCCGCATCGGCGGAGACTACGCGGTCGAGCCGGACGACGATTCGCTACTCGGCCAAGACTATGCCGCTCTCAGGGCCGCGGCAGGACCGGACTTCTGCCCGTCGGCCGACTGGATGATCCTCGGATCACTACGAGATGCGGAGAATGCCTTCTTCGACTTCGAGGGCCGCCCGGACGAGGACGTCTCCGCCGCCACCACCTCCGGTGAGGTCGCCGACTGGCTGCATGCGACTGGGCTCTATCGCGAGGTGTCGGACGAGGGGAACTTCTTCTTCACCAAAGGCATCGACCACCTGCTGGATCTGTCCCCCAGCACCAACCAGGACGTCGCTCTGCTCATCAACGCCCACATCCTCGCTCAAGCCGACGTCATCCACGGTGACAACAAGTCGGATGAGTTCATTCTCAACGCCTTCCCGAACCACTTCATCGTTCTGACTGCCCGGGTACAGCCAGTGCCGGGCGACCTGTTGCAGATGACGTACTGGACTTGGGGCCTACCGGTGACGACGGCAAAGTTCGAGCGGGCCACCGTGGACGCCAACTACTACGGAGCCGTGATCGCCAATCGTTGATCCTGCTGGACGGCGCGCTCGCGGTGGCGTTGGGCGGTGACGGCCTGTCCAGCTCGTTCGGAGCTGCACCTGTCCAAGAGTCGGTCGCTTCAGCTTGTACGGGTCTTGGTCTCCACGGTGAGCTGGGGGACGACGTCGAACAGGTCGCCGATGACGCCGAAGTCGACGAGCTCGAAGATCGGGGCTTCGGGGTCGTTGTTGACCGCGACGATGGTCTTGGAGGTTTGCATGCCGGCGCGGTGCTGGATGGCGCCGGAGATGCCGCCTGCAATGTACAGATGCGGGGAGACGGTTTTGCCGGTCTGGCCGACCTGGTTGGAGTGCGGGTACCAGCCTGCGTCCACTGCTGCGCGGGAGGCGCCGACCGCCGCACCGAGTGCGTCAGCCAGCTCTTCGATCACGGAGAAAGACTCCGCGGAGCCGACGCCGCGGCCGCCGGAAACCACGATCGTGGCCTCGGTCAGGTCCGGACGCCCCGACGACTGGCGCGGGGTGCGCGAGACCACCTTGGCGCTCTTGGCCGTGTCGGAGAAGGTGATGGTGACGTTCTCCACTGTCCCGGCGGCCTGGGCGGGCTGCGGGCTGGTCGCGTTCGCCTTCACCGTGATAACTGGGATCCCGTGCGACACCGTGGAGTCCACCGTGAACGAGGCGGCGAACACCGACTGTGTCGCCACCATGCCGTTGTCGCCTGGCTTGACGTCCACCGCGTCGGTGATGATGCCCGAGCCGATGCGCAGCGCGAGGCGGGCGGCGATCTCCTTGCCCTCGCCGGAGGAGGTGATCAGCACAGCTGTCGGGGACGCGGCCTTGGCGATCTGCTCCAGGCCATCGACCTTCGGCACGACCAGGTAGTCGGCGAACTCGGCCGCGTCGGCGGCGTAGACCTTGGCGGCACCGTACTCGCCCAGCTTGGCGGCGATGTTCGCGGCGGCATCACCGGCGCCGAACACCACGGCGGATGGCTCGCCCAGCCGGCGGGCAAGGGTCAGCAGCTCCAGAGTCGGCTTGCGGACAGCGCCGTCCACGTGGTCGACCACAACCAGGATCTCACTCATCGTCACCATCTCCTGCAAGAAGTTAGGTCGGTCGCCTCAGATGAACTTCTGCGTCGCCAGGAACTCCGCGAGCTGCTTGCCACCCGCGCCCTCGTCCTTCACGATCGTGCCCGCGGTACGCGCAGGGCGGGCGGCGATGGACTCGACCTGAGTCCACGCTCCACCCAGGCCGACCCCGATGGCCTCGATGCCCAGATCGTCCAGGTCCAGGCAATCGACCGGTTTCTTCTTCGCCGCCATGATCCCCTTGAAGGACGGGTAACGCGCCTCACCCGACTGGTCGGTGACTGAGACCACAGCTGGAAGGCGCGCCTCCAACTGCTCGGTGGCGGCGTCTCCGTCCCGGCGGCCCTTGACCGTGGTGCCCTCTACGGTCACCTCCGACAGCAGGGTCACCTGCGGCACGCCCAGCCGCTCGGCCAACAGCGCCGGCACCACGCCCATGGTGCCGTCCGTCGAGGCCATGCCGGAGACAACCAGGTCGTAGCCGGTACGTTCGATGGCCTTGGCCAGAATGGCGGAGGTGCCGATGGCGTCCGTGCCGTGGATGTCCTCGTCGTTCACGTGCACGGCTTTGTCCGCACCCATCGACAACGCTTTGCGCAGCGCGTCCATCGCGTCGTCCGGGCCCACGGTCAGCACTGTCACCTCCGCATCCGCGTGCGAATCGGCGATCCGCAGCGCCTGTTCCACCGCGTACTCGTCGAGCTCCGACAGCAGCCCGTCCACCGACTCCCGGTCGGTCGTCGTGTCCTCCACGAACCGTCGATCGCCGGTTGCATCGGGCACGTACTTCACAGTGACAATGATCCTGAGACTCATAGCTATCGCCTTGACGGTAGGGGCGGGTGATTTCGTTGGGCGCCATGCTGCTCAGCAGGGTGCGAACTCGAGGGCGGGAAATCCGTGCGCCGCTGATGCGGGACGGACCCGGGTGCCTTCGGGGACGGGCAAAGGGGGATGGTGCAGCAGGGTCGCCAGTACGGTGAAGCGCTCGTCCAGGTGGACGGCGCAGATGTGACGACGTGGTTCGGCCGGGTGCTGCGGACCGGAGACACGCGAGGCGAGGCCAGATCGGCCGCTTGACCGGCGCGTGGTGGGTGGTGACCGGGGCGCGGGTCAGGCCGTGGCGGCAGCCGCGCGGTCAGGATTGCGCTTATCGGCCTTGCTCATCAGGGTGATGAGGTCGAAGGCCACCGTGGCGGCCGCAACACAGGTGATCTCGGCGTGGTCGTACGCCGGTGCGGTCTCCACGACGTCGGCCCCGATGAGGTTGAGACCGTCGAGCCGACGGAGCAGGTGCAGGAGCTCGCGGCTGGTGAATCCGCCCATCTCCGGCGTACCCGTGCCCGGCGCGAACGCGGGGTCGAGCACGTCGATGTCGATCGAGAGGTAGACCGGGGTGTCACCCACCCGCTGCCGCACCACATCGACGGCTCCGTCGATGCCCAGGACGTCGAGGTCCCCGGCCCGGATGACCCTGAAGCCGAACGACGCGTCGTCGACGAGGTCGAGCTGGTCGTAGATGGGACCGCGGATGCCGACGTGGATCGACTTGTCCTCGACGAGCAGGCCCTCCTCGAACGCGCGGCGGAACACCGTGCCGTGGGTGATCGGAGCCTTGAAGTAGGTGTCCCATGTGTCGAGATGGGCGTCGAAGTGGATCAGAGCGATCGGGCCGTGCTTGTCCCGTGCCGCGCGAAGCATCGGCAGCGCGACGGTGTGGTCACCGCCGAGCGTCACGATGCGCCGCTCGCGCCGGCCGACGACCTCGCGGGCGAACCCCTCGATCTGGCCCATCGCATCGTCGATGGAGTACGGCGTGCACGGCACGTCACCGGCGTCCACGACCTGGACCGCCTCCAATGGCGCCGTATCGAGCTCGACGTGGAACCGTGGCCGCAGGTGCCGGGACGCCTGCCGGATGCCCATCGGCCCGAACCGGGCGCCCGGCCGGTACGACGTACCGCCGTCGAAGGGGACGCCGAGCACCGCGATGTCGTAGTCGGGCACGGCCTCGAGGGAAGGGATCCGGGCGAAGGTGCCGAGGCCGGCGAAGCGCGGGACCGTGGTGGCTTCGAGGGCACCGACCGGCTTGTGTTCGCTCATGGAGTGACTCCGATCAAGATGGGGGGCAAGCTGCGACGGGGGAGCCGGGTCAGGTGCCCGGCGCACCGGTGTGCTCAGGCTCCGGTTTCGCCGTGGACGAGCGCGGGGACCTCCTCGACAGCCACGGCCGTCCGCAGCCGGGCCGAGGCCTTCACCGTGAAGTAGTACAACGGCGAGACGAGGAGCAGGCCCGCGATGAAGGAGATGTCGGTGTTGCCGAGCGCCTTGGCGATCGGGCCGGTGTAGGCGGTCCCGATGATCATGAACGGGATCTGCACCGCGACACCGATCAGGTAGCAGAGCACCGCGGGCCAGTTCACCCGGCCGTAGCGACCGCCGTCGCGCTCGAAGAAGTCCTCGACGACATAGTCACCGTGGCGCACCAGGTAGAAGTCGACCAGGTTGACCGCGGTCCACGGGACCAGGGAGCCGAGCAGCAGGGTGAGGAAGTTGTTGTACGTGGCGACGAAGTCGCTCCCGGAGGTGAGGGCCACGGTGAGTGCGATGGTGCACAGTCCGGTCGCGATCACCGCACGTGCGCGGCTGCGAGCCGTGAAGCGCGGCAGGAAGGTCTGCACGATCGTGATCGTGCACAGGGTGCCGCAGTACAGGTTCATCGCGTTCGTCGCGGCGACCCCAATGCTGAACACGCCCACGACCAGCAGGCTGATCCCGGCGGTTGCCTCGGTCAAGGCGGCGATGGGGTCCGCGTCGGGCATGAGCAGCCCGATGCCCGCGCCCAGGAACATGGGCAGGATCGAGCCGATGCTCGTGCCCCAGTAGCTCATCCAGAACGCCGGCTTGGAGCCGGTCTTGGCCGGCATGTAACGGGAGTAGTCCGAGACGTACGGCGCGTAGGCGATCTGCCAGACCGAGGCCACTGACACGGTGCTCATGAACCCGGACAGGGTGGCCCCACCGGTGCCGAAGAAGGTGTGCGGCACCGGATGGACGACGAACGCCCAGATGAACGCCAGGAGCAGGACGGCACCCGAGGCGTAGCTCATGATCCGCGCATAGGCGTGGATCAGACTGTAGCCCCAGATCGTGGCCGCGACGCTGGCCGCCGCGAGCAGCACAATGCCGGCCTTGCTGCTCAGGTGCGGAACCACCGACGCCAGCGACTGTCCTCCGAAGACCAGGATCGAGATGAAGAACCCGACGTACATGACCACCACGATCAGGACGATCAGCAGCGCACCCCAGGAACCGAACTGCCCCTTGGTTTGGACCATTTGAGGGACCCCGAGCCGTGGCCCCTGGGCGGAGTGCAGCGCCATGAAGATCGCACCGAACAGGTTCCCGACGATGATCCCCAGCGCGGCCGACCAGGCCGGCTGGCCGAGCAGAGTGGTGGAAAGACCTCCGGTGACAATGGCCAGGATCATGATGTTCGTGCCGAACCAGATCGTGAACATGTCCCGGTTCGTGCCATGCCGCTGGTCGAGCGGGATCGGCTGGATCGTCTCCGACTCGATGCCGGAGGCGGACTCTGGCCGCCCGGCCTTGTGCTCACTCATGACTGCTCCCGTGCGTCGGCGTTTCCAGCCCGGTTGAACATCACGTGCTTGGTACGCGAGTAGTCATCGAGCGCATACGCCGACAGGTCGCGTCCGTAGCCGGAGGACTTGAACCCGCCCCACGGCATCTCGGTGGCGAACGCGAGGTGGTCGTTGACCCACACCGTGCCGAAGTCCAGCCTCCCGGGCAGATCGGCGGCGCGGCGGGCGTTCTCGGTCCAGACCGAGGCGGACAGCCCATAGGCGGTGCGATTGGCCGCCTCGACCGCTCCATCCTCATCGGCGAAGGTCTCCACGGTGACCACGGGCCCGAAGATCTCCTCTCGGGTGCACTCGGCACCGTCCGGGAGGTCCACCAGCACCGTCGGAAGCACGAAGTAGCCGTCGCCTTCCGGGGCCCTCCCGCCGGTCGCCGCCCGCGCACCCTCCGCGAAGGCACGGTCGAGGAAGCCGAGCACGCTGTCGCGGTGGGTCTTCGAGACAAGCGGTCCCATCTCGATGTGGTCCCCGGCCGCCGGGTCACCCACGACCAGCGACTCCACCCGGGGCAGAAGACGCTCCAGCAACTCGTCGTGGACGGACTGCTCCACGAGGATCCGGCAGGCCGCGCCGCAGTCCTGGCCCGAGTTGCCGAAGCCGGCGAACCGGATGCCTTCGGCGACCGCGTCCAGGTCGGCGTCCGCGAACACCATGACCGGTGCCTTACCGCCGAGCTCGAGGTGCACACGCTTGAGCGTGGTCGCGGCCGCACCGGCCACCGCCTGTCCGCTCCGCACACTGCCCGTCACCGACACCAACGCGACGTCAGGGTGAGTGGCGAGCGCCTCGCCGACCACCGATCCGGTACCGGTGACGACGTTGAGCACCCCTGCCGGGAACACCTCGGCAAGCAGCTCAGCCATGCGCAGCGCGGTCAGAGGTGTCTGCTCCGACGGCTTCAATACGCAGGTGTTGCCAACCGCCAGGATCGGCGCGATCTTCCACGCCG
Source organism: Streptomyces coffeae (assembly GCF_016741875.1). Taxonomy (GTDB): domain Bacteria; phylum Actinomycetota; class Actinomycetes; order Streptomycetales; family Streptomycetaceae; genus Streptomyces; species Streptomyces coffeae. The sequence continues at coordinate 83,701 of NZ_JAERRF010000024.1, read as the reverse complement.
CCGTGAGCAGCGGGTAGTTCCACGGCGTGATCGCGGCCACTACCCCGACCGGCTCCCGCACGATCATCGACGTGCGGCCGGCGACGTACTCTCCGGCACTCAGACTCAGCTGCGCCCGGACCGCACCAGCCATGAACCGCAGTGTGTCGATCGTCCCGGCGACATCATCGCGGGCCAGCGGCATCGGCTTGCCGGCGTTGACCGACTCCAGGTGCGCCAGCTCCTCGGCGTTGGCTTCCAGCACCGCCGCGGCCCCGAGCAGCACGTCGGCGCGGTCCTTCGGTGTCCGTTGCCGCCAGCCGGGGAACGCCGCCTTGGCAGCGGCCACCGCCTCGTCGACATCGGCCGACGTGCCGCACAGCGCCTGTGCGATCGGCTGTCCCGTCGCGGGGTTGAAGACCGGATGTGTCTGCGTCCCGGTGCCCTTCCAGCCGGCACCGTTGACGAAGTGCGTCAACACCGCGGTCTCCCCACCGGCTGATGCCAGGCCGTCTCCCAGGGAAACCACCGGGCTCTGTGATTGCGCCTCGATCATCTTGGAATCCTTCATTCGTGTTCCTGGGTTCACGCCCGGTGCGGCCACCTCGGGCACACCGGTTTCACTGCTTCAGAACCACGCTGACCTGGTTGTGCGCATGCACAGGCCGCGAGCTCAACGCGTCGCGAAGCCGCGATCGACGACGGTGGCCAATATGTCGATGTAGGAGTCGACGTCGTCGCGGGCCGTGCGCGGCGGAGCGTCGTAGGCAAGCGCGGCCTTCACCTGGGGGCTCAGGAAATAGGCGCCCGCGGTCAGCACAGTGAGGGCCTGGAACTGCTCGGGCTGCTGCACGGAGAGCGCGTCCAGAGCAGCTTCCGGGTCCTTGTCCGTGCACCAGGCAACCGCCTCGGCGAACCGTTCGACCAGGTCCGGCCGGTAGCCGAGCACCTGGTCGAGCAGCGCGTCCGGCACACCTGCGGCGGTAGCCGAGGGCCCGAGATCGGACCCGGGAATCAGTACGTCGGCGAGTGCGGCGAAGGTACGTCGCTGGTCGGAATCAAGCATCACGGTGTCCTCACTCGGCGGTGGTCTGGTGGTGGCGGTTGTCGGCGAGGTGGCGCATCGACCGCAGCGCGACCGCCATGATGGTCGCGGTCGGGTTGACGCCGGTCGAGGTGACGAACACGCTCCCGTCGATGATGAAAAGGTTGGGCACATCGTGCACGCGGCCGTACTCGTCGACGACGGAGGTGGCGGGATCGGTGCCCATGCGCGTGGTGCCCAGGAGGTGCCAGCCGCTTTCCCGGACGACGGGGATGGGGTTCACCGACGTCGCGCCCGCGGCCAGGTGGGCCTCGACCGCCCGGTCGACATGGAACGTGAGCATGCGTTCGGTGTTCTCGCTGATGGTGTAGCGAATCTTGGGCGCTGGAATGCCGTCGGAGTCTGTGGCGCCGCCCGGGTCGAGGACGACCTCGTTGTGGTCCTCGGGCAGGTCCTCGGTGGTGATCCCCCACTCGGTGTACCGGCCGAAGGTTGTGCGCAACCGGGTGTGGAAGGCGGGCCCGAAGGCCTCGCGCCAGTCCTCGCCCGGTTCCCACACGGTGTGGGTGAGTGGGCCGCCGGTCGGCATCAGGTTCCATTTCGCCCCGCGCACAAACCCGCGGCTGGTGTCGGTCTCGTAGAACTGCATCGATTGCAGTGCCTGCCCGGTCGGGCCGAGCCAGCTCTCGAGCTCGTCCTCGTAGGTCCCGTACACCGAGGCGTAGGGATGCACCATCAGCCGCTTGCCGACCAGCCCCGAGGAGTTTGCCAGACCGTCGGGGAACTGCGCGGAGGCCGAGTTGAGCAACAGCCGTGGGGTGCCGATCCCGTTGGCGGCCAACACGGTCACGCCTGCGGCCTGGTGGCGCACGACTCCCGTGCGGTCGACGTACTCGGCGCCGGTCACCAGTCCCCGGTTGTCGACCGTGAGCTGCCGCACCCGGGCCCCGGTCACCAGCACAGCACCGGCGGCGATCGCGTCGCGCCAGTGTGTGAAGTCGGTGCTCGCCTTCGCTCCGGTCGGGCATCCCGACTCGCAGGCGCCGTACCGCAGGCACGCGGGCCGGTTCTTGAACTTACGCGACGCGATGGCGTTCGGGGCGGGCCACCAGTGCCAGCCGAGCTTGTCCATGCCCTTCGCCGCGGCGAGGCCGTACTTGCCGATCGGCATCGGCGGCAGCGGGAACGTGTGCGGGTCCGGGTACGCCGGGTCGCCGTCGAGTCCGGACGCCCCGATGTGGTGGGTGACCTCGTCGTAGAACGGCCGCAGGTCCTCGTAGCTGAACGGCCAGTCATCCGCGACCCCGTCGAGAGTCCGGACCCGGAAGTCGGAGGGAAGTGCCCGGACCCAGTGCCCGGAGAACATGATGGTGCTGCCGCCCACGCCGTTGAACATCAACGGCTCGATCGGGCTCTGCTTGGTGTCGACCGGGTAGTCGCTCTCCCGCCCGCGCACATTCGGGCTGGGGTGCCACTGCTTGAGGCGGGTCAGCTCCCACTCGGGCTTGCCGCCCGTGAAGTCATCGGGAAGAGCCCAGTCGCCCTGTTCCAGGCAGACCACACGAAACCCGCGGCCGGCCAGCTCCAGGGCCGCCACCCCACCGGAGGCGCCGGCCCCCACGATGAGCACATCCGCATCCCCGTGACCATGCTGCGTGTTCATCAGTAACTCTCCCGCTCGCTCAGTCCGCTTTGGGTGCGTTCGCACCCATGTCGGTGGACGCCGCCGGTCCGGTCGACTCGCCGGTGCCGACCGGACCAGGGGGTCGGATGACCCGCCCCCAGAATGCTTCGGCCCAAGCCCAACGGCACCAGGTGCATCCGCCACAAGCGAGCCCCTCTGTTTTGAGCAAATGCACAACGTGCCATATCCAAAACGGTGCCCTGCGATGGGACTCAAGGCCTCCGCGCCGGTATGGCCGAGGTCCCCGTCGATGACGGACGAAAGGGTGCGTCGCCGGGCATCGGAGGCATCCGACGCAGACCGCAGATCAGGGGTGCGAGCGCCGATCCCGAGTGAAGCTCGGGCAGGCTCCTCCTCATGTGGATTCCGGGAGGCAGACCGGGACAGCCGGAACACGGGGGCGCAATGCGGACAGCTCAGCGCTGCGCCCGAGGCTTCGTATCGAGGACCGTTGCCGTCGCGGGGGCACCGAGCAGCGTCTCGCCCCAGGGTGTGATCACGACGGTCGGCTCGGTCGGCCTCTCCCGATTGTGCAGACGCACAAGCATTCTTGTAACGTGCCTGTGTACGATTACATCGTGGCGATCACGATCGCGGATCTGCTGGAGATGCCACATCTGCGGCTGCACCTGCAATCCGGTACGGGCGGGCTCGATCGGGAGGTCTCGTGGACCCATACATCCGACCTGCCTGAGCCCTGGCGGTGGCTCGCCGGTGGCGAGCTCCTGATGACCAACGGCATGTCGTTTCCCGCCGACGGCGCCGGGCAGCGGGCCCTCATCGAACGGTTGGCGGACGTCGGCGCCAGCGGTTTGGCGATCGGGGAGCGGATGTACTGCCCGCCACTCACCAGCGAGCTCGCCGAGGCGAGTGAGCAGCTGGGGTTCAGCGTCCTGACCGTTCATTTTCCCATGCCGTTCGTCGCGATCTCCCGCGCCGTTGCGGTCGCCAACCTTCTCGAGGAGTCCGATCGGCTGATCCGTACGGAGCGGATCTACCACCTCATGCAGCGGACGCTGACAAGTCACCGGGAGTCCTCGGCGCTTTCGCAGGCACTCTCCCAGCAACTGGGCTGCGAGGTCCACGTCTGTCACCGCGGGTCCGCGCAGCCCTGGTACCCGCAAGACCCGCGCCTCGACCCCACACTCACCGACGCGCTGCGCCGATCCACGTCCGATTCCTCAGACCTGCGAGCGGGGGCCTTCGCAGTCCCGCTCGAGGACGGGCGTGAGATGAGACTGATGGATATCCCGACACAGTCGAGCGCGGTCCTCGTCCTCGTTTCGGGTGGGCGCAACGCGCTCGACGCCATACTCATGCAGCACGCGGTGACCGTGATCGCTCTGGAGCTGTCCCAGTCGTTGATCAGTATCGAGCACCGTCGTCGGCTGGGTGCCGAACTGCTGGCGCAGCTGATGGAGGGGCGGCTCGACGAGCGCAGCGGACGTCGTCAGCTGAAGGCCTTCGACCTGAACGTCTCCAAGGCGACCCTCTTTGCGATCACCTCCGATGCCATCGCGAAGCTGCGAGAGTTCCACATCGCGCTTTGGCGCAACGGAGTACCCCATCTCGTGGTACACCGGTCAGGCGTGCTCTACGTGTTCTGCGTCGAAGACGACACGGTCCATGCGCTGATCCGCTCGAACCTCGGCGGAGAAGCCCTGGCAGGGATCAGTGGCCCGATCCGGACCGTCGAACGGGTCCCGGAAGCCTCGCGTGAGGCAAGCTGGGCGGCCCGCGCGGCGACTTCGGTCACCTCGCGCACCGTCCGGTACGGCGACGCAACGCCGTTGCTGGGCGTCGCGGGAATCGACGACGCCACCGCCCTGGTGACGCGCGTGCTAGGCGCGCTCATAGAGTACGAGCGGGTGCACGAGACGGAGCTGTTGCGGACGCTCGAGGCATTCCTCGAGAACCAGCGCTCCTGGCAGAAGACGGCCGATGTACTCCATGTGCACCGGCAGACCGTCCTGTACCGGATCCGTAAGGTCGAGGCGATCACCGGACACAATGTGACCGATACACGCGATATCGCCGAGCTGTGGCTGGCCGTGCAGGCTCGCGCACTTCTTGGATCATGACCCGAGTGCACACTGCATGGTGGTCAGGACAAGCTCATCGAGGCCCGGTGCACCCCGTGACCGGGGTTTGACGACGTTATTGCTGCCAACCGTTCCAAAGTGACAAAGGCTGACCACGCCGGCCGCCTTCGCGGCTGCGGCGCTGGACGGACGCGGTATCTACGCGGACGAGTCCTCACCGGACCTGTGGGCCCTGGGTGTGGTTTCTGCAGCGGGACCGTCTGGGTCGTGGCCGTACACAAGGACCTCGGCATCACGACCTTCGCCGAGCTGCGTCAACGCCGGTCCCGACGGCTACTTCTACCGCTTCGACCACGGTGGCCAGCTCCTGGTCAAGGCCGAAGGAGCCTTCCTGCTGCGCGGCTTCATGATGACGCTCGCCTCCGACCGCCAGCCGGACCCGTCAGCAGGGCAAGTGGCCCTGTCCGGAGGGGCGGGGAGGCCTCGTCTCATCCTGCTGGAGTGTCCCGACTGCGTGGCGGCTGCCCCGGTTCGTGTCGCCGCGCGAACCGGGCACGAGCGGCGTTATGAGCGGCGCGCAGAAGCTGTACAACGGTGTCCGTTGTCCTCTCGCCGGGATTGACGAAAGAGATCCAGCTGAGCGCGCCGTATACCGGGTGCGGCAGCACACGGTCGGCGGCCGTTCCCTACTCATGGTTCAAGCATCACCTTCAAGTGCTGATGTGGGGTTGGCTGATGGACGGGCCGGTGAGCGGTTCACAACGGGTACTGCTCCGGACAGTCGATGTCGCCAGAGAGTCGGGGTACTCGCTGCAACAGGTTCGCGACCTGGAGCGGATGGGAGTACACGTTCGGCTCGCGCGGGGAGCGAGATGAGGCTCTGCGTGCTCAACAAGCGTTGGGTGCGATCAAGGCCGAAGCGAACACAGCCGGCGACCACGTTCCGGTAACCCCATCAACGCCAGGCCCCCGTGAGTGGGATGGGCCACCGGCAGGGCCCCACGGCGAGCAGCACACCGGCTCGATCACCCCTGCGCCGGACCGTGTTCAACACCTCCACACCAAATGCGTTGCAGGTGTCGAGTGGCACGGATGTCCGCGACCGGGTCGCCGTCGATCAGTACGAGGTCGGCGCGCAGGCCGGGTTCGATGACGCCTCGGTCCGCAAGACCGAAGTGCAGTGCGGGCAGTCCGGTCGCGGCGCGCAGGGCGTCCACAGTGGTCAGTCCGGCGTCCACCAGGAGTTCCAGTTCGTGGTGGAGGCTCATGCCGTGCGGGACGTTCGCGGGCGAGCCGGGGGTGCGGTTGGCGTCGGTGCCTGCGAGGACGGGTACGCCCGCCTGGTAGAGGGCAGTGACGCCGGCACGCGCCGGACCGTAGGCCGGAGCCATGTTCCCGGCCTTTTCGACGATCGCCTCCATCATGGTGAGGGTGGGAACGGTGACGCGCTCGTCAGCGACCATACGGGCCACGGCTTCCGCGTCGAGTGCTTGGTCCATCGGTACGTGGGTGATGATGTCGGCGCCCGCCTCCTGCGCCATCGCGTAGGCACCGGAGTCAGCCGCGTGTGCGACAACTGCCTTGCGGTGAGCGTGGGCGGCCGCCACCAATGCGTTGAGGGTCGGCTGGTCGAGTCCCTCGGCGCCGGGGCGATCAGCGACGACCTTGATGTAATCCGAGCCTTCGGCCACCCTGGCGACGACGAACCGTTCCGCGTCGGCGGGCCCGGTCACGATGCTGTCCTCGGGCATCCCACGCATCGTGGCGTGCGTACCGCCCGCACTGATGGCGAGGATGCCCGCGCTACGGATGTCGGTCAGCCCCGGCATGTTCCGCAGGGAGTCGACCAGCGCCGGGGGCCAAGCGGCCATGTCCAGGGCCGTGGTGACCCCGTACTCGCACAGTCGCCGCAGGTCCTCGGCACCGGACACGTGGACGTGAGCATCGATCAAGCCGGGCAGCAGAATGGCACCGCCACCGTCGACCACCCGTGCGCCCGCAGGGTCGGTGCCGAGCCGGTCGCCGTCGATGACCACCGTTCCTGGAGCCTGCAGTTGCCGACCGTCGAAGATCCGTACGTTCGTCAGGGCCGTTTTGTCGTTGCGGGAGGGTTCGGAGGAGGACGCTGCCGATGTGGTCATTCGGGTTCTCCTATGTCTTCGCCGGCGCGGGCCGGTCTGGTCATAGACGGCCGGCCACTGCTCACCGAGCCCAGGAGCAGAGCGAGGTTCGCGCCGGGGACGACCGTGGCGGCCCCGCACGTCACCCCAGGGAGGGTGCGTACCTCAGGTACACACCACCTGACCGGCCCAGTGGATCGTGGGCCACAGCCGCTGCGGTGCTACGCGAGCGCTCCCTCTGCGTTCTGGGTGTCGTTCCAGCCACCCCGCAGGGCCGTCACGGCCAGCAGGCACGCCACCAACGCGGCTGTCCCGCAGACCACGTACCCGAGCGAGTAGCCCTGGCCGAGCGTCTCCCGGGCAAGGGATGCCGCCTGACCTGGTGCGGAGTCCAGCGGAACCGAGTTCACCGCCAGGGGGCCGCCGGCCTGGGCCACCTCTGTGGCAGCGGATTTCACCGCTGGGTCAAGCGAGGAGGCCGACAGGTGGGACTGAAACGCCGAGGCGGCATGGCCAAGGGCGACCGCGCCGATGAGCGCCGGGCCGAGGGTGAAACCGAAGTCCCGGAGCAGGTTGGTCGATGCGCTGGCCATACCGGCGTAGCGGATCGGCACCGTGTTCACGGCGACGGCGGTGAGCGACGCGATGCTGAACGCATAGCCAATGCCCGCCAGGCCCAGGGGGGCGAGGTGCGCGCCGAGCGACGTCTCCTGTATGTCCAGGGTCGCCATCCAGAAGTCGCCCGTGGCCATCAGCAGCAGGCCGCCGGAGAGCAGCCAGCGCGGGTTCGCCCGCTCCAGCAGCCGTGAGATGAGCGGTGTGAGTACCAGCGCGAACCCGCCGAGCAGGACAAAGGCCACTGACGTCCGCAGGGGGCTCTGGTGCTGGATCACCCCGATGCGGATGCTGGTCGCATAGGCGGTGCCGAGGAAGCTGAACATCCCGACGACGGTGATGAGCGAGACGATGGAGAAGGCGCGGTTGCGGAACAGGTCAAGGCGCAGCAGAGGCGTGCGGGCCCGGCGCTCCGTGAAGACGAACAGTGCGAGGAACACCGCGGCAATGACGAAGGCACCGATCAACGCTGGGGAACCCCAGCCGTCGGTCGGCCCCTGGATCACCGCATAGAGCAGGGCGAACAGGCCGATGAGGATGGTGATCTGGCCGCCCCAGTCCAGTGAGCGGCCCTCCGGCGAGCGGGAGTCTTCGGCGAGCAGCCAGCAGACCAGCGCGGTGATCACGGCCAGTGCGGCGACGATCACAAAGGAAAGCTTCCATGAACCGTACGTTCCGGAGATGCCACCGAGAACGGGGGCGACAAAGCCACCGGTGGAGAGTGAGGCGGTCCAGACCGCGATGCCCCGGGCCCGGTCGCGCGGCGTGTGGGTGCCGACCGCGACCATGGCGAGTGTGGTGGGGAACAACGCCGCGGCGCCGAGGCCGCCGAGGAGCTGGCCTGCCCACAGCTGGGGGACACCAACGGCAGTCGCCGCCACCACCTCGCCGACGGCCAGCAGTCCCGCGCCGCCGACCAGCAGCCGCTTGCGGCCGAAGAGGTCGCCCAGCACACCGAAGGTCAGCTCCAGTACGGTCACGGGCAACAAGAAGGCGTCGGAGATCCAGGTGAGTTGGGAGCCGACCGGGTGCAGGCTCTCCTGGAACAGCCCGTTCAGGGTCGCGGGCATGGCCAGCGCGATCTGGGCGAGACACACCGCCAGGCAGCTGGTGATCAGCGTTCTCGTACGGGTGGAGTCGGCGTGCCGGAGACGTCGGCGCTGGTCCACAACGGCCTTGGTTCTGGGGCTGGTCATCATCTCACTCGCTTCCACACATTGCCGGCCCGGCCGGCCTGCCGTCCTGTTCCACGAGCACGGTCCGTACTGCGCTCAGCTGTCTGGCGGTCCGCAAAAGCACAGGCCACCTGTCCGGCCAGCTTCGCCGTGCTGATCAGCACGGAGCGGCTGGCCGCCGCGCTCCGTCCCTCGGTCGCGGCGGATACGACCTTCAGCAGGTATGGGGTGATGGCCGCGCCGTGCACACCGTTGGCTTCGGCTTGCTGCACGGCGCCTCGGACCGCCTGCTCGATGCGGTCGCTGTCCAGCGCGTCCTCGGCTTCGATGGGCGAGGTGACAACCACCGATCCCGCCGCCCCGGCCTCCCAGTGCGCGTCGATGGCCGCTGCCAATGTCGTGAGGTCATCGGCCCGCTGCGGATTGGGGAACCCGCTGGAGGTGCAGTAATAGGCCGGGAAGTCCGCACACCGATAGCCGATGACCGGCACCCCCAGCGTCTCCAGGTATTCCAGGGTGAGCCCCACGTCGAGAATGCTCTTGGCGCCCGAACACACCATGGCAACTTGATGGCGCGTCAACTCCACTAGATCGGGGGAGATATCGAAGGTGACCGAGGCATTGCGGTGCACTCCTCCGATGCCTCCGGTCGAGAGCACCGGAATCCCGGCGTTGTCGGCGATGAGCAACGAGGAAGCCACGGTGGTGGCCCCGAGGCCGCCGGAGGCCAGGATCAGCCCGATGTCCCGCGTGCTGGCCTTGGGAATGTGCTTGGTGTCGGCGAACCGTTCGAGTTCGCTCTCGCTCATCCCGACCACGAAGTGCCCGTCGGCAATGCCGATCGTGGCGGGTATGGCGCCCCCCTCGCGTACCGCCCGGCCGGTGGCCAGCGCCAATTCCAGGTTTCCCGGGTACGGTGGTCCGTGGTTGATGACGGTGGTCTCCAACGCCACCACCGGCCGCCCTTCTCGCAGGGCCTGTTCGACCTCATCACTCAGGCGTAGCAACGGATGCACATCTCCTCCTTCTTGACGCGAGACCTCACGACCACGTGGTCGGAATCCGTCCCTGGCCTTTGTGCGCGTCGAGAGTGGCGACCATGGTCGGCCCCTTGGCTGAGGTGCACCTGACGACGGGCTGACGCACCCGGGCGCGCAGCCGGGCCGCTGTGTCAGCGCCTTGTCAGGCCGGCAGCAGAGCCGGGGAGCAGGGTGTGGATGTCCGGCGTCCGATCCTGGATCCGGGCAGCCATGGAAAGGCTGAAAGGAGCCCTCAGCATGCTTCCGAGCACTGATAGCGACGGCATCGCGGAAGCGGCACAACGGCTCTGGAACGCGCGTGTGAGCAATCGTCCCTGTGCGCCGATCCGCACACTGCTGGGTGCTGGAGACATCGAGGCCGCGTATGCGGTGCAGGAAGCGAACACGCGGCGCTCGCTGTCCGACGGACGACGGCTCGTCGGGCGCAAGATCGGGCTGACCTCACCGGCAGTTCAGCAGCAGCTGGGTGTCGATCAGCCGGATTTCGGGGTGCTGTTCGGCGATATGGCGGTGTGCGACGCGGAGGAAATCGATCTCACGAGGCTGATCGACCCGCGTATCGAGGTGGAGGTCGCCTTCGTCCTGGGAACCGGCCTCGCCGATGAGTGGACGACGACGGCCGACGTGCTGCGTGCGACCGCATACGTGGCGACGGCGATCGAAGTGGTCGACTCACGGGTCGCCGACTGGGACATCGATATCGTCGACACGGTCGCCGACAACGCCTCCAGTGGCCTGTTTCTTCTCGGTGGGGTCCCACGGCGTCTGGAGGGACTGGATCTGCGGGAGAGCGGAGCGGTCCTGATGGCTGGTGGCGAACCCGTGTCCGTCGGCGCCGGTGCGGCGTGTCTGGGACACCCGGTGAACGCCGTGACCTGGCTTGCCCGCCGACTGGCCACCACCGACCACCCGCTCTCCGCCGGCGATGTGGTCCTCTCCGGTGCGCTCGGCCCCATGGTCCGCGTTTCGCCCGGAACCGTCTACGAAGCACATGTCTCAGGGCTCGGTTCGGTACGAGCGGTGTTCGCGAAGGGAAATCCCTCACGCGACCGCGGCAACCAGGCACACACCGCAGACGACGAGTGAGAGGTCGCCATGAGTGAATTGACTCCCGGGGAAAGGCTCGCCGCGCAGCTCGATGAGGCGGCCCGGCGGGGTGAGGTCACCTCGCAGCCCTCACAAGGGGCTCCGCTGAGTGTCGCGGACGCCTACGCGGTGCAGGAGCTGGCCGTCGCCCGTCGGCTGAACCGCGGCGAACGTCTGGTGGGGGTGAAGATGGGCTTCACCAGTCGGCAGAAGATGGCACAGATGGGCGTGGACGAGGTCATCTGGGGACGTCTGACCAGCGCCATGCTGGTCCCGGAGGGCGACCTGATCGCACCGGACCACTACATTCATCCGCGGGTTGAGCCCGAGGTCGCGTTCCTGATCGGACGCGACGTACCTGCCGGCGCACCGCCGGAGACGATCACATCGGCGGTGACTGCGGTCGCCCCCGCCTTGGAGATCATCGACTCCCGCTATGCGGACTTCCGCTTCACCCTGGCGGACGTGGTGGCCGACAACGCTTCCGCCGCCGGTTTCGTCCTCGGCGCTTGGCGGGCCGTGCCGCCGTCGCTGGACTGCCTCGGCGTGCTTCTGGAGGTGGACGGCCGGACCGTCGAGGTCGGGGCCACCGCGTCGATCCTGGGGGACCCCTGGCGTTCGCTGGTGGCCGCGGCACGGCTGACCGGGCGGGCCGGGATGCCGCTGCGGGCGGGGTGGGTGGTACTCGCTGGTGGTGCTACCGCGGCCGTTCCGCTGCGTCCGGGGGCGCAGGTGCGTGCGGTGATCGAGTCACTCGGTTCGGCGTCGGTGGCGGTGGCGCCGGGCTCTCCACGGCCTTAGCGGTGCGGTCCACGTCGTCGGCCAGCCAGGTCGGAGTGGGCATTCCCGTCTCGTCGCGGATCTGCCGCGCCCGGGCCAGCAGGTCGGCGGCGCGCTGCCGGTCGGTCCGGCAGACCGCCCGGGCCAGGGCTTCGGCGCCCATGGCCAGCATCCAGGGGTCGTGCACCGACTCGCCGGTAGCGATGGCGCGCTCGAAGCACTCCCGCGCCTCCGCCGTCTTCCCGAGGTCGACCAGCACCAGGCCCAGGCAGATACGGGACAGCCCCGCTTCTCTGGACAGGGCCATGCGTTCATAGGACTCCAGGGCGCTGGTGTGCAGGGCACTGGCCCGTTCCAGGTCCTTCTCGGCACGAACGAGGATGCCAAGACTGTTGCGGGCGCCGGCGGCGGGCTCTTCGGCGCCGATCCAGGCAGCGGTGTTCAACGACTCGTGCAACAGGTCACGGGCGGTGTCCGGATCGCTGCGGAGGATGGCCAGCCGCCCCAGGTCGGCCAGCCGTGCCGCGACCATCTCGGCCAGCCCGAGGCGCCGGGCCAGGTCGAGCCCCTCGTCGGCGAGCGCCGTCGCCTCGCGGTAGTGACCGCGGCATTCGTTGACCGCGCCGAGGCGGAACAGGGCTCGCAGGACTCCCCATTGGTCGCCGCTGCGGCGGTAGTGCGTCAGGGCGTTGGTGAACAGCTCGGTGGCGCGTTCGACATCGCCCTGCCAGAAGGCGCCGAGTCCGGCCACGATATAGGAACTTGCCAGTACCCAATGGTCGGTGGCCTCGTTCAGCCCGTTGAAGGCACGGGCGATGTGGGGTGCGGCCTCGGCGTGCTTGCCTTGGCGCATCAGCGCGTGCGCCAGAAAGGCCGAGGCGAGGGCGAGATCGGAGTCGGAGCTGCCGGCCGCGGTCCCGACGTCCAGGGCCTTCCGGCCGAGGCGCACGGCGGCATCGAGGTCGTGTGCGTTCTGCGCGAGGTGGGACGCCCAGGCGAGAGCGAGTGTATGGACGGTGGGCGATGTTTCGCTGCCGTCCAGCTCGAGGGCGGCGAGGAGTCGCCGGGTGCCGCTCTGATGCTCGGCGCGGATCCACCAGTACCAGGCGAGCGCGCCTGCCATCCGCTGCGCCGGCTCGGCTTCCCCTCGTTCGAGCAGCCAGTCCAGGGCGGTGTCGAGGTTGCCCGTCTCGCGTTGCAGGTTGGCCAGCCATTCGGGCTGGTCGGGCCCGCGTACCCGGCGGCCGCCCTCTTCACCGACCGCGAGGAAGTACGCGGCGTGCTTATCGCGTACCGTTCCGTAGTCGTCGGTGGCGTGCAGCCGTGCGATGCCGTATTCCCGGATCGTCTCCAGCATCTCGTAACGCGCGCGGTCGCCCGTTCCCACCTCTGCGCTGACCAGGGACTTGTTGACCAGGCGGTCGACGCAGTCCCGCACGGCCGCCGCGTCCATCTCCGGGAGGTCGGCGCAGACGGCCGCTGCCGCGTCCACGGTGAAACCGCCCGAGAACACCGACAGCCGGTCGAAGACCGCTCGCTCCGCCGCGGACAGCAGTTCATAGCTCCAGTCGACCATCGCCGCCAGGGTGCGGTGGCGCGCTGTCGCGGTGCGGGAGCCTCCCGTCAGCAGGCTGAAGCGGTCGGCCAGGTCGCGGGTGATCTCCTTGGGCGACATCGTCTTGGTGCGGGCGGCGGCGAGTTCGATGGCCAGCGGAATACCGTCCAGTCGGCGGCAGATCTCCCCGGCCTGTACGGCGTTCCCTTCCGACAGACAGAAGCCGGGACTGACGGCACGGGCGCGCTCCACGAAGAGCTGTACCGCTTCGTGGCGGGCGATGGCCTCGGGGTCCTGTTCGGCCGGGCCCGGGTAGCGCATGGGCGGTACGGGCAGTTGCATCTCTCCGGGGACCTCGAGCGGCTCCCGGCCGGTGGTGACGATGCGCAGTCGTCCGCAGTCCCGCAGCAGCGCTTCCGCCAGCTCGGCGACGCCCTCGACGAGGTGTTCGCAGTTGTCCAGCACCAGCAGCAGCTGCTTTTCCTGGAGGTACTGCCGCAGACGCTCGACGGCGGGCCGTACGGTGCCCGGAGCGGGCGCCGCCTGCATGGTGGGAGGCGGTTGCGACCTGACGTCGAGAGCCTGCAAGATCGCGCTGGCGATCCGGTCCGGTTCGGAGACCGGCGCCAGCTCCACCACCCATACGCCGTCGGGCAGCGGCAGGTCGGCGGCGCCGGCCGCTTCCAGGGCAAGGCGGGTCTTCCCGCTCCCGCCGGTCCCGGTCAAGGTGACCAGCCGCCAAGAACGGATGAACTGCCGTACCTGGTCGAGCAGGTCATGACGTCCGACGAAGCTCGTCAGGGGGGTTCGCAGATTGCCTGTGGCGCGCGAGGCTGCGGGCGCTTGCCGGGGGACCGGCGAGGAAGCGGGGCCGAGCAGGCCCGCGTCGTGGATGAGGATCCGCTGCTCCAGCCGTTGCAGTTCCTCGCTCGGGTCGACCCCCAGCTCGTCGACGAGCTGGGCGCGGGCCTTCCGGAACACCCGCAGGGCTTCGGCCTGGCGGCCGGCGCGGTACAGACTGATCATGAGCAGGGCGAAGAAGTGTTCCCGGAGCGGGTGTGCCTCGGTGAGTGCGGACAGCTCCGGGATGACCTCGGCATGGCGGCCTACGGCGAGGTCTGCCTCGATGCGGCTCTCCAGCGCGATGAGCCGCAGCTCGTCGAGGCGACCGGCCTCGGCCCGGGCGCAGTCCATGTCCAGGACATCGGCGAGGGCGGGCCCGTGCCACAGGGCGAGCGCCTCGGACAGGGTGGCGGCAGCGGCTGTCGGCTCACCGGACTTCTGCGCCATGCGGCCGGCCGCCACCAGGGCCTCGAACCGGTAGATGTCGACGTCTTCGCGGTCCACGTCCAGTCGGTAGCCGCCGCTTGCGGTGGCGATCCGCTTACTGCCCAGCAGCGCCCGGAGCCGCGAGATCTGGGCCTGGATGGTGTTCGCCGGGTGAGCGGGCGGGCCCTCGCCCCAGACTTCGTCGAGGATGCGATCGGTCGAGACCACCATTCCGCTGTGCAGCGCGAGCAGGGCCAGCAAGGTCCGCTGCCGGGGCCCTTCAAGAGGAACCAGCTGTTCCGCCTCGCGGACTTCCAGTCGTCCGAGCAGCTGAACTCGCATGTGGGAAGGGTAACACCCCCGGTCAGCGGTCACTTTGTCACGCGGCATTGCTTCCGTCGTTACCGTCCGTGTCGAAGAGCGGCTGGTCGCGGTAGCGGTCCACCCGGCCGGGTGGCGCGAGGAGCGGCGCGGCTGACAGTTCGCGGAACTCGCGGTCGAAGTACACCAGGGGCAGCCCGTCGTTCACCTGGACGCTTTCGACCTCGCCGACGAGGATGCTGTGGTCGCCGGCGTCGTACCGGGCGGATGCCCGGCAGACCAGGCTGGCCAGCGCGCTGTGCAGGACGGGAACTCCGCCCTCGGTGCGGAATCCGGCTCGGGCGAACTTCTCGGCGCCGGCCGTCGCGAACCGCATGGCGAGCGTGCGGTGCTCGGGGCGCAGCACGTTGATCGCGTACCGCTCGGCCTGTCGCAGCAGGTCGTGGGAGCGTGCGGACACCGCCGGACAGAACAGCACCAGTGGTGGTGACAGGGACACGGAGCAAAAGGCGCTGACCGTGATGCCCCACGCCTCGCCGTCCGCATCGGTGGTGGTCGCGATCGTCACGCCGCTGGGGAAGTTGCCCAGAGCCCGGCGGAAGGAGTCAGCGTCCATCGTCGGCCTCCGATGCCGTGTCCCGCTGCCCTTCGGCGAGGTCGATGATGCTGTCCGGGCGGCCGAGGAAGTCGAAGATCCTCTTGGTGAGGGGTTCCTTGTCGTACGCCTGAAACAGCATGCCGGCCACCCGTTCCGGTGCGCCGAAGAAGAAGCGCTCGTAGAGAGCCTGTCGTGCGCCGAAGCCCGATACGGCGACGTCCTGGGCGAGCCGGAACAGCCCGATGCGCTGCGGGGCTTCGAGATTGTCCAATGCGAAGTAGGTGTCGATGTCACCGGCGATCGCCGAGGTCAGGTCGGCCTGGCCGGGGGTGGCCATCAGCGAACTGGAGCCGAGGAGTTGGACCAGTTCGACCAACCGCTGGTACTGCTGCGGGAAGACGTTGCGGGCGGCGTCCAGCGGCATCCGGTCGGGCGTCATCGTGCCCCACTGGTCGGCCTTGGCGTTTGCCTCACTCGCGGTCAGACATGCCTTCATCAGTTCCACCACACATATCGCCTCGGCGATCTGTGCCTGTGTCTGCGGGGCGCGGTCACGCTGGTTGGCCCACGTCATCGCGCACAGCAGCCCCACCATGAACTCGGCTTTCGCGATGTTCTTGCAGACGACCTGATGCATCATGTGGATCAGTGAATTCGTGGCGGAATGCACCGTGTTGCACGAGGACGGGTCCTCCAGCAGGAAGATCCGCTCCCAGGGGACCTCGACATCGTCGAACACGACGACGGCGTCCATCTCCTCGAACCGGGCGGAGAGTGGGGCGTCGAAGACCGACCGACCCGTGTCGTAGCTGTCCCGGCACAGAAAGCGCAGGCCGCTGGTGGCACAGGGCACGGCGAAGGCGAATGCATAACGGGTCGACGACGGGTCGTCCTTGAGCGAGGTGGAGGGGAACACCACAAGCTCGTCGGCCAGCGGCCCGAGCGTGGCAAGGAGCCGCGCCCCGCGTACCACGATGCCACGGTCGGTGTGCCGGACGATGTGCAAGGCGACCTGCGCGCTGGGGATTCCCTGATCGGTGAGCCGTCGGTTGACCGACGGATTGACCAGGGTGTGGGTGAGCACGACATCGTTCTCCCGCAGGTGGCGGAAGTACGCCTGGATGTTCCGGCCGAACTCGGGGTTGACCGCGGTGAAGAACTCCGAGGCGGAAGCCAGCGCCATGAACGATGAGTTGAGATAGTCGGGGGTGCGCCCCAGCATTCCGCCACTCCACCGTGCGGCTTCCAGGAAGGCGGCGGAACGCCTGCCCAGGTCTTCCTGGGTCACGGGGCGCAGAAAGGACGTTCCGACGCGATCACCGGACTCGGGTGAGGCGAAGGTGAGAACGTCACGCAGCTCCGCTTCGTGCTGCCGGTTGAGCCAGGCGCCGATCGAGCTCGCTCCGCGGCGCAGGGCGGGGTGGGAGGTGACGTCTTTGACCGATTCCCCACCGATCCAGACCTCTCTGCCGTCGTTGAGGCCCTCGAGATACTCCTGTGCAGTGCGCGCACCCATGGGGTCGCTCCTCCTTCGTTCTTCGTTGATGAACCGGATGTGCTACCGCGAGCCCTCGGCCGGGCTGAAGGCGATGACCTTCATCTCGATCAGGAGGTGCGGGTGCGGGAGTTGATGGACGGCCACGGTGGTACGAGTGGGACCGTCGAAGTCGAAGAACTCCGCGTAGGTCTCGTTGTATCCGGCGAAGTCGTTCATGTTGACCAGGAAGCTGGTGACATCGACGATGTCGGTGAGACCCGAGCCCTCGGCGGCCAGTATCCGTTCGATGTTCTCGATCACTGCGCGAGTCTGTGCGCGAATGTCCAGCTTCACGGTGCCGAACTCATCGGCCTCCGCGCCGATATGAGTGTTGTCCGCACGTCGTGAACTGATGCCCGAGACGAAGACGAAGTCGCCGACTCGGCGGAGGTGCGGATACCTGCCACGTGGCACCGCTTGGTCGGCGACGACACCCTGGCTTCCCTGACTACGCGTCATGGCCGCGTTCTCCGTCCGGTCGAGGGCCGCTTGCTGCGGCACTCTGCGGCATCACGAACGGCCCGGCAACATCGTGTACCCTGCCGCAGCTCGCGCAGGTCCGCAGTTCCTCGCTGCCGTTGAACCGCTCGATTGCGGCCTTGACCTGGATCTCGATGTCCTCAAGACCGAACCATGTCTCATTGAGCCGGTCACCGCAGCCTTTGCAGTACCAGAGGATGCAATCGGGTTCCTGCTCGGTGCGCACCCGCTGGATGACCGCTCCCCAGGTCCCGGCGGGACGCAGCGGGCAGTGCGGCACCATCGCAGGCATCAGAAAGACATCGCCTTCGTGGACGGTCACGCTCTCGAAGTGTCCGTTCTCGTCCTGATAGTCGACCTGGATGTCACCGGTGAGCTGATAGAAAATCTCATCGCTCGGGCTGATATGGAAGTCGTTGCGCGAGTTGGGCCCCCGGGACACCATGAAAATGAACTGGGAGCCGTCCTTCCACAACTCCCTGTTGCCAACGGGGGGCTGAAAGCTCTCGGCGTTGTCGCTTATCCAACGCCGCAAATTGAGTTTGACCGGATCAATCGCCATCGTCGCCCTCTCCTTCGGAGCCAGCAGCCCGCCCATCCACCAGTGACCGGTGCATGGGCGAGCAAGATCTGATACCCCTATCGTCAGGACCGGCCTGAGGAAGCGCTGACGCGGCACTGACGTGTGGCTGACGACGCGGAGTCCTGCCCGGTCGACCGGCTCGACCGGCTCGGCCGGGTCGCGCCAGGTCCCGCTAGAGACGCAGTCCCGCGCGCACACGACGCCCTGCCGTGGTGTGGTGCACCTCGGTCCACTCCGTGAGGCATTCGATGATCGCCATACCGCGCCCGTGCTCATCGCTGTCCGTGCCGTCCCAGGAATGGGGCACCGCGGTCCCTGAGTCGGTGACCGAGATCAAGAGGATGTCCCCGACCCGGCTCAGGACGACCGTGGTGTCGGCGTGGCCGTGCTGGACGGCATTGACCGCGAGCTCGTCGATGACCAGTACGGCGGAGTCCCGCGCTGCTCCGGAAACGCCCCAGCGGCAGAGCACCTTCGTCGCGAAGGCGCGGCAGGTGCGCACAAATGGCTCCCGCGAGGGCACGGCCAGCATGGCCCGGGGAGCCCTCTGCCCGGGGTGGTCCACGTTCCGCCATGGCTGGGCCGAAGGGCGCTGCACCGGGGACGATGCCGTGCCACTCTCCCAGCGGAGGGCATCGGGCACGGACTCATCCACGGGAAGTGCTGTGTTCACCCCGTCACTCATTTCCGCTGCCTCCCCATACTCGTGATCCTGGGCTGCGGACACGAGCCATGCTTCACCGGCGGGCTGATGCGCCCCTTACCGTGCGCTGACATGCGGGCCGGCGCGAGGGGGGAGCGGCATCACCGCGTGCCTGCGCACGCTGCGCGGCTCGCTGCCCACGGCTGGTGACGATTCAGCGTTCGACGAGGGGCTCTGGACCGCTGGAATCGCGCATATGTGCGAAATGCGTGATGAGATCCAGCGCCCGAGCGGCGGTGAGCCATGGGCGTCGGGACCGCTCGGGGGTGTGGTACGACGTGGTCACTCCGCCCGTAGCCCGGGGCTTGGTGTGGCTACGGAGAGTCGTCACCACCGCCGGTGCACGGTTGCCTTGGTGCCGGTCACCAGGCTCGCCGGCGGAACGTCATTGGCCACGACCGCGCCGGCGGCGACCACGGCGTCACGGCCGATGCTGACGCCGGGCAGGATCGTGGCACCGGCGCCGATCCATACGTTCTCCGCCACGTCGATGGGCGCGCCGGTGAGGTACAGCCGCCGCTCCTCGGGATCGACCGGGTGGCCGCCGGTGATGAACGTGACCTTCGGGCCGACCATCACGCGCTCGCCGAGCCGGATGCCGGCGTAGTCAAGGAACGTGCAGTTCTGGTTGATGAACACGCGCTCGGCGAGGTCGAGGTGGAGGCCGTGGTCCGTGAAGAAGGGCGGATAGATCGTGACTCTCGTCGGCAGCGGCTTGCCGAGGATCTGTTCGAACAGTTCCGCTTTGCCTGCTTCATCCTCAAAGGGCAGGATGTTCAGGCGGGAGGTGAGCTCGGTGACCCTCAGGACCCTCTCGGCCATGGCCTGGAACTCGGCGCTGTGGATGCGCATGAGACGGTCGCTGGACATGCCACGATCCTTCTGTAGTACCGGAAATTGGATAAGGCTTTCTAAGGCGCTGGTGGAGGCTGCTGTCAGCAGCTGGTCGAGTCACCTTTGCCGGGGTTGGGACCTGCGCGCATTCGCGGTGTCGCTGTCGCCGCGCTGTGGCGTCGTTGCCCAGGACGGGAGCCAGACCGTCTCAGGGAGCCTTGGCAGGGTCCCAAGGTGGGTGATGATTCCACGGAGTTCTGGATGTGGATTCAGTCTGGGGAGGATGAGCGAGAGTGGGTATGCGAGGGTCGGATTCACGATAGGGATGCGGCGTAGGTCGTAGTTCGTCGGCCAGATGTACCGGTCGCGTGCCCCGACGAGGGTGGCCACGCCCGCGGAGTCCGCGAGGGTGTCCAGGAGTACTTCGTCTCCGAAGTGCGGGCCTGCCGCATCGATGCGTAGGTCGAAGTCAGTGGCGAGCTGATCGTAGAACTCTGCCCATTCGCTTCGGGGTGCGATACCCGGCACCCATATCCGGTGCTTGCGCAGCTGCGTCGGCGTCAGTCTTCGCGCGGAGGCGAGCGGATGTCTCGGGCCGACGAGAAGTTCCAGCGGGGAGTCGAAGGCGTGAATCATTTGCACGTCGGGCGGCAGTGTGGCCGGGTCGGTGACGCTACGGAACGAGGCGTCGATATCGCCTGCTTCGACGGCGGCGACCGCTGCGCGAGGGTCGTTGACTCTGAGGGTCACCACGTCGAGATTGGTTTCGGGGTGCGACCGCCAATAGTCGTGCAGAACAACGGCCTGCGCGCTTCGCAGCCCGAGAACGTCGATCCGAAGGGCCCGGGAGCCCGGCCTGACCGCGGTGATGGCGCGCTCGACACCCGCGACGATGCTCCGCGCGTGGGGGAGCAACGCCTGACCATCGAGCGTCAGCTCAACTCCTCGGGCGGTACGTGTGAACAGGCGGACTTCCAGCTCGCGCTCCAGGGTGGCGATCCGCTTGGAGACTGCCTGCTGTGTCACGCCCAGCTCATCGGCCGCATGCTGGAACTGTCCCAACTCGGCCGCCCGGACGAACGATCGCAATGCCTCGGTGTCCACTGATTCATCTTAGGCGTGCACAACTCATCGTTGTGACTCGCCGAGGATCGGTTGTTTGATCACGCTCCAGCGTGGCCGTTGTGAGTCAAGTATCCATACCGTCGGTTGTCGCGAGGAGCCATGTGGCGGCTTTCACCGCCGCACTCGCCGGCAGCCGCCATCAGCGCTTCACTCCGTAAACACCCAGGCACAGCGGGAAGATCGATCGCTGCAACCGCCTCGCCGAAGAATTCCTCTACGCCCACACCTGGGCCTCGGAGGCGGAGCGCAGGGCGGTGACGCCAGCACGCGCGTGGTCAGAGGGGCTGGAGGCGGGGGCGCAGGAGGCAGAAGGTGTTGCCTTCCGGGTCGGCCAGGACGCGCCAGCTCTCGGTGCCGGTCTGGCCGACGTCGGCGGGCCTGGCGCCGAGAGCGAGCAGCCGCTCCAGCTCGGCGTCCTGGTCCCGGTCGGTGGCGTTGACGTCGATGTGCAGTGGGAGCTTCCCGGTCCGCGGGTCGCTGCTGGGGCTGAGGATGAGGGTGGGCTGCGGGCCGCCGAAGCCGGCGTCGGGCGGCCCGATCTCGATGCTTCCGTCGTCCTCCCGGCCGAGTTCGACGTAGCCGAGGACCGCGCTCCAGAACACGGCGAGCCCGTCGGGGTCGGCGGCGTCGAGGACCAGCTCACTGATGCGGCATGCCATGCCCGTCAGTGTACGTAGACAACACGCGCTACAGGATGGCATTTTGCTCGGCGGTGTCACTCCTGCCAGGCATTGCCGAGCGGATGGCAGTTGACGACCGAGCCAGTCCAGGCCGCCCTCGGCATCAGCCTGTACGACCCCGACAAGCGCGCCTTCGCGTCCCAGGACGAGCTGGCCAGGGGCCTCGCCGCTGCATCGCCGCGGGGCTGCCCGCCGCATGGGTGACCGCTGATGAGGCCTATGGACAGGACTGGTCCTTCCGGCAACTGCTCGAACAGCTCGACGTCGACCATGTCGTGGCGGTGCCGAAGTCGCGGCAGATCGCGAGGCCCCCTCAGTCCCAAGCCATCAGCCATTGTGCGATGGCTGCAGCGCCGGCATCGAGAATGGCTTCGCCCTTCTCCGGTGAGGCGGGCCGGGCGTCGCCCGCGACGCCCGTCGCCGTGACGCTCGCGAAGGAGCGTGGCAGGTGGACGAAGTGGTCCGGGGCCGACTGGAGGGCGATGTCGGGGCCGGTGGCCTCCTCCAGCCGGTCGAGATCGACCAGTTCCGGGGCGATGGCCATCAGCATGGAGGTTTCGCCCTCACAGGCGTGCATCAGCGTGTCCTGTTTCTCCAGGACCTCCGTCGTGCGCTGCTGGCCGGCCGTGAAGTAGCTGGTGACGGCGATGGAGGCGGACAGTTCTCGGGAGAGCTCATTGCTGAGGGCGTTGAGGGCTGTGACGTTGCCGCCGTGGCCGTTGACGATGAGGACCTTGGTGAATCCGGCGATGAGGATGGAACGGCACAGGTCGCGAAGGAGCATGTGGTAGGTCGGCAGCGTCAGGGTGAACGTGCCGCCGAACTCCATGTGGTGGTCGGACAGCCCGCACCACAGGGAGGGTGCGACGACCACCGGGCACCCCCGGGCCGTCATGATGGCGGCCGCCCGGCGGCACGCCTCGGCGCTGAGGAAGTCGTCAACGCCGGTGGGCAGATGAGGTCCGTGCTGCTCGGTGGCGCCGACAGGCAGCAGAACCGGTGCGTCCTGGGCGGCCAGGTCCCGCAGGACCGGGGCGGTCAGGCGGTTCCAGTGGACTTCGGACATGTTGGTATCCCTTCCTTGTGTGCGGGTGAGGGGCCCTGAGGCTCAGTGCGTTTCGTGGGCGCTGAGTGTGGCGGGGGTGGCGGGCTGCGCCGGGGCCGGTGACGGGGCGGTCGACGGGGCGGGGCCCGCGATGGTCTCCACGGACAGACCTGTCGTGCGGACGCCGAACGCGACGGCTACGGAAGCCAGCAGCATCGCGGCGGCCACCAGGGCGAAGACGGCTCCCGCTCCGAAGGAGTCCAGGAGCGGGATCAGATAGAAGGGGGCCGCCGCGGTGGACAGCCGGCTCAGCGAGTACACCCAGCCGGTCCCGGTGGTGCGCACGCTGGTCGGAAACTGCTCCAGCAGGTAGATGTGTCCGGCGTTGGACATGACGTTGGCCACCATGGTGAAGCAGAAACCCGCCGTGATGATCGCCACCTTTGTCGTCGCGTTGCCGTAGGCGAGCCCCGACAGCGCCATCCCCGCCAGCGAGGCGCACAGGATCCACTTCCGCTCGGCCTTTTCCATGACGAGCATCGAGAGGTACGAGCCGAGGGGGTAGCCGATGAACGAGAAGGTCAGGTAGGTCAGTGAGCTACTGACGTCGAGCCCTTTCGAGGCGAGGACGAGCGTGGCGAGGCTGCTGAACCCGTAGTAGCCGATGGGCGCGAGGATCCACAGCACGGCCATGAGGGCGGTGCGTCGCGCCAGGGGCGGGCGGAAGAGGCTTGTGACGGGCAGGGGGCGGGGAGTCTGGTTCGGGAGCGCATGGTCCGCGGCGGCGCCTTCCGTCCCGGCCGGACGCGTCCAGCCCTCCGCCTCGGCGGCCTTCTCGAAGAGCGTGGTGATCTCGTCGGCCTCAGTCGTGCGCCCGACCGACTCCAGCCACCGCGGTGACTCAGGCAGCCCCCGGCGCAGCAGGAAGGTGAGGAGGGCGCCCAGGGCGCCGATGGCGAACATCCACCGCCATCCCGCGATGCCGAGTGGCGCGCCGTCGACGAGCACGGTGCCGAGGAGGCCGACGACGGGTACGGCGAGGTATGCGGCGGTGAAGGCCCGTGCGGTGTACCGGCCGCGCCGGGCCGGTGGCAGGAGGTCGCCCAGGAAGGAGTCCGTCACCGGCAGTTCGCCGCCAAGGCCGATCCCGGCGACGAAGCGGAAGGCGACCAGGGTCCACAGGCTCGGGGCGAAGGCGCAGGCGAGAGTCGCCGCCGAGTACAGACTGAGCGTGATCATGTAGGCGGTGCGCCGTCCGATGCGGTCCGCGCACCGGCCGATGAGCACGGCTCCGATGAAGGCGCCGACGAAGGCGGAGGCGAGGACGAGCGACAGGCCGAGCCCGCTGAGCGCGAAGGTGGTCTTGAGCGTGGTGGCGAGGACTCCGGACAGGAAGAGCTCGTAGATCTCGAAGAAGTTCCCCAGTGCTATGAGGCGGGTGAAGCGCCGGTGCAGCGAGGTCACGGGGAGCCGGTCGAGCCGGGCGGCGATGGAGGGGACGTCGGGGTTCTGCGGAGGGTGCATCTGATCTCCCTCGGGGTGCGGAAGGAGGGCCTTCCCCGAAAAATTAGATTGGACAGTACAATCTAAAAAGTGGACCCACAAGAGGTCGGAGGCATAACCTGGACTGGTCTGTACAGTCCATATGGAGGTGTTCGACAGTGGCCAGTCCCACTTCTTCGCGGCCGGTCTCCGTGAACAGCGCGGTGCGCGCGCGTAGCCGTGCGAAGATCCTTTCGGCCGCGAAGGAGCTCTTCCTGGAGGACGGGTACGACGGGGTCAACCTCGAACGCATCGCCACCCGGGCCGGGGTCGCCCGGCAGACGGTCTACAACCGCTTCGGCAGCAAGGACGCTGTCTTCCGTGCCGTCATGGAGTACCACTGGGGCAATCTCGACCCCGGCGCCCTGCCGTCGCGCCTGGCGGCCCCCGACAACGGTGGCGATCCGGCCGTGTTCCTGCGCCAGTTCACCCAGGCCCTGCTCGAGTTCATCGACACCACCGGCCAGGTCTCCTTCACCCGGATGGTGATCGCCGAGTCCCGCCGCGCCCCATGGATCGCCGAGGAGTTCTACCGGATCGGAAAGGAGCCGCTGATCAGGGCATTCACTGCCTGCCTGCGGGGAATGGACGAGGCCGGATCGATCGCGTGCCCCCACCCCGAACTGGCTGCTCACCAGTTCCTCGGACTCATCCAGGAGTTCGTCCTGTGGCCCCACGTCATGGCGATCCCCGCCGACCGGCCGGCCATCCCGGCGACCGACGTGGTCGTCGAGGAGGCGATCGCCATGTTCCTCAGTCGCTACCGCGCCGGGTAGGCGGAGGATCGGGGGGTTCGGACCTGCCTGCTCGGGCCGACAGGCGGAGAGATGATCAGGCGGAGCCGCGCTCGGGGAGGCGGTGTAGCAGGGCCGCGAGGAGTGCGCGGTCGGACCAGGTCAGCTGCGGACGGTCCCCTCCGTGACAGTGGCCCGCCGAGGCACGACGCGATCCTTGCCGTGCTGCCCGTGACCCCACTGCGGCCTCCCGCCGGGGACATGCTGAACGTGTTGTTCGAGGTGGGCCGGGATCTCGAGGGCTGGCCACCGATACCGGCTGAGCAGCTCACCAGGGCGCGTTCCGAGCGTCTGCTTCAGGTGCTGCTCCTCGACCCGCCGGTGGCCGGTGACGGCCACGTCGTCACGCCAGTGATCACACCGTGGCAGTGCGTGGCGTCGTACGTGGCCGCGTTCGCGGACTCAACTCCTGCCTTCGGCAACCAGGTCTTTCCGTGTAGATCGGCACTGTTGAGAGACCCGCAGCGTTGCCGTGAAGGCGTACGCCGCCATCGACGGTCTCCTACAGCTGCGCGCCGAGGGTGGCCTCATGATGTGCCGGACGCATGACAGTGCGATCGTAGGTGGTAGGAGCGTGCGTCGGTGGTCAGTATGTGATGTGTGCTGCGCGGTCGCTGATCATGGTTCGACAAGGAGGTCGAGGGTGATGGGATGCGCGGCCTCAGCCGGACCCTTGTCACTGGCGGCCATGGGCAGCTTCACGGTGGGCGGGCGGCAAGTTCGGGTCAGCGGGCAGCCGACTTACGTCGTTGCCCTGTCGGAGAACCTTCCCGAGTACATCGTCGATCCGAACGGGACCTACTGCGTCGAACACGCCTATGTCCAGTACTACATTCCTGCCGAGGAGCGCCATCTTCCGGTGATTCTGGTGCACGGCGGCGGGATGACGGGTTCCTGCTGGGAGAGCACCCCCGACGGCCGTGACGGCTGGGCAGCACATTTCCTCCGCGACGGTCATCCCGTCTACGTGATCGACACCTCCGAGCGGGGACGGGCAGGGTGGTGGCCGCTGCCCGGTATGGCATATGAGCAGCGCCCGCTCCTTCGTTCAGCTGAGGAGGCATGGGACGTATTCCGCGTCGGCCCTTCCGGAGGCTACGACGCGTTGCAGCCATACCCCGGCTGCTTGTTCCCCCTCGGTCACTTCGACCAAGCGTGCTGCCAGATCGTGCCTCGCTGGACGACGACGACAGATCCGGCCGTCGAGGCTCTGGAAGCGCTCATCGCGAAAACCGGTCGCTGCGCCGTCATTGCTCACAGCCACGGGGGCGGGATAGCTGCCCGCGCTGTGGCACGTGACCCGGAACTCGTGGCCGCACTGGTTCTTCTCGAACCGAACGGGCTGCCCGTCCCGCTGGGGGCCGAGGAAGTCGGAGCGACGCCCCGACTGATCGTCGCAGGCGATTTCATCCAACAGTCGCCGTTGTACGCGAAGTTGTCTCCGAGCTGGCCGGAGTACCTCGAGAGGGTCACGAGTGCCGGCACGCGGGCCGACTACTTCGACCTTCCCGCTATGGGCCACCCCGGTAACAGCCATATGCTCATGATGGATCGCAACAGCGATTTCGTCGCGGACCTCATCCAGCAGTGGATGGACCACATGGCCACCGGAGACGGGACCGGCTTCCTGAGGAATCGCCGAGCGAGCTGAGGCACGGCACCGCGGGTGAGCCCGTTGGACCATGCCCCGTCAGGGCAAGGCCCGGGATCAGGGGGAGGGGCGATGCAGCTCACGACGCCGGCTTGTGCCTCGCACTCTTCTTGGCCGCCGCCTTCTTCCCTGCCGTGCTCCGTTGCCGGGGCCTCCAGCCAGGCTCACGCGCCTGGGCGCGTCGATCGGCCGGCGCGCCCTTATGGAGCGCCCCGACCGGTGGGCGGCGCGGGCGGCGCGCACCGCGCCGCCCGCTGTTCACTGGCGGGATGGTGGTCAGCCCGCGATGCCGTCCAGGGCAGTGTCGGGGATCCAGGAGCCGTGGATCCCGGCGGTCACCCGTCGGGGCAGGTGGACGGTGGCGACCTGGTCGAGGCCGGAGGCGTCGAGGACCAGCAGTTGCGAGGCGTCCTGCTTGAGGTCGGAGACGACGGTGAGCAGGTAGCCGTCGTCCTCGCGGGTGGCTCCGGCGGCCGGGACGAACACGGCTTCGCTGGGCAGCCGTGCGTCGCCGGCCTGGTGGATGCGGCGGGCGCCGGTGGTGCGGTCGTACTTGACGATGCCGTAGCCGCCGGAGCCCTTCTCGTCGGGGAAGGAGATGGCGTACTGGTAGCGGTTCTCGGTGCCCAGGTAGTCCTCGTTGAGGGTCGGGAACTCCACCGCGAGATCGTCGATGATCTGCTCGTCGACGGTACTGGCGGCCATGTCGATGACCCAGCGGCGGGTGTAGGAACGGGCGTTGGGCTCGGTACCGCGCCCGGGGGCGCCGATCCACCAGTTCCAGGAGAGGAGGAAGCCTTCGCGGTCGACGGTGGGGCCTTCCAGGACGATGCGGCCCTGGCCGTCCTCGTAGGCGTTGGAGACGTGGAGCATGTTGCCCGGTTCGATGGAGAACCAGCGGATGTGCCGGGCGCCGTCGGCTCCTCGCGGCATGACACCGATACGGGCGGGCTGCTGGTCGCTCCAGCCATAGGGGATGCCGGAGTGCTCGTTGGGATCGAAGGTGACGTTGCCCTCGATAAAGACCACGTGGTGGCGGGTGATGGCGAAGTCGTGCTTGAGGGAGGCGGTCGCCCCCGGGATCTCGGCGCTGTGGATGATCTCGCCCTTGGCGTCGGCGACGTGGTACATCAGGAAGGGCGGGAACGGCGAGGACCCGAAGAAGTGGAGTTCGCCCGTCACCGGGTCCTCCTTGGGGTGCGCGGTCATGGCGGTGCGCAGCTTGCCGTTGAAGTCATACGCGCCGACCGTGTCCAGCTCCGGGGTGAGCTCGAAGGGAAAGTTCGCCTCGCACAGCGCGAGCAGCCGTCCGGCGTGTTCGATGATGTGGGTGCCGGCGGTGCTGGCGGTCAGGTCGGGCCCGTGCTCGGTCATGTAGGGGGCGCCGTCGAGGGCGGGGGTGTGCACCCAGCGGTTGCGGTACCACTCGGCGCGGCCCTCGCGGAGACGGATGCCGTGGACCATGCCGCTGCCCTTGAACCAGTGCGTCGGGGTGACGCCCGGCTTGGGGTTGTGGCCGTTGCGGAGCAGTCGGCCGGTCAGTTCGGGGGGCAGAGTGCCCTCGACGGTGAGTTCGGTGGCGGTGATCTCGTCGGCGACGGGGGTGTAGTGGCCGGTCAGGTACGGCTTCTTCTCAGCGGTCATGGTGGGAACTTCTTCTCTTGAGTCGATGTGATGTGGTGTCAGACAAGCTGTTCGGCACGGGCCTTGAGGTGGCAGAGCCAGTTCTTCAGGGAGTCGTGGAGGGCCTTTCCGAGGTCGTCGGCCGCGGCCTCGACCGGCGGGCCGCTCCAGGGCTCCTCGGTGCGGACGACGACGCGGCCGTCGCTCTGCTCGAACGTCCACACGTGGATGCCGGTGATGCCGTCGACGTCACCGCCCCACACGATCCGCTCGCCGGGGACCAGTTCGAGCACGGTGGAGGTGATATCCATGCCGTGGGTTCGCCAGCGGAAGGAGGTGCCGGGCATCAGCGGGCCGTCGAGCCCGGCCTGCTCGATGTCCGTGTTCCAGGTGGGCCAGGCCGCGATGTCGGTGTGCAGTTCCCACACCGTCGTGATCGGGGCGTCGATCTCGGTGCTCAGGCGGACGATGACGGGGGCGGTTTCGTCGATGGTGGTCAGGGTGGTGCTCCCTCTTCTGTTGGACAGGTGCCGGTGGTACGGCTGAGCTATTGGGTCGGGGGATTCAGATGTCGGAGGTTTGCAGCTGGGAGGCGGGGGTGGCGGTGGCGGTCGCGATCCGTCGGCGTCCGGCGGAGCGGGTGAGGAGCAGCGCGAGGATTGCGGTGGCGGCGAGGATCGCGGCGGAGGCGCCGAAGGCGGTGCGGTAGCCGGCGGTGACGGCCTCGAGTTGGGACTGGTGACTGGCGGCGGTGACGGAGCCGGCCAGGGTGGTCAGAGCGGCGAGGCCGATCACGCCGCCGACCTGGCGGGTGGTGTTGACCAGCCCGCCGGCCAGCCCGGCGTCCTGCGCAGGGACGCCCTCGATGGACAGGGCGGTCATCTGGACGAAGGCGATGCTCAGGCCCAGGCCGATCAGGCTGCTGGGGCCGAGGACGTCGGTGAGATAGGTGCCGTGGGCGCTGATCTGGGACAGCCACAGCATTCCACCGGCCTCGGTGAGCAGGGCCGCGGTCACGGTCGCCCTGGCGCCGATCCGCCGGGAGATCCGCGGTGCCAGCGTGGCGCCGAGCATATTGGCTATGGCGAAGGGGAGTTGGCCCGCCCCCGTGGCCAGGGGATCCATTCCCAGGACCTGCTGCTGGTAGAGCGACAGGAAGAAGAACAGGGCGATCCATACGGATCCCATCAGCGCCATCAGCAGGTTGCCCGCCGTGACCCGGCCGGTGGTGAACAGCCGCGGCGGTACCAGCGCGTTCGGCCGACGACGCTCGATCACGACGAAGGCCACGAGCAGCACGGCAGCGCCGACAAGCGCGCCCAGCACCCGGGCGTCCGTCCAGCCGGTGCCGCGTGCGGTGGTCAGGCCCCAGACCAGGCAGGTCAGAGCGAGGCTGACAGTGGCAGTGCCCAGCAGATCGAACCGCCCGGACTTCCGGCCGGCCGCCCGCGGGACGAGGGCCGCCACGGCGGCCAGCACCAGTACGGTCCCGAGGGCGACGGAGTGGAAGATCCAGGGCCAGCCCCACGCCTGTGTGAGGACACCTCCCAGCAGGACTCCGCTTGCTCCTCCCGCGCCGGAGACCGCGCCCCACACCCCCAGTGCCTTGCCCCGCCCGGGGCCGGACGGGAACAGATCCATGGCCAGGGCAAGTGAGGCCGGGGCGATGGCGGCGGCGCCGATACCCTGGACGGCTCGGGCGGCGAGCAACACACCTGAGGAGACGGCCAGTCCTGCCGCCAGCGAGGAACCCGCGAACAGCGCGAGACCAGCGATCAGCACCCGACGGCGGCCAAGGAGGTCCGCCGCCCGCCCTCCCGCCAGAAGCAGCGCCCCGAACGCCAGGCTGTAGGCGTTGACCACCCAGGTGGTTCCGCTGTCCGACAGACCCACCCCGGCACGGATGTGCGGCAGCGCCACGTTCACGATCGAGGTGGCGGCCATGATGATGAACTGGCCCGCGGCGAGCGCCGCGAGCACAACTCCCGGCCGACGGGCGGGCGGCGCCAGGGCCGGACGTGCGCGTTTGAGGTTCATGGCGCACACCGTCGTGCGAGCCGGTGTCCACTTTCCAGGCCAGTCAGGTGCCTGAGACTGTCCGCTCCTGTCCGCTCTTGTTCGCAGCCGACCGCCAGGACCCGCCGAACACAGTCCAACGCCTCTATCGGGACCTCTAGGCGCTCCGGCTGTGGTCTTTCGCCTTCCGCCGGCTGCACCCGTGCCGGCACACCGTCATGGACGCCGGGCCCGACCCGGAGAGCATCGGCGACATCATCACCCCTTCGGCGAAGCCGGGGTCCATCTGCCAGTCGGTGATGTTGTCCTCGAGGAACAGCGAGCGCTCGGCGAAAGTCAGGTGGTTGAGCAGGCCGAGCAGGTTCGTGTCTGAGGGCACTGCGGCTGTCCGGACCTGCAACGACGCCTGCGACTCGTGATCGGCGACCGCGACCTGACACTGCCGCCCGGTGAGGCAGCCGAGTTCGACACGTCCCTGTCCCACTGGCTGGGCAGCGCTGATGGCGGCGCGGTCGAGCTTCTCATCCTGTTCGGCCTGCAAGGGGTGCGTTCGCATCTGCGCACGGCGCCCGACCGGCTGCCTCACGGCGGAAGCGGGCAGTGAACTCGGCGCGCCCTGGCCGCACATTCCGGCTGGGCCGCCACCAACCTCCAGGGCACGACATCGGCTTCCGATTCGGCGTCTTCCTCCACCTGAGCACCCGGCTCATCGCCCAGGATCGCCAGGCCTGCGCCCACCCGCTACGCCGCCGTCCAGGACCTGCCCGGCGCGAGCTTCGCCCCGCTCCTGACGGCATATTCGAGATGCGCGGCGCCCCTTCCCTGGTCGGCCGCTCGGCGGCGGCCGACGATCCCCTCACCGTACGCGTCGGCCGTCGGCGGCCCCGAGGCCGACGATCAACGATCCGGAGGCTGAGGGTCTGCCGGGGACAGTTGGTCCAGCGGTGCGGCCACGCGGTCCTGGCCGGGGTGCTGCCCGCCCGGGGAGACGAGGCGGTAGAACTCCAGTGTCCATGCGCGCTGTTCCTCGGTGTCCGGCACCCTCGTCCCCCGAGCCCGTTCCATGGCCGTCCAAGCAGTCTCCGGTGCCATGCCTTCCAGGATCATCAGGCAGACCGCGATCAGGGAGGACCGTCCGATGGCACAGCGGCAGTGCGCAACGACATGGGCGCCCGCCCGCAGCTCCTCGGTGAGCTCCCGCAGTACCGGCAGCACGACGGGGATCGATGGGACCGTGAAGTCGGGGATGGGCAGGGCGATGAACCGCAGCCCGGCGGCCTCGGCGAGGCGGGGCTCGTCGGCGAGCCCCAGTTCGGTGCGTTCGGCGTCGGGGAGGGCGCAGACGACAACGTCGGCGCCGGCGCCGCGCAGGGCCGCCATGTCGCCGGCCAGACGCCCGTGGCCCCGAGGTCGGGCCATGGTGCTCAGGCGTCCCGGTCCTCGCGGACCGGCGACGGTATAGACGGCGGGGGCGGACGGCTCGGTCATCAGGCGGACGACCCCGGCGCGAGCCAGCGGTAGCGGCCGCCGCACTCGTTGGCGAGCCAGCCGTTCAGGCTGCCCAGACCCCGCTCGTTGACCTGCCCGTCGTGGATGCCGTAGGCCCGTGCCGGGTCGACGGCGCGGACGAAGTCGATGGCCTCGTCCGTCTTCATCCATGACCCTTGCAGGGGGACCAGCAGGGTCTCCACCGGCCGGTCGGGAGGGTGGAGGGAGTCCCCGGGGTGGTAAAGGTGGTCCTCCACGAGGTAGCCCAGGTTGGCGCAGTCCGGCAGATCGCCGTAGATGCGCGCATGCCGCCCGCCCTGGGCGGTCACCCGGAAGCCCGCCGCAGTGAATTCCTCACCGGCGACGACTCCGGTGAAGTCCAGGCCCGGGATCCGCGCTGACATGGGGGCGTAGACGGGCGCACCCAGCCCCTTCAGCCGCAACAGGTCAACATGATCGTCGTGTTCGTGGGTCACCAGGACCGCGTCCGCGCCGGCGAGTGCCTCGGGCTCGCTCCAGACGCCGGGATCGATGACCAGGGTGCCGCCACTGTCGTGCTCCAACCGGACACAGGAGTGGGCGTACTTGGTAATCCGCACCCACGTGAGCATAGCCCGGAGGGCTTGTGGATCCCTCCATGGAATGGCCGGAAAATGTCGGTGGGTCACACCCTTGGTGTGTTCCTGGGTACGCAGCGATATGTGGCTGGTGTGTGTGCCCCGTGGGAGGCGATATTTCGTCAACTTCCTTGCGACGACGCAGAATTGACCTTGTGGCAGGAGTGGCTCGCTGTTAGCGTCAAATGATGGACATATCAAGCTCGAACGCAGAGGAGCTCGCCGACCTGGCTGAGCTGGAATTCTCTCCGATCATCCCGGAGGATGCCGCCGATTTGGACGACCGGGTGTACCTGCTCGGTGTCCGCCCGGAGTTCGTGAAGCGGTAGCGTCCACTCGTCGACCCGCCCCCGGCTCGGCAGGGGGCCGTTGTCACCAGAGGTTCACCACCGGAATCGGTGCCGGACCTTGCCCTGGGGGATGGGGATTCAGTACGTGGTCATGGATCATCTGCCGGTCGGTCTTTTTGCTGATTCAGTGCTCCGGCTGCCGGTCGATGCCGCTGACGCCACGCTCCATGAGGCGATCGCCGAGCTCGATCCCGACCATCGCCTCGGGAGTGCGGATCGCCCCCTCTTCCTGACAGCATGGCTTCCCTGCCTGAAGGGAAGCTGCCTGTCGTTTCTCGGTATGAGCCCTGCCAGCCAACAGTGGCTGGCAGGGCTCGCCGGTGACGGCTTCGCCGCCGAACGCAGGGCCGCCCTGGCCGCCGCCCTGGCCCTCGCCGATCCTGACGCCGCGTTGCCGGACGATCCTGTCGAGCAAGTCATCGTCACGGTACGGGCATTGACCGGAGCGGAGCCGAACGCGGCCCACGTCGGACTCGGACGGCAGCCGCTGTGGTGCGGCCCCGACTCGGGCAGCGGCCTCGCACACTCCTGCGATCCGTCGACCGGCCGGTCCGGCGTGACCGGCTCCTTTCTCGCCGGGGGATCCGGAGCCCAGCTGCTGACGGCGGGCGGCGTGGATCTCGACGAACTCCTCGAGACGCGGCCCTGGGGCCGCTCGTTACGGGAAGCGGTGCAGGCCGCCGAGACCGAACTCGACTGGCCGGCAAGGGTGGAGTTCGTCGTCGAACACGGCAGGCCCATCATCGTCAGAATCACCCGAGCCTCCTTGCACGGCGCCGCACTCCTGCACGCCGTGGCCACCCGATACGAACGGGGTCGGCTGACCCGGGCGCAGGCCGTGTCGCTGGTCGAGCCCCGGGACGTCGATCAGGCGCGTTCCGCGGCCGTGCCATCCCTCGAACTGCCCGCGGCGGCGCGCGGCCTCGGTGTGTCTCCCGGCATTGCCTCCGGCACCGTCGTCTTCAGCGCGGCCGAGGCAGTCGCCGCGCGGGCCGATGGAGAACAGCCCGTGCTCGTCCTCACCGAGTCGAGGCCGCCCGACCTCCCGGGCCTGCTGGCCTCGACGGCCGTGGTCACCGAGCGGGGCGGACAGACGTCGCACGCCGCGGTCGTGGCGCGCGGACTCGGGCTGCCGGCCGTCGCCGCCCTCGTCGACGGCGTCCTGGACGCCGAGGCCAAGGTTCTGCGCACCACGCGCGGCGACAGCGTCCGCGCCGGTGATCTGGTCACCGTGGACGGCCATGCCGGAGTGCTCCA
Organism: Streptomyces coffeae; assembly: GCF_016741875.1. Taxonomy (GTDB): domain Bacteria; phylum Actinomycetota; class Actinomycetes; order Streptomycetales; family Streptomycetaceae; genus Streptomyces; species Streptomyces coffeae. The sequence continues at coordinate 50,067 of NZ_JAERRF010000024.1, read as the reverse complement.
CCTCGGCGGGCGGAAGCGGTCCTCCGCCGAACGGCGGGCGGCCTTGGAGCTGCCCGGCTGGCTGGGCGACGCGCTGTCCGCGCTGCCCGGCATCGCGGTGCGGGTGAACGCCGACACCGGCGCCGACGCCGCCGCCGGGCGAGCGCTGGGCGCGAGCGGGGTGGGACTCTGCCGGCTCGAGCACATGTTCCTCGGCGAGCGCCACCAGGTGCTCCAACGAGTCCTGATGGCCCGGCCCGGCCCCGACATGACGGAGGACCTCGCCACACTGCACATGCTCCTGCGGGCGGAGATCACGGATGTCCTCGCGGCGATGGACGGACTGCCCGTCACGATCCGTCTGCTCGACCCGCCGCGTCATGAATTTCTCCCTGACCTGACAGAACTCTCTCTGACCACGGCGGCCACGTCCGCGCCGGCCGACCGGGACCGGCTCGACATCACCCGTCGCCTGCACGAGCGCAACCCCATGCTCGGCGTCCGCGGCGTGCGGATGGGCGTCCTGCTCCCGATGCTGACGGCCGTACAGATCAAGGCGCTGGCGCAAGCGACCCTCGCGCTGCGTCGCGCCGGCCGCAACCCGCGACCCGAACTCCTGGTTCCCATGGTGAGCGCGTCGGCGGAACTGGACTTCGTCCGAGGCATGCTGGATGACGTCTGCGCCCACCTGGGAACCTCCCCGGCCGAGGCAGGCATCTCGTTGGGCGCCATGATCGAGACCCCGCGGGCCGCGCTGCTGACCCGGTCGATCGCGCGCCGTGCGGACTCCCTGTCCCTGGGCACCAACGACCTCACCGCACTCGTCTGGGGCCTGTCCCGCGACGACGCCGAACAGCATCTGCTGCCCGCCTACCAGGACATGGGCCTCCTCGCCGCATCCCCCTTCGCCCTGCTGGACGTCGAGGCGGTCGGGACCCTGGCGCGCCAGGTCGCCGATGAGGCACGAGCCGTACGTCCGGATATCACGCTCGGCGTCTGCGGCGAACAGGCGGCCGATGCGGCGGCCGTGCGGTTTTTCGCCGAGGCGGGCTTCGACCACATCTCGTGCTCGCCGCCCCGCGTCCCCCTGGTCAGACTCGCCGCCGCGCGGGCGGCCCTCGCCCACGGGGCGGCGGACATGCACCGGGCGGAGGCAGGACGTTGAGCGAGCCGGCGATCGTCGTGGAACAGCTCGGCCGCACCTTCACCGACCGCGGACGCGAGATCGTGGCCCTGCGGGACGTCAGCTTCCAGGTAGGGGTCGGCGAGATCGTGGGCCTGCTGGGCAGCAACGGTGCGGGCAAGACCACCCTGACCAAGATCCTCGCCACCCTGTTGCTGCCCACCACGGGCGCCGCCCGGATCTTCGGGCACGACGTCACACGCGATCTGCGCGCAGTACGCCGGATGACGGGCGTCGTGCTGGGCGGCGATCGTGGCCTCTACGCCAAGCTGAACGGCCGTGACAACCTGCGGTTCTTCGCCATGCTCGCCGGCGTGGGCCGATCCGGCCTGAAGGCCAAGCTGGACGCCGCGCTGGAGGAGGTCGGCCTGGTCGCCGCGGCCGACCGCGCGGTGGAGACGTACTCCAAGGGCATGCGCCAGCGGCTCCACATCGCCATCGGCATGATCGCCGAGCCGCGCGTGCTGCTGCTCGACGAACCGACCGTGGGCCTGGACCCGGTGGAGGCCGACCGGCTGCGCGGCACCGTCGCCGCACTGCGCGACACCGGCGTGTCGGTCCTGCTCACGAGCCACTATCTGCTCGACATCGAACGCCTCGCCAGCCGGGTGATCATCCTCGCGGACGGCACCCTCGCGGCGGACCTGCCGGTCGAGGAGTTCGCCCGGCAGGCCGGCTACACCGCCACGGTGACCGTACGCGGCACCGGCCGCCCGCCCGACGGCGGCGCCGTGTCGTCCCCCGACATCGCCGTCGGCGGCGTCGACGTGGCCGACGGGTCGTGGACCCTCCGGCTGCACGTCCGTGACTGGAGCGTCGGCTCGTTCGGCCTGCTGGAGCAGGCGCTGGCGCATGTCACCGTCCTGGATGTGCGCATCGACCCGGTGCGGCTCGAGGACGTCTACGCACAGGTGGCCGCGCGCCTGGCCGACGGCAGCCAGGTCGGTGGAGTGCGGTGAGCGGCGCCCTGTGGATGTTCGTGACCGCGTTCCGCATGGAGCAGCGGGCCATGCAGCGCAATCCGCTGCTGCTGGTCAACTCCGGCATGCTCCCCGCCGTGTTCCTGGTCATCGCGGTGGAGACCGGCCGTCCCGAACCCGACGGCGCGGCCGAGCTCATCGTGGCGGTCATGCTGACCGCGCTGTGGGGCTCCACGGTGTGGATGAGCGGAGGAGTCCTGCGCCGGGAGCGCAGCTTCGGCACCCTCGCCCGCTGTGTCTCCGGAGTCTGGTCGCCGTACCTGGTGCTGCTGGGCAAGAGCCTGGGCGCGACCGTCACCAGCGTCGGCGCGATCCTCGTCAGCACCGGCGTCACCGCGGCGGCGCTGGGGCTGCCGCTGAGCGTGTCGCATCCGGTGTGGATCGCCGTGTCGCTCATGGTGCTGGTGTGCTCCGGCACCGCTCTCGGGGCGCTGGTGTCCTGCCTGTTCCTGGTGACCCGCAACGGGCTGGTGTGGTCCCACGCGTTGATGTACCCGGTCTTCGCCGTGGGCGGGCTGCTCATCCCGCCCCACGCGCTGCCCGCCTGGCTGCGCTGGGCGCCTGATCTGCTCAGCCTGCACTGGATCAAGGACTGTCTGATCGACGGGGCCACCGGCGGCGTCACGGTCGCCCCGCTGGGCGTGGCGGCGCTGCTGACGCTCGCTTACTTCTCCGCCGCGGGCTTCGCCTACCGCCGTTCCGTCGAGAGGTCTCGGAAGGAGGGCACCCTTGACCTCGCTTGACACCGCCCCGGCGCACCGTGGCGCCCCGGCCCGCGCCTCGCTGGCCTGGCGGGCCGCCGAGGCGGCCCGTATGGGCTGGCTGGAGTACCGCGCGCTCGAGACGCCGGCCGGCCTGCTCGGCGCGACGCTGCCGCGCGGGGTCCTGCAGATCCTGTTCTTCACGACGCTCACGGGCGTCCTCGCCGGTCCCGGACAGCGCGAGTACGCCTTCGCCGGATCGCTCGTACTGGTGTTGAGCGGCACCAACGTCAACGGTGTGGTCGCTGTGCCCGTCCTGGACAAGCAGTACGCCACCTTCGCGCGGGTGCGCACCGGCGCGCTGTCGCCCACCATCACCCAGATCGCGCGGGTGCTGCCCTACCCCGTCATGGGCTGGGGCCTCCTCGTCGTCCAGGGCGCGATCGCGGCGCCCCTGGTCGGTATGACGGACTTCGCCCTGCGGTTGCTGCCCTGGGCGTGGGTGTACGCACTGATCGCGCTGACGCTGAGCGTGCTGGGGCTCGCCGGAGCGACGATGACCGTCGGCAAACGGGCCGACGTGGTGGCCCCGAACGTCCTGTCCTACCTCGTCATGCTGTGCAGCGGCGCGCTCGTCCCGCCCGGCCGGGTGGGATGGGTGGACGCGATCGGTCAGGTGCTGCCGGGCCGGCACGGCCTGGACGCCGTCCGCGCGGGGATGGACGGCCGGCCCTGGCTCGGCGACCTGGGCCTCGAGGTCGCTGCCGGTCTCGGGTTCACCGTCCTGGCCGCCTTGTCGATCCTCGTCCAGGCCCGGCGCGCGAGCAGACACGGCCACGACGACTTCGAGTGACCGATGTGCCCATACCCGAGGGGGAACCGATGAGCATCATCCGCCTGCCCCTGGCTGTGCGGACCGAAGCGGACCACGCGGCGTCCGCTTCACCGCCCGGCAGAGCCTTGCGCGTCGCCCTGGTGAACATGCCCTGGGCGCGCATCCACGCGCCCTCCATCCAGTGCGGACTGCTGCAGTCGATCACCCGCCGGGCCGGCCACGAGTGCGACAGCCACTACCTCAACATCGAGTTCGCCTCCTTCTTCGGCAGCAAGGCCTACGACACGATCGCCAACGTTGCCTCCGAGCGGCTCCACCTGATGGGGGAGTGGTTGTTCTCCTACGCCGCATTCGGCGAAGTGACCCCGGACGACGACTACTTCGCCGCGTACCCGGAGGTGAAGTCCATCTGGGACGAGCTCACCGGCAAGGGCCTTGAGGATCTCGTGGAGTTGCGCCGCGAGAGGCTGCCGGACTGGATCGCCGAATGCGCGGCCAGGCCGGTGTGGGGGGAGTACGACGTCATCGGGTTCACCTCCACTTTCCTGCAGAACACGGCTTCGCTTGCGCTGGGGAGGAAGATCAAGGAGTTCCACCCGGGCGTGACCCTGGTCTACGGGGGCGCCAACTTCGACGGGGAGATGGGAGCCGAGTACGCGAGAAAGCTTCCCTGGCTCGACCACGTGGTGACCGGCGAGGGCGACCTCGTGCTCCCCGCGCTGTTGAAGAACATCGCCGACGGCACGGACAACCCCATCCCCGGCGTCCTGCGGCATCCCGCCACGGACGCGCCGCCGACCGCCGACGCCCAGCGCCCGCAGGTCCTCGACGACCTTCCCACCCCGGACTACCGCGACTACTTCGCCTGGCTGGAGCGCTTCGACCGCGCTCGGCTGCTGGGCCGGACCCCCATACGGCTGCCGGTCGAGTTCTCCCGGGGATGCTGGTGGGGCCAGAAACACCACTGCACCTTCTGCGGCCTCAACGCGCTCGGCATGGCGTACCGCTCCAAGTCCGGCGAGCGCGCGTTCACCGAGCTGAGAGCGCTGCTGCGCGACTACCCGGTGGTGCACGTCGACACGGTCGACAACATCCTCGACATGGGGTACTTCTCCTCGCTGTGCGCGCAGCTTGCCGAGGAGCACTGGGATGTGAACCTCTTCTTCGAGGTGAAGGCCAATCTCACCCGGGAACAGCTCGCGACCCTGAGGAGCGCCGGGATCCTGCGGATTCAGCCCGGCATCGAGAGCCTGAGCACCCATGTGCTCCAGCTGATGCGTAAGGGCGCGAGCAAGCTGATCAACATCCGGCTGCTGAAGTGGGCCGCTTACTACGGGATCGACGTGGCGTGGAACATCCTGGCGGGATTCCCGGGAGAGACCGAGGAGGACTACGCCGAGCAGCTGTCCCTGCTCCCGCTCCTGCACCATCTGCAGCCGCCCGGAGGCTGCGGGAGGATCTGGCTGGAACGCTTCAGCCCCTATTTCACCGATCCGTCCTTCCCCATCGACAACCTCCGGCCCCGGGCCAGCTACAGCCACGTCTACCCCGCCTCGCTGGACCTCGAGAAGATCGCGTACTTCTTCGACTACGAAGCGTCCGGCACGGTGTCCCACGAGACGGTGGCCGCGCTGAACGCCGCCGTCTCGCACTGGCAGACCCGCTTCACCGAGGCGAAGCCCAGCCTCGTCTACCAGCGGCTGCCCGGGAAGCTGACGCTGATCGACCGCAGGACCGACCAGCCCCGGCGGGCCGTCCTCACGGGCTGGAAGGCGGACGCCTACGAGGCCTGCGGCGACGCACCCCGCGCAGCGGCGGCGGTCTGGCGCCAGTTGGCGGCGCTGGGCCTGTCCGTCACCGACGACGAGGTGACGGCCTTCCTCGAACAGTGCTGTCGCGCGGGCGTGATGGTGTCCGACGACGGCAAGTACCTCGGGCTCGCGCTGCCGGAGAACCCCGGCTGGTAGCCGTCGCGGAACCGTGCCAAGGGAGGAGAGCGCATGACAGCAGCGGCATCGGCCCGCGACAGGGTGCGCCTGGGCAGGAGCATCGCGTCCCGCCTGGCCGCGTCCACGGACGCGTCCGCCGCGTTCGTCGCCGGGAGCTCGGTGGTCGGACTGGGCAGCGCCACCAGCGACATCGACGTCTATCTGGTCGGCTCCCCGGCAGGGGAGGAACGGCAGCAGATGTTCGCCGACACCATCCGTGTCGACGTCACGCATGTCCGGCTGGACACGTTGGAGTCGCTCGTCGACCGGGTCCTCGGCACGGACCTGCGCTCGGACCATGCGGGCCGGACACTGTCGGACCGAGAGATCGCGCTGACCGTCCGACTGCTCACCGGGGACATCGTGACCGACTCGGGTGCGCTGGCCGCGCTGCGGAAACGGCTCGACGAACATCCCCTGCGGCTGTCCCGGCTGGTCATGAACGTCTGGATACTCGCCGCGTTCTTCGCGATCGAGGACTGCCTCGGACTCCAACGCTCGGACCACCCGAACGACCTCGACGGGGCCGCGCTCGCCGGCCGGCGCGCCCTGGTGTGCGCGGGGAAGGCGCTGGCCGCGGCGGGCGGGGACCTCTACTTCGGCGAGAAGTGGGTGTGGCGGCAGCTTGCTCGCAGCGGCCCCGACGGATTTCCCTTCGCAGAGTTCCAACGGCTTCTGCGGGACGACCCCCTGGCCGTCGACCCGCAGGCCGGCCTGACCGCGCTGACGTCGTTCGCGCAGACCTGTCTGATCGCCACAGCCACCCTCGGCTGGCAGGGCGTCGGCGTCTCCCACTGGCCGGCCTGGCCGGCGGGGAGCGGTCCGCTGCGCAGGTCCCCGACGTTCTTCCCGCGCGCCTACGACGACATGGTGACGCTGGTCGAGCCCGCCGGCCGGCACTTCCGCCTGCCGCCCGACGTGGCGCTGGTCTGGGGCCTGAGTCACGGACTTTCCGCACCGTCGGTCACCGAGTACGCGCTGGGCCTGTCGAAGGAGGCGTCTGCCTTCGCCGCACTGACCGAAAAGCGGTGCCGTCGGATCACGACCGAGTTGCGGGAAGCGGGTCTGCTCACCGAGCAGGGCGGACAGTGGGGAGCGATGTGAAATTCCATCAGAAGCGCAGCACCACCCTCGACCTCGCTCTCGCTCTGCAGCGCGAGCTGATCGGACGCACCGGCTCCTGGGAACCCAACTTCCTGCCCAGACCGGTCACTGCGGAGACGGACCTGTTCCGTGACGGACTGCGGTCATGGGCGAGGACCGTCGGCTCCGGCCTCCCCGCGTTCCTGGCCGCCGCCCGCCGGCCGGAAGACCTCACCACCCTCGTCGACGACGACCGCCTTCGCCCCGGGACGGAACTCGTCACCACCGCGCTGACCGCGGCGGCCCCGACCCTCGCCGAGGCGCTCCCCGCGTTCGAGGAGATCCGCAAACAGGCGTCGGCGGAGATCAACGAATTCCTCGCGCCCGAACGTTACCTGGCTCCCCTCTGCGCGGCGCTGGGCACTGCCGAGACCGAGCGGACGCTGGATCTCCACCTCGTGCCGCTCGCCCCCGCCCCACCCGCCACGGGCTTCCTGATCGACGCGGGCAAGGTCACGGGCATCTACGTCGACTGCCGCCGCTTCCGCGGATCGACGCTCGCGGACGCCGTCTTGACCATGGTGGGCTGGGCACAGCTGAAATCCGGGGCCATCCCCGAGGGCCACCTGTCCACCGAGCTGGTCCGCCGCCTGCCCGGCAGCGCTCCCTACCAGCGCCGGCTGCGCGTCATCCTTACCAAGATCCTCGTGGAGATGACCGCAGGCCATCTGGTCCGCGCGCTGGACCCCACGCACCGTCCCTGTGTCGATGTACTCGGCGCCAAGTGGCGCTACGCGCGGCTGTACTCCGTGGCCGAACGGCACTGGCCCCGCCACCTCGACGGCGACATCGACCGCAACGAAGCCCTGACCCTGATGGCCGCGGACCTTTCCGCCCACAGCCCGCGCTGGTTCGTCGACTCCGTCGACCCGTCCTCGCTCGCCGCGGACTTCTACCTGCTGGAGTGGCTGACCGCGGCGGGCGACCGCACGGCCGGAGCACGGCTGTTCCGCTGGCTGCCCCACCTGTGTGCCGAACTGGCGGGCCACCTGGACAACGTGATCGGCAATGAGCTCGGACACTACGAACGAGCCCGGACCCAGCACTACCCGCAGGAACTGGCGGATTTCATCACGGAGATCAACCAGGGCGACAGCCGCGTGACCTGGCAGCGGCTGCGTCGCGAGAGGGGCCACGGCCTGGCGCTGCGGCTCGCCACGGACGCGTTCGCCGGTCCGGGCGTCGAGTTCGGCGGAGAGGCGTGGGCACCGGTGGCCGCCATGATGCGGCGCTACGTCCAGCACGAGCTGCCCGACGGGGTCTTCGTCGACCAGTGCTTCACCCTGGAGCACAACAACGGCTCGCTCTTCGACAAGTACCACGACACGACGGCCATGCGCACGGTGCTGGATGCCCAGGCAGCGACCGATCTCGATACGCTGCTGACTCACGCCTCGGCGGAGGTGCGGGAGCTGAGACAGGCACACCGCCTCGACTCGGTGGAGGGCCATCCGGTATGGCTCGGTTCGCGCTCGGCCGCCCCGGCCGAGATCCCTGCGGACCCATCGGGATGGGGCGCGACCGGCCTGCACATCAGCGCACCGGGCACGGTCGGATGCGGCGACCGCAGCGATCGGAACGCATTCGCCCCCCTGAACGACCCGCTGCGCGACTCTCCGGTGCGGGTCCGCCGGACACCTGCCCGTCGACCCTTCTCCTCCTCCTTGAGGACCTACCGATCCCTGGCCGCGGTCCTGCACACCGGACACGGCGACATCCACCTCGCCCTGCGCCCCGACGAAACCCCCTACACGGTGGACAACTTCGTCGGTCTGTCGACCGGGAGCCGCACCTGGACCGACCCTGTGACGGGAGCCACCGGCGAGGGCGGTTTCTATGACGGCACGGTCTTCCACCGGCGAGTGCCCGGCTTCGTCGTCCAAGGCGGCGACCGGCTGGGCACCGGGCACGGCAGCGCCGGATACCGGATACCCGACGAAATCCATCCGGATCGGGGATTCGAGCGGCCTTTCCAACTCGCCATGGCGAATCTCGGCACGGACAGCACCGGCTCGCAGTTCTTCATCACCCTCGCTTCGGCGCCCCACCTGAACGGGCAGTACACGATCTTCGGAGAGGTGACGGACGACCGGTCGAAGGACGTGGTCGGCGCCATTGCCTCGGCACCGACGGTGGTCCGGCTCGACAGGGTGACGATCCTGGCAACCTGAGACCTGACTCGACCGGACCGACGTCCGTCAGCACCGTCTCGGCCCGCTTCCCGTCACGGCTGTTGCCGCTGTTCCGGCCCTCGGCAATCGTGATCAACTGCTCTCTTCTTCGGTATGTGTCCGCAGTCGGTGCAGGAGGACTGTCGTCAGCCTTCATGGCCTGTCGGCGGCGACCGCTAACGTTCCTGTGTCGTAGTGCCGCGTTGGCAGCTGACTCGGAGGGGGTACAGGATGGGTGCTTCGGCTTGGGACTACTACGTGCCGTACCAGGAGGATCTTGGCGCTTGGTAGCCCTTGTCAGCCCAGCAGAGGATGTCGGCGTCCGTCAGGGCGTCGATGATGCCGTGGGTGCGGGCGGCCTTGATGTCGTGCACGGCACCGGGCAGCGTTGGCGAGGCCCGTAGCAGCCTGCCGAACGGTCGGCGATGACCTGCACATTCATCCCGTGCTTGCGGTGCTTTCCCGAGTAGTACGGCTGGTCTGCGGTGATGCGGTCGATGGGCAGCAGCGTGCCGTCAAGGATCGCGAATGCTCTGCGGGCTGCTGCGTGGGAGGCGGCGGCGAGGTCTGGTGCGCCGAGTGGTTTGTTCTGCATCGCTCCCGAATGGGAAGAATAAGTACTGCATTCGGCAACAGCCCTAAGCGCATGTAAAACGGGCCTCAAGTGTTCCTCAAGATCCTTTACGTCTACTCCCTTGATCATTAGGGTCGCTTGTGACCGCGGCCGCGAGGTGCTCTCATCGCGCGACTCACTTGTGTTTGAGATCGGGGGCAGTTAATGCACAACGTTTGGTCAAGGGTGCGATAACCGGAGCGGGTAGCTTGCGGTCGGCAAGTTCGTCAACAAGGACCTGGCTGGCAAGGTTGCAGAGAGCTGCCGTGCAAAATTGTCTCTGGCAGGACTGGATGCCTATGGGCGCTCGCGTAGTTGGGAGTTGAAATGATGGCTGGTCGAGTGTTCCTCACCCTCGCATGGGGTATCAGCCTGATAGCGGTGAACAAGGTCATCGAGCCCCTGTGGGGGCAACTTCTTGGCACCTTTATCATGGGCGGTGTATACGCTCTGGTGTTGTGGAAGATGCCGGGCTCGGCCGGTCGAAGCGGCCCTAAAGCCTGAGTTCTGTAGAGGGTTGGACCGTTTTGGCGTTCACAGGGCGCTGCTCACCTTTCGGAGTGGGTAGCGTCCTCAGCTCATTGGCCGAGCAATTGCGTATCCAGTGCAGAGCTCGGCCATGATCGATTGGTCACGCCTCGGGTGCTTTCCGGGTGAGGAAGTCCAGGACGAGGGGGCTCGCGCTGGCACGGAACTCTTCGAAGTAGGCGTGCCGGGCCCCCGGAATCAGCGTCATCCGGGCATCAGGGATGCGGTCGGCGAGTAGTGCGGCGTTCGCGGCTGGGTTGAGGAGGTCATCGCTGCCGTGCAGGATCAGTGTGGGTGCGCTGATGGCGGGCAGTTCCTCCCACGCGTTGTGGTCGCGGCTTGCGGTCAGGTGCCCGCGACGGGCACGGGCTGACATGGTGGGGTCACCCAGGGTCTGGTAGGGGCCGGAGTGGGTGGCGAGCCAGGCCGGGGTGTACATCAACGCGGCCAGGGCCTGCTGTGCCGCGGCCGCGTCGGGCACGGCCAGTGACCGGCGTATCTCGTTGCTGCGTTCGAAGCTGAGCGGGCCACCGGGGGATGTGCAGCCGAGGACGAGCCCACCGACCCGTCCCGGGTGGCGGATGGCCAGCCACTGAGCCACCCGCCCGCCCATCGAGGTGCCGTAGACGTCCGCACGGTCGATGTCCAGATCGTCGAGTATCGCGATCACGTCCCGCGCGAACTCCTGTGTGCTGTAGGCAGTTCGGGGCTCGTCACTCTCGCCGGTGCCGCGATAGTCGATCGTCACGGTGCTGTGCGCAGCATGGAAGTCGTCGCGGATGCCGTCCCACCAGTGGTGGCTGTTGGCCTGGCCCGCCAGCAGGACGAGCGGGGGCCCGTTGCCGCGAACCTGGTAGGCGACGCGGAGCCCATCCGGGGTCGTGGCGTACGGCAAGGGAGACTCCTCTCGGAACCGGCGGGGCGTCGGCTGCCCCGGGTGTGGCGGTCATCGGCTGTCAGGGCAGCGGCCCCCGCCCCTGTCGACTGTACGTGGGCGTGTGCCTCTTTGATGATCAGGGTTCGATCGAGAAGCTCGCGCCGTACATGCAGCGATGCCGCGAATTCCGCGCGTGGTACCTCCGCGCCGCCGAGGATCGCCTCGGCCAGCCGGAACACCTCAATCCGCAGGTGGTGTCCGGGCGTCATGCCCTCGATGTGCTGCCCGTACCGCCGCCCGGCCGATGGCCAGGGGCCGCGCCAAGCCGGCCGGTACGGCGTCCGTCAGTTGACCCCTCTCGCTGCTCATGGCCCCATCTGTCAGTGGGGTGTGACAAGCCGTGGGGCAGGCGGGCCGGTGGCGGCCCCCGGATAACTCCCTTGTGCCGCAGGGCGGATAGGAGTGGGACGTGTGAAGGCATGTTCAGCAGGGGCTGCAAGGGTCGGGACGCCGAAGTTCCGTTGACGTTCCTGGTGCTGCAGCAGGTCGTGTTGTGTCGTTGGAATCTGCGTGTTGGACGAGTCCTGGAGAATGTGCGCGCCGCTGGGGGCAAGGGGGCGCAGGTTCACATCCTGTCGTCCCGATGGTGCAGAGAGGCCCGATGGTCTGGGGGCACGCTCCGTCAAGTGCTGATCGCCTCGGGCGTGCGCTTGCTCTTGTAGTGCAGGGCGCAGCTGGGCACAGGGTTGTAGGAGCGGCCCATGAGAAACGCCCGGGCGTGCCTTGGGCCATGGTGCTGGTGGCCATGAGGTCTCTGGTCATGCGCTGGACGACCTGGTGGAACCGGTCGCCGGTGACTAGCTGGAGCGTGTATCGGAGGTGCTCTAGGTTGGCTCATGTGAGCGTGCGCGAACGGAGTTATCGCTATGTGGGACCGGCCGACTTGAAAGCTGCGGTCCGGCCTGGCAGCGGCGGGTGCCGTATCGGTTCGGCGACTGACTTCGACAACTGGATCGCTGAGCGGTCGGCGGCGGAGCTGGTCGAGCCGTTCACCTATGTAGTCGGCACGGACGGCGTGCTTCGGCTGGCGCCGTGGCGAAGCGAACATGTGGCCTGTGCCGGCGGAGGGCCGGTCCTGAGCGCCGGCGAGGTCAGCTTCACCCGCGTGGCAGGCCGATGGGCTGTGGGCGACGTCAGTAACCACTCAACCGGGTATTGCCCAGACATCAGCTCCTGGTCCGCGGTTGCTCAGGCTCTGCATCGCGCAGCGCTCGGGCATCCGTCCGGCTTCACCCACGAAGTGGTGTTCCGGCGCTGTCCTAGCTGCCAGGAGCACAACATCGTGCGCGAGGACGACTTCGTTTGCGTCTTCTGCGGCGGTGATCTGCCCGAGGTGTGGAACGTGGATCCCGCTACATCAGGGCGGTGAGCCACTCGTTGATGGCGCGATGGCCGCGACGATGACGGTGACGGTGGAGTCGACGTAGCTGCCGCCGGTGCCACACCGGCGGCCGACCGGCCTTGTATTCCGTCGGCTGTTCGCACCAACTTCGATCCTGCACGCCGCCCCCATGGCCTCCTGGTCCCCGCACGAGAGGGAACAGGCAACGTGCGCGTCCTTCCACTACTCACACCCGTGTTAGACGGATGTGACCACCCTGGAGACAAAGGGGCACGACGCCGGGCTCGACGCCAACGACATGTTCGTCGTGCTCACGCTCGGCGGCCAGGTCCACTCCTGGATGGGCGGCGGACACCAGGGACCGGGCACATTCAAGCTCGCGGGCGGTTGGACGGCCAAGGTCACGAAAATCGGCGACCTCCGGTACCGTGCGCAGATCCTCGGCAACGACGGCGCGGTGTACGGCACGCTGGAAGCGAACCAGCACGACGCCGGGCTCGACGCCAACGGCGTAGACATCGTGCTCAGCTCCGGCGGTGTGATCAGCGCCCACCAGTAAATGCTCGCCCGGCTGCGGCGGTGGAGCTACCTCCGGCAGCTCCACCGCCGTAGTGACGGAAGCGTTCGAGCGAAGCTGAAGCCCTCTGGCCCCTCGGGAATGCGGCCCGGCAACGACCCCGCTCACGAAGTCGCCCACGGCTGACATGTCACGGCGCCCGCCCCGAGGTCTCAGAGAGGGGCCCCGCGCTCGCGAGGACGGTCAGAGCCTTCGGCGCAGTCCGGCCCCCGACGCAATCAGCCGGCTCGCGCCGGCAACCGGCTTGATCTCAGCGGCGTGGTCGCTGACGCCGTGGCTGAGCGTACCGCCGGAGCCCGGTACGACGGGGCGTATGGAGTCGTCGGCCACCGCGAGAGCGGCGGCGGTGCCCACGGCCAGGACGGCGAGCGGTCGGCGATCACGAGCGGTGCCACGCGCCCGCCTCCCGGGCCGCCTCCCCAACAGCCCCTCCACCGGGCCGAACGATCGGATGATCGAAGGCGCTCCCTAGCTAGGTGGGTACGTCCTCATGTGGCTCGTCTGAGTACGAGAGCGGATGTCGGTCCTGCGGGCGGCTTCCTAGCATGGCGGCCATGAACGATCGAAGGGGATGGCAGGTCGAGGCGGAGCGGGACGCCGCGGCGTACGTGGCACGCGAGGGTCGGCCCGGCGCGGCTGACATCGTGCTGCGGGTCCTCGGTGTCCTCGTGCTGTGGCTGCTGTCAGGGGCGCTGTTGATGATGGGCATGCTGTCCCCGATGGGCACGGCCAACTGCGACTACGAGCAGCACGCGCTCTGCGACGAGTCCACTCTCAACCTCGTCATGGCCATCCCGGCCATCAATGCCCCGCTGGCCGCACTCGTGGGAACCTGGGGTTGCCTCTCCCGGCGGCCCGGAGTGGCGCCGGTCGCCTGGACCTCCGCGGTCGTCCTCGTCATCGTGGCCTGGGTGGTTACTGGGACAATCGCGGACTGACCTCCTTGACCGTCGCTGCCAGCGCCGCCCAGGCGGCAGTGGCGCGAGGAGCAACTAGGCAATCGCCGCACTACACAAGAGATCGCTGAGCCCGAGGCATGGCAGGCGACCTTGCACGGTCCTTACGAAGCCTTGCGGCCGGGCGGGCATCTGGTGTTCGAGACGCGAGACCGGGCGCGGCGTGCCTGGGAGGCATGGAACCGCGAGGCTTGCCACAAGGTCACAGATGTGCCTGGCGTTGGTGCCGTGAAGAGTTGGGTGGAGCTGTTGGAGGTGGCCGGGCCGCTCGTGAGCTTCCGTTGGAACTACGTATGCGCCGCGGACGGGCAGGTGCTGACGTCGGAGTCGACGCTGAGGTTCCGTGACCGTCAGGAAGTCGAGCAAGATCTGGTCGCCACGGGTTTGTGGTGGATGACGTGCGCGACGCCCCCGGTCGGCCGGGCAGGGAATTTGTCTTCATCGCCTCCCGCCCAGCATCGGCTCCTTGCTTGCTCGATTCCGGTCGTCCAGCCGCGGTCGAAGCGTGCGAGAGCGCTCGGAGTCAGAGCCGGGCCCGGTAGGGCGGGAACCCTACCGGGTCGGTGAAGTCCTGGTCCGCGTCGGGCCAGCGGCGGCGTAGTACGGCGGCGATGCGGCGGATCCAGGCAGTGAGGCGGGGCAGGGCCTGATGGGTTTCGGAGGTGTGAGCAGCGGCTTCGAGTGTTGCGATGAGCTGGAGTCGGCTGTGGTCACCTGGTGAGCGGGTGTCGAGCAGAGGGAACCGTTGCAGACGAACCAGCGCCCAGGAGACGCAGGCAGCGGCGAGGCTGTCTCCGTACCGCTGGTCATCCTCGGCCTCCGGGATGCCGAGGGCCAGGGCGTGACGGTACTGGTCGGCAAGCCCCGTAGTCGTGGGATCGCCCACCGTCAGCCAGGCTGGGCCCGGTACATACAGGCACACGGCGTCCGTCAATGCGTGTGTGAAGCCGGCGAATTCGAAATCGATGAGGCGGGCGTCGACCGGTCCGGAGGCGTGGAGCAGGATGTTGTTGGCTTCCGCATCCTGGTTACTCAGGGCGAGAAAGGGGCCGGGCACAGCCAACTCATCGGTGACTGCAGCAAGTTCATATGCGGCCCGGCCTTCGAGGTGCACCCCGAGGGCCGAGGCGTGCTTGACTCCGGCCTCCCGGAACGGGGCGAGCCGTCCTGCCTGGTCTGCCGCAGGGTCGACCGGTCCCAGCTCAGCCCGGCGGACGTAGTAGGCCGCAGCTCGCCCCGCGGTGGCCGCGCTGAGCGCACCGCGGGCGCGGGCGAACGCGGCCAGTCGGTCGCCGTGCGCTGGCGCGCCGTCCCGTCGAAGCAGTTGGTCGAGGCTCACGCGGGGCGCCAGGTCTTCCAGGACGAGGAATCCGGCGGCCGTATCAGCGGCGAGAACGCCGGGAGCAAGGCCGGTCCCGAGGTCCTGGCTGAGGAACTGAAGCGAGCTTCACCCGCGCACGCCGCCCCATACCCGGGGCGGCGGGCGCACCAAAACGGTTGACAACTCGTCCCGCCCAGCCTGAGCACAGGGAATGCCTGCGATACCAGGTGGGCACTATGACTGGGCCGTGTCTCTTCGATCGTCGGCTGCCTTCCCGAGTCCTCGAACCCGCACCACGCCGACCCGTCGAAAACCGGGTGCGGACTGTCGGTGCGGTGGTGTGTGATCGGAGGTATGGCGATTGTGTTGGGCAAGCCGGGAGTCGACGGGCTGAGCGAGGCTGTGGGCGTGCTGCGGGAGTGGCAGTACGAGGGGGCGCCGATGCAACTGCATCCGGGGGACCTGGGCTGGTTCTGGCGGTCAGGTGCGGAAGCGACCGCCGCGGCGGTCAGGACGTGGAGCCGGGACGGACAGATTCTCGCCGTTGGGCTGCTGGACGGTCCCGGGCTGTTGCGGCTGACGATCGCACCGGACGCTCAGCGGGACGAGGAGCTGGCGCAGCAGTTGGTTGACGATGTGACCGAGCCGGAGCGCGGCGTACTGCCCGAGGGGAAGGTGAACGTCGAGGCGCCGAGGGGTGCACTGGTCCACGATCTGCTGTTCGAGGATGGCTGGAATGCTGATGAGCCGTGGACGCCGCTGCGCCGCGACCTCGCGGAGCCGGTGAAGGATCCAGGCGTGCGGATCGAGGTGGTCGGGCCGGAGCAGGCGCACGTGTATGCCGCCGTACATCGGGCAGCGTTCGACGGGTCGAGGTTCACGGACGAGCGCTGGCACGCGATGGCGGCCGGTTTGCCGTACGCCGACGCCCGGGGTCTGGTCGCGTTCGACGACCAGGGCAACGCGGTGGCGGCGGTGACGGTGTGGTCGGCAGGTCCGGGTAGGCCCGGGTTGCTCGAACCGATGGGCGTGCACCGGGAACATCGACGTCACGGCTATGGCGGGGCGATCACCGTCGCCGCGGCGGCCGCACTCCAGGAGCTGGGCTCGTCGAGCGCGATCGTCTGTACCCCGAGTTCCAATGTCGGCGCCGTCGCCACCTACACGTCAGCCGGCTTCCAGCAACGCCCCGAGGTCCGGGATCAATACCGCGACGCTCAATGCCTTGTCTCCTCGATCACGAGCGGAGCCAGATGAGGAGTGCGGCAGCGGTGACGGTGCCGAAGAAGCGAGGATGAACCCGAGAAGGCTGGAGCGCCTGGGCCACTTGCGGGCCAGCGCGGCCACAAGGGGGGCGCCGACGATCATGCTGATCGCGAAGGCTGAGGTGAGCACGCCGGCTGGCACCTCGGTTTCGCCTCCATTGCCCTGTGTCACCAACGTGATGTCCCGCAACAGCTAGGTCTTCTCACCGAATGTGAGTGGCTTCGGCCGGACACCGGGCCCAAACGCGCGTCAGATGGGCCCGGAGGCCCGGAGGCCCGGAGTGCACGCCCCCATACGGACCGCTTGAAGACGGTGGAGAGGTGTTCGTCGTTGAGCGAGAGGACGAGAAGACGTGGATGTATATGAGGCCGTGGACAGTCGCCGGGCCGTGCGGGCGTTCAGCGATGAGCCCGTACCCAAAGAGATACTCGAACGAGTGCTGGCTGCAGCGACACGGGCTCCGTCGAGTGGGAACCTCCAGCCATGGCATGTGTATGTCGTGACCGGCGAGCCTTTGGCCGAACTGAAGCGGCGCGCGACAGCCAGGGCGCTGGCGGGCGACACGGGTGATGAGCGGGAGTACCCGATGTACCCGCCCGAACTGACCTCGCCGTATCTGGACCGCTTTTCCGCCGCGGCCGACCAGCGGTACAAAGCGCTGGGAATCGAGCGCGATGACCTCGGCAGGCCCAAAAAGATCGCCGCCTTGAACTCGGAGGCGTTCGGGGCGCCGGTCGTCCTGTTCTGCTACCTCGACCGGACGATGGGGCCCGGCCAGTGGGGGGACGCGGGGATGTACTTGCAGACCGTCATGCTGTTGCTAAGGGCGGAAGGGTTGCACAGCTGTCCGCAGGTGATGTGGACGATGTATCGCAAGACTGTCAGCCAGATAGTCGGAGCCGATGACGGGCTCGTACTGTTCTGCGGCGTCGCGGTGGGATTCGAGAAGGAAGGCGTGCCACGGCTGCGTACCGGGCGGGCGGACGTGACAGAAACAGTGAGCTTCATCGGAGTGTGACCGCTATGTGGTCAAGATCCACAGGACAGACCCTGTGAGCCACCCGGCCCTTCATAGGGGTCCTCCGGCCCGGCCACTCATACGAGCTGGCTGGCCGTCCCCGCCGCCGAGATCAGCCACAGCAAGAACCCGTTCATCCGCACCTCGACCGCACTGCCCGTCCAGTTCGCCGCCCAGCGGGACGGAGAGTTGACAGCACCCGTATGGTGGAGAGGTAACGCATCAACGCCCGCCCCCGGATCGTGAGTTGGGTGGGCCGAACGGGGGAAGAAAGGTGCGTGCCCGATGACGATCGGGCTCCTCTCCACGATTGTTGCTGTGTTCTACGGGGGCACGATCTCCATCCTCGCCCTTACTGCGACCTTTGCTCGTCGCCGCACGCTGCGGCGTGAAGCGCGCAGCACCCTTGCCGTTCTGGTACCGGGAAGAGCGATGGAGTCGCAGCAAGTAGACGGCGGGGCAGTGGGCCCAGGCAGCTGAGCGGTTACGGCGAAGTCAAGTGCTGACCCTTTACCACCGTCACTGACGTGTGGTCGGTGCGGCCGACGCCAAGGCTGACCGCAGGCCTCGTCACACTTCAAGGCGCGGAGCCTTGTCCTTCGACCGTGGTCGGCACCACTGTCAGGGGACACTGTCCGGGACGGTGTCCCCTGAGAGGCTCGGAAGGTGTCGCGCCCACGAGCAGGTGCTGCCCTATCCGAAGGTCGGGGACCTGTCCAAGCAGGTCATCCACCGTGTGTACAGGACTTCACGCGGCCGGGTCGCGCCCTGGCAGCGCCGCAACCATCCAGGGTTGGGTCAGGACTACCGCCATCGCGTCCCTGTTCCGAGCGGTGGCTAGAATGAGTCATGAAATCGAACTCTATGCATTCTGGAACGAGTTGGGACCGGCGGCGCGCAGCAGTTCTGGCTTCCTTGCTGAGTGCGGCGGCCCTCGGATGGACTGCGGTTGCACTGAGCGTGCACACGACCGGCTCGACTGCACTGGACCCTGACAGTGTGACCGATGCTGATCTGGCCCGGCTGGGCGCTGTTGTGATGGCCGGCATCGCGGCGGTGGCTGCCGGACTGTGGTGGTGCCATTGGGCGACCGTACGTCGGCCGGTGATCGGCGGAGGTTGGGCGCGGGGGGCGTTTGCTGTCTCCGCCGTCCATTCGATGTTCGTCGTACCAGTGATTGTGTTCGCCTCCTGGGGCTGGAAGGCCCCTGTGATCGCGTTCACGTGCGCGGTGCTCGCTGGCGGTGTGCGGGAGGCCGCCGGGGTGACTGCACCAGCTACGGAGGCTTTCGGTTCGGGGTGACGTCATGGTGGGGCCGACACCAGTTCGGTCTCCGCGATGAGCCCGAATCAGCAGGCCTGGCGGGTACGGCATCCGTTTCAGGCGAGTGCGGGACAGTGCGGCGAGCTCATCGATGCTGCACGGGGCCAGGTTGCCCAGGCTGTTCTTCAGGTGCGCCCACGCGCCCTCGGCCGGGTTGAGGTCCGGTGTGCAGGAGGGGAAGTGGAACACCGTCAGCCAGCTGCGCGCCGCGATCAGCTCACGCATCACAGCGTCGACGTGATGGGTGTAGTTGTCGCACACCAGCACGACGGAGCCGCCGAGCTGCCGGTGGGCCCCGTCCAGCAAGGCAGCGAAGTCCTTCTCCCGAAAGCCCTCCTATCGCCCTTGCGGCTGTGGTGCACCAGTATGCGAAAGATCAGCCGGGTCCGCTGACCGGCCTTGCGACAGACCAGACCGGCCGGGGAGATACGTCCCGAGCCGGCGGCGCGGACCGTGACCACAGGTGTGTGACCGCGCAGGGACCAGGTCCGTGCCTTCGGGGGTCGCAGCACTTGCCCCGACTCGTCCGCGAAGCACAGCCATGCGTCCTGGCCCCTCACCCTCTTTCCACCTGCGGCCACGTCTCTTTGATCCACGTGGCCACCGCGTCCTCATCGCGTCCGGCCGCCCGGCGCTGCGGGGCCTGCACGCTCCAGCCCATCTGGGGCAGGATGTGCCATGCCTGCGCCGGGCTGAACCGCACGTGGAAACGCCGCGCGATCACCGCGGCGATGCGGGCGAGCGTCCACCGTTGATCCTCCACCCAGCCATGCGAGGCTGGCCCCTTCTCCAGCTCGGCGGCCAGCCACTCCCGCCATCCAGGCTTCATCCAGGATGGCCGCCCGGACGGCCCCTTGGACCGCAGCGCCTTCATGCCGGCCTCCCGCCAGCAGGCGCGCCAGGCAGAGGCGGACATGCGGGAGGCCCGTAGTCGCCGTGCGACCTGAGCTGGCGTCACCCGTTGCGCGAATAGCTCGGCAGCCTCGAAGCGCACTCCCGCTGAGCCCGCTGCTTCGCGGTCAGACCGCCCACATCGGGATACCGCATGACACCGGGATTCACCCACCAGCGAGATGATCCCCGTCACCCTGGGTCGAGAACCTCAGTGGCTAGTTGCGTCGCCTTAGGTTGAGGCGCCGGGGGGCCTGTAGTCGACCTGCATTTTCGTCGCGGCATCGAGATCTTCGGGGCTGAGCAACGGTACAGCCTTGGAGTGCACAGCGCCGCTTGCCCGTGCCGCGATGGAGGTAGCGGCCATCGACACGTTATCGGGCATGTCGACGACGACGTATAGATCGTGTTCTCCGAAGGCGAAGTACATCCATTCCAGCGTCCCCCCACACGACTGGAGCTCCCGCTTAATAGCCTCCCTGCGTTCCGTACCTCCATCGGCGAGCAGCCCCTTGGTGCCATCGATGCTGTAACTGGCCGTCACCAGGTACTTCGGCATGTACATCTCCCACTCACTCGTCGCAGCCGTGCACGTGTTCCTTACCGCACGAGATGCACTTGTCGCGGGCACTGTGAATCAATGCCCCGGGTGGCGTAGCTGGCTCTGTATCCCCAGAACCAGACCGCCCAACGCGGCAGCTGGTGTGACCCCACGTCACAACACCGCGACCTCGAGTACGAGCTTGCCCGTGGACCTGCCCGACTCGATGCGCCGGTGGGCATCGGCGGCCTGCTCCAGCGGCAGGGTGTCGACCTGCACCCGCAGATCCTCCGTGGCCGCGGCCGCCACCGCGCGGCGCAGCGCCTGGCCTGTCTCCTGGGGGAAGGCGGCGGAGTAGGCGGCCAGGTTGAAGCCGGAGACGGTTTTGTTGGTGAACCACAGTTCGTTGGCCGGAATACCGATGTCGTCGGCGCCTGAGGCGTTGCCCATCACCACCAGGCGTCCCCTGGGGGCCAGCCGGTCCAGGCCGGCGCGGCGGGTCGGGCCGCCGACCATGTCGACCACGATGTCGAACTCGCCGGCGTCGGCGATCTGCTCGCGCAGGATCACCTCGTCGTAGCCGAAGCGCTTGGCGGCCTCGATCTTGGCCTCGCTGCCCACGGTGCCGACCACACGGCCCGCGCCCAGCAGGTGGGCGACCTGGCCGAGCTGGCTTCCCACGCCGCCTGCCGCCGCGTGGACCAGGACGCTCTCGCCAGGCTCGATCCGGGCCACTCGGTCGAGCACAAGGAACGCGGTGGTGCTGTTGGAGGGCAGCGCCGCGGCGACACCCATCCCGATGCCGAGGCCGTCCAGCGGTGTGACAAGGTCCGCGGAGGTGACCGCCACCTCGGCGTAGCCACCGCTGTCCACGATCGTGAGCGCGGCCACCGGCTGGCCGACGATCAGGCTCTCAACGCCCTCGCCGACGGCTCGGATCCGGCCTGCCACTTCGATGCCGGGCACGAAGGGGAGCGGCACGTCGACCACGCCGCGCCGGTAGAGGACTTCGGCGAAATTGGCGCCCGCGTACGCCACGTCGATGGCGACCTGGCCCGGCCCAGGCTCGGGGATCGGCATGGTGGCGACGTGGAGCACGTCGGCCTCGCCGAACTCGTGGATGGTCACTGCCGTCATCTGCGTGTTGTTGCCGTTCATGCCATCGATCCTGGGGCCATCGCAGCGCACCGGGCAGTGCCCGCTTATCCTGGGTGTGGCACCACCAGGCTGTGCTGCCGCATCAAGGTCTCCAGCCGCTTCTGGGTCTCTGGGCCGGGGCGTGGGTTGCGCAGGACCAGGTGATGCCCGGGGTGCTCGAGCAGGGGAAGCAGCGTGGCATCAAAGCACCAGCGCCGCGTCGTTGACGGCGGTGAAATTCCAGTGGCGGTCACGAATTGAGCCGGGACGCGGGGACCAGGCATCCAGCAGCAACACCCGGGCGATCGCGTCGAGAACCTGCTCGGACACCTTGATGTCGCCCCCCTGCTCCAGCCACGTGTACCAGGACACTCCGACCCCTGCCAGCACCGCGGCCTCCTCGCGCCGAAGGCCCGGCGTGCGCCGCCGACCGCCGTCCGGCATTCCCACATCGGCCGGCGACCCCCGGGCTCGGTGGCTGCGCAGAACCCTTGCAACTCGGTGCGGCGGTCGTCGCGGGGCAGGGGTGAACGAGCACTGATCACGGGCCCCACCCTGGACAGCGCCTTCACCTCGCAGGACCATGATGGATCTCATGAACGCGCTGCCCGCACTGTCTGCCTCGGAGTTCACCACGGATCGTCTCCGGCTGCGAAAGGCGCACGACGCCGACATCGACGGCCTCATCGAGCTCCAGACCGATTCACAGGTCCGTGCCCACCTCGGCGGCCCGTGACCCCGTAGCGTCGTCGAGCAGTACTTCGACGCGAACGGCATCAGCGTCATCGCCGACAGGGCAACCGACCGGTTCATCGGGACAGCCATGCTCGACCGACGTTCCGTCGACCTTCCCGGACACGTCACCAGGAAAGGCGCGGAGCTGGAGCTGACCTACCTGCTCCGGCACGGCTGTTGGGGTGCGAGTCTGGCGTTCGAGGCTGCTGCGGTTGTACCGCGCGCCGCCGTCGGCGAACTGCCCGACCAGCCGGTCCTGGTGGTGCCCCGGGACGACCATCGAGCGTTCGCTCAAGCTCGCCACCCGCCTCGGCTTCCAACGCATGTGCACCTTCGAGGCGCATGGCGCGGAGCAAACCCTCGCAGTAGCTGATCTGCACCCGTTCAAGGACTGAAAGGCGGGGTCTCGGCAGCGACGGTGGGGGCGCTGTTGGGGGACGCGCGTAGTCGAACCACGGGCGTTACATCTGCCGTCGTGCGGCTGGTCGCGTTCGGCGATGCGCTGGGCGACCGCGACGACGCCGGGGCTGGCGTACCGCTCCATGGAGCGGATCGAGGCGTGGCGGGAGCGGGGGCCGACCGTGGCAGTACCAGTCGACCCACTCGGCGGTGACGACCCCGCTCCAGGTGGCGACGTGTATGAGGCCGACGACCCAGCAGCGGCTGAGAGCATTGGTGAAGAAGTCGCGGTCGAGGAGGTTCGGGGCCCGCTCGGCAGCTGGAACGGTCAGCTTGCGCCAGATTCTTCCGGGCACCGTAGACACGGTAGTTGAACTGGCTCTCACCCCTTCCGTACCTGGTCACGGACACCGCATGCGCTCCCCAGGATCACCTTGGCCTTCGGGCCGACGCACATCCGCTCCTCATCGGACTCTTTCCTCTCGATGCGCTGCGTGTCACAAGGTTTACGGGATCGAAGGCTACTGCTACATTCGGTTATTGGTTGACCAATAAGGCCCGAGGGGCTCGCGACTGAGACCCTCGCGCTGGGCCAACGCGACGAGTACGGGAGTGAGGGGGTGAACTGTCGTGCTCGACATGTGTCGCACCGTGACGGGGGTACGGTGTCGACTCAACCCGATGCGCCGCGAGTGGATGTCGCTCACCAGAGCTGCCTCCGTCTCGCGGCGCAGCGGTGACCGATACTGCATGCGCTCACGCCGCCACATCACGTCCGAGCCATTGGGCACCTGGCCACGGGGGTGAACGTTTCTTCAACCCCGTGGCGGCCGCCCGGCAGTTGGCGGCGCCGGGCGGTGCGGGGGACTCGGCTGGGACTCGCGCATCGACCATTCGGGCCGGGAGCAACTGCCCTTCCAGACTGCACCTGAGACGCAGAGGTAGGCGGAGCCGCAGCTGAACAGTCTGGACTTCGGAGGACATACGTGCCCTCCTGCACGCCAGCGGGGGACCAACGGGGGTTGTCCGCATGCTCCAAAGTTGCAATTCCGCAAGTTTCGATACCATGTCGAGGCGAGAAATGCAGACCCAGATGATGCAGAGGAGGCCTGAGGCGCGGAACGTGCGCGTTCTGCCCATGCGGCAGGTAGCGGCGGCGGGAATCAGCACATGGACCATCGGGCGGATCTGTGGAGCGGATTCTTCTGGAGTCCCGCAACAGGTGGCTCGTTCGTGTCGTGGTGAGCAAACCGCAGCGCTTCGAGCACCTCGGGTACCGGTCAGTCACCTTCCTGCCGATCACGATGCCGGATCGCACCTGAGCAGGCGTGGCCGAACACCTCCTCCGCGATGGATGTACTCGACCGGCGGCCGTGGCCGAGTCGTGCCTCCATCACTTTCCGGTGTCCCTCGAGCCTGGCTGCGCGGCCGCGCGCGAAGCCGCCGCCCAACGTGCCCGCAAGGCCTGGTAGTCAGGCTTGTTCGCCGCGGTGAGTGGAATGGAGTCTACGACCATGATCTCTATGGGGAGCTTGTAGCTGGCGAGTTTGTCCGCGCAGAGCGCGTGCAGTTCCCTGACGTCGAGGGCCCGCCCAGGAGCGGGCACAACGAACGAGACAGGCCGTTCGCCTTTCCGCTGGTCCGGCACACCCACGGTCACGGCATACTCCACGTGCGGGTGAGCGGCGAGCACTTCATCAAGCTCACGCGGGTAAACGTTGAAGCCACCCACAATGATCATGTCTTTGGAACGGCCGACGATGTACAGGTAGCCC
This sequence comes from Streptomyces coffeae, assembly GCF_016741875.1. Lineage (GTDB taxonomy): Bacteria > Actinomycetota > Actinomycetes > Streptomycetales > Streptomycetaceae > Streptomyces > Streptomyces coffeae. The sequence goes on along the minus strand of NZ_JAERRF010000024.1, from coordinate 25,728 downwards.
TCGTCGTCCATGCGCCCGAGATCACCAGTGGCCAGCCATCCATCAGCGCGCGCGGTCGCTGGGGCCCCGTTGTGATAAGCCACCAGCATGTGGGGAGCGCGCACATGAACCTCGCCGACTTCATCCGCGGGGAGGGGCTGGTGACTGCTGGTGTCACAGATCCGCATTTCGATCAGAGGGGCGGGCTGCCCCACGGAGCCTTCGCGAGCACTGCCGGCCGGGCACGTAATGGGCGCGAGCTCCGTCATGCCGTAGGCCTCGCGGATCTGAACCCCGACGGTCTTCGCCCAGGCGCGGTGAAGCTCCTGCGGGAAGGCGGACCCGCCGCCCGGACACACCCGAAGACTGGACAGGTCGGCAGACGCGATTCCCTCGACGGCGAGGAGCGCGCTGTAGATCGCTGCGGGCCCGCCTCCCAGCACAGTGACCCTGTGCCGTTCCAGGGCCGCGACCACCTGGTCGGGCTGGAAGGGTCCGGTGAAGGCCACGACGGTGGCTTGGCCGTAGAGGGGATTGAGCACGCCCATCAGCAGCCCCCAGATGTGGGTCATGGGGGCGATCGCGGCCCACACCTCCGGGGTGGTGCGGTCCGTGGGCCAGCAGTACTCCATGGCCTCGACGGTGAGAAGCAGGGTCCGGTGCGTGTGCACGATGCCCTTTGGCCTACCGGTTGTGCCACCGGTGTACATCAGCGTTGCGGAATCCGATGGCCTGGGTCGTGGCAGCTTGTCGACGTGCAGCTCGGGTTGCGCGGACCAAGCGGTGAGGTTGAGGTCTCCGCTGCCCAGCGTGAGTACAGGTATGCCGAGTCTCCGGGCCGCGGTGGAGGCACTCGTCGTGTCAGAGCCCGTGATCAACACTGCCGGGTCGGCATCGTCCAGGAGCGGTTTCAGTTCTGCCTCGGGGTACCGAGAGTTCAGGAGAGCGACTTGAGCACGAGCGAAGAAGGCCGCCAGGATGGCCACGGCGATCTCGGGCCCGTTCGGCAGGACGATAGCCACCCGCTTGTCGGCTACCTCGAGTCGACTCAGGTGGGCGGTCAGACCTGCCACACACCGGCCGTATTCCAGGTAGGTCAGCGATCGGTCGCCGCAGCGTAGCGCGATGCGACCAGGTGCGGCGGTCACCGCCTCACAGAAGCTGTGGGCGATGGTCCAGTCGTCTCGTCCGTAATCCCGCCGCACTGAGATCGCCGGAGGCAGCCGCTGCGAGCTTGTCATGATCAGCACCCTACCCAGCCGTGGTGCAAGCGACGACAGGACGTTGCCACGTTGGCCACAAGTGGTCTGCCGACGGCCTTCCCGGCGCTTGGGAGGCTGGTTAGGATCCCCTTATTGATTGACCAACAACCTCAGCGAGGCCCTGGAGGTCACATTCTCGGGCCAGCCTCGCCTCTCCCGCATGCGACCGAGTCGTGCCCAGGTGGCCATCGTGCTCTGCCGGGGCACGTCGACGGAAGGGTGAAAGCATGAAGCGGCAGGCCAGCGCGGTACCTGCCCTTCCGCGGGCGAAGCGGAGCAGATCCTGCTCTCCCCTTCCATCGGCGCCATGAAGGCGACACAACAGGGACGACCAACAGCCGCTGTTGGTCACAAGGAGACACCACCGCGGCGAGTTGTCCATCGATCCACGGGGCAGCCGAGTCGACGGCAGAACGAACTGGCTCTTTGGCGCGAATCCGACGGTGTGCGAACCCGCACCCAGCCGCCATCACAGGCGATATGAGCCGACGACGCACTGGAGCCACCGGGATCGGGCTGCCGTGGACGCCGATCCTGAAGGGACAGGGGAAGACTGTGAGTGAAGCGAGCGATCTCAACGAGATCCTGGCATTGGAGGGGCTGAGTAACGGCCGGCTTGACCGGAACATATTCCACCATCCCGGCATCTATGAGCGGGAAATGAAGAATATTTTCGCACGCTGCTGGCTTTTCTTGGCTCACGAGTCGCAGGTTCCTGAGCCCGGGAGATTTCGCACGACTCTCATGGGGCAAGACAGCGTTGTGGTCGTCCGCGGCGACGACAACCAGATCCGGGCGTTCCTCAACACCTGCCCTCATCGGGGCAACCTCCTGGTGGGCCCCCAGCGCGGCCGGGCCAAGAGCTTCATATGCCCATACCACCGCTGGTCCTTCAACTTGGCGGGGGAACTGACCGGCACACACGAAAGGCACGCCTTCGACTGTTCCCCCGACTTTGATCCCTCCAACTTCGGCCTGGTGCCAGTCGCGCAAGTCGACTTCTATAAGGGGCTGGTGTTTGGGACCCTCGACCCTGCCGCTCCGCCACTCAAGTCCTACCTGGGAGATTTCACCTTCCTGCTGGACGCAATCCTCGACAATGACCCCGGGGGTACAGAATTCATACCCATGCCGGTACGATCCGTCATCAAATGCAACTGGAAAGAGGGCGCCCTCAACTTCGTAGGTGATGCCTTGCACGCCCAGCCCACACACGTAGCTGGAGCGCGAGCCATGATGCGCCGCCAGGTCCCTCAGCTAGGAGGCCAGGACAACCCCAGCTACCAGGCGATGGCCAACGGGCACGGCTGGGAGTGGTCGGAGAGATACCCTCTCGGAGGCGCGGCCACGCTGAACTCACCCGCTGTGTTGCAATACCTGAAGGAACATCAGAAGCAGTTTGAAGAGCGGCTGGGGCCGGAACGAAGCAAGATGGTCGCTGCCATCAGTTCCGCAAATATCTTCCCGAATTTCTCCTTCGCGCCGGGCATCAACACGTTCAGGGTGTGGCACCCACGAGGGCCGGGGATCACCATGCTCGAGACGTTCATTTTGGTCAATCGCAACGCCCCACCAGAGGTCAAGGCTGCGTGGCGCAGGGGCAACCAGCGGACCTTCAGTCCAACCGGAGCTTTCGAGCCCGACGACGTTTCCCTCTTTCAGGGTGTGACTCGCTCGCACCAAGGCAGGGCCACTCGCTCGCACCGGCTCTACTGCGGACTCGGCAGCCGCGAACGAGTCGCCCACCCGGCATTCCCGGAAAGTCTGCGGATCACGGAGGGGCAGATCAGCGACGCCAACACCCGGGGCTATCTGGAGCACTACTCGCAGTTGATGACGGCGCCCTCCCCACCAAAGGACGCACGAGACCACGCCGCAGGAGACGCAGAGTGACCGCCGGAAGAATCGAGCGCCACCCCCGGCCTGCGAACCTCGCACTCCGGGCAGAGGTTGAAGACCTTCTCTATGAGGAGGCGCGGCTCCTGGACGCCGAGGACCTCGACGAATGGCTTGGCCTCATCGCAGCAGACGATCCTGACTTTGACTACTGGATGCCCGTCATCGAATCCCGGTACCGACAGGACCCCCTCCCTCCCTACGAACGCGGCGACACAGCCCTGCTGGAGTTCACCGCCAAGGAAGAGCTCGTGGCGCATTCCAGGGCACTGGTGGACCCCAGCAGTCCGGCCGGCAACCCCGCACCGCACCACGTGCGTGTCATCTCCAACATCCAGGTCGCACACACCGAGCACGCCCGGGATCTGCGTGTGCATTCAGTAGTGGCCTACCACTGCACCCGCCATGACGAGAACTTCACACTGTGGGCGCGCCGGGAGGACCTGGTCCGCCGTGGTGACGACCAGACCCTACGTATCGTCCGTCGTACCATCCTTCCTGGGCATACCGTCATTCCAACGGGCGCCATCCGTACCCTGTTCTGACCGACCGACCGCTGGAATGCCATGCCGCACTCAAGTGACCCGACCGGCTCGGCCGACAGGCCACGTCCAGACACCCCGTTACGGGACGGGCAGATGCCGCGCCTGTCTGTCGCGCTGGGGCTCTGGCCGGACCGGCCGCCGGAGGAGGCCCTGGAGACTGCCAGGGTGGCGGACCAGCTCCGGTACTCTCGCCTCTGGATTGGGGAGCGAGAGACCTGGGATGTCGTCGCTCTCGCTACCGCGATCGTGCTGATCACGGACAGCATTCCCCTGACGATGGGTCCGGTGCCGGTCGCCGTGCGGGATCCGGCGATGCTGGTGAGAGCAGCAGGCAGCGTCTCCCACCTCGGAAGCGGACGGCCCGTGAGCATCGCGATCGGGGCGGGGAGCCCTCTGATGGTCACGCACTGGCACGGCCGTGAGCACCGCAAGGCTGCCACCGCCCTGCGAGAGGCAGCGCAGGTCCTGCGGGAGTTCGAGGAATCGGGATCGGCGACGTTCGAGGGCGAGGTCATCCGGACCCGCGGCTATCGACCGCGCCTGCCTCGACCCGCCAGGACCACGCCGCTCCCTGTGACTGTCGCCGCCTTCGGCCCCGGCACCCTTCGGTCCGCGGCCGCGCACGCGGACCGCGTCGTCTTCGCGTTGATTACCGCAGAGACGGCCGCGGACCTGGTGGAGCGTGTGCGCCAGGAGGCTGTGGCCGTGCGGGGTCCAAAGGTGCCTTCCTGTGCCGTCTGGGTTCCGGCAGCCCTCACCGAAGGCCCTGACGTGCCTGCTCAGGCGGGGCGGGCGGCCGTCGCGCAGGTCCGCCGCTTGGTGGCCGGGTACCTGGCGGCTCCGGGGTACGCACAAATGTTCCGCCGCGAGGGGTTCGGCGATCTCGTCGAGTTCGCACAAAGCCGTCCGGGCTTCAATGCGGTGCATGACGCAGTACCACTCGAACTGGTGGAACGCATCGGCATATTCGGCGACCAGCAGGCCGTCCGGGACAAGCTCCAGACCTATGCAGTGACCTGCCCGGACATGGAGGTAGTGGTTCTGCCGTGTTCCACTGACGAGGATCCTGCAGGCGAACGCACGCTGAGAGCACTGTGCGAAATCCAAGCGACGTGAACCAGCCGACGCCCCCCACGGACTCACCGATGCCACAGCTACAGTCGTCTCCTCCGACCGGCCGCTTGCCGGTCCGACGAGCCCGCGCCCACTCAAGCGGCCACGTCCCTGGAAGCGGTGCCTAAATGCAGCCGGATTCGTTTGCATCTACGTCAGCTGCTAAGCCTGACTCCCTTGAAGGGATACGTCGGCAGCTGGTCGACTGCGCCGCTGAAGTCTTCTTCCGCAACGGGTTCAAACGGGGAACCACCAAGCAGATCGCGGACCTTGCGGGCGTCAGCCAGAGTCTGGTCAGCCACTACTTCAAGAAGGGCGCCCTGATGGGGGAAATCGCCCGACAGGTATCCTCCGACTTCACCAGGTCGCTGGAAGAGGCGCTGGCAGGTGACTACGCACCCGAAGAGCAACTGGCACGCATCATGCGTTCCTTCATGGAGTCCATGGAGATCAACCGGAAACCCTTCGCGGTCTACTGGAAGGAATTCCGATCGATCCCGGAAGCGGAGGCCGAGCAGGCGCAAGCACTTGAAAAGAACTACGTTGCGCGGGTAAGCCGCGTGGTCGCCACAGCCCAGCAGCAGGGGATCCTCCCTCCAGATCACGACCCGGCTCTCCTCACTGAGGGAATCTTGGGCATGCTCTCGTGGAGCCACTGGTGGTACCGGCCGGGCCTCCACACCCCACAGCAAGTCGCCGCCGCATTCCGCGACCTCATCGGCTGCGGTATAGCGGAACGACAGCCTGCCGAGAGCATCACGCACCCCCTCGTCCGACACAGCGAGACCAAGCAGCAAGAGGACACCTTCGACCCCCCAGGGCTCCAACTCGCCGCGATCATCCAGTCATTCATCCGCTCCATGGATGTCAACCAACGTCCATTCGCAGTCTACTGGAAGGAGTTCAGATCTATTCCCTCTGACGACGCTGAGGCAGCCCGCGCCCGCGAGCGCGCCTATGTAGCCCGCGTCGTAGGCGTGGTGGAATCGGCACAAGATCAAGGAGTGCTTCCTCCGCAGCATTCCCCTTACCTACTCGCCGAGGGAATCCTCGGGATGCTGAGCTGGACCCATTGGTGGTACCAGCGAGACCAGTACAACTACAGCCCCGACCAGGTGATCGCCGCATTCTGTAGCCTGGTAGGGCTGGCGGACCACTACCCGGCAGCAGCGCACTCAGCTCAGCTGCGCTCTGGCGAACAGGATCCACCGCAAAGCCAGAATCCCGATGACGTGCAGAACGATCTGACGGGACTGCTGGAATGGGTGGAAGAACGCTACCGCCCTGTTCAGCAGACAGCGACGGACGTCGCCGCCACTGTCGCAGATCTTGTGAGCCCTGACAGCCCCCGCCGTTGGTATCCCGGGATAGCTGCACGGGAATGGAAGGGGAGGCGTCGAAGCATCCTCGACACAGCGGCCCGCGTTTTCTTCGCACGCGGATATGAAGCAGGTACGACCAAGGAAATCGCCGACCGCGAAGGCGTAGCCCAGCCTCTCGTCTCGCAGTACTTCAAGAAGCACGAGATGATGGGAGAAATCGCCCAGCGAATTTCCATCGAATTCACCATTTCGCTCGACGAGGCACTTGGTTCCGTACGCCATCAACTGTCGGTCCTGGTCTACACCCTTGCCAACTCCAGGGCGCTCTGCGATGCCAGCCATGCCGAAGCCGGAGGCCAAGCCGGGATACAAAGGCAGGTGCTTCTCACCCGCATGCGTGGAATCATCGCAGCGGCCAGAGAGGAGGGGATTCTGCCATCGCGCCACGACGCTCGTTCGCAGGCTGAAGGAATTATGGCGATCATCAGCTACTTGCATTCCATGGACCGCCAGGACCAGCGCACCGCGGATGAAATCGCCTCCACTGTATGCACTCTGATCCAGCTCGACTACGCCTAGTACTCCAGCCGTAGATCGTGATCTTGCTGGTCGGGGCCGACCCGGGGAGCCTCGGCATCCATAGGGGGTAACCCCCGGCACCGCCCTGAGGACAGCGCATCGGTACGTCAGCGGGAAAGCCGGATGGGGCGATCCCTCCTCCGCTGGTGGGATGGTCGCCGACCGCCGGCTCCGGGGGCAACACAGTCGCGGGCCACAGCCTGCGCGGTCCCTGAACGCGCGCGCAACCTGAACAGAGAAGGGGTTGTCATGCATGGGTTAAGAAGGCGTCGGCGAGGCCTGCTCGTCCTGACCAGCCTGGCTACAGCCGTCCTCGCCTCATCGACCGCGTCCACGGCGGCGGCGAAGCCGCGGTCGGCCGATCCGCTCCAACGGCAGGTGGAGGCGATCCACGCCACCGGGGCCGTCGGTGTGCACGCCGAGGTGACGTCACCGGACGCACGCGACAGCGCGTACGCCGGGACGGCCGCGATGAACACAAGGACACCGATGCCGCGGGACGGCAGGTTCCGGATCGGCAGTGCCACCAAGACCTTCACCGCCGCGGTTGTGCTGCAACTCGTCGGCGAGGGGCGAATGTCCTTGGAGGACACCGTCGAGCAGTGGCTGCCGGGAGTGGTCCGGGGTAACGGCAACGACGGCAGCCAGATCACCGTGCGGCAGCTGCTGCAGCACACCAGCGGCATCCCTGATGTCGGGCCGGAGATATCCGCGTTGCAAAGCGCGGACGGCTATCGGGCCGAGCGGTTCCGCACGTACACCCCCGAAGAGCTGGTGGGTCTGGCGATGCGGCACCCTCCCAAGTTCTCCCCGGGCGCTGGCTGGTCGTACTCCAACACCAACTACATTCTCGGCGCGATGATCATCCGCAAGGTCACCGGCCGGAGTTGGGCACGGGAGGTGAAGGACCGGATCATCCGCCCCCTGGACCTGAGGGACACCAGTACGCCCGGCGTCTTCCCGTCCATCCTGGGCCCGCACGCTCAGGGCTACGCGGCGTTCGGCACCGACGCCGGCATCGACGTCACGGAGCTCAATTCGAGTATGGCCGTCGGCTCCGGCTCGATCATCAGCACCGCGCATGATCTGAACCAGTTCTACGCCGCGCTGCTCGGCGGTCGTCTGCTGGCTCCGGCGCAGCTCGACGAGATGACGACCACCATGCTCGCGCCCGAGCTGGGCGTGAGGTACGGACTCGGTCTTGCCGAGATCCCGTTGCCCTGTGGCGGCAGCTACTTCGGCCATCGGGGCGAACTCCTCGGCTATGTCACCTGGGGCGGCGTCACCCGAGACGGGGCCCGGACCGCCGTGGTGTACGTCACCAGTGACGGAAGCCAGGACACCCAGCAGGCCATGACCGCACTTGTGGGTCAAGAACTGTGCCGGACGCGCTCCTAGCACTCCAGCCGTAGACCTTGCCCGCTGGCAGGAGGCGTTCGAGGCGCTGATGGGCCGGATAGCGGGCCGGTTCGTGCGGGTTGAGCCCCGGCGCCGGGTGAGGGACTTGGTGCTGGGGCTGCTGTCGGACCTGCCACGTAAGAACTGCTGGTCGATCGCCGAGTGGGCCGGGGAGGCGAGTCCGGAGGGCATGCAGCACCTGCTCGGCCGGGCCCGGTGGGATGCTGGCCGCGTGCGTGATGACGTGCGTGAGTACGTGCTGGAGCAGCTGCACGACGAGGATGCGGTGCTGGTGGTCGACGAGACCGGGGACGTGAAGAAGGGCACGCACACTGTCGGGGTCCAGCGCCAGTACACCGGAACCGCCGGGAGGATCGAGAACGTGCAGGTTGCCGTCTGCCTTGTCTACGCGGGAGGGTGCGGGCACGCCGCGGTGGACCGTGAGCTGTACATCCCACGCTCGTGGACTGCGGATCCGGACCGCTGCCGGGCCGCGGGCCTGAGCGAGGACACCGTCTTCGCGACCAAGCCGGAACTGGCTGCCCGCATGATCGGCCGGTTCCTGGATGCTGGGCACCGCGTGGGCTGGGTCGCAGGCGACGAGGCCTACGGCGGCAACCCGAAGCTGCGGTCCGCGCTGGAAGAGCGCAAGGTCGGCTACGTGCTCGTTGTCGCCTGCTCCGCTGAAGTCACCACCGGTGCCGGGAGGTTCCGCGCGGACGTCCTGGGCGCGAAGGTACCGAAACGGGCCTGGCAGAAGCTGTCGGCAGGAGCCGGCGCTAAAGGCCACCGCTTCTACGACTGGGCCGTCATCGACCTGGCCGAAGCGCGGCCCGGCAGCCACCGGCTGCTGATCCGTCGCAACCGCACCACTGGTGAACTCGCCTACTACCGCTGTTTCTCGCCCGCCCCCCCGTGCCCCTGGCCACCCTGGTGCGCGTCGCCGGATCAAGATGGCGGGTGGAAGAGACCTTCCAGTCAGGAAAGGGCTTGGCCGGACTGGATGAGCACCAACTCCGCCGCTTCACCTCGTGGTCTCGCTGGGTCACCCTGGCCATGCTCGCCCAAGCCTTCCTCGCCGTCGTGCGCGCCGACGAACACACTCGCCATCCCGCCCCGGACGGGCTGATCCCGCTCACCTGCAACGAGATCCAGCGCCTGTTCACGATGCTCGCCGCCCACCATATGCACGACGTGGCCCACCGGCTCAGCTGGTCAGCCTGGCGACGCCGTCACCAGGCCCGAGCCCGCACCGGCCATTACCGGAGACAAGCCGCGAATCAGAGCTGAAGATCACGATCTACGGCTGTAGTACCAGCCGACCGGAGCCAGGGCAAGCACGGCAGTTGGCGCGCCGGACACCAGTGGCGTGCCGGGATCGAGTCAGGTGGGGGTCCGGCGGCGCAAGCGCCGCCTGGCTCCGTTCACTTCAAGCAGCAGCGTTATTCGACGAGGCGCTGATCAACGGCGACGCCGCGCGCCGTGGGACTCGTACGCGAACTTCTCGGCGACGCGGCGGGATGCGGCTGCTCTGCGCGCTGAGCTGACCCTGCTGAGGGCGTCCGGTCGCTACCCGAACGCGACTTGGCCGACCTGATCCACTTCATCCGTGTAGTCAGGCGGAACTTGAAGAAGTTACAGTATGGCCTCAGCTCATCGACTGCTGTCTTCTCGCCACCGCCCTTGGCGTAGATCGCAACGTGACCAGATCATCGGACTCCACGAGTTCAACTTGAGTAGTGTGAGCGCCCAGCCCGGCAGCTCTGGGAGGGGGTTCGGTGGAGCATGAGGTCGCGACACGTCAGCAGGATCGAGCGTCCTCACAGATCGCGCTGTACATGTCCCGGCCGGATGCGACACTCACCGGCATCCTCGGTGTTCGGGAACGCCTCACGCCCCACCGCCCAGCGTTCCGCTTTCTGGCTGACGGGATGGGTAACCGCATTGAATCGTGGACCTATCGCGATCTGAAGCGGCACTCCGACGCTGTGGCGGCGCGGTTGAGGTCCGGAGGACACCGTGGCGACCGCGTGGTGTTGGCCGGTCAGCCCGGACTGCGGTTCGTGGCGGGGCTGATGGGCATACTCCAGGTCGGCGCGACGGCTGTCCCGGCTGCTCCTCCGACCAATCGGCGAGCCGTGACCCGGCTGCGTTCGATCCTGGCCGACTGTGTGCCTGGTGCGATCCTGGCCGACTCCCGCCATGAGGCGCGATTCGCCGGGATGGCGGCCGGTGGAGACATGATGCCGCGGCTGATGCCGCTGGACGACGAACCTCCCTCGAAGGCGGCTGACAGTCCCTCCACGGCGCCGGACGATCCTGTGCGGCCGACGGACACAGCGCTGATCCAGTACTCGTCCGGCTCGACGGGCGACCCGAAGGGCGTGGAGCTGACGCACGCCAACCTGATGAGCAACTGCCACGCCATCGGCCGGCACATCGGCGCGGAGGACGATCGCGTGGGGTTGACTTGGTTGCCGCCGTATCACGACATGGGACTCATCGGGACCATCATGCTGGCGCTTCACGGTGGCTGGCCGCTGCTGATGATGACGCCGGAGCACTTCGTCCAGCAGCCGACTCGCTGGCTTCAGGCGATCACCGAGCACCGAGTGACCATCACCGTCGCACCGAACTTCGCCTTCCAGCTCTGCGCAGACACTGTGGACGAGGAGGATCTGGCCCGTGTGGACCTGTCGTCACTCCGTCAGGTCTTCTGTGGCTCGGAGCCGGTCGTGCTCGAGACTTTGAACGCCTTCCGGAAGCGGTTCGCGCCCCGGGGCTATCGGGAGAAGACACTGATCCCGTGTTACGGGCTCGCCGAGGCCACGCTGCTCGTGACGGCCAAAGCGCCCGAGACGTCCATCAGCGTCGAGTGGGTGGACCGGGAGGAGTTGTCGCGTGGCCGGGTGGTGGGCGGGGTGGACCATGCGGTCCCCATTGTCGGTTGCGGGGGCCCTGCGGAGAGCCACGAGCTGCTTGTCGTCGATCCGGACTCCGGCCGGGTGCTGTCCGTCGGCGAGGTCGGAGAGATCTGGGTACATGGCCCCAACGTCGCCTCCGGCTACCATCGCAAACCCGAGCTGACCGGCTCGACGTTCGGCGCGACGCCTGCTGACCGCACCGGTCCGCGGACGTATCTGCGGACCGGTGACCTCGGCTATCTGCGCGACGGGGAACTGTTCGTCACCGGCCGGATAAGCGGTCTGCTCGTGGTGGCCGGCCGGAACCTCTACCCGCAGGACATCGAGCGCACGGTCGACCGCGCCCATCCGTCCGTCCACCGGTCGGTCGCCTTCGGGGTCCGGGGCACGTCCGAGGAACACGTCATGGTCGTCGCCGAGGTGCGCAACAGCCGCCAGAACCGGGCCGAACTCGACGCCCTGCGCGGCAGTCTGCTGGCGGCGGTGGCCGCCGAACACGGTGTTCGGCCGACCGGCGTGCACCTCGTGCGGGTCGGCACCATCCCCATGACCACCAGCGGGAAGATCCGCCGGCCGCGACACCGAAGCGATCGACCTCAAGGGCGGCTTCGTGATGCCGGGCCTGCACGACGGGCACGCCCATCCCATTGTCGCGGGCCCTTCCCTGCACAACGTGTGTCTCGCGGACACCAAGCTGACGATTCCGCAGATCCAGGCCGTCATCACCTCCGCCCTCAAGGCGTCCGCCGACCAGGAGCCCGGCGGCTGGCTCCAGATCGACAACTGGCACTCCAGCGGCGTCCTGCCGGCCGGGACCGTCGTGACCAAGGCCGACCTGGACTCGCTCGCCACGAAACGGCCCCTCTACGTCCACTCCTCGGACAGCCACAACGCCTGGGTCAACTCCCACGCCCTCGCCCTGGCAGGGATCACCAAGAACACGCCGGACCCGGACGGCGGCACCATCGTGCGCGATGCTTCCGGTGAGCCCACCAGCCTGCTGAAGGACGCCGCCCGACGCCTGGTGCGCGATGTCATCCCGCATCCCACCCCGGCACAGGCAATGGCGGCGGCAAGCGAGGCGTTCGCGATGCTGGCCGCCGTCGGCGTGACCTCGGTCATGGACGCCGCGGCCGAAGACGGCTTCGTCGAGCTGTACTCGGCCCTCGCCGCGGCGAACAAGCTGAAACTGCGCACAGGCCTGGCCTACCTCCTCTCCGTCGAGCAGGCCAAGGATCCCCGAGCCGCACTCGCCACGTTGCGGGCCTTCAAGAAGAACCTGGCCGGCTCCGACCTGGTCAGTACGGGCACCGCCAAGGTGTTCATGGACGGTGTCATGGAGTACCCGGCGCACACGGCCGCGATGCTCGACCCCTACCTGGTCAACACCGGTACCGACGCCGACCCGCACTGGGAACCCGGCACCTGCCGCGGCAGGCTCGACTTCGACCAGGACACCATCACCAACCTGGCCCTCGTACTGGACCCGGCCGGCTGGCAACTGCACGCGCACGTCATCGGCGACCGCGCCCTACGTACCGCGCTCACCGCGTACGAGGCCGTGTTCCGCCACGGCGGACGGCAGCGCGACAACCGACACTTACTTGAACGACTTAAGGAGAAGGCAAAAGGCAGTGGGTTCGAGTTTTCCGAAGGGGGCTCGTAGCCGAACTCGCGGGTGGTGCGTCCAGAACGGTACCGGAGCGGGCTCGGGTTCGTCCGGGCCCGCCGAACCGAGGGCCAGGCCGCACCTCGTATGGCTTCGATCACTTCTTTGTTGACGAGTTCTGAACGAGTTTTGACGGCACCTGCTGATTCAGCCGAGTCGCGTCGGCGGCTCGCGATGCGTGGAGCCCCCTCGGTGCGTGAGAGGGCTCCGCGCGTGCTGCGGGGGCTGCCGCGCAGCAGCAGCTATATGCCGCCCACAACGCCTTGCAGGATCGCAGAGAGGAAGAAGACGACAAGCGAGAAGCCGAGGATCCGCCACGTCCACTTCATCGCGTTCTGCTCCGCAGCGGCGTAGGCCCGGATGTCCCGCGGCAGCGACGGCAGGCCCAGCAGGACGCGCTCCGGCAAGGGTCAACCAGGCGGACCCGCAGTCGATCGCCGAGGGGGCGGCGAGGGACCGCGACGCTCAGTTGCTCAGGTGCGCCAGCAGGGCAGGGTAGTCGGTGAGGGCGTTCTCGAGCAGCTGCCCGGCGAAGGGGGCGTACTGGCCGCTGTCGGCAGCCGTCCAGTCGATCGGGCCGAACGGCGGCTCGGGGTCGTACTCGATGAACAGCTGGACCATGCGCGCGACCTCGTTGCCGGCGAGGCGGCCGACGAGGTGCAGTGCCATGTCGATGCCGGCCGAGACCCCGGCGGCCGTGATGAAGTGCCCGTCCTCAACCCAGCGCCGGACGACCGGCGTCGCCCCGAAGCGGGCGAGCAAGTCGCGGTACATCCAGTGGGTGGTGGCCTGGCGGCCCTCCAGGAGCCCTGCCGCCGCGAGCAGCAGTGAGCCGGTGCACACCGAGCCGACGACCTGGCTCCGCGCGGCGGTCTCGCGCAGGTTCCGCAGCAGGCTCTCGTCGGCCATCGCGGCAAGGGTGGGGACGAGGCCGCCGGGCACGATCAAGGTGTGCGGCTCGGGCATGTCCTCGAAGGTGTGACTGGGCACCAGGGACAGCGCTGTGTCGCTGCTCATCGGCTCGATTCGCTCGCCGACCACGACGGTGAGGTAACCGGGGACCAGATCACCCAGCGCTGCGAAGACCTGCAGCGGGCCGACGATGTCCAGCGGCGTGAGCCCCGGGTACAGCACGAAGGCGATGGTCTTCACCGGGGCCGCGGACGGTGCGGGCAAGTTTTCGGTCATGACAGGACTCCTGAATGTCGATGGGTGGCCGGTTACCGGCGGCGAGCTGCCGCCCTGACAACCCTCACCCACCGCCGCCAGCAGAGACAGAAGCCCGCGGAGTCCATGTCCGAAATCCTGGGATACCTGTCCTCCAGACGGATTGGGTAGTGTCGCAGGCATGACGACAGCTGTCCGCCACCGTGTGGTGGTCGTGGCCTACGACGATGTGGAACTCGTGGAGGTCGCCTGCGTGACCAGCGCCTTCGACGGGGCGAACCGCCTCGGTGTGAGTCCGCCCTACGAGGTCCGCCTGGTCAGCCCACAGGGCCGCCCGGTGCGCTGCTCCTCAGGACTGGTCCTGGGCGCGCAGGCGGCGCTGGAGCGTACCCGCGGCCCGGTCGATACGCTGCTGGTCGTCGGCGGGCCGGGCCACGCCGTGGCGGCGCAGAACACCCGGCTGGTCGAGCACGTGCGCCGTCTGGCCGGTATCGGCCGCCGGGTCGCCTCGGTGTGCACGGGCGCGAGCTTGCTGGCGGCGACCGGGCTGCTCGACGGTCGGCGCGCCACGACCCACTGGGCGTACGCGCACGACCTCGCGCAGCGTCACCCGGCCGTCCACGTCGACGCCGCGCCGCTGTACCTGCGCGACGAGCACGTCTGCACGTCGGCCGGGGTCACCGGAGCGCTCGACCTCACCCTCGCGTTCGTCGAGGAGGACCACGGCCCGGCCCTCGCACGGATGCTGGCCCGGATGATGGTGACCTACCTCCAACGACCCGGCAACCAGGCACAGATCAGCATGTTCGTCGACGCGCCGGCTCCGGAGCACCGGACCGTACAACAGACCGTCGAGCACATCACCGAGCACCTCGACAGCGACCTCAGCGCCACAGCGCTCGCCGCGTACGCGGGAGTCAGCGGACGTCATCTGGCCCGGCTGTTCCTCGACCACCTCGGACAGACACCGGCCCAGTTCGTACGGACCGCCCGAGCCGAGGCGGCCTCACAACTCCTCGTCTCCACAGCACTGCCGTTGGCTTCGATCGCGAGGCGCTGCGGGTTCAGCTCCGCCGAGACCATGAGGCAGGTGTTCCTGGACCACTACGGAACCACACCCAGCCAGCACCGCACAGTCCACAGCGCTCCCCGGGTTGCACCCGCCGCGGGCAGCCTGATCCGCCCTACGGGACAGGAGGAACGCCACCCCGCCGCCGACCGGCTTCAAGCGTAGGACCGAAAGGCCTGGCGGCCCAACACTTCCCGGGCTTTCCCAGCCTGGCGCCTCATCCTCTGCCGCCGATCCGGCGGGCCGCAGAGACGTGCGGCCCCCAGGCTCTCCTACTCCCCGTCGTCCTCGTCAAAGCTGGCGTTGGCCGGGTCGGTCCTGTTCCAGGAGGGGGCAGCGGTGACGAAGCTTCAGCCGACGGCTCGGAGCCGTTCGAACAGCTCGGCGACGGGAGCTGTCTGCGCGCATCGCGACAGTTCCGGTTCGAGGTCACGGATCATCGATACGCTCCTGGGGGCGTCGATCCGGCTGGCCAGGTCGGGGAGCGTGTAACTGTTTCCGCGGCAACGTCGGGCTCACCGTCGCGGAGGTAGGCCTGGCCTGGTAGGTCAGGAACATGGATTTGGTCTTGGAGCGGGTAGCGGAGAGCAGGGCAATGCCCTCGTCCATGAGCTGGTGGGCCGGAACGCATCCGTCATGGTGACGCGGCCCGGATCACGCCTGTCAAAACTTTGAAGCTGGGCTGGTCGATGGTGCCGGTGTAGCGCAGGGCTGCGCCGACGGACAGGCCGAACAAGTCGCAGATGCGGCGGGGGTCGCCGCCGGTGGCCTTGGCCTTGTGCAGGAGACTGTCCTCCCGCAGCCGACTGGTGGGCATGCCGAGCACGTCGTTGATCCAGATGCTGCTGACCGGCTCAACGCCGCAGCCCGTGGTCTGGGAGACGAACAGGTAGGGGTTGGCGGTGTGGGGCCAGCGCCGGTTCCGGTAGTCCAAGTAGGCCGCCAGACGAGTACGCACGGGTTCGGCGAGAGAACAGTGCGGTTCGGCAGAAACAGCCGCCCATCGCGCAGGTCGGTGGTCTTTAGCCTGCGCAGTTGCCCAGAGGCGAGCGCGTGGAAGATGGCCGAGGCGGGCCGCGCTCGGCGCCTCCTGGCCGTGCAGGATTCTGCGGAGGCCGTCGGGCTCGACGGGCAGGGGAATGGTGGTGCTCGGCATGCCGCAGAAGATCCGGATGGTGGGGTCGGTGAAGATGACCCGCTGGTTCTTCAGTGACCGCAGGATGTGCCGCAGACCCTGGAGCATATCGACGCGTGGGGTTCCGCTGTCGGCCAGGACGGCGAGGACGTCGGCCCGGGTGATGGACCTCAGCGAGTCCTTGTCCTGGTCCGCCCACGTCCGGAGGGCGGGCAGCGCGTTCGTCATCATCCGCTGCATCCACAGGTGCGGTCGCGCTTTGACGCGCGGTGCGGTGGTGCCGCCGGACAGCCGGACGCTCACCATGATCGGGGGCGAGATCGTCCACGACGCCAGTGCGACGACGGCGGCGACCCGCACGACGCACGCCTCGATCACCGCGGCGAAGACGTTGCAGTGCCACCGGCGCCGCGTGCCGACCGAGCCACTCGCACGCGGCCTGCGGACATTGACCGGAGCTGTACACCGGCAAGAAGCCAGCCAAGAACAGTGTTCCGGCACCGCCGCCCGTTCTCTCCCGCCTCCTGCACAGCGTGCTCGGCGAGCACGCCGACAAGCTCACCGAGCGGATCGACACCGAACGCGATGGCCGATTGCGGGAGCAGGAGGTGGTGGCGCGAGTAGCCGGAGCACAGGCTCTGTGCTGCAATGGTTAAATGCAGTTTGAGCATGACAACATGGTTGGGGTTCATCTGGCCGTGGCGCTGGTGAATCTTGATTCGAGTGGTTCATGGGCGCCTGAGGTGCTGGAACGGGCGTTGCGGGAGTATCAGATCCGTCGTCCGCGTGTCACTGGCTCCAGTGGTGAGGAGATCAGGGCGTGGTCGCGGCGGATGAGGCTGGTCTTCGAGGCGTCCTCGCAGACCGAACTGTGCCAGAACATCAACGCTCTGCTCGCGGATGGCGCAGGGAGTGTGTATCTGACCACGCACGACAACCTGCGACCACATCTGCACTTTGCTCCGGACGGCCAGGACCTCCAAAGCCGCGTGAAAGCCGTGACTGCCGGGGGGCTGGCCATTTTCACCATGGAGGCCGAGGGGGAACGGCTGGGCGTATGTGCGCTGGGCTCTTGCAGGACCGCTTTCGTCGACACGAGCCGCAACGGCCGCCGTGCCTACTGTTGCGCCCGCTGCGCCAACACCGATGCGGTCCGCCGC
Organism: Streptomyces coffeae; assembly: GCF_016741875.1. Classification (GTDB taxonomy): domain Bacteria; phylum Actinomycetota; class Actinomycetes; order Streptomycetales; family Streptomycetaceae; genus Streptomyces; species Streptomyces coffeae. Next base: position 8,510 of record NZ_JAERRF010000024.1, on the reverse strand, counting down.
CACCGCAACAAGCAACGCTAGCGTCTGGCCGGCGCTATGCCGGGACCAGCGCCACGACGAGCGGGACAGCGGCTATGCCCAGGACGGTTTGCATCGCGGTGATCCCGGCCATCAGCGGTGCGTCGCCACCGAGTTGCCGTGCCAGGATGTACGACGACGATGCCGTGGGCAGGGCCTGGAACAGCACGGCGATGATCAGCGCCTGGGAGCCCAGGCCGATGAGCTGCGCCGCCAGGAACGTCGCGGTCGGCATGAGCGCGAACTTGGCGGACGACGACGTGAGGATCGGGGCCACCCACGACCGTGCCGTGCCGAAGCGCAGCGCGGCACCGATGCAGAGCAGCCCCAGCGGCATCGAGGCGGCTCCCAGCGCCTGGAGTGCTGGTTCGATGCCTGGCGGCAGGCTCAGACCGAGCGCCTGTAGGAGGATGCCTCCTGCGCAGGCGAGGATGAGCGGGTTGGTCACGAGCTGTTTGACGATGCCCGAGAAGTGCAGGCGCGCGGTCCCGAACCACGCGAAGACCAGCACGCACAGCACATTGACGGTGGGCACGATCGCCGCGTTGCAGACCGCGGCGAAGGCGACGCCCTTGGTGCCGAACAGGCCGGCGGCGATCGTCACACCAATGTAGTTGTTGAACCGGATACTGCCCTGGAAGACCGAGGTGAAGGCATCACCCTTCAGCCCCATCAGAGGCTTGCAGGCGATGACCAGTACGGCCACTGCCACCGTGGAGGCGATCAGAGCGCCTGCCAGAGCCCCCACCGGCAGATCGTCGGTGTCGGCCGTCGCCAGGCTGTGCAGGAACAGGGCCGGCAACAGGACGCGATAGCTGAGGCGCTCGGCTTCGGACCAGAAACTCTCGGCTGTGATCATCGATCGCTTGAGCGCGTAGCCCAACGCGATCAGCAGGACGATCGGAACGAGCGCCCTTACGGTCAGTGCGATCACGCCGAGATCCCATCCAGCGTGGCGACGATGATGCGGCAGCCCTCTTCCAGGGTGGCGATGTCGGTGGCGAAGGAGAGCCGCAGGTGGCCCGGCGCGCCGAAGGCGCTGCCCGGGACGGTCGCGCATCCCGCTTCGAGGAGGGCGTCCGCTACTGCGACGTCGGCGCCGACCGCAAGGCGCGGGAAGAGGTAGAACGCGCCGTCGGGTTCCACCGTGTCCAGGTGCCGGCTCCGTTTCAGGATCGCCAAGCCCGCATCGCGCCGCCGACGGTATGTCTCACGCCGCTCCGCCAGAAGATCCTGCGGTCCCTGCAGTGCGACGACGGCCGCGATCTGGCTCACGGCAGAGGTCTGTGTGCAGTTGTGCGTCTGCACGGCGGTGATGCCGCGGATCAACTCGGTCGGCCCGAACCCCCAGCCGACACGCCAGCCGGTCATCGCGTACGCCTTGGAGACGCCGTCGACGAGCAGGATCCGCTCGCGCAGGTCAGGCGCGACCTGGGCGATGCTGTTGTAGTCCTTGGCGTGGTAGCGGATGTGAGCGTAGATCTCGTCCGAAAGGATCAGCGCCGAGGGGTGGCACCGCAGTACCTCGGCGAGGCCGGCCAGAGCGTCATGGCTGTAGGTGGCGCCCGACGGATTGCGGGGAGCGTTGAGCACGACCCAGCGCGTGCGCTCGGTCACGGCCGCTTCCAGCGCGTCGGGAGAAAGTCTGAACCCTGACTCGGCCGAGCAGGGAACGATCACGGGCACGGCACCACACAGGCGAACCATGTCCGGATAGCTCGCCCAGTAGGGCGCCGGGATGATCACCTCGTCGCCCCGGCGCAGGGTGGCGAAGAACGCGTTGAAGATCACCTGCTTGGCGCCGCACCCCACGGCCACCTCGGCATCCGAGTACCTCAGAGCGCGGTCTCGTTGCAGCGCACGTCGCGCGGCACGGCGCAGTTCCGGTATCCCGTTGGCAGGGGTGTAGACCATCGGGCGGACGGCGGCCTGCTGGGCGGCAGCAACGGCGTGCGCAGGTGGGGCGAAGTCCGGCTCGCCGAGCGTGAGGTCAATGATGCGACGGCCGGCCGCACGGTACTCGGCCGCCCGGCGGGCCATCTCCATGATCGGAGAACCGGCAGGTGCCTCGAGGCGACTAGACAACGGTCAGCACCCCCGCCAACGACTGGCCGTCGGAACGCGGCGAGCCAAGCGCACGCGCTCGAGCCGGCGAAAGGCGGGCCAGGCCGATTGCGGGCCTGCGGTGGCTCCCGCCCGGTTCGCGCGGCGGCCGGCACCTGCGTCGTGCTGGTGAGGAACCACTTCTCCGCTGGTCGGGCGGGATGGATCAGTGCCCTGTGGGCTGGGCGTCATCCTGGTCATACCAACAGGCTGATGTAACTTCGCCAGGCATTACAACCATTACAGATCCGCTGGAGGATCTGTGCAGGTCCGGCCCCCTGGCGGCCGGCCCCGGCCACGGGACCTGTGTCGGACTGTTCGTCCTCCGGCTCCGCCGGGGCAGGCGGGGCCACGCCTGCGGCACGGTCGTGCTGAGCTTCGCCGAGGCCCTGTGGCGGGAGTCCCGTGGCACCGGGTTGCGCGTGATAGCGCTGTCTCCCGGCGCGACCAGCACCGAGTTCTTCGACGTCATCGGCACCAACGCCGCGTACGGCGGCTCCAGACGTCAGTTCCCCGGGGAGGTCGTGGCGACGGCGCTGCGGTCCCTTGACGGCCGCACACCACTGCCGAGCGTCGTCTCAGGCCGACTCAACCGCGTGAGGGCCAGCCTGGGCCGGGGGTTCAGCAGGCGTCGTGCGGTCCTGCTCATGGGATCCATGACCACCGCACACTGGAGCGTGTCCGATGGGTTGGGAGCACAGGCATGAGCTGCTGCGCTCAGCCGGGGAGTGTCTGAAATAAAAGGCCGCGACAACTCCCTTTCGGTGGTACAGAGTTGACGCATGTTGGATCACATTGCCATCCAGGTAAACGACATCTCAGCCAGCGCCGCCTTTTACGACGCCGTACTCGCTCCACTAGGTGGCGAGCGCAAGAAGCAGTTCGGTGAAAACATCAGCTTCGGGGTCACAGGCCACCCGTTGTGGCTGGTCCCCGCGACCGACCCCGCGCCTGCGGGCGAACTGCACATCGCATTCGCCGCGGCCGACCGCGCCGCCGTGGACGCCTTCTACGCAGCGGCCCTCGCGGTAGATGCCGAGGTCCTGCACGCGCCCCGGCTCTGGCCGGAGTACCACGAGTCCTACTACGGAGCATTTGTCCGCGATCCCGATGGGAACAACATCGAGGCCGTCTGCCATCGGCCCTAAGACTGCCGGCGGTCATTAGCGGAGCCATGCCCGAATCGATGCGAGGGTGACCGTGCCGTGGAAGAAGAAGGCCCGCTTGTCGAACCGCGTGGCGACTGCCCGTTGGGCCTTGAGCGGGCGACGGCCCGCCCGAACCGGGCACCCTGACCGACGAACTCGGCGAGGCCTGGAACCGCCGTGCCGCGCGTGCGTCCCGGTGAGCAAGCCCTGAGGTGAGTCGGCAGGAGGCTGGGGGAGAGGGAAGCAAACGGATCAGTCGGCCACTGTCGTGCGCAGAATCTCCCGGTGCGCTCGGGCCGCGGCCATCAGCTCATCGAGTGCGTCCCGCGTGCCCATGAGGTGGGTGATGTGCTCGGAGAGCCGATCGCGCTCCTGCGCCATCCGCTCCAGCGCGGCATCGGAGTTCTCCTCGCTGGGGGAATCGACACAAGGCAGCAGTTCGGCGATGGTACGGCTGGACAAGCCCGCGGCATACAGCCGCTGGATGAACATGACCCGTTGAACCTCGTCGTCCGTGTAATGCCGCTGTCCACTGGTGCTGCGGATGCTGGTGAGCAGCCCCTGTTCCTCGTAATAGCGCACGGACCGGACGCTGACTCCGGCTTGTGACGCGAGTTCCCCGATGCGCACGCCGCCCTCCCGTCTGTGACCTGCGGCACAACTCTTGCCTCTGACATCGATGTGAGGTTCTAGCGTAACTGCCGTGCCCGAGACCTGGGCGCCACGGAACGAGGAGTTCTTGCGTGATGAGCCTTTTCAACAGCTACCGGCTTGGCGACCTGATGCTGCCCAACCGGGTAGTCATGGCCCCGATGACGCGGGTCCGCGCCGCCGCCGATGGCCTGGCAACACCGTCGATGGCGACGTACTACGCCCAGCGGGCGACGGCGGGACTGATCGTGACCGAGGGCGTGCAGCCGAGCTTGATCGGACAGTCCAACCCGGGCACACCGGGATTGCACACCGATGAGCAGGTCACCGCGTGGCGCCCGGTGACCGCGGCCGTGCACGCCAACGGCGGCCGGATCTTCGCCCAGCTCATGCACGGCGGACGCGTTTCGCATCCCGACACCACCGGTGTGCAGCCCATCGGCCCCTCGGGTGTCCCTGCCACCGGCGACGTATTCACTCCGGCCGGGCCCCAGCCCGCGCCCACGCCGCGCGCCTTGGACACCGCCGAAGTACCTGCGCACGCCCAGTCGTATGCCCAAGCCGCCCGCAGGGCGATCGAGGCCGGATTCGACGGTGTGGAACTGCACGGCGCCAATGGCTACCTGATCTCGCAGTTCCTCTCATCGAACGCCAACCTGCGCACGGATCGCTACGGAGGCTCGGTGACCAACAGGATCCGGTTCGCCGTCGAGGCGGCATCCGCAACCGTCGAAGCCGTTGGCGGAGCCAGGACCGGCATCCGCCTCTCCCCGGGCGGGACCTTCTGGGGCGTCGAGGAGACCGATGTTCCCGAGCTCTACACCACCCTGCTGACCGAGCTGACTCGCCTCGGGGTGGCCTACGTCCATCTCGAAGCCACCGTCGACGAAGAGGTGCTGGTGAGCCTGCGCCGTGCATGGCCAGGCGCCCTCATCATGAACCCGGTGCTTCCGATGGGCCCGAAGCAGACCGGCCAGGATGACGCCGACCACTGGCTCGGGCTGGGTGCCGACCTCATCAGCTTCGGCCGCGCTTTCATCGCCAACCCCGACCTGGTCGAGCGACTGCGCAACGGGCTTCCGATCGCTCCCGTCGACGAGACCACGTACTACCAAGGCGGCGACGGGGGCTACCTGACCTACCCGACGTATCAGTACGCGACCTGACGCCGATCCGCGGCGAGCGGCCGGACGGCGAAGGGTCACACCGACCGCGACGCGGTCAGCGCATACCGGCGCGCCGTCGAAGCCTGGCGCGCCTGTGACCGCTGTGAGCGTCACGCCGAGGTCGGTGCCCGGTCGAGGGGGATGGCGCAGGCCGTGGCACGATGGCCACTCCGTCGGGCTCGGTGAGGGTGGCTTCCAGGAAGGCGATGTCGCCTGCCCGGTGCACCACCCGCCCCTTCCCGATGATCCGGCCCGGACGGACGGGCCGCAGGAAGCGGACGTTGAGTTTGGTCGGTTTTGTGGGTGGCCAGGAGGGCGGGTCGCGGGCTACCTGGACATGTTCCGGGGCCTCGGCCAGCTCGTCGCCCGCCGCCTCGACGGCGTCCCGGTGCCCACCCCCCGAAGTCGTCTACGACTATGGGTACAACCTGGACCTCGGAGCCGGACCGTACGGCCGCGGCCCACCGGGCGGGGCCACACCAAGGGCGATACCAGGTGGTCGAGGATAGACCGGGCCACGGAGACCTCGGCGGCCCGCAGGCGTTCGCCGACGTCCGCGACTACTTGCGCGAACTGTGCGACGAGACCTGGCGCCCAGCGCGACTCCGCGATGAGCGAGGACGAGATCGTCGCCGAGGTCCGGGCGCTGCTCATCGAGCGGCATCCCGAGTGGGCCGGGCAGGAGCGGATCGAGCGGGGTGTCGGGCGGCGGTCAGGGTGCGTCGGCCGGTCCCCGTTCGTCGGCCAACCCTCCTGCACCGTCGTTGGCGCCGAGGATTCCGGTGGTGAACTCCGCCAGTCGTTCACGCAGTTCCTCGCGTGGCGCCCGCTTCTCGTCGGTCAGGTATGCGACGAGGTCGGCCCGGGTGGCGGCGAGCAGCGCGTGCGCGGTGAAGTCGCTGTCGGCCGCACCCGGGATGCGGTCCAGGAGGTCCCGGAGCAGGGCGTGCCATCGCTCGTAGTGCGCGGTCCGGTAGGGGCTGCCCGTGCCGGTTCCCTCCAGGGCCAGTGCGAGGTGGCGGTTGTCGAGCTTGAAGCACAGGACGGAGTCGAGCAGGGCCGGTACGCGCTGAAGCGGCGGGGTGGTGGGGCCCAGTGGCGGAGGGCCCTCTTCGACGGCGTTCGCGAGGGGGGCCAGCCGTGCCTCGTACAGCGCGCGGATCAGTCCGGTGCGGTCGCCGAAGGCGCGGAAGAGCGTGCCTTTGCCGACGCCGGCGGCCGCCGCGATGTCGGCCATCGTCACGTCCTCGGGGCTCCGGCAGTGGGCGAAGAGGGTGTCGGCGGCCTCGAAGACGGCCGCCCGGTTTCGGGCCGCGTCCTTGCGTGGCTTGCGCTCGGGCATGGGGTGCCTCCGGTTGCGATACGGACCGGCGGTCCGTATCTTTCTTGGAAGCGGACCGCTGGTCCGTATCGTACGGGACGGAGAACCCATGCCCACAAACACCTCACCGGAAGATCTGTACCGCCACAGCCTGCGCCTGCTGTTGGACAAGGACATTCCCGCCTGGGTCGGCCTGTGGTCCGAGCGCGGCGTCATGGAGTTCCCCTTCGCTCCTCCGGGTTGGCCCGAGCGGCTGGAGGGCAGGGAAGCCATCGCCGCCTACATGCGCGACTACCCCGATCACATCGACCTGCACGACTTCCCCGATCTGCGGATCCACCGGACAACCGACCCCGGGACCATCGTGGTCGAGATGCGCGGTGTGGGCCGCCTGGTCGAGTCGGGCGCCCCCTTCGACATGGCCTACATCGCCCTCGTGACCGTTCAGGACGGACGCTTCACCTCCTACCGCGACTACTGGAACCCCCTCGCCGTCCACGAGCCCGCCATCGACTTCACCAGGAGCAGCGCTCGATGACCGCCACCCCCACCATCCTGGTCATCGGCGCCACCGGTACCACGGGCAGCCGTACCGCCGCGCGGCTCAGTGCCGCCGGTCACCGGGTCAAGGCCGCGAGCCGTCGTGCCACCCCGCTCCCGGGCGCGGAGCCGTTCCGCTTCGACTGGTACGACCCCGCCACCTTCGGCAACGCCCTCACCGGAGCCGACCGCGTCTACCTCGTGCCGCCCGTCGGCGACCCGGACCCGGCGGTGGTCATGCTCCCGTTCCTCCGCCAGGCTCGCGCCGCCGGCGTGGAGCGCGCGGTACTCCTGAGCTCCTCGGCGATTCCTGAGGGCGGCGCGGCGGTGGGGGTGGTGCACCAGGCTCTGCCCGGCCTGTTCGAGCAGTGGGCGGTGCTGCGTCCCTCGTGGTTCATGCAGAACTTCACCGGCACCCACGCCCACGCCGACAGCATCCGCGAGCACGGCGTCATCCTGACCGCCGCCGGGACCGGCCGGGTCGGATTCGTCGACGCGGACGACATCGCCGCCGTCGCCGTCCATGCCCTGACCCACGACGACGCGCCCGATACCGACCTGGTGCTGACCGGACCCGAGGCACTCAACCACGACGACATCGCCACGATCGTCGCCCAGGTCACCGGCCGCCCCGTGGCCCACCACCACCTGACCCACGACGCCATGCGTGACCGGCTGGCCGCAGTGATACCGCTGGAGTTCGCCACGATGCTGGCCGGAATGGACCGCGCCATTGCCGAGGGAGCCGAGGACCGTACCACCGACACCGTTCTGCGCCTCACCGGCCGCCCGCCGCACAGTTTCCGCGCGGTCGCCGAACGGGAGCTGGCACACGGCGGTTGAGGTGCGCCGACGTATGTTGTGCAGTTCAAGCGACCTTGAAGTGTCCGATACGCCCTTCAAAGCCGGCGGGAACTCGGGACGGACACGGCTCGGTGGTTGCGCCTGGTCCGCGGCCTGGCCGTGCGTGGTGCTCTCGGCCTGGCTTTGACCGGGCGGGTTCAGCTGTTCATGACGCGGCGCCAGGTCTCGGCGGTGGTCGCGGTGGCGCGGGCGAAGTCGTTCTCGGGCGAGCAGGCGGCGCGGTAGAAGTTTCGTTCTGTCATCCAGCACAGTGCGTGTGCCAGGGCGGCGGCTCCGTCGGGGCCGTTGTCATCGGGGATTCCGGCCCGCTGGAGTACCTGGGGCATGGTCCGGGCGAATCCCGTGCCGTGGTGTCGGCCTCGGTTCGAATGGTGCGCATGGTGCGCTCGACGAGAGCGGCGAGGACTTCGTGTTTGTTGCCGAAGCGAAGTAGAGGGAGCCGCGTGAGATCCCGGCGCCTTTGGCGATGGCCTCGACTGTGAGCTCTTCGAGGCTGGTGTGCTCGAGCAGCGCTTCGGCGGCGTCCAGGAGTGCCTGCTCGCGCAGGTCTCCCTTCCTCGGGGCGTCACTGCGCCCTCCCACTGTGGTCTCCCCTGATCGACTCTCCTGAGCACTGAAGCTGCGCCATCTTGAAGTAGCTGGTCAGGGTGCTGATGTGACGCCGGTTCGGTGTGCTCGTGCTGGTCGTGGGCGGCAGTT
>NZ_JAERRF010000239.1 GCF_016741875.1 Streptomyces coffeae | reverse complement strand
CCCTTACGCAGCACTGCCGCCGCAGCGCTCAGCGACTCCGACCCGGACTGCGCGAGACTGGTCAGAACCGGATCCGGACCCACCTCCAGCAGCCGGGACACGCCCTGCTCCACGGTCGCTGTCTTCAGCGCATCATGGAAGCGGACCGGCTCGCGGACCTGACGCACCCAGTACTCCGGAGTCGTCCACTCGCCCTCGCCAAGCCGCTGACCAGACACCGTGCTCACCGCAGGAAGCCCCGCCTGCCGGTAGCTGACGCTCGCCGCGACCTCAGC
>NZ_JAERRF010000238.1 GCF_016741875.1 Streptomyces coffeae | reverse complement strand
ATCAAACGCCTCGGCGAACACCGGGAACGCCTCATACAACTCCCGACCCATACCCACCCGCTGACTACCCTGCCCAGAGAACAACACCGCCAGCTTCCCCGGCACCACCTGCCCCTGAACCACACCAGCAGCCGGCTCACCCGCCACCACCGCAGACAACCCACCCGCCAAACCGTCGCCCTCACCAGCCAACACCACAACCCGGTGCTCGAACACCGACCGAGTCGCAGCCAGCGAGAACCCGACATCCACCGGCGACAACCCACCCACACAAGC
>NZ_JAERRF010000237.1 GCF_016741875.1 Streptomyces coffeae | reverse complement strand
CTTCAGGATCGACCAGACAGTGGAGGCGGCGATGTTGCGTCCCAGGCCGACGAGCTCGCCGTGGATGCGGCGGTATCCCCATCCCGGGTTCTCCCGCGCCAGACGCACGACCAGTTGCCGCAGGGACACTGGCTTCGGTGGACCCGGTCGACGGGACGGGTAGGCCCACTTCCAGGCGATGAGCCGTGCGTGCCAGCGCAGGACCGATCGTGGAGTGACCAGCAAGGCCAGTTGTGAACGCCGCTGTTTGCTGACGATCCGGAGCAGTGCTGCCATGGCAGCC
>NZ_JAERRF010000236.1 GCF_016741875.1 Streptomyces coffeae | reverse complement strand
GTTCAGGATCGACCAGACCGTGGAGGCGGCGATGTTGCGTCCCAGGCCGACGAGCTCGCCGTGGATGTGGCGGTATCCCCATCCCGGGTTCTCCCGCGCCAGACGCACGATCAGTTGCCGCAGGGAAACTGGTTCCGGTGGGCGGCCCGGGCGACGGGACGGGCAGGTCCACTTCCAGGCGATGAGCCGTGCGTGCCAGCGCAGGATCGATCGTGGAGTGACCAGCAAGGCCAGTTGTGAACGCCGCTGTTTGCTGACGATCCGGAGCAGTGCTGCCATGGCAGCA
>NZ_JAERRF010000235.1 GCF_016741875.1 Streptomyces coffeae | reverse complement strand
CTATGTGGAACTGGATCTGCATGAGCTCTACGAGGGCGAGGTCCGCTACGCCCGCGACGCCTTCGAGGGCCTGCGGCTGATGGACGCCCTGATCGGTGTCAAGCGCGGTGTGCCCGGTGCCAAGCTGCCCGAGCTCAAGCAGCGCCGGGTACGGGCGGCCACGGTGGAGACCGAGGAGCAGCGGCCCGAGGAGGGCCATGTCCGCTCCGACACCGCCACCGACAACCCCGTACCGGAGCCGCCCTTCTGGGGCACCCGGGTCATCAAGGGGATCCAGCTCAAGGAGTACGCGAG
>NZ_JAERRF010000234.1 GCF_016741875.1 Streptomyces coffeae | reverse complement strand
TTATGTGGAACAGGATCTGCATGAGCTCTACGAGGGCGAGGTCCGCTACGCCCGCGACGCCTTCGAGGGCCTGCGGCTGATGGACGCCCTGATCGCCGTGAAGCGCGGCGTCCCCGGCGCCGTCCTCCCCGAGCTCAAGCAGCGCCGCGTCCCCCGCCGCGAGGCCGTCCAGGTGCGGGAGCCGGAGCCGGACGAGGGGCCGGTGCGCTCCGATGTGGCCATCGACAACCCGGTGCCGACGCCGCCCTTCTGGGGCACCCGCGTGGTCAAGGGCATCCAGCAGGCCGACTACGCCTC
>NZ_JAERRF010000233.1 GCF_016741875.1 Streptomyces coffeae | reverse complement strand
GCCTCATCCAGTTTCGCTCGCCACTACTCCCGGAATCACGGTTGTTTTCTCTTCCTGCGGGTACTGAGATGTTTCACTTCCCCGCGTTCCCTCCACACTGCCTATGTGTTCAGCAGCGGGTGACAGCCCATGACGACTGCCGGGTTTCCCCATTCGGACACCCCCGGATCAAAGCTCGGTTGACAGCTCCCCGGGGCCTATCGCGGCCTCCCACGTCCTTCATCGGTTCCTGGTGCCAAGGCATCCACCGTGCGCCCTTAAAAACTTGGCCACAGATGCTCGCGTCCACTGTGCAGTTCTCAA
>NZ_JAERRF010000232.1 GCF_016741875.1 Streptomyces coffeae | reverse complement strand
GGCTCCGCGTACTCCAACCGCTCCGCGACACCACGGAACTCCTCGAGCATCGGCTCCATCCGCGGGGAGTGGAACGCATGCGACACCCGAAGCCGGGACGTCTTCCGCCCCTCCCACCACGGCAGCCACTCCTCCACGGCGTCCTCATCACCGGACACCACCACCGCCAGCGGCCCGTTGACCGCGGCGATCTCCAACCGGCCCTCGAACCCGGCCAGCGACTCGGCCACCTCATCCTCAGCAGCCTGAACGGCCACCATCGCACCACCGGCAGGCAACGCACCCATCAACCGGCCCCGCGCCACAAC
>NZ_JAERRF010000231.1 GCF_016741875.1 Streptomyces coffeae | reverse complement strand
TCGCCGCCGGGCGATTCGGCGTCCGCCATCCGCGCTGGTGAGGAACACCGCAAACATCAATAAGGCTCAACTGTCAGTCCGCCCGGATAGGTTCGGGTACATGACGACAGAAGCGACGACGGAGAACGCCGGGCACGCCCGGTACACCTTCCGTGTTCGCCTGTCGGTGACGGCCCGGCGCGCACTCGAAGCCGAATGGGACCGGTGCCGCTGGGTGTGGAATGAGTGCGTCGCGAAGTCCAAGCAGGTCCACCAGGCCGCGAAGGCCACCGGCGAGAAGCTGACCTGCGGACCGGCTCAGCTCGACAAGA
>NZ_JAERRF010000230.1 GCF_016741875.1 Streptomyces coffeae | reverse complement strand
GGCCTGCGCCTCGATCGGGTCCCCCAGCCTCGTCCCCGTACCGTGCGCCTCGACGACGTCCACATCAGCGGCCGACAGGCCCGCGCTCGCCAGCGCCTGCCGGATCACCCGCTGCTGCGACGGCCCATTCGGCGCCGTCAAACCATTCGACGCACCATCCTGATTAACCGCGCTCCCCCGCACCACAGCGAGGATCTCATGCCCATTACGCAGGGCATCCGACATCCGCTCCAGGACAAGGACCCCTACGCCCTCGCCCCATCCCACACCATCAGCACCCTCACCAAACGCCTTGCACCGACCATCCGGAGCCAGACCACCCTGC
>NZ_JAERRF010000023.1 GCF_016741875.1 Streptomyces coffeae | reverse complement strand
ATACTTCGGCTGGAAGTGGATATCGGCGATCACCGGGATCTGCGACTTCCGCGCGATCACCGGCAGCGCCTCGGCGTCGTCCTGCGACGGGCACGCCACCCGCACGATCTGGCACCCCGACGCCGTCAGCTCCGCGATCTGCTGGAGGGTGGCCCCGATGTCCGCGGTCACCGTCGTCGTCATCGACTGCACCGACACCGGAGCGTCACCGCCCACCGCCACCGACCCGACCTGGAGGCGGCGTGAGCGGCGGCGTGGGGCGAGCGGCCTGCCCGGCACCGCGGGCAGGCCGAGTGAGACGGGCTCCCCTGCGCTCATGGCGTCACCGGCCCCCTGTGGCGGTCTCCCGCGCGGCGCGCAGCGACTCCTTGAGCGAGCTCATGGTGGCCAGGACGGCGGTGGGCTCGTAGCCACAGTGAGCCATGCAGTTCTCGCAGCGTGGGTCCTTGCCGCGGCCGTAACTGTCCCAGTCGGTCTCCTCCACCAGCCGGCGGTAGGTGGGCACATAGCCGTCGCTCATCAGATAGCAGGGGCGCTGCCAGCCGAACAGCGAGTAGTTGGGGATGCCCCACGCGGTGCACGGGAAGTCCGTTCTGCCCTCGAGGAAGTCCAGGAACAGCGGACTGTGGTTGAGCCGCCAGCGGCGGCGGTTGCCGCCCGCGAACGCCTTTCTGAACAGCTCTCGGGTCTGCTCGACACCGAGGAAGTGCTCCTGGTCGGGCGCCTTCTCATAGGCATAGGCGGGCGAGATCATCATCTCGTCCACCTTGAGGTCGTCGTTGAGGTAGTTGAGCACGTCGATGACGGTCTGCGGGGTGTCGGTATTGAAGAAGGTGGAATTGGTGGTGACCCGGAAGCCCCGCCGCTTCGCCTCCTTGATGGCCGCCACCGCCTCGTCGAACACCCCCTCCTTCGCCACCGATTCGTCGTGCCGCTCCCGCAGCCCGTCGATGTGCACGGCGAAGGCGAAGTACGGGGAGGGAGTGAACAGATCCATCTTCTTGCGCAGCAGCATCGCGTTGGTGCACAGGAAGACATACTTCCGCCGCGCCACCAGCTGCTGGGTGATCTCGTCGATCTGGGGGTGCATCAGCGGTTCACCACCCGCGATGGAGACCATCGGCGCCCCGGACTCCAGCACCGCGCCCACCGCCTGCGCGACCGGCATCCGCTGCTTCAGCACCCCGGCCGGGTGCTGGATCTTTCCGCAGCCCTCGCATTTGAGATTGCAGGCGAAGAGCGGCTCGAGCTCCACGATCAGCGGGAACTTGTCCCGGCGCTTGATCACCTTCTGGTCAAAGAGATACGTCGCGACCCGGATGGTCTGTCGGAGAGGCATGGCCATCTAGCTCACCTCCTGGGAGCAGCGATTTGCGGTGCCAGAGGAAAAATGCGGGAAGAACGGTCCGTAGTACCCGGAAGGCAGATATTCCACCGCGCAGTGTGCCGATCCGGACGAGTTCATGTTCCGGAGCGTCCACGACCACCCGTACGGCCGCAACCGGGCGGGCGCCCTGGCGCACGGCGCTGCGCAGGGTGGCGGCGGACTCCATGTCCACCGCGATGGCTCCGGTGGTGTGCAGCGCGGCTCGTTCCGCACCCCGCACCACATGGTTCGATCCGGCCACCGGGCCGATGTGCACGGTCCGCCGCGGGCCGCGCGGGGGCCCGGACGGCACCAGATGTGACAGGGCGTCGGCGAGAAACGCGGTGCCGGCGCACACGGTGCGCCCGCCCGGGTCACGGGTCTCGTCGGCGACCACCAGATCCCCCGGGTGCATCCCGGGGGCGAGTCCGGCGCAGAAGCCGGTGGCGACAACGGCGGTGGGGACCGCGGGAGCATCGGAGGTCCCGGCCAGCGCCCGGGCCACCGCGCGCTCGGCGGCCTGCGGCCCCATACCGGTGCGCAGCACGGACACCGGCCCGGCGGCCCCGTCCGTGTCGCCTCCCCGCAGGGCGAACCGCTCGATGCCGAGCGCACAGGCGATCAGCAGCGGCGGGCCCGCGGGGTCCGGGGCCGGTCCGGCGGACATCAGGATCTCCGCGGCCGCGCCCCGGTGGCCTCGTCATGGACGAATCGCCCGAGTGCCGTGAGGGGGAAGACCTGCCGGTACAGGTGGTAGTTGATGGAGAAGTCCCAGGGGAAGCCGGTGCCGGTGAAGTACGGCTCGTCCCAGGAGCCGTCCGCCGCTTGCGTGGCGGCCAGCCAGCCGACCCCGCGCTCGACGGCCTTGCTCTCCCGCTCCCCTGCCGCCAGCAGCGCCAGCAGCGCCCACGCGGTCTGGGAGGCGGTGGAGGCGCCCCGGCCGATCCATTCCGGGTCGGGGTAGGAGCGCTGGTCCTCGCCCCAGCCGCCGTCCTCGTTCTGCACGCTCTCCAGCCAGCGCACCGCGCGGCGGACGGCCTGGTGGGAGGCGGGGACCCCGGCGGTGATCAGCGCGGGGACGACGGAGCCGGTGCCGTAGACGTAGTTGGTGCCCCAGCGGCCGAACCACGCCCCGCTGGGCTCCTGCTCGGCCAGCAGCCAGGCGATACCGCGCCGGGTGCGGGCGTCGTAGGACCGGCCCTCGTGGGCGAGCATCTCCACGACATGGGCGGTGACATCGGCCGACGGCGGGTCGATGACCTCCCCGAAGTCGCAGAACGGCAGCCGGTTGGGCAGCGGGCTGGTGTTGTCGACATCGAAGGCGCCCCAGGCGCCGTTCTTCGACTGCATCCCGAGCGTCCAGCGCATACCGCGCCGCACCGCCGCCTCGATCCGCTCGGGCTCGGGGTGGTCGATCCGGCGCAGCGCCAGGATGACTTCGGCGGTGTCGTCGATATCGGGGTAGTTGTCGTTGTGGAATTCGAAGGCCCAGCCGCCGGAGGGCAACCCGGGCCGCCGCACCGACCAGTCACCGGGCCGGTCGATCTGCTCGGTGAGCATCCAGTCGGCGGCCTTGACCAGCGCCGGGTGACCGGGCTCGAGTCCGGCGTCGGCGAGCGCGATGGCGGCCAGACAGGTGTCCCAGACCGGGGACTGACAGGCTTCGATCATGCGGCTGCCATCCTCCCGCCACACCGCGAAGCGGTCCAGCGAGGCCAGCCCGGCGCGCATCACCGGGTGGTCGAGGTCGTAGCCGAGAAGGTGGAGGGCGATCAGGGAGTAGACGGCGGGCGGCTGGATACCGCCCCAGCAGCCGTCGTTCTCCTGCCGTTCGACGATCCAGCGGGCGCAGGAGCGCAGCGCGGCCCGGCGCAGCGGTCCGACGGCCACCTTGCGGTAGGCGTGCAGCGCCCGGTCCAGCCGCTGGAAGGCACCGTCCCAGGAGGCGACGGGGGCGGGGCGGCGCGGTGGTCTCGGCCGCCGGGGGTCGGTGTGCAGCTCGTCGAGGGGGAACGGGGCGGGGCGCACGGGGCGGTGGGCGGAGACGATGGTGAGGGGGACGATGGTCTGCCGGGCCCAGCAGCCGAAGTCGTAGATGTTGAGCGGGAGCCACTTCGGGAAGTAGATGATCTCGGGTGGCAGTTCGGGCAGGTCCTCCCAGCGCCACCAGCCGAAGAGGGCCAGCCAGATGCGGGTGAAGACGCGGCTGCGGGTGATACCGCCCTCCGCGCGCACCCAGGCGGAGGCCGCGGCCATATGGGGCGCGTCCGGCTCGTCCCCGGCCAGCCGGAGGGCGACATACGCCTCGATGGTGGCGGACAGCTCGGGCGGGCCGCCGTGGAAGGTGGCCCAGGTGCCGTCCTCGCACTGCTGGGCGCGCAGATGGCGGGCCGCGGCGTCGAGGACGCGGGAGTCCGGGATCCCCAGGAACTGCCGGAGCATCAGGTCCTCGGCGTCCATGGTGACGTTGGTCTCGAGGTCGCCCTTCCACCAGCCCCGCTCGTCCTGGCGGGAGAGCAGGTGGTCGACCGCGCGGGCCGTCGCCTTCCGTGCGGCCTCTAACGACTCGGACTGGGGTGACTCGGAGGGCTGGACGGTTGTCGCTGTCATGGCTTCCCCTCTGCAGTGTGCGATCTCTGCCGTCGTTGGGGCCTCAAGTCGGCCGGCACCCCGGCTGGGTGCCGGCCGGCGACTGCGAGCTGGGCGCGGCGAAAACGATCATCTCTCTCGTACGACGACGAAGTCGGCAAGCGCCACGAACTGGGCACGGACGGCGGCGGGCATATCCACCGCGTCGAGGGCCTCCATGGCGGTCGCATGCTGACGGCGGGCCTCCTTCGAGGTCCAGTCCCGGCCGCCGGCCTGCTCGATCAGCGCGGCGCGGGTGGCGAACTCCTCCTCGGAGAAGTCGGCGAACTCCGCTTCCGGCTTGTGCGCGTCGGTGGCGAGGATCTGGGCCAGGTGCTCGGAGTCGGGTCCGCCCGCGGCCAGGGCGGCGACCACCGGCAGGGACTTCTTGCGCTGGCGCAGATCGCTCCAGGTGCGCTTGCCGGTGGCCTCCGGGTCGCCCCAGATGCCGAGCAGGTCGTCGACGGCCTGGAAGGCCAGTCCCAGGTGGTAGCCGTAGCGCTCCAGAGCGTCGGCGGTGCGGTCGTCGGCCCCGCCGAGGACGGCACCGATGGAGGCGGCGCAGGCGAGCAGCGCGCCGGTCTTGTTGCCCTCCATCTCCAGGCACTCCTCGACGGTCACCCGCTCGCGGTGCTCGTAGGAGATGTCCTGGGCCTGACCGTCGATCAGATCCCGGGAGGCGGAGGTGAGCCGACGGGTCGCCCGCCCGGCCTCCGCGGTGCCGAGCTCCAGCAGTATTTCGTTGGCCAGCGCGAACAGCGCGTCCCCGACGAGGATGGCCTGCGCCGGTCCGTGCACCTTCCAGACGGTGTCGCGGTGGCGTCGCTGCTCGTCGCCGTCCATCAGGTCGTCGTGGAGCAGCGAGAAGTTGTGGACCAGTTCGACCGCGACCGCGCCGGGCACGCCGACCTCCGGGGCGGCGCCCGCCGCCTCGGCCGACAGCAGCGCCAGCGCGGGCCGGACGGCCTTGCCGCCGTCGCCCGCGGTGGGGCGGCCCTCGGTGTCGATCCAGCCGAAGTGGTAGGCGGCGACGGTGTCCATGGGCGGGGCGAGCCGGCCCACGGCGGCGCGCAGCACCGGCGTGGCAAGCGTACGGCCGCGCTCCAGCAGCGCGTTCACGCTCGCGGTGTCGACAGCTGGGGTCGCCGGGGTCACGGTCTCTCCTCTGTTTTCTGTGGTGATGCTCATGCCGCCTCCTCGGGCGGCCCCCCGCCAGAGGCGGGGAGCTGATTCACATGCGGGCGGCCGATGTCGGAGAGGGCCGCGCGGGCAGCGGACAGCCCGCTGCGCACGGCGCCTTCCATGGTCGCGGGCCAGCCGGTGGCGGTCCACGCACCGGCCAGGTAGAGGCCGGGCGCGTTCGTGCGGGCGGTCGGCCGCAGACGGCCGACGCCGGGAACGGGAGCGAACGTGGCGGTGCGCTCCCGGGTGACGAAGAAGTCCCGCACCCCGGCGCCGCGGGCGGCGGGCAGCAGCCGCTCCAGCTCGGGCAGATAGCGGGCGCGCAGCTCGGCCACCGGACGGTCGATCTCGTCGTGGGCGGCGGACTGCGACACCGCCAGGTACTGGCTCCGCCCGGCCCCGGGGGCCCGCCGCAGCCCGGAGGCGTCCGTGCGGTCGAAGACCCACTGGACGGGGCTGCCGATGGCGGCGAAGAACGGGCGGCGCAGCACGGTGCGGTCGTAGATCACATGCAGATTGAGGATGGGCGCGGTGCCGATGCGCAGCAGCCGGTCCGGGTCGTCGAGGGCACCATCGGGCAGCAGGGCGTGGGCGTCGTGCTGCGGTACGGCGAGCACCACGGTGTCCGCGTCCTCCAGCGGCCGCGCGGGTGAGGTTCCGTCGGCGAGGTGCGGGCGCCAGCGGCCCTCGGGGGTGCGGTTGACGGCGGTCACCCGGGTGCGCATCTCGGTGCGGACGCCCCCGGTGTCCAGCGCGGCGCGGGCGAGGGTGTGGTGCAGTTCGCCGAGGGGGGCGCGGGCCCAGCCGATGTCGGCGGCGCCGGGCCGGGAGAGCAGCCCGGTCTTGAAGACCATGGCGGCCAGGCCCAGCGAGGCGTGACGGGCGGTGGCGTTGAGCGTGGCCACGCCGACCAGGTCCCACAGCGCCTCGACGGCGCGCGGCGACTGGCCGTGGCGGTGCAGCCAGCTCGCGAAGTCCTCGCCGTCCAGGGCCGGGTCCTCGGGGTCCAGCCGTCCCAGTGCGAGCGCGGCGCGGCCCACCCGGGCGCGCTCGGCGAGGGTGAGGTGCGGATAGGAGGCGAGGCTCGCGGCGAGGTGCAGCGGCACCGGCAGGGCGGTGCGGCGCAGCCGCCCGAGCCGCCGCCCCGGGCTGCCCTCGGCGTCCAGTACGGGAACGTCCAACCGGCCCTGGAGCGGGGCGAGTTGAGCCGCGTCCAGCCGGTCCAGGAACCACCGGTAGGCGGTGCAGCACCGCAGATAGACATGCTGGCCGTTGTCGACGGTCAGCTCGCCCGCGGATGAGGAGCGGCGGAAGGAGAAGGCCAGGCCGCCCAGGCGGGGCCGCCCCTCGAGGAGCGTCACCCGCATCCCGGCGTCGGCGAGGGCGAGCGCCGCCGTCGTACCGGCGAGACCGCCGCCGATCACCAGGGCGCCACGGCCGCGCGCGGTGCCCTCCGGCCGGGGCGCGCCCCGGTGGCCGGGGTGGGTGAGGGGGGCCGTCATCGGACCGTCCCCCCGGCCCGGCGGCGCGCGACCGCGCGGGCGTCGAGTCCGGCCAGCCCGCGCACGGCGACATACGCCTTCTCGTGGCCGGGCAGCGAAACGCGGCCGCGCAGAACGGCCGCGGGGTCCCGGGCGATACGGTCCAGAAGTCTGCGGTAGATGCCCGCCATGGCGGCCACGCACGCCCCGCTGCGGCGGTCCAGCAGCGGCAGCAGCCGGAAGCCGTCGTCGAACAGCGCCCTGGCTCGCCGCACCTCGAAGTGGACCAGGCCGGTGAAGTCGGCGTCGGGCGGGGCGGTGGAGCGGCGGAACGCGGCGGAACAGCCGAACTTGGCCAGGTCCTCGGCGGGCAGATAGGTCCGCCCGGCGGCGGCGTCCTCGCGGACGTCCCGCAGGATGTTGGTCAGCTGGAGGGCGAGGCCGAGGGTGTCGGCGTACTCGGAGGCGCGCCCGAGCTCGTCCTCGCTGTGTCCGGCGGCGGGCACGGTCCCGAAGACACCGAGCGAGAGCCGTCCGATGGCGCCCGCCACACAGCGGCAGTAGACCTTGAGGTCGTCCCAGGTCTCGTAGGTCCGCCCGGCCACGTCCATCAGCACGCCGTCGATCAGCTCCTCGAGCCCGCCGAGCGGGATGGGGAAGCGATGGGCGGCGTGGGCGAGGGCGACGGCGACCGGATCGGTGTCGTCCTCGTCGATCCCGCCGTTCCTGATCCGGCCGAGCAGGGTGCGGGTGCTCGCGAGCCGGGCCCGCTTGGCGTCGGCGTCGAGGGCGCCGTCGCCGATGTCGTCGATCCTGCGGGAGAAAGCGTAGAGCGCCGACATGGCGTGGCGCTTGTCGGTGGGCAGCAGCCTGATGCCGTAGGCGAAGTTGCGGGCCTGGTGCCCGGTCACGGCCTCGCAGTAGCGGTAGGCCGCGAGCACCGGCGCGGACGCGTGCGGAGATCCGTTCACGGTCCGGCTCACCCCTCTCTTCGCAGTGTCGCCCCCACCTCGCGCAGCAGGCTGAGCTTGGTGGGCCTGGGCGGTCCAGGGAGTACGTCATGTCCCGTGGCCGCGACCGCCCGCAAGGCGGCTCTCCCCCCGGCCACGAATCCGGCCAGCAGCACCTTGAGCCTGCCGTGGACGCTACCCACCAGCGGGGTGCCTTCATTCAGCAGGGCCTCGGCGCGTTCCGCCTCGTACGCGACCAGTGCACGCACCGATGCGCCGCCCCTGGGGGCGGCGAGATCGGCCTCGGTCACTCCGAAGCGTTTCATGTCCTCGGCGGGGAGGTAGATGCGGTCCCTGCGGAGGTCCTCGGCCACGTCCTGGAGGTGCTCGACGATCTGGAGAGCGGTGCAGATCGCGTCGGAGCGGCGGATCCGCTCGGGGCTCGCGGTGCCGGTGATGCCGAGGACGAGCCGCCCCACCGGGTTGGCGGACAGCTCGCAGTAGTCCAGGAGCTCCTGGTAGCCGGCGTACCGCCGGACCCGCTGGTCCTGACGGTTGGCCTCGATCAGGCCGAGGAAGGGCTCGGGGGTGAGGCCATGGCGGTGGACGGTGGGGCGCAGGGCGCGCAGCAGCGGATGGCGCGGGGTGGCGGTGGGGTCGAAGACCCGATGCAGATCCGCCTCGAAGGCGTCGAGCAGGGCGAGGGTGTCGTCCGCGCGGCCGGGGTCGAGACCGAGCAGCGCGGCGTCGGCGCCGCCGGGGGGAAGGTCGCCGTCGCCGATGTCGTCGACCAGCCGGGCGTAGCCGTAGATCGCCATGAGGTCGGTGCGCCAGGCGCGCGGCAGGAAGAAGGGCGCCACCGGAAAGTTCTCGTGCGCGGCCTTGGCGAGCACGGCGCGAGCGGCCTGCTGCTCGACGGTCGGGCTGCTCGACGTGGTGGTCGGGCTGCTCGACGTGGTAAAGAAACGGCTGCGCTCGCCCTCGACGGTCACCGTGGACAGCCAGGCGTACGGGTGAGGACCAGGACGCCATGCGGATCCCGGCGACCGGGGCCCGTGGGAGCGCTGGAGAGGGGCCGTGTAGCCAATGCCGTCACATCCCCCGTTCTACACCGGTTACCAGGGTCGGCACGATCCGGACACGCCGCGCCACCAGGTCAAGGGCGTCCGGCCCAGAGCCCCCGAACAGGGGACAACGGCCCGGGTCCGACATGATCCGGATGGGCATTGCTCCAGCTTACGCCTCCCGGTGTACAGATGTACGGGAGTACACCCCCTTGTGCCCCCTTCGCGCCCGGCGCGGGCGCGCCACCGGCACGGCACCGGGCCGGGTGCGCTGGGCGACCGGTCAGGCCACGTCCTCGTAGAACTCGTCGATGTCGAGCACCGTGCAGAGGCTGCGCAGCTCGAACTCGAAGAACGACTGTCCCTCGGCCAGGGCGAAGGACATATGGCCGAGCGCCTCCATGGAGATCACCCCGTACAGCCGCACCCAGCAGCGGAGCATGACCGCGATGGCGCCGGGCGGCATGTCGACGTCCTGGTCCTCGCTGAGGGTGGCCAGCTGGCGGGCGAGCCCGGCGTCGAGCTCCTCGCCCTCGGGGGCGGGGAAGCCGCGCAGCCGCCACAGGTCGGAGACCAGATCGGAGAAGACGGAGCCGAGGACCAGCCCCATATGCCGCTCGGGCTTGGTCTCCCCCCGGCCGAGCCCTGGGGCCCACGGCCCCAGGATGAGACCGAACTCATGGGGGTGCTTGATCGCCCAGACCCGCATCGCCCGGGCGCCGCTGATCAGCCTGCGGCCGGGCTCGTCCTCCGGGAGCTTGCCGAGGACCCCGCGCATGAAGCGGGCCATCTCCTCGAAGATGTCCACCCGCAGCTGGAGGATGAGCGCGTCACGGCTGCTGAAGTAGCGGTAGACAGCCGGCGCGGTCATGCCCATCTCACGGGCGATGGCCCGGATGGTGACGTTCTCCGGACCCTCCTGGACCAGGAGCGTCCGGGCCACGTCCTTGATCTCACGGATGGTCGCGATGCGCAGCCGCTCGCGCCGTGAGTACGGTGCGACGTGCGCTTCCCCTGGCGACACGCGTCCCCCTCCCTGATGCCCCCGCCGCTCGGTAACCCGGCGTACAGGCACACGATACAGCGCCTCTGTTTAGTGAACAGCAGCAGCGGCGGTGCCTCTGGTTCACACAAGGGGACGACGGCGTCCCGGTGGCCGCTCCGGACCGGCCGCCGACCCGTCCGACGGCCCGCCTGACGGCCGGTCTGACGACTGGTCGGACATCTTCCGGCACCATCTCCGCGCCTCCAACATCCATCCAACGTCAATCAGTTCGAGAGACAAAATCCACACGGTGGACATGCGTTCAGGGGTTCCCTCCCCCGGTTCACCAGGGCAAGACTGGCTACCCGCCAGTCAACGTGTGTGACCGGCCATGTAAGCAGTTGACAGGCGCCATTGGCGCCGCTCTATAGTGAACACTCGTAGCTGAGGTGAATTTGATTCTTGCTCATCTCGCGACACCTGACGGGCGCAACGGAATGGGGGGCTCCAATTCGTTCTGCGCCGTGCCGTCAGGAGCAAAGTGAAGACACGGGGGGATACGTGCACACGCGATCATTGCCCGATCTGGTCGACGGCTGCCTTGATGGGGATCAGGGCTGCTGGAATCAGATCGTCGAGCGGTATGCACCGCTTATCTGGGCCATTGCCCGCTCTCATCGACTCAGCCCGGCCGACTGCTCGGACGTCAGCCAGGCCACCTGGCTGAAGGTCGTCCAGCACCTGGACTCGCTGCGCTCGCCCGAGCGCCTGGCACAGTGGATCTCCACCGCGGCACGCCGGGAGAGCCTCAAGCATCTGGAGAAGTCGGGGCGGAACATCCCGGTCGGCGGCGCCGAGGCGTTCGACCGGCCCGAGACCTCGGGACAGCAGCCCGAGGACGCCGCCCTGGCCCGGGAGCGCGACGACGAGGTCTTAACCGCCTTCTGCGCGCTCACTCCGAAATGCCAGGCACTGCTGGGGCTGCTGGTGACGGACCCGCCGCTGTCCTATGACGAGATCAGCGAGACGCTCGCCATGCCGCGCGGTTCCATCGGGCCCATCCGGTCACGCTGTCTCGCGCATTTGAAAAAGATCCTCCAGGAACAAGGACGGATGGCGAAAAGCGATTCCGCCCTTGTCTCCCAGATTCGGGCTGCCGGGCTACGGGCATATGCCGTCAACCGCCGGACTACGCCTGAGAATGGACCGAACGGCTCTCGTGGACCTCGTCCTTCGAGCCCTCCGGCACATCGTCCACATTCTCGTCCGCATCGCGACGCGCCACGTTTTCTCTGAAGAGCGCCTGCGCATTCTCGATCACTTCGCGCGGCACCGGACCGAGAGCATCGGACAGTCGTCCCATCAATTCCGCTTGCTCATGATCCATCGCTACGGCTCCCAACTGCACGACGAGCGAGTGGGTCCCTCACCGCACCCGTCGGCGTCCGATCACTCAGCTGTTTAATCTACAACAATCCATGTCGCCTCACCATGGCGCGTCAGCGTCTGTACGACTCGGTCGAGTTGATACGGGGCACGTGCGGCGCACTGTGAAGTGTCCTCATGATGATGCTGCTCCTCCCGTTGGGCGGACCTGCACGAGCCTTCGTGCCCACCCGTACAGATACGTGATGCAACACCCTGGATACATCGGCTGGATGTTCGAGGGCAACTGGATTCAAGACGAGGGCAGTTGGACGTCCATGCGTACGACGAGGCCCCGCCGGTTCAGTCCGGCGGGGCCTCGTCAACAAGCCGAGGGCAGGCGGGGCTACTTGCCCGTCTCCTTCTCGTACGCCTTGATGACCTCGTCGGTCGGGCCGTCCATCAGCAGCTCGCCCTTCTCCAGCCACAGCACCCGGTCACAGGTGTCCCGGATGGACTTGTTGTTGTGGCTGACGAGGAAGACCGTGCCCGCGTCCTTGCGGAGCTCGCGGATCCGGGCCTCGGAGCGCTTCTGGAACTTCCGGTCACCGGTGGCCAGCGCCTCGTCGATCATCAGCACATCGTGGTCCTTGGCCGCGGCGATCGAGAAGCGCAGCCGGGCCGCCATACCGGAGGAGTAGGTGCGCATCGGCAGGGTGATGAAGTCGCCCTTCTCGTTGATCCCGGAGAAGTCGACGATGTCCTCGTAGCGCTCGCGGATCTGCTCCCGCGACATGCCCATGGCCAGTCCGCCGAGTATCACGTTCCGCTCGCCGGTCAGGTCGTTCATCAGCGCCGCGTTCACACCGAGCAGCGACGGCTGGCCGTCGGTGTAGACCTTGCCGCGCTCGGTGGGCAGCAGCCCCGCGACGGCCTTGAGCAAGGTGGACTTCCCGGAGCCATTGGAGCCGATCAGACCGATCGACTCACCGCGGTAGGCAACGAAGGTGACCCCGCGCACCGCGTGCACCTCGCGCATCCCCGGGGCGTTCTTCCGGCGGAGCATCCGGCTGAGGGCGGCGGTGGCGCTGCCCCTGCCCCGCGGGCCGCCGTTGACCCGGTAGACGATGTGCACATCGTCGGCGATGACGGTGGGAATGCGCGCCCCGGCGGCGGTCGTCGACATGGTCCCGCTCACCGCATCCGCCTTGTCCGCCGTCCCGTCCTTGGCGGCCTTGTCGAGAATCTGCTCAGCCACGGCCGTACTGCTCCTCTGCCTTCCAGAAGTACACGAAGCCAGCGACGCCGACCAGCACCGCCCAGCCCAGCGCCAGCGCCCAGACGTGCGGGGGCAGGTTCGCCGAAGAGTAGTCGTTGATCAGCGCGTACCGCATCAGATCCATGTAAACAGCCGCCGGGTTCGCCAGCAGCAGGTCGGAGACCCAGGAGTGCGCCCCGGCCTTGGCGAGCATGTGCTCCAGCGGGTACATCACGCCGGAGGCGTACATCCAGGTGCGCAGGATGAACGGCAGCAGCTGCGCCAGGTCCGGCGTCTTGGCCCCCATCCGCGCCATGATCAGCGCCAGCCCGGTGTTGAAGAGGAACTGGAGCGCCAGCACCGGGATGATCAGCACCCAGGCCAGGGCCGGGAAATGCCCGAAGCCCAGCAGCACCACCAGCAGCACGATCATCGAGAACAGCAGCTGCTGGAGCTGCTGGAGCGAGAAGGAGATCGGGAGCGAGGCCCGCGGGAAATGCAGGGCCCGCACCAGCCCCAGGTTCCCCGAGATCGCCCGGACCCCGGCCATGGCGGAGTTCTGGGTGAAGGTGAAGACGAACACACCCGTCACCAGGAACGGGATGTACATGTCGTTCTTCATCTCGCCCCTGCCGCCCAGCAGGAGGCCGAAGATGAAGAAGTACACCGCGGCGTTCAGCAGCGGCGTCGCCACCTGCCACAGCTGGCCCAGCTTGGCCTGGCTGTACTGGGCGGTGAGCTTGGCCTGCGAAAAGGCCAGGATGAAGTGGCGCCGACCCCACATCTGCCGGACGTAATCGCCCAGCCCCACCCGGGCACCGCTCACCGACAGCCCGTGCTTCCGGGCCAGCTCGGCCGGGGACAGCCCGTCGTCGGGTGAGGTGGGACTCACGGCGACCGCACTGTCGTGCGTAATCTCGCTCACAGTTGACACTTTCGTCCTCAGGGTGCGCTGACCGGGGCGGCGCCCCGGGTCGCGCCCGATGCGTATCAGTACGAGCTTGTCAGATGACCGGAGGGCGGCCCAGTCGGGTCAGGCGCCATACCGTACGCCACTTCATGGGGCGACGGGGACCGCACGGTGTCTTCCAGCCCTCGCGGAACCCTCCCAACCAGGCACGGAGCGCGGTCTTCGACGGCCGCCTGGCCAGGGTGAGCAGCAGCCAGACCCCCAGGTAGACCGGCACCAGCAGGGCAGGAAGGTTACGCCGGGCCAGCCAGACCCGGTTGCGGGCCACCATCCGGTGGTAGACCGCGTGCCTGCTCGGGGCGGTGGTCGGATGGTGCAGCACCATGTCCGACCGGTAGTCGATCATCCAGCCGGCATCCAGCGCCCGCCAGGCGAGGTCGGTCTCCTCATGGGCGTAGAAGAAGTCGTCCGGCAACCCGCCGACCTGCTGGAACACCGTGGTGCGGACCGCATTGGCACCACCCAGGAAGGTGGTGACCCGGGAGGACCGCATCGGGTCCGAGGCGCGCAGCCGGGGTACATGACGACGCTGGGTGACGCCGGTGTCGGGGTCGGCGATCCGGAAGGAGATGATCCCGAGCTCCGGATCCGCGGTGAACGCCTGACGGCACAGTTCGGCCGTGTCGACACCGGGCAGCAGCCCGTCGTCGTCGAGGAAGAGCAGTACATCGACTTCTGATCCGCCCGGTCCGAACGCCTCGATACCGACATTGCGGCCCGCCGGGATGCCCACGTTCTCGGGCAGCTCGACGGTCCGTACGCCCTCGGGGAGCTCGGGCAGCGGCGAGCCGTTGCCCACGACGACCACCTCGATCGGATCGCCGTCCTGCTTGGCGACCGAGTCGAGCAGCGCACGCAGCTCCTCGGGGCGGTTGCCCATCGTCAGGACAACCGCTCCGACCGTCATCGTGGCGCCGCTCACTTGAGCCTGCTCGACGCGAGGATGGACACGAGATGAAGAAGGGTTTGCAGGATGGCGATACCCGCCAGTACGGCAACGCCCAGACGGGTGAAGAACAGGTCGCCGCGCACCTGGTCCGCGACCGCGGCCGCGAGGATGAGCAGCGACGCCTCGACCCCGAGGACCAGCCGGTGGAACTTCAGCGCCGCGGCCGCCTTGCGGGCCAGCGCCATACCGGACGAGCGCGGCTCGGAGGCCGCCTCCTTGACCGGCGGAAGACCACCCTGGTGCCGGGCGACACCGACGAGGTCGGTCTCGGCCTTGATCAGGATGGCACCGAGCGCGGCGAGGGTGCCGAGGAAGGCCCACAGCCAGTCGATCCGCCCGGAGCCCCACAGGTCGGCGGCGCGCAGACCGAAGCCGACGAGCACCGCGGCGTCGCACAGGTAGGCGCCGACGCGGTCCAGATACACACCGCTCAGCGAGAACTGCTTCTTCCAACGGGCTATCTCGCCGTCGACGCAGTCCAGCAGCAGATAGAGCTGAACCATCAGTACCCCGAGCACGGCGCCCGCCACCCCGGGCACCAGCAGGGCCGGGGCGGCGAGGACGCCGAAGACGGTCATCAGATAGGTCAGCTGGTTGGGCGTGACCCGCGTGTTCACCAGGTACCGGTCGCAGCGCAGCGAGATCTCGCGCATGTAGAGGCGCCCGGCCCAGTGCTCACCGCTCCGCCGGTCCTTCACCCCAGCGGGGTGAACGACCGGGCGGAGTTCATCCACTGATGGCTTGACTGACTGCTTTGGCATAGTCGGCGTATGCGTCCCTGATCGCGTCGGATGAGAGGTCGAGGTGCTCGAGGATGGTGTACCGCCCGGGGCGGGTCTTCGGAGCGAACTCCACCACCTGCACGAACTCGTCGACGGTGAAGCCGATCTCCTCGGGCAGCACCGGCAGTCCGTGCCGGTGCAGCACCTCGGCCATGAACACCGACTCCTCGTGCGCGCCGCGCAGATGCATCGCGAACGCGCCGCCCAGTCCGCACTGTTCGCCGTGGCTCGCCGCGCGCTTGGGGAAGAGGAGGTCGAAGGCGTGGTTGATCTCGTGGCAGGCACCGGACGCCGGACGGGAGTCCCCCGCGACCGACATGGAGATACCGGTGAGCACCAGACCCTCGGCCAGCACCTGGAGGAAGCCGTCGTCGCCGACGCCGCCCGGGTGGCGCAGTACGGCCTCGCCCGCCTGGCGCGCCATCGCGGCCGCGAGGCCGTCGATCTGCTCGCCGGTCTCGCGGTTGGACAGCTCCCAGTCCGCGACCGCGGAGATGTTGGACAGGGCGTCGCCGATACCGGAGCGGACGAAGCGGACGGGCGCCTCACGGATCACATCGAGGTCGATGACCACGGCGATCGGGTTGGGCACCCCGTACGAGCCGCGGCCGGCGTCGTTGTCGAGGGTCGCGACCGGGGAGCACAGACCGTCGTGCGAGAGGTTGGTGGCGACGGCGACCAGCGGGAGGCCGATCCGCGCCGCGGCGAACTTCGCACAGTCGATGATCTTGCCGCCACCGAGCCCCACGACCGCGTCGTAGTGGCCGGACTTCATGGCGTCGGCGAGCTTGATCGCGTCGTCCAGGGTGCCGCCGCCGACCTCGTACCAGCTCGCGCCCGGCAGGGCCGGGGCCAGCCGCTCACGCAGTACGGCGCCGGAGCCGCCGCTGATCGCGACGGCCAGCTTGCCGGAGGACGAGATCCGCTGGTCCGCCAGGACGCCCGCGAGGTCGTCCAGCGCGCCCCGGCGGATGTCGACGACGAGCGGCGAGGGGATGAGCCTCGTCAGTACTGGCACGCGATGTCACGGCCCTTCGCCAGATCGTCATGGTTGTCGATCTCGACCCACTTGACGTCGCCGATGGGGGCCACGTCGATCTTGAAGCCGCGGTTGACCAGCTCCTGGTAACCGTCCTCGTAGTAGAGGTCGGGGTCGCGCTCGAAGGTGGTCTTCAGCGCGTCGGCCAGATCGGCGGCGGCGTCGCCCTCGATCAGGGTGACGCCGATGTACTCACCGGTCGCCTCGGCCGGGTCCATCAGCTTGGTGATCTTCTGGACGCCCTTGGCGGGGTCCACGACGACCTTCATCTCCTCGTCGGCGAGCTGCTTCACCGTGTCCAGCGCGAGGATGATCTTCTGGCCGTTGCCGCGCGCGGCGAGCAGGGTCTTCTCGACGGAGACCGGGTGCACGGTGTCGCCGTTGGCGAGGATCACCGAGTGCTTGATGGCGTCACGGGCGCACCAGAGGGAGTAGGCGTTGTTCCACTCCTCGGCCTTGTCGTTGTCGATCAGGGTGAGCTTGAGGCCGTACCGCTCCTCCAGGGCCTCCTTGCGCTCGTACACGGCCTCCTTGCGGTAGCCGACGACGATCGCGACCTCGGTCAGACCGATCTCCGCGAAGTTGCCGAGGGTCAGATCGAGGACGGTCGTCTCGCCTTCCTTCCCTTCGGGTCCTACGGGCACCAGGGCCTTGGGGAGGGTGTCGGTGTAGGGGCGCAGACGCCGTCCAGCGCCGGCCGCCAGCACGAGGCCGATCATGCGGGTTCTCCTGTTTCGTCGTGTACAGCGGGTGCTCCGGAGGACACCCAGAAGCGGATGCTCTCGATGAGCACCGCCAGCGCGAGGGCCGCCGCGAGTGCGGTCAGCGCGATGGTGAAACCGTGGTTCTGGTCATGCAGCAGGGCGGCGGCGAACGTTACCGCCAGGATCCGCCCCTCGTGCCCGCCGATCGCCCGCACCAGCCAGTGCGGCGGCGCTCCGGTGCCGCCGCGGATGCGGTACACCGTGTCGTAGTGATGGTAGGCGACGGCGGCAACCAGCCCGAAAGCCGCCGGCAAGGCGCCGTTCACCTCCGAGCGGGCGGCCAGGACCAGGATGGTGCCGTATTCGGCGGCACGGAAGACCGGCGGCACCAGCCAGTCCAGCGGGCCGGTGAGACGCGCGGCCACGGCCAGGCCCGCGCAGAGCGCGTACCCGCCGGCCGCGGCCACCGGCAGCCAGCCGCTGGGGGCGGCCGCGGCGCAGGACACCAGCAGCGCGGCCCCGAGGGCGGCGAACAGCGGCGCCAGGAAGCCGCGCGGGCGGCGGGCCGCCGCCTTGGCGATCAGTTCGGCGATCGGGCCTGAGTCGGCCAGCTCGGCGAGGGCGCGCGCCGCGCGCTCGGTGCGCTCGGCGCGGCGGGTGAGCGAACGCAGCACCCGGCCCGCGGTGGTGTAGCAGGCGGCCAGCGCACAGCCGGCGATCAGGACCCAGAAGGTGATGCGGGGGGTGGTGCACGCGGTGAGCACGGCGATCATCGCCCAGCGCTCACCGATCGGCAGCACGATCATCCGGCGCAGCCAGACCGTCCAGCCGACGCTGTCGAGGCGGTCGGAGAGGGCTGCGGTGGGGCTGGTGTTGCCGGTGGCGTCGTGGTTGGCCTCGTTGAAGGAGAAGTCCACCACATGGCGGCAGGTCTGAAGGACCATCGCGCCCAGGGCGAGCGCCCATACATCGTCATGGCCGCCGCCGCGGGCGGCGCCGAGGGCGAGCCCCGCGTAGTACGCGTACTCCTTGGCCCGGTCGAACGTCGCGTCCAGCCAGGCGCCGAGCGTGGAGTACTGGAGCGAGTAGCGGGCCAGCTGGCCGTCGGTGCAGTCGAGGACGAACGAGGCGATCAGCAGCACCCCGGCCGCGATGAACCCGGGCCGGGTGCCGGTGGCCGCGCAGCCCGCCGCGATGAGGGCGGTGAGCAGGGAGGCGGTGGTGACCTGATTGGGGGTCAGTCCGCGCCGAGCGCACCAGCGGGCGATGTAGCGGGAGTAGGGGCTGATGCAGAAGGTGGTGAAGAAGCCGTCCCGCGACTTCACCGCGGTGCGCAGCCGGACGCGCTCGTCGTCCACCGCGTCCACGGCGTCCCGGGTCCGGGCGCGCTCCAGAGCGTCCCCGGGTACGGCGGCGACGAGCACACCGAGCTCGGGGCGGTGCGGGGTGATGCCGTCGGCGCCGAGCGCGATGGCGAGGTCATCGGGCAGCACCGCGCCGGTGGCCGGTGTCACACCGGCGTCCCGCACGTCATGAATCTCACCGTCGGCGGGGGCCGGGCCGGGGGCCGCGGGCTCCAGGGCCGGGGCGGGCGTGGCAGCCGTCACCGCGCGGGTCAGCGCGGTACGGGCCTCGGCCTGGACGCCGAGCGCGCCGGGCACGGCGGCGGCGGGGAAGCGGGGGTCGGTCAGCGCCAGGCGCAGCGCGTGGACGTGGCCCATGAAGCGGGCGTCGACGAGGGCGACCCGCTCGCGCACCGGGACGGCGGCGAGCTCCGCCGCCACTCCGGCCGCGTCGGTCGCCCTGCGCACGTCGAAGCCCAGCGACCGCAGGTCGTCCTCGAGGGACGAACCCGCGACCGGATCACCGGTGAGAATCGCGGTCGACAGACGAACTCACTCCTTGGCAGCTGACATGGTGGCCGTGCCGTCTGACACAGGCCGGGGCCCTCCGGGCAACGGGCATCGCACGCCCCGGCCCCGGGTGGGGCGGGCGGCACGTCGGCAGAGGCTATCGGATCGAGGGAAGCGCCCGTTCACCGCACATTCATCGCCCGATCGGGGGAACGACCGCTTCCCCCCGCCGTCGATCATCATGGTGGATGGCGGCTGTCCGCGACAAACGCCCGGCCCCGGCGGCGGTGGATAGGGTGCGGTCATGACATGGCTGATCACAGGTGGTGCCGGATATATCGGGTCGCATGTTGTGCGGGCCATGGCCGAGGCGGGTGAGCCGGTGGCCGTGCTCGACGACCTGTCGAGCGGCGTCCGGGACCGGCTGCCCGCCGAGGTGCCCCTGGTGCACGGGTCCACGCTCGACCGTGAGCTGCTGGACACCACGTTCGCCGAGCTCGAGGTGACCGGAGTGGTGCATCTCGCGGCGAAGAAGCAGGTCGGGGAGTCCGTGGAGCAGCCGCTGCGCTACTACCGGGAAAATGTGCACGGACTCACGGAGCTGCTGGAGGCGGTGGTCGCGGCCGGGATCCGCAACTTCCTCTTCTCCTCCTCCGCCGCGGTCTACGGCATGCCGGATGTGGAACTGGTCACCGAGGACCTGCCCGGTGCGCCGATGAACCCGTACGGGGAGACCAAGCTGGCCGGAGAGTGGCTGGTCAGAGCGGTGGGCCAGGCGCATGCGCTGTCCACTGCCTGTCTGCGCTACTTCAATGTGGCGGGTGCCACCCGGCCCGAGCTGGCGGACACCGGGGTGTTCAACATCATCCCGATGATGTTCGAGCGGATCACCCATGGCGAGGCCCCGCGGATCTTCGGCGATGACTACGCCACCCCCGACGGCACCTGCATCCGTGACTACATCCATGTCGAGGATCTGGCCTCGGCCCATCTGGCGGTGGCCCGGCGGCTGTCCGCCCAGCCGGAGCCCGGCGATCTGACCGTGAACATCGGCACCGGTCAGGGGGTCTCGGTGCGCGAGATGGCCGATCTGATCGGTGAGATCTCCGGCCATCCGGAGCTCAGCCCGGTGGTGGAGCCGCGCCGGGCGGGTGATCCGGCCCGGGTCGTGGGATCCACCGAGCTGATCGCCAAGGAGCTGGGCTGGAGCGCCCGGCACGGGGTCCGCGCGATGGTGGAGTCGGCATGGGAAGGGTGGTGTCTGCACCACCCCGAGGCGCGCGGCTGACCCGTGCGGCGCGGCTGACCGTCGGTCCCGCCCGCGGCCGTAGTTCACTGGTGAAAAGGGACCGCGGCGCGGGAGGAGGGCCGTCGACACATGGGCGCGGGTCACGACCACGGCCGCGGCCTCGCCACCGCGGGCGCCGCCCACCGGTGGCGGCTGCGGATCGCGCTGGCCATCACCCTGGCGGTGCTGGCCGTGGAGGTCGTCGGCGGGCTGCTCGCGGACTCGCTCGCGCTGCTGGCGGACGCCGGGCACATGGCGACGGACGCGCTCGGTCTGGCGATGGCGCTGCTGGCGATCCACTTCGCGGGCCGTCCGCCGAGCGCGCGGCGTACGTACGGCTATGCCCGCGCGGAGATCTTGGCCGCGCTCGGCAACTGTCTGCTGCTGTTCGGTGTCGGCGGTTACATCCTGTACGAGGCGGTGCTGCGGTTTCTGCACCCCGTGCCCACCGACGGCGGGCTGACGATCGTCTTCGGCGCCATCGGCCTGGCCGCGAACGCGGTGTCGCTGGCGCTGCTGCTCGGCGGACAGCGGGAGAGTCTGAACGTCCGCGGCGCGTATCTGGAGGTGCTGGCGGACGCGCTGGGTTCGGTGGCGGTCCTGGTCTCGGCCGGGATCATCCTGGCCACGGGCTGGCGGACGGCCGATCCGATCGCCTCACTGCTGATCGCGTTCATGATCGTCCCACGTACCGTCGCACTGTTGCGGGAGACCCTGAACGTCCTGCTGGAGGCGGCGCCGCGGGATGTCGACATGGACGCGGTCCGCGCCCATATCCTCGCCCTCCCCGGTGTCGAGGGGCTGCACGATCTCCATGTCTGGACGATCACCTCGGGGATGCCGGTGCTCTCCGCCCATGTGGTGGTCGACCGGAGGGCGCTGGGCGCGGTGGGCCACGAGAACATGCTGCATGCGCTCCAGGGCTGTCTGGGGCAGCATTTCGACGTCGGGCACTGCACGTTCCAGCTGGAACCGGGTGGGCATGCTGACCACGAAGCCAAGCTGTGCCACTGACACGATCTTGAGGCACGGATGCGGCAGACTTGGACGCTCACGAGTCGGAACTACGAGGATGGTCATGCCGATCACACCGCCCAACGGCCGCTCCGCCGAGACCGCAGCGCCCCCCGCGCCGAGCGGTTCCGCCGACCCGATCATGCTCGAGTTGGTCGACGAGGACGGCACGACGATCGGCACCGCGGAGAAGCTCTCCGCGCATCTGCCCCCGGGGCGGCTGCACCGGGCGTTCTCGGTCTTCCTCTTCGACGAGGCCGGGCGGCTGCTGTTGCAGCGGCGGGCGCTGGGCAAGTACCACTCCCCCGGTGTCTGGTCCAACACCTGCTGCGGCCACCCCTACCCCGGTGAGCCGCCGTTCGTGGCGGCGGCCCGGCGCACCGGTGAGGAGCTGGGCATCGCGCCCGTGCTGCTGCGCGAGGCGGGCACGGTCCGCTACAACCACCCGGATCCGGCCTCCGGCCTGGTCGAGCAGGAGTACAACCACCTCTTCGCGGGGCTGGTCCGGGCGGCTCCCCGCCCGGATCCGCTGGAGATCGGCGAGACCGCCTTCGTCACCCCGGATCAGCTGGCGCGGCTGCGCGCGGACCATCCGTTCTCGGCTTGGTTCCCGACCGTGCTGGACGCGGCCCGTCCGGCGATCCGCGAGCTCACCGGGGCGGCCGCGGGCTGGTAGCGGCCCCGGCGCCGAGCAGCGGCAGGGCGGCCCAGACCGCCTTGCCGCCGTCGGCGGTGTGGTCCACGTCGTAGATCCCGCCCGCCTCCTCGGCGATCGCCTGGACCAGCAGCAGTCCGCGCCCGCCGGTGCCGCCCTGGTCCGCCACGAGCGCCACCGGGCGGTACGGATGGTTGTCCTCGACGGCGACGCGGACCCAGTCCTGGCCGATGGACACCTCGACGGCGATCTCCGGTGAGAGCAGCGCGGCATGCCGGACCGCGTTGGTGACCAGCTCGGAGACGATCAGCAGCAGATCGGGCATCAGCTCGCCGTGGGTGGGTACCCGCTGACGGGTCAGCAGATCGCGCACCGCGTGCCGGGCCTGCGGCACGGAGGAGTCGAGGGCCGGGGCCGTGAACCGCCACACCCCGTCGTAGACGGGGGGTCTGTGCGGTGGCGCATGTCCCGGCTCCGAAGGGACTCTTCCGACGATCTCCATGTCCGATACCCACCCATCGCCACGGCCCGACCACCACTCCCGTCGAGTGTTGGGAATGCTTTGGTACGGACCGGCGAACTGACCAGAAGTTAACGTCTATCGACCGGTTTTGATCGTTGGCGTATGCCAGCGTCACACGAAGGATCGTTCCCGCCCAGCTGAGGGGCCACCCTGGTGAACATCCCTCAACCGGGCAACGAAGCCGGTGTGCGGGCGGCGCCGGTACGCCCCCCTGGGCCGGGCGCCGGCCCGGATACGATCCGCCGCATGGAGCCCTGTCTGCACCACCGCGTCGCCGACGGCATAGCGACCGTCGTCATCAGCAACCCCGCCAAGCGCAATGCGATGAGCCCCGGCATGTGGCACGCCCTGCCCCCGCTGCTGACCCGGCTCGCCGCCGACCCGGACGTCCGGGCGCTGGTGCTCACCGGCGACGGGGACACCTTCTGCGCGGGCGCCGACATCGGCGCGCTGGGCACGACCTTCGAGGAGACCACCGGGGCCGCGCTGCCCGCCGAGGAGGCCCTCGCCGCCTTCCCGAAGCCGACCCTCGCCGCCGTGCGCGGCTCCTGCGTGGGCGGCGGCTGTCAGCTCGCGGCCGCCTGCGATCTGCGGTTCGCGGAGGAGGGCGCGCGGTTCGGGATCACCCCGGCCAAGCTGGGGATCGTCTACGCCCCCGGCTCCACCCGGCGGCTGGTGGAGCTGGTCGGACCGGCGACCGCGAAGTACCTGCTGTTCTCCGGCGAACTGATCGGCACCGAGCGGGCGCTGCGCACCGGGCTGGTGGACGAGGTGCTTCCGGTGGGCGGTCTGGACAAGCGGGTGGCGGAGTTCGCCCAGGTGCTGATCTCACGTTCGCAGCTCACCCAGGCGGCGGCGAAGGAGTTCGCGGCCCCCGGTCCGGTGGCTCCGGAGCGGGTGGCGTACTGGCGGGAGCAGGCACGGACGAGCGGTGAGGCCGAGGAGGGCGTGGCCGCGTTCCTCGGCCGCCGCGCGCCCCGTTTCCGCTGGATGCCCCCGGCGGAATGAAGCGGGCATCCACCGGGTGAAATCGGGCCTTCCGGCTCCCCTTACCTGCGGGTAACGTGCGGCACATGACCTCATTGCCCGAGCGTGCCGCACGCCGCTGCCACTCCGTCGTCAACCCGCTCCACTCGGCCGTCTACTTCGCCCCGGACTACGGCCACGAACTCGCCCGGCTGGGCATGGAGGATCGCGGGGCGGTCTACTTCGTGGGCCGCGCGGCGGCGTTCGGCCGGGTCGGCGCGGGAACCGTCACCGCCACCTTCTACAACTTCAAGCACGAGCTGATCGCCCGTCATCTCCCCAAGATATGGGACGTGATCTCCCCCGAGGCCGCCCTGGAGGCCCGGCTGCGCGCGGCCGACTCGGTGCTGCGGCGAGTGCTCGGCGACGAGGCCGTCGCGTCCAAGGAGATGGCCGAGGCGGCGGAGCTGGCCCTGCGCGCCACGGAGGCGTGCTCACGCGCCGCACGCCCCCTGTACTCCGCGCACGCCGATCTGGCCACCCCGGACGCCCCGCATCTGGCGTTCTGGCACGCCGCCACACTGCTGCGCGAGCACCGCGGCGACAGCCATCTGATGACCCTGGTCGGCGCCGGGCTCGACGGGCTGGAGGCGCTGGCCAGCCATACGGCGACCGGCAAGGGCATGGCCCCCCAGTGGATCCTGCGCACCCGCGGCTGGACCGAGGAGGAGTGGACGGCGGCCCAGGCCCGGCTGCGCGAGCGGGGTCTGCTGACCGCCGACAACGAGCTGACGGACGCGGGCACGCAGCTGCGCGCCGCGCTGGAGGACGAGACGGACCGCCTGGACGCGGCGCCGTACGAGCACCTGGGCGCGGCGGGGGTGGCCCGGCTGACCGAGCTGGCCGGGGCCTTCACCACGACCGCCCTGGAGCGCGGCGCCTTCCCGGCCGACCTCCTCGGCAAGCGCTGACCCACCCGCGAGCGGCGGACGCCCCGGCCGCCCACGACGCTCCGGTCGTGGGCGGCCGGGGTTTGTCGTGAGCCGGGGTTTGCGGTGAGCCGGGGTTTGCCGTGCGCGGTCCGGGATACCCGGGGACCGTGCGCGATCGGTCGCCCGGAACCGGGTGCTCAACCGCGCGCCGCGCACGCCGGCGAGTGCCCGTGCTCCGCGTGCGTACGGCGCCCGGCTGCGGCCGCCGATCCCCCGCCCCGCCGTAATCCCTCGGCCGCGACCGCTTCGTCGGTGCCACCTGCCACAATGCAGAGGCAGTGCAGACCGAAAGCGGAGCGTGATCGTGACGACGTCCATCGAAGGCAGGATCGCCGAGGAACTCGGCGTACGGGAACGGCAGGTCAAGGCCGCCGTCGAGCTGCTCGACGGCGGCTCCACCGTGCCGTTCATCGCGCGCTACCGCAAGGAAGCGACGGAGATGCTCGACGACGCGCAGCTGCGTTCCCTCGAGGAGCGGCTGCGCTATCTGCGGGAGCTGGAGGAGCGGCGCGCCGCGATCCTCGAATCGGTGCGGTCCCAGGGCAAGCTGGACGAGGCCCTGGAGGCGCAGATCCGCGGCGCCGACTCCAAGGCGCGGCTGGAGGACATCTACCTCCCGTTCAAGCCCAAGCGCCGCACCAAGGCGCAGATCGCGCGGGAGGCGGGTCTGGAGCCGCTGGCCGACGGGCTGCTGGGCGATCCGTCCGTGGAGCCCACCGCCGCCGCGGCCGCCTTCGTGGACGCCGAGAAGGGTGTCGCGGACCCCGCCGCCGCGCTGGAGGGCGCGCGGGCCATCCTCACCGAGCGGTTCGGAGAGGACGCGGACCTCATCGGTGAGTTGCGCGAGCGGATGTGGGAGCGCGGCCGGGTCGCCACCAAGGTGCGGGAGGGCAAGGAGGAGGCGGGCGCCAAGTTCGCCGACTACTTCGACTTCGCCGAGCCGTTCACCGAGTTGCCCTCGCACCGGGTGCTGGCGATGTTCCGCGGTGAGAAGGAGGAGGTCCTCGACCTCGCGCTGGAGCCCGCCGCGCCGGGTGACGAGCCGGAGGACGGCCGCACCTCGTACGAGCAGGCCATCGCCGCGCGCTTCGGTGTCGCGGACCGCGGCCGGCCGGCCGACGCGTGGCTGCTCGACACGGTCCGCTGGGCCTGGCGCACCCGGGTCCTGGTCCACCTCGGTATCGATCTGCGGCTGCGGCTGCGGCAGGCCGCGGAAGACGAGGCGGTGCGCGTCTTCGCCGCCAATCTGCGCGATCTGCTGCTCGCCGCCCCGGCGGGCACCCGCGCCACGATGGGCCTGGACCCCGGCTTCCGCACAGGTGTGAAGGTGGCCGTCGTGGACGCCACCGGCAAGGTCGCCGCCACCGACACCATCTACCCGCATGTGCCGCGCAACCAGTGGGACGAGGCCCTGGACAAGCTGGCCCGGCTGGCGCGTCAGCACGGCGTCGAGTTGGTCGCGATCGGCAATGGCACCGCCTCCCGCGAGACCGACAAGCTGGCGGGCGAGCTGTGCGCCAAGCACCCCGAGCTGAAGCTCACCAAGGTCATGGTCTCGGAGGCGGGCGCCTCGGTGTACTCGGCCTCGGCCTTCGCCTCCCAGGAGCTGCCGGACCTCGATGTCTCGCTGCGCGGCGCGGTCTCCATCGCCCGCCGTCTCCAGGACCCGCTGGCCGAGCTGGTGAAGATCGACCCCAAGTCGATCGGGGTCGGCCAGTACCAGCACGACCTGTCCGAGGTGAAGCTCTCCCGCTCGCTGGACGCGGTGGTCGAGGACTGTGTGAACGGCGTCGGAGTGGACGTCAACACGGCCTCCGCCCCGCTGCTCAGCCGGGTCTCCGGGATCGGCGCCGGGCTCGCGGAGAACATCGTCGCCCACCGCGACACCAACGGCCCCTTCCGCAGCCGTACCGCCCTCAAGGACGTGTCCCGGCTCGGTCCGAAGGCATACGAGCAGTGCGCGGGCTTCCTGCGGATCCGCGGCGGCGACGACCCGCTGGACGCCTCCAGCGTGCACCCCGAGGCGTATCCGGTGGTGCGCCGGATGGTCGGCTCGGCGGGCGGCGAGGTGACCTCGCTGATCGGCAACACCGCGGTGCTGCGGGGCCTGCGCCCGGACGACTTCGTGGACGACGCCTTCGGTCTGCCCACGGTCACGGACATCCTCAAGGAGCTGGAGAAGCCGGGCCGCGACCCGCGACCGGCGTTCAAGACGGCCACGTTCAAGGAGGGTGTCGAGAAGATCGGCGACCTCTCGGCGGGGATGGTCCTGGAGGGCGTCGTCACCAACGTGGCCGCGTTCGGGGCGTTCGTGGACGTCGGCGTCCACCAGGACGGTCTGGTGCATGTGTCCGCGATGTCGAAGACATTCGTCAAGGACCCGCGGGACGTGGTGAAGCCGGGGGACATCGTGCGCGTGAAGGTCCTGGACGTGGACATCCCGCGCAAGCGGATCTCGCTGACGCTGCGGCTGGACGACGAGGCGCAGTCCGGCGGTGGCCGACAGGGCGGCGGACGCGGCGAAGGCCAGCGCGGCGGCGGCCGTGGGGACGGCCGACAGGGCGGCGGACGCGGCGAGGGCGGCCAGGGCCGCCGTCAGGACCGGCCGCGCCGGGGCGCACCGCAGCAGCGCCAGGGCGGCAACCGCGGCGGCGCACCGGTCAACGGCGCGATGGCCGACGCGCTGCGGCGAGCGGGTCTGCTGGGCCCGGACGGCAAGTGACATGTGGGCGGCGGGGTTTCCTCCCCGCCGCCCATGGCTTGTCCGTCGGCCGCCGGGCGGGGCATGCGAGTTCGCCCGGGTTCAGCGCTCCGTCACGCGTCCCGCCGCGACCTCCACGCGGCGCGTGACCCGCACCGCGTTCAGCATCCGGCGGTCGTGGGTGACCAGCAGCAGCGTGCCCTCGTACGACGCGAGGGCCGACTCGAGCTGTTCGATCGCCGGGAGGTCGAGGTGGTTCGTGGGCTCGTCCAGGACCAGGAGGTTCACACCGCGGGCCTGGAGCAGGGCCAGCGCCGAACGTGTCCGCTCCCCCGGGGACAGCGTGGAGGCAGGCCGCAGCACATGGGCCGCCTTCAGCCCGAACTTGGCCAGCAGGGTCCGTACGGCCGCGGGCTCCAGCTCCGGCACCGCCGCGCCGAACGCGTCCAGCAGCGATTCCCCGCCGTAGAACAGCGCACGGGCCTGGTCGACCTCGCCGACCACCACGCCCGGACCGAGCGCCGCCGCCCCCGCGTCCAGCGGAAGCCGACCGAGCAGGGCGGCCAGCAGGGTCGACTTGCCGGAGCCGTTCGCCCCCGTCACCGCGACCCGGTCCGCCCAGTCGACCTGGAGGTCGACCGGGCCGAAGTGGAAGTCGCCGCGCCGCACTTCGGCGCCGCGCAGGGTCGCCACGACCGCGCCCGCGCGCGGCGCCGCGGCGATCTCCATCCGCAGTTCCCACTCCTTGCGCGGCTCATCGACCGCCTCCAGGCGCTCGATGAGCCGGTCGGTCTGACGCGCCTTCGCCGCCTGCTTCTCGGTGGCCTCGACGCGGGCGTTCCGCCCGATCTTGTCGCCGTCGGGCGCCTTGCGGCGGGCGTTCTTGACGCCCTTCTCCATCCAGGCGCGCTGGGTGCGGGCCCGTGCCTCCAGCGTGGCGCGGGTGTCCGCGTACTCCTCGTAGCGCTCGCGGGCATGCCGCCGGGCGGTCTCGCGCTCCTCCAGATAGGCCGCGTAACCACCGCCGTAGAGGTTCACCTGCTGCTGGGCGAGGTCGAGTTCCAGGACCTTGTCGACGGTGCGGGTGAGGAATTCGCGGTCGTGGCTGACCAGCACCGTCCCGGCGCGCAGCCCGGTGACAAAGCTCTCCAGCCGGCCCAGTCCGTCGAGGTCGAGGTCGTTCGTCGGCTCGTCGAGCAGAAAGACGTCGTACCGGCTGAGCAGCAGCGAGGCGAGTCCGGCACGGGCGGCCTGCCCGCCCGAGAGGGCGGTCATGGGCCGGTCCAGGGAGATGTCGAGGCCCAGCGAGGCGGCGACCTCGTCCGCGCGCTCGTCGAGGTCGGCGGCACCGAGCCCGAGCCAGCGCTCGAGGGCGACAGCGTACGCGTCATCCGCGCCGGGCGCGCCGTCGACCAGTGCCTTGGTGGCGGCATCGAGTTCGGCCTGCGCGGCGGCGACCCCGGTACGGCGGGCCAGGAAGGCCCGTACGGTCTCCTCGGGGCGCCGCTCGGGCTCCTGCGGCAGATGACCCAGGGTCGCATGCGGCGGGCTGAGCCGCACCGCGCCGCCCTCGGGGTCGGTCAGCCCGGCCAGCAGCCGCAGCAGGGTGGACTTCCCGGCGCCGTTGACCCCGACGAGGCCGATGACATCACCGGGGGCGACGACGAGGTCGAGACCGGAGAAGAGGGTGCGGTCGCCGTGGCCCGCGGCGAGGTCCTTGGCGACGAGGGTGGCAGTCACAAACGGCGATCCTAATCGCCGAGCCGGGGGCGTCGCCGCCGGGTTTTCCGCCCCCCGGCGCGGCGGGACCG
The DNA here is from genome assembly GCF_016741875.1 of Streptomyces coffeae. Classification (GTDB taxonomy): domain Bacteria; phylum Actinomycetota; class Actinomycetes; order Streptomycetales; family Streptomycetaceae; genus Streptomyces; species Streptomyces coffeae. The sequence goes on along the minus strand of NZ_JAERRF010000023.1, from coordinate 108,676 downwards.
CCTGAGCGGCCTCGCTGAAGTCCGGTGCGGTTCGGGTGCGCCCCGCAGGGGCGCGGGGCTGTGTCGATATGCGGCTCCGCCGCGGCTGTGTCGATGTGCGGCTCCGCCGCGTGGGCGACCAGCCACGACGCAGACGCAGCCGCAGACGCATGACGGCACCTCGCGGCACTTCCCGCGGAGCGCTTAGCGCGCCACAGGGGTCACCAGCACCGCGTCCCGGGTACGGGCGACGACGTACGCCTCGCCGCGCACGGCGCGGGCGTCCAGGGTGAGGCGATGGGTGCCCGGACCCAGCGGGCCGTCGAACACCTCACGCGTCCGCGGACGGGAGAAACGGTCCAGGCGGTGGGCCTCCAGCCGGACCCGGCACGGGGATGCCACCTCGATGACGGCCTCGGTGCCCGACGCATGCAGACCGGTGAGCCTGCGGCGGTCGAACGGCCTGCGGTCCAGGGCTTGTTCCACCTGGGCGACCAGCAGCGGGACGATGGGCGCGAGCCCCGTCAGGAAGACCACGTCAGCCCGCGCCGCCGCGCAGGCGTCCCGCACCGCGTCGCGTTGGTCCCGGCCCACCGCGCGGCCGAAGACCACCGCACCGTACTTGCGCAGCTCGTCCGGATGCGCCCCCGCCGCGTCGAGGGTGATCTCGGCGCCGATGCCGATGCGCCGCAGTGCGGCGGCCAGCTTGGCGAGGACCGCGGCGCGGCGGCCGACGAGCAGTGCCCGGGGTGCCGGACGGCTGTCCGGGCCGTCGTCGGTGAGCAGCCGCTTCAGCTCGGTGCGGTACTGGTCGCCGTGGAAGCGGTAGGGGCCGACGCCATGGAAGCCGTCGCGTTCGACGTCGGGGGCGGTGTGGTCCGTCTGCCAGGCGAAGTCCCGCCAGACCACGTCCGGCCCGTCCCGCTCGATGACGGCGGTGACCGCTCCGCACTCCAGGCCCTCGCACTCCGGACAGCCGTAGATCACGAACCGGCCGCCGTCGAGCGGCGGGTCCGTGTCCAGCAGCAGTCCGCGGACCTGCCCGGTGAAGACGGCGGGGTCGAGGTCGGAGGTGAGCGGCGAGACGGCGTCGAGGTCGTCGAAGTCGTCGAGGCACGACAGCAGCGAGCTGCCGTCCACGGTGAAGTCCAGGAAATCACGGTGCATTTGATACGCGCCGTCGGCCGGGACACCGCCGGGGCGTACGGCCGGTGTCAGTCCGAAGGTCACGTACTCGGAGGTCATGGCCCAAGTATTCACTCATCGGCGCATGGACACCGCGACTCGCCTGTAGCGGCTGATCAGGGATATATCCGGAGTAGGGAGTTATGGGGAGGAGACGCGCGGGACGCGGCGGGACACGGTCTGGCGCCGGACCCCCACCCCGGAGATAGCCTCCGGGGCATGCCATGCGACGCGATTGTCATCGGCGCTGGGGTCATCGGCCTGACCAGCGCCATCGTGCTGGCCGAGGGTGGCCGCCGGGTAGCGGTGTGGAGCCGCGACCCGGCCGGGCGCACCACCTCGGCGGTGGCCGGGGGGCTGTGGTGGCCGTACCGCATCGAGCCGGAGGAGCAGGTGGCCGCCTGGTCCGTCGACGCGCTGCATACATTCACCGAGTTGGCCGCCCGGCCGGAGGAGACCGGGGTCCGGCTGGCCGAGGGGACACAGGCAGGGCTCGCCGTGGAGGAGCTGGGGACCTGGGCGGCGGAGGTGCCGGGGCTGCGCCCGGCGCGTCCCGACGAGCTGCCGGAGGGCTTCTCGGTGGGGCTGCGGGCGCGTGTTCCGCTGGTCGACATGCCGACATATCTCGGTTATCTGGGGCGCCGTCTGGAGGCGGCGGGCGGCACGGTCGAGCAGCGCACCGTGACCTCCCTGGCCGAGGCCGGACGCGCGGCCCCGCTGGTGGTCAACTGCACGGGCCTGGGCGCGCGGGAGCTGGTGCCGGACACCGGGGTGCACCCGGTGCAGGGGCAGCTGGTGGTCGTGGAGAACCCGGGGGTCGAGGAGTGGCTGGTGGCCGCGGACGACAACTCCCCGGACACGCTGTACGCCCTGCCGCAGCCGTACGGGCTGGTGCTCGGCGGCACCGCACGCGAGAACGCCCGGGGCCTGGAGCCGGACCCGGCGACGGCCGAGGCGATCGTCGCCCGCTGCGCCCGTGTGCATCCGCGGGTGGCGGACGCGCAGGTGCTGGCCCACCGGGTGGGCCTGCGCCCGGCGCGCTCCCGAGTACGGCTGGAGAGCGAGCAACTGCCCGACGGGGCCCGCGTCGTGCACAACTACGGACACGGCGGCGCGGGCGTCACCGTGTCCTGGGGCTGTGCCCACGAGGTGGCCCGTCTGGCCTGACCGGGGCAGACTACGCCCTGCCGCCGGAACGGCGGGGGTCGTGCAACGTCCCCCGCCACAGCCCGCCCCGCCGGGCCGCGGCCACGACCGGACTACGCCCGTGGACGGGCAACCAGGTCCCCGCCACCAGCCCGACGGAGCGGCACCCGGCCGCCCTGACCGGTCGGGCGGCGCCGTCCCGCTGGAACGGCGGAGGACGTGGCCCCCGCCGAGCCGCCGTCGGCGTCAACCGGCCGGTGGTGGGCGAGGCATGCGTACGGCCCGTCCCGGTGTGGGGCACCGGGACGGGCCGTTGGGATGCCGCCGTGCGGCTCCCGCGGAGCCTTGGCTATGCCGTGCCCGCGGGGGCGGGGTCGACCGGGCTGTCCGCGCCTTCGCCGTCCTGCGGAGGGTCGGGCGGGGTGGCCGGGCCGATCCGGAGCTCGAACTCGCCGTCGTACTTCTCGTGTCCGGCGATGACGGCCATCTCGACCGCCGCCTCGCCCTTCTCGCCCCGGACGATCAGCGGGTCACGGCGCAGATCCCGCATCAGGGCCCAGCAGAGCCCCACCATCACGAGGGTGAACGGCGCGGCCACCAGGATCGTCAGATTCTGGAGGCCCTTCAACGCGTCCTCCTCGCCACCGCCGATCATCAGCATGATGGCCGCGACGCCACCGGTGACCACACCCCAGAAGACCACGACGAACCGGGTGGGTTCGAAGGCGCCCTTCTGCGAGAGCGTGCCCATCACGATGGACGCCGCGTCGGCGCCGGAGACGAAGAAGATGCCGACGAGGATCATCACCAGGACGCTCATCACGCCCGCGATCGGGTACTGGTCGAGCACACCGAAGAGCTGGCCCTCGGGCGTGGTCTCCTTGCCCAGCCGGCCCGCGGCCTCCAGCTTCATCGCCGAACCGCCGAAGATCGCGAACCACAGCAGACTGACGGTGCTCGGCACCAGGATCACACCGCCCACGAACTGCCGGATGGTGCGGCCGCGGCTGATGCGGGCGATGAACATGCCGACGAACGGCGTCCAGGAGATCCACCAGGCCCAGTAGAAGACCGTCCAGCTGCTCAGCCAGTCGGCGACCGACTTGCCGCCGGTGGCCTCGGTGCGGCCCATGAGCTGCGGCAGATCGCCGAGGTAGCTGCCGATCGAGGTGGGCAGCAGATCGAGGATGATGATCGTCGGGCCCGCGACGAACACGAAGACGGCCAGGAACAGCGCCAGCACCATATTGATGTTGGACAGCCACTGGATGCCCTTGGCGACACCGGAGACGGCGGAGGCGATGAACGCCGCCGTGAGGATCGCGATGACGGCCACCAACAGCGAGGTGCCCACATCGCTCTTCCAGCCCAGCACCTCGACACCGCTGCCGATCTGGAGCGCGCCCAGGCCCAGCGAGGCGGCGGAGCCGAAGAGGGTGGCGAAGATGGCGAGGATGTCGATGAGCCGGCCGACCCAGCCGTTCGCGTGGCGCCGGCCGATGAGCGGGGTGAAGACGGCGCTGATGGTCTGGCGACGGCCGCGCCGGAAGGTGCTGTACGCGATGGCCAGCCCGACCACCGCGTAGATCGCCCACGGATGCAGCGTCCAGTGGAAGAGCGTGGTCGACATGGCGGTTTCCATCGCCTCGGCCGCGCCCTTGGGGTCGGTGCCCGGCGGCGGACTCACGAAGTGCGACAGCGGCTCGCTCACGCCGTAGAACATCAACCCGATGCCCATGCCCGCGCTGAACATCATCGCGACCCATGAGACGGTGCGGAATTCGGGCTCCTCGCCCTGCTCGCCGAGCGTGATCTTGCCGTAGCGGCTCATGGCCAGCCACAGAGCGAAGATCACAAAGCCCGACGCGACGAGGACGAAGGCCCACCCGCCGTTGTGCATCAGCCCGGACAGCAGGTCCGCCGAGGCGTCCTCCAGGGTGTCGGTGGCGGCCGCGCCCCAGATGACGAAGGCGAGCGTGAGCGCGGCGGAGACGCCGAACACCACGCGGTCCGTCTGAGGGGCCCGGGACTGCTCCGGGCTCCCCGGACTTCCGGTCTTACCCGTTGTACCCGGAGGACCGCCCTTGGCGTCCCCCGTGGTCTTACCTGTCTCCGTCACGCAAAAACCTTTCACAGGATGTTCAACGACGTTTGGTCAACGAGTTTGCGGCTACCCAGTAGTTGGGGAGGCATGCCCTTTTTCCACCGCCGCGCAATGTCCTGTATCGGCAGGTCAGGCGGTCAGCAATGGTCCGCGGGCCGTCCGGTGGTGAGGTGGTACGCGGCACGTTCGTCCAGCAGCAGCGGTACCAGCGCACGCGCGGACTGGCGCAGGGTGACGAGCACACCCCCGCCGGAGCCGGAATCGGGGCGCACCCGCACTCCGTGGAGCGCCAGTTCGTCCGTGACCTCGCCGTACTGCGCGGCGTCCAGCCGGTAGCCGCACGGCGGGTCCTGGAGTATCTCGCTCTCCTCGGCCGGGTCGTTGTCGGCGCCGCCGAAGTACACCGGACCGCGGTCGGCGTATCCGGCGAGGCGGGCGGCCGTGGTGGCGGCCTCGATCCGGCCGCGCCGCTCCTTCACATAGTCGAAGGCGCCATCCAGGGAGGCGAGGTGTGAGAGGACCCGCCGCCGGTTGTTGAGCGCGGGGTCGGCCTCCTCCTCGTCGGTGAGGGCTTCGGCGCGGGTCTCCACCAGCAGCCCCACGGAGTTCTTGGCCCCGAGGGTGTTGCGCAGGATCCGTTCCTGGTCGTCTCCGGCGGTCTGCTTGATGGGCTCGCCGGTCTCCGGGTCGGTCCAGATCCCGTAGTCCCCGACGGAGTAGCCCGCGGCCACGGCCCGCGGCCGGACATAGGAGTTGGACAGGGTCCGCCCCTCGTGGTGCACGGTATCCGCGGTGTTGAGGTTACGCGGCCACAGGGTGAGCACATCCTTCCTGTAGTACGGGGCGGTGGGGGTGTACTCGTGCAGGTCGTAGACGGTGTCGGGGGCCCAGTCACGGATCACGGCCGCCATGGTGCGGGCCTCGGCGGATGTCAGCTCGATGTGGTCGCGGTTGATGTCGATGGTCTGGGAGTTGGTGCGGGTGCCGGCTGCGCGGCCGTCCGGGTTGGCGGTGGGCACCACCAGGACGTTGGTGCGCTCCAGGAAGTGGCGGGTGGCGGAGTCCCTGGCATAGGCGAGGCGGCGGACGGTGGACAGACACGCCTCACGGCCGGACGGTTCATCACCGTGCTGTGAGCAGATGAGCAGCATGGTGTTGCGGGTGGCGTGGGCGGGGTCGGCGGGAGCGGTGGCCGCCCCGATCCGGACCAGGCGCAGCGGGCGGCCCTGGGCGGTGGTGCCGATCCGGTCGATGGCGATACGGGGGCTCGCCTTGTCGACCGTGGCCAGGAAGTCCGTCTCCTCCGCCTCGGAGGTCCAGCGGGCACCGTGGCTGGTCTCGAAACCGGTGCGGGGAGGGGAGGGCTGTGCGTGTGCGGGGGCGATGCATACGGATCCGGTCAGAACCGCGCCCATGGTTCCGCAGATCGCGGTACGCAGCACACGAGAGGACGAGGGCATGAACGGTGCCTCCTCGGCAGCCTGGGGGGAACGCGGTGCCCGGCGGGCGCCGGGCACCGCGTGGCAGGGGTTCAGCCGGTGGTGCGTGCGGAGGGCATACGGTCGCCCTGCCGCCCCGGCTCCGGCTCGGCGACCCCCTTCTTCAGCAGCCCGGCGGGCGGGGATCCGGTGGTGGCATCCGGTGCTCCGCCGACCAGCGGCAGCCGGGCGGAGGTGCGGTGCAGATCGAGGGTCAGCTTCGGGGTGGTGTCCGGCGGTTCGATGAGGCCCGCGTCGGTCCCGGCGACGATGAGGGCGAGCCGGTGTCCGGCCGGGACGATGTGGTCGGTGGCGGCGAGATCGAGGGTGAGGGTGTAGCGCTCGCCCGGGGTCAGCGGGCGGCCCTTGCCGTCACCGGCGTAGGTGCCGAGGTCGGCCCAGCCGCGGCTGACGACCGTGTGGTCGACCTGGGCGGGATCGGCGGCGGTCTCCTTGAAGCAGGCGCTGTCACCCTCCGTGCTGCTCCCCCAGCAGGTGCGCCGCTCGTGGGTGACGATCCCCTCGCCGTCCCCGGTGTAGTGACGGATGGTGGCCGGGCCGACGTCGACCAGGACCGCGGAGAGATGGGCGCTGGTGGTGGAGGGGGTGGCGGTGACGGTCACCGTGCCCGAGCCGGACAGCCGCAGCGGTCTGCGCAGCGGTCCGGTGGTGAAGCCCGCCTTGTCCGGGGTGGACCGTCCGAGCTGCGCGGCCCAGTCGGCCTCGCTCAGCGCGGGGTTGTCGGTGAAGGTCTCGGTCGTACCGGGCGCGGCCCGCCGGGTGCCGAGGACGCCGACGCCGGGGGTGTCGCCACCGCGCGGGCGCAGAGTGGTCTGCCGGGTGCCGGACGGGGGCCAGACGCGATCGGTGGACCACTGGTCGGGGGCGCGCTCGACATCGGCCATCGGTTCACGCTCGATGCCGTTGTCGATGCCCATGAGGGAGTGGTCGAACCAGCGGTGCAGGGTGCGCACCCAGTGCCCGCGCCGGAAGTCGAACGGGTCGACATGTCCCGCCTGGGAGAGCCAGATCTTGCGCTCGACACCCGCGCGGGAGAGCGCGTTCCACCACTGTCCGAGGTGCTTGGTGCGGACGTTGAGGTCCTGCATGCCGTGGACGGCGAACACGCTGGCGCGGACCTTGCGGGCGTCGGGTACGTAGTCGCGGGCGCTCCACAGCGCGGTCCAGTCGCCGGTCCGCGGCGCTCCCTCGACCAGCCGCCGCTGCACGGCCGCGCAGCGCCCGCGGGCGGCGTCGCTCTCGACGGCATCGGCGAGGGCGTCGGGGCCGGAGTCGAAGAGGGGCGCTCCTCGCGCGAAGTAGTAGTCGTACCAGGAGGAGATGGCGCCGATGGGCACGATGGTCTTGAGCCCCTTGACGCCGGTGGCGGCCACCCCGTTGGCCACGGTGCCGTCGTAACTCTTGCCGATCATGCCGGTGGCGCCGTTGGACCAGGTGGCTTGGACGGCTCTGCCGCCGCTGGGGGCGTCGTAGCCGCGGGCCCGGCCGTTCAGCCAGTCGACGACGGACTTCGCGGACTGGATGTCGGACCGGCCGCCGATGTCCACACAGCCGTCGGAGCGGCTGGTTCCGGCGAGGTCGACCAGGACGGTGGCGTAGCCGCGCGGTACGAAGTAGTTGTCGTAGAAGAGCGGGAACCGCACCGGGTTCCCGGCCGCGTCATAGGTCTTGGTCTGGCTCTCGTTGCCGCGTCCGCAGCAGGCGTAGTACGGGCTGGCGTCCATGATGACGGGGATGCGGCGACCCGCCTGGGCGGGTTCGCGCGGCCGCACGATGTCGACGGCGACGCGGTCGGTCCTTCCGTCCGCGTCGCCGTCGACCCTGGTGTCCACCCATACGGACTCACGTATGGCGTGGTCGTAGGAGTAGACGGGTCTGCTCTCCCGGGCTCCGGCGGTGGCCGCATGGGCGGCCTGGGCGCCCAGCGGGGGCAGCAGGGTGACGGCGGCGGCCAGCAGTGCGGTGACCGACAACAGGATCAGCGTGGTCCGGTGGATGCGGGATTTCCGCCTCGGTAGCAGCACGGCCGGACGGTAGCGCGAGTCAACTCCCGGGCAGAAGAGGCGCGCACCGGAACTGACGGTTCCGCACCTGACGGTATGTCGGCTGGATGTCGATTACATGTCAGAAAGCGGGATGGGCGGGCGGAACCAGCCGGGAGTACATAGAGTCGCGAGTGATCGTTCTCCCCTACGAGTTGGAGGACTCGTGCGTCACCACAGACTTCTCGTTCCGGGTGCGGCCGCGGCCTGCCTGCTGCTGGCGATCCCGGCGTCGGCGGCCGATGCCACCCCGGGCGCCCCCGGCGTCGGGGATTCCTACTACCCCTCGTACGGCAACGGCGGGTACGACGTCTCCCACTACGACCTGCGGCTGAAGTACCAGCCGACGACGGACCGGCTGGAGGGCACGACGACCGTCCTGGCCACCGCCACCCAGGATCTGTCGCGCTTCAACCTGGACTTCGCGCTGGATGTGAGCGAGGTGCTGGTGGGCGGGAAGAAGGCGGCGTTCACCGCGACCGGCGACCACGAGCTGGAGATCACCCCGGCCGCGCCGCTGGACAAGGGCCGCCCCTTCACCGTGGTGGTGCGCTACCACGGCACCCCGTCGAAGGTGGAGGCGAGCGGGTTCACCGCCTGGCTGCGCACCCCCGACGGGGCGGTGGCGGCCGGTGAGCCGGAGTCGGCGTGGTGGTGGTACCCCAGCAATGACCATCCGCTGGACAAGGCCACGTACGACGTGTCGGTGGCGGTCCCGGACGGGACCCAGGCGATCAGCAACGGGACCCTCCAGTCGACCTCCTCCAAGCTGGGCTGGACGCGGTACAACTGGCGCTCCGCCAAACCGCAGGCCACGTATCTGACCACGCTGGCGGTGGGCAAGTTCGACATCACCAAGGACACCACCGCGAGCGGCCTGCCGGTCATCAACGCCTACAGCAAGGACCTCGGCGACAACGCGGGCGCGGCGCGGGCGAGCGTGGAGCGCTCGGCGGAGATCGTGGACTGGGAGTCCACCGTCTTCGGCCCGTACCCCTTCGAGGCGCTGGGCGGCTATGTGCCGAACGTGCCCACCGGGTTCGCGCTGGAGACCCAGACCCGGCCGTTCTACAGCCCGCGCCAGTTCTCCCGGGGCGCGAACGCCTCGGTGGTCGTCCATGAGCTGGCCCACCAGTGGTTCGGCGACAGCGTCTCGCTGAAGGACTGGCGGGACATCTGGATCAACGAGGGGTTCGCCTCCTACGCCCAGTGGCTGTGGTCGGAGAAGGAGGGCGAGGGCACCGCGCAGGAGCTGGCGGACTACACCTACGCCTCCTACCCGGCGGACGACCCGTTCTGGACGGTGAAGCCGGCCGACCCGGGCGCGGAGAACCAGTTCCACGGCGCGGTGTACGACCGGGGCGCGCTGGCCCTCCAGGCGCTGCGCAACAAGGTCGGCGACAAGGACTTCTTCGCCATCATCAAGGGCTGGACGGCGAAGAACCGGTACGGCAACGCCTCGGTGCGGGACTTCATCACCTTCGCCGAGAAGGTGTCCGGCAAGCCGCTCGACGAGCTCTTCGAGACCTGGCTGTACACCCCGGCCAAGCCCGCCGCGTCGGCCGCGAAGGCGGCGGCGGTCAGCCCGGCCAAGGCCGTGGCGAAGCCGAAGTCGTGGGACCGGATCCAGGCCACGCACAGCGCCCACCGGCACTGACACCGGCCCGGACACCAGCGCCGGGCGGGCGGGAGAGCTCAGCCCGCCCGGCGCGCACCGGCCCGCGCCGCACGCGCGATCGGCAGATAGCGCAGCCGCTCCGGCAGCAGCGGTACGGTCACCCGCACCACCCGGCCGAACCAGCGCAGCCTGCGCTCCTGGGCATCCGTCCACTCCAGGCCGATGGCCGCCCGGGCGTCCGGCGGCATCAGCCCGGTGGTGAGGAAGGCGCGGAAGCGGGTGAACAGCGGGCGCAGACCCGGCCAGAGAAGCCGCAGCGGCAGCGGGCCGGGGGCGGGGACGGACGCGTCGGGGGCGGCCAGTTCACGGGCGACCGGTGTGGGCTCCAGCCGCTCGCGCACCACCGCCCGGTAGTACGTCCAGAACTCCTCGACGCTGCGCGGCAGCTCGTGGTCGGCGATGCCCAGCACTCGGCCGACATATCGCCACTCGGCGTACAGCGCGCGCTCCTCGGCGACGGTGAAGGGGCGGGCGCCCAGATAGTGCTGGGCACGCAGATAGACCGGGTAGCCGGTGGCGTGCACCCAGCGGTAGAGCTCGGGGTCGAGCGCGCGGTACGGACGGCCCTCGGCGTCCGTACCGCGGATATCGCGATGGAGGGCGCGCAGTCTGCGGCCCTCCGCCGCGGCCCGGTCCCCGCCGTAGACCCACAGCTGCACCGAGCGCAGCGAGCGCTCACCGCGCCCCCACGGATCGGTGCGGAACACGGAGTGCTGGTCCACGCCCGCCCCCACGGCCGGATGCGCCACCTGCATGGTCAGCGCGGCCGGGAGGGCGAGCACACTGCGCACCTCCCCCGCGATGGACCACAGGATGCCGCCGACGGGTGGCGGCCGGTGGTCCACGCCGGTGGGGCGGGGTCCGTGCTCGGTCATCGTCGATCGGAGGACGGCGGGCCGGGACGCGCCCGGCCCGCGGGGTTCACGACTGGTCGCTGCTCCTTCCAGTATGCGCCGCCGCGCCGGTGCCGAGCGGGCGCAGGGTCAGGGTGTAGTCGTAGGCCCGGTCGGCCTTCACCCGGTACGGGTCGCGGACCGGGTTGGGGGTATCGCCCACGCCGGTGACCGCGTGGTCGGCGTGCAGGGTGTGCCAGCCGTCGTTGCGCTTCAGGAAGTGCGGATAGGCCGCGCGGTCGAGATCGTCGTACGCGGTGGCGGCCACCTCGAGGTCACCAGAGACCAGCAGTCCGCCGCCGCGGCCGTCGGTGAGCGACGCCCAGCGCACATCGTCGTGGTTGCCGTGGTCCTGCGGCTTCAGATACTCCACGTACTGGTCCTTCACCGAGGAGGACCACACCCCCATGGGGGTGCCGTCCTTGCGGTCGTTGAAGCTCTCCACCGGGCCGCGGCCGTACCACCGGAAGGTGTCGTACCGCTGGGGCACCCGCAGCTTCAGCCCGATCCGCGGCAGATAGGACAGCGTGCGGAAGTCACCGCGTGCCTCGGCCCGGTGCCGTACCCGGATCGCGCCGGAGCCGTCGATCCGGTACGCCACGGTCTGGCCGAAGGACGCGCCGCTGACGTCGGGGGCGGCGGCGGTGGAGCGGACGGTCACGGTGACCGTGCCGTCGTCGCCGGGTGTCACCTCCACCCCGTCCACGGTGGTGCGCAGCCGGTCCAGGCCCAGGGCGCGCCAGCGTTTGCCCTCCGCGGTGCCCCAGTCGGAACGCTCGTTGCTGATCGGGGCGCGCCAGGCGTCCAGTTCGGGCCCGGAGCGCAGCAGTTCGCGGCCGTCCGCGCGCATCGAGGTGAGAGCGCCCTGCTTCTTGTCGAAGGTGTAGCGGAAGCCCTTGCCGGTGACGCGGACGGTGTCACCGCTCCCGGTGGCCTCGGCCGGGCCGCCGTCCGGGCGGGCGGCGGGTTCGGGGACCTTGTCGCCGCCGACCGCGAACTGGCCGAAGGACACCACGTGTCCGGCCTTCGCCCAGTCGGTGGTGCGGGCGGTGACGGCCTGAACGGTGAGGTGGCGCTCGTATCCGCCGGGGTTGGCGGGCGGGGCCGGGAGCTGGATCCGCTCGCTCGCGCCGGGGCCGACGTCCAGGGTGTGGCTGCCGTCGGCCACGGTTCTGGCGCCTTCGGTCACCTTCCAGCGCAGGGTGAGGTCCGGGGTGCCGGTGAAGGCGCGCTCATTGGTGACCGTGACCGCGCCGGAGCGGGCGCCGCCACCGGAGGACGGTTCGCTGATCCGGATCGGTGACTGCACCCAGGCGAGCTGGGCGGTTTCGGGTTCGGGGCGGCGGTCGGCGGTGACGAGTCCGTCGACCCCGGACTCGTAGAGTCCGTAGGAGAGATAGCTGCCCTCGCGGGTGACGTGGTCGAAGTCCAGCGCGATCAGGGCGCTGTGCTTGGGGTCCTCGTCCGCGGCCAGCCGGGCCGGGCCGAGGGCGGTGTCATAGACCCGGACCCGGTCGATGGTGCCCTTGGCGGTGCGTCCGGTCCAGCCGTCCTCCATGGCGTCGTTGTTGCGGCCGATGCCGAGGTCGAAGCCGGTGTAGTCGATCCGGCCGCTCCAGGCGGTCTCGGCGAGCTGCGCACCGTCCACGAACAGCCGCAGGGCGGTGCCGTCGTAGGTGCCGGTGACCCGGTGCCAGGCGCCGGTCCAGCCGGAGGGGACGGGGGCGGTGACGGTACGGGGCTTGCCCTGGCTGGTGAGGGTGAACTCCAGGGTGTCCTTGTCCTTCATCCGCAGCACGTACTGATCGCCCTTGCTGACGATGGTGAAGTCGCCGGTCCAGGGGTCGGCGGGCTTGACCCTGGCGTCGAGGCTGACGGCGGTACCGGTGAGGTCCAGCCGCGGATCGCGGTAGACCTCGACGAAGTCGTCAAGACCGGACAGATACAGGGCCTGGTCGCCCGTGGCCCCGGTGCTGCCGTCGACGACCTCCGGTTTGCCGGACAGGCTCGCGGCGATGTGGTTGCCGGAGGAGTCGGGGGTGGTGAGGAGCGGACGGCGGATGTTCTGCTCGGCCCAGTCCCAGATGAAGCCGCCCTGGGCGCGCGGCTGGGACCGCATCACCTCCCAGAACTCCCGGAAGTTGCCGAGGCTGTTGCCCATGGCGTGGGCGTACTCGCCCATCACGATGGGCTTGTCGAAGCTCTTGGCCTTGGACTCCAGGGAGGCCGGGGTCGGATAGCGGGGTCCGGCCACATCGGCGAACGGAGCGTCGCCGTCCGGCGAGTTGGACTGATGGTAGAGCGGACGGGTGGGCTCGCGCTTCTTGGTCCACTCGGCCATGGCGTAGTGGGCCTTGCCGAGCCCGGCCTCGTTGCCGGTGTCCCACAGGATGACGCTGGGATGGTTCTTGTCGCGTTCCACCATGCCCCGGTGGCGGTCGAGGAACGCCTTCCGCCACTCGGGGCGTTCGGCGAGGCAGTCCTGCGGGCAGCTCTCGTGGCTGTGGGTCTCGATCTCCATCTCGTCGTCGATCAGGATGCCCTCGCGGTCGGCGAGTTCGTAGAGATAGGGGTCCGAGGGGTAGTGCGAGGTGCGGATGGCGTTGACGTTCAGCCGCTTCATCAGCCGGATGTCCTGTTCCATCCGGGCCCGGGTGGCATGCCGTCCGGTGGCCGGGTCGGTCTCGGCGCGGTTGACGCCGCGGATCAGGACACGTTTGCCGTTGAGCTTCAGCAGCTTGTCCCTGACCTCGATCTCACGGAAGCCGACACTCTGGCGGACGGTCTGGACCGCCCTGCCGCCGGGGTCGCGCAGGGTGAGCACCAGCGCGTAGAGGTTCGGCGTCTCGTCGGACCACTTGGCGGGATCGGTGATCTTCCCGGTGAGTTCGGCCTTCCCGTTGTGCTCCTCGGCGCTCAGCCGCCGCACCTCACGCCCCCGGGGGTCGTAGAGCACCCCGGTGACCCGGTGCGGACCGCTGGTGTCGCCCGGGGTGCGCGCGATGTCCACCGCGGTGCGCAGGGTGGCGTGCCGGTAGGAGTCGTCGAGGTCGGTGGTGACGTATGCGTCCTGCATCCGGGTGGTGGGCGTGGAGTACAACGTCACGGAGCGGAAGATGCCCGCGTAGCGCCACTGGTCGTAGTCCTCCAGATAGGACCCGGCGCTCCAGCGGTGCACCTGGAGGGCGATCCGGTTACTGCCCGGACGCAGATAGTCGGTCACATCGAACTCGGCGGGCACATAGCCGCCCTGGTCGTAGCCGACATACCGGCCGTTGATCCACAGGAACCAGCCGGAGGTGACCCCGTCGAAGCGGATCACCTGACGGCGGCCGTCCCAGTCCCGGGGCACCTCGACGGTGCGGACGTACGCCCCGGTGGGGTTGATGTCGCGCGGCACCTTCGGCGGGGCGTCGGGAGCCATCTCGCTCTGTACGTTGCGGAACAGCGGATGGTCGAGGTCGTCGGTCTGCCAGGTGTGCGGCACCTGGACGCTCTGCCAGCCGGAGGTGCTGTAGTCCTCCTTCCAGAAGCCGCGCGGGGCGTCCTCGGGACGGTCGGCGAGGGCGAACCGCCATCGGCCGTCGAGGCTGCGCTCCCACTTCTTCCGGTCGGGGCTGTCGGGCCGCAGCCGGGCGTGCGGGGGTTCCTGGCCCTCGCCGGTGCGCTCGGGGTCCTCGAGATAGCTGTGCACCTCCGCGGGGAAACCGTCGGCGGCCGGTGCCCGGCCGGTGGCGGTGTCCGCGGCCGTGAGACCGAGGCCGACGGCGGTGGTCATCGCGAGCACCACCGCGATCAGCCGCCGGACCGGGCCGCCGGGGCCGCTGTGGGTTCTGCCGTGTGCCGTGCTCAACTCCCACCTCACCTCACAGATTCCGAAGAAATCAAACAGAGATGAACGGCATCGCACAGTATTGACGGAGGTGTGGGGCGTCAACCGTTCTCACAGCGGCCTCCGATGGCGAGGTTGCGGCGAGAGGTTTCACAGTGGTGATGAGACAGCAATACTGATGAACCCGATGGAGCAGCAGCACAGCGGAGAGCGAGGCGCGCCCCGATGACCACCCCCGACACCGAGGAACCGACTCTCACCGTCGATGAACTGGCGGCGCGTGCCGGGGTGACCGTCCGCACGGTCCGCTTCTACGGCACCCGCGGACTGCTGCCACCGCCGGTGATCGGCCCCCGCCGGGTCGGCCGCTACGGCGCCGAGCACCTCTCGCGGCTGGCGCTGATCGAGGAGCTCCAGCACCACGGGATGACCCTGGCCGCCATCGAGCGCTATCTTGGCCGGCTCCCGGAGGACATCAGCCCGGACGATCTGGCCATCCACCGTGCCATGGTGGCCTCCTGGGCCCCGGACGCCCCCGAGGAGATCAGCCGGGAGGAGCTGTCCCGGCGCGCGGGGCGGGAGTTGACGGAGGAGGACATCGACCGGCTGGCGGCGCTGGACGCCCTGGAGCCCACCGAGGACCCGGAGGTCTTCCGGATCGATCCCCGGGTGCTGAACCTGGGGATGCGGCTGCTGGACGTGCCGATCGAGCTGGAGACGATACTGGCGGCCCACGCCGTGGTGGTGGACCACACCCGCTCCGCGGCGCGGGAGCTGGGGCGGCTGTTCCGTGACGAGGTGTGGGGGCCGCAGCGGGACCGGGAGTCGGAGGCCGGTCCGGAGCGGGTGAAGGCGAAGAAGTCGCTGTCGGCCCATATGCAGCCGCTGGTGGTGCAGGCGCTGGTGATCGCGTTCCAGCGGTCGATGAAGCAGGAGCTGCGCGCCTGGTACGGGCAGGATCTCGCCGAGCGGGACGACCGCACGGACGACGCGTGACGTGACACCACGACCGCCGGTGACACCGGGAGGGCCCGGTCCACCGGCGGTCGTGGTTCTCCGTCGCCGGCCGTCAGTCCGCGAACGGCTCTCCCCGCTCGGCCTTCTCCACCAGCAGCGCGGGCGGCGCGAACCGCTCGCCGTACGCCGCCTCCAACTCCCGGGCGCGCGCCACGAATCCGGCGACACCGCCCTCGTAGCCGTTGATGTACTGAAGCACACCGCCGGTCCAGCCGGGGAAGCCGATACCGAGGATCGAGCCGATGTTGGCGTCGGCGACGGAGGTCAGCACCCCCTCCTCCAGCAGCCGCACGGTGTCGATGGCCTCGCAGAAGAGCATCCGCTCCTGCATGTCCGTAAAGGGAATGCGGGTGCCGTCGCCGTCGCCGCCGAAGTGCTCGCGCAGCCCCGGCCACAGCCCGGCGCGCTTGCCGGTGGTCTCGTCGTAGTCGTAGAAGCCCGCGCCACCGCTGCGGCCGGTGCGCCCGAACTCCTCGACCATGCGGTCGATGACCGTGTCGGCCGGATGCGGACGCCAGCTGCCGCCCGCCTCCTCGGTGGCCCGCCGGGTCTCCTCACGGATCTTGCGCGGCAGGGTCAGGGTCAGCTCGTCCATCAGGGAGAGCACCTTGGCCGGGTAGCCGGCCTGGGCGGCGGCCTGTTCCACCGAGGCCGGGTCGACGCCCTCCCCCACCATCGCCACACCCTCGTTGATGAAGTGCCCGATGACGCGCGAGGTGAAGAAGCCGCGCGAGTCATTGACCACGATCGGGGTCTTGTTGATCTGCCGCACCAGGTCGAAGGCGCGGGCCAGCGCCTTCTCGCCGGTCCGCTCACCCTTGATGATCTCGACCAGCGGCATCTTGTCCACCGGCGAGAAGAAATGCAGCCCGATGAAGTCGTCCGCGCGCTGCACCCCCTCGGCGAGCAGGGTGATGGGCAGCGTGGAGGTGTTGGAGCACAGCAGGGCGTCCGGGGCCACTACGCCCTCGATCTCCTGGAACACCTTGTGCTTCAGCGCCGGGTCCTCGAAGACCGCCTCGATCACCGCGTCACAGCCCGCGAGGTCGGCGGCATCGCCGGTCGGGGTGATCCGGGCCAGCAGCTCGTCCCGCTTGGCCTCCGTGGTGCGGCCCTTGGCGAGCGCCTTGGCCAGCAGCCCTTCGGAGTACGCCTTGCCCTGGGCCGCGGCCTCCGTGGACACGTCCTTGAGCACGACCTCGATCCCCGCCTTGGCGCAGGCGTAGGCGATGCCCGCGCCCATCATCCCGGCGCCCAGCACCGCGACCTTGCGGACCTGCTGGGGCTCGATGCCCTGCGGCCGGTTGGCACCGGAGTTGACCGCCTGGAGATCGAAGAAGAACGCCTGGATCATGTTCTTGGCGGTCTGGCCGATCACCAACTCGGTGAAATAGCGGCCCTCGATGACCTGCGCGGTCTCGAAGTCCACCTGTGAGCCCTCGACGGCCGCGGCCAGGATGTTGCGCGGCGCCGGGTAGGGGGCGCCGTTCAGCTGCTTGCGCAGATTGGCCGGGAAGGCGGGCAGGTTGACGGCGAACTTCGGATGGGCCGGGGTACCGCCCGGGATCCGGTAGCCCTTCTCGTCCCAGGGCTGGATGGACTCGGGGTGGGCGTCGATGAACGCCCGCGCCCGGGTGAACATCTCCTCCGGGGTGTCCACCACCTCATGCACCAGACCCGCGTCCAGGGCGCGCTTCGGGGCGTAACGCTGGCCCTGGAGCAGCACCTTGAGCAGGGCGTCGGTGACCCCGAGCAGCCGGACGGTACGGGCGACACCGCCGGCGCCCGGCAGCAGGCCCAGGGTGACCTCGGGGAAGCCGATCCGGGAGCCGGGGGCGTCGAGGGCGACGCGGTGGTGGCAGGCGAGCGCGATCTCCAGACCGCCGCCGAGCGCCGCGCCGTTGATCGCGGCGACGAGGGGCTTGCCGAGGGTCTCCAGCCGGCGCAGGCCCCGCTTGATGCGGAGGTTGACCTCGAACATCTCCTGGGCGTGGTCGGGCCCGGCCTGCATCATGTCCTTGAGGTCACCGCCCGCGAAGAAGGTCTTCTTGGCGGAGGTGATGACGATGCCGCGGATGGATTCGCTCTCGGCCTCGGCACGGTCGGCGATCGCGTCGAGGGAGTCGATGAACCCGGCGTTCATGGTGTTGGCGGACTGGCCGGGGTCGTCGAGGACGAGGGTGACGACGCCGTCGTCGCCCCGCTCCCAGCGGATGGCCGACGCGGTGGTGGTCTGGGTCATGGCACGGTCTCCAAGGGGGAAGGGAGGTCGGTCTGAGGGACGTCGGGGGTGGTCAGAGGCGCTCGACCACCGTGGCGATGCCCATGCCGCCTCCCACGCACAGCGTGGCGAGGCCGTAGCGCTGCTCGCGCCGCTCCAGCTCGTCGATCAGGGTGCCGAGGATCATGGCGCCGGTCGCGCCCAGCGGGTGGCCCATCGCGATCGCGCCGCCGTTGACGTTGACCTTGTCCAGGCTGAGCCCCATGTCCTGCACGAAGCGCAGCACCACCGCGGCGAACGCCTCGTTGATCTCGACCAGATCGATGTCGTCGATGGTCAGCCCGGCCTTGGCGAGCGCCTTGCGGGAGGCGGGGGCCGGGCCGGTGAGCATGATGGTGGGGTCGGAGCCGGAGACGGCGGCGGAGACGATCCGGGCGCGCGGGGTCAGCCCGTGGCGCTCGCCGACCTCACGGTTGCCGATGGCGACCAGGGCCGCGCCGTCCACCATGCCGGAGGAGTTGCCCGCGTGGTGGACATGGTCGATGGCCTCGATCCAGTGGTACTTCTGGAGGGCCACCGCGTCGAAGCCGCCCGCCTCACCGATGGCCTCGAACGAGGGCTTGAGCCCGGCCAGGGTCTCGGGGGTGGTGCCGGGGCGGATGTGCTCGTCGCGGTCGAGGACGGTCAGCCCGCTGCGGTCGCGGACCGGGACCACCGAGCGGTCGAACCGCCCGTCCTTCCACGCCTTCGCCGCCCGCTCCTGGGAGAGCGCGGCGAAGGTGTCCACATCGTGGCGGCTCCAGCCGCCGATGGTGGCGATGAGGTCGGCGCCGATGCCCTGAGGGACAAAACCGGTCTCGTAGTTGGTCATCGGGTCCGCGAACCAGGCGCCGCCGTCCGAGCCCATCTTCACCCGCGACATCGACTCCACACCGCCCGCGAGCACCAGATCCTCCCAGCCGGAACGGACCTTGGCCGCCGCCAGGTTGACCGCCTCCAGACCGGAGGCACAGAAGCGGTTCTCCTGGACGCCCGCGACCGTGTCCGGCAGCCCGGCCGCGATGGCCGCGACCTTGGCGATGTCCGAACCCTGGTCGCCGAGCGGGCTGACCACGCCGAGCACGACGTCGTCGATCGCGGCCGGGTCGAGATCGGGGAACCGGCGCCGGATCTCGTGGATGAGGCCCACGACGAGGTCGACGGGCTTGGTACCGTGCAGGGCACCGTCGGCCTTGCCGCGCCCGCGCGGGGTGCGGATGGCGTCGTACACGTACGCTTCGGTGCTCACGTCAGCAGCCTTTCGAGGGGTGAGGGTTGGTGCGGGAGGCTCAGTCGGCGAGCAGGGAGCGGCCGATGATCTCCTTCATGATCTCGGTGGTGCCACCGTAGATCGTCTGGATCCGGCCGTCGGTGAACGCCTTGGACACCGGGTACTCCGTCATATAGCCGTAGCCGCCGTGGAGCTGGAGGCAGCGGTCGGCGATCCGCTTCTGGAGCTCGGTCGCCCACCACTTGGCCATGGACGCCTGCACGGCGTCCAGTCCGCCCGCCGTGTGGTCGGTGATGCAGCGGTCCAGGAAGGCGCGGGTGACGGCGCACTCGGTGGCCATCTCGGCTATCTCGAAGCGAATGTGCTGGAGCTTCGCCAGCGGCCGTCCGAACGCCTCGCGCTCCTTGACGTACGCCGTGGTGAGCTCCAGGACGTGTTCGGCGGTGGCGATGGCGGAGACCGCGATGGTCAGCCGCTCCTGGGCCAGGTTGGTCATCAGATGGCCGAAGCCGCCGTGCAACTCGCCCAGCAGGTTGCTCTTGGGCACCCGGACGTCGTTGAAGAACAGCTCGGCGGTGTCCTGCGCCTTCTGGCCGATCTTGTCGAGGTTGCGACCGCGCTCGAACCCCTCCGTACCGCGCTCGACGACGATCAGGCTCAGCCCCTTGGCGCCGCCCTCGGGGGTGGTCCGGGCGACCACGATCACCAGGTCGGCCAGGATGCCGTTGGAGATGAAGGTCTTGGACCCGTTGAGCACCCAGTGGTCGCCCGCGTCGGTGGCGGTGGTGCGGATCCCCTGGAGGTCGGAGCCCGCCCCGGGCTCGGTCATGGCGATGGCGGTGATGATCTCACCCGAGCAGAAGCCGGGCAGCCAGCGCCGCTTCTGCTCCTCGGTGGCGAGGGTGCGCAGGTACGGGCCGATCATGTCGTTGTGCAGCGGGATCGCGAACCCGGAGGCGCCCGCGCGGGCCAGCTCCTCGGAGATCACCGCGGAGTAGCGGTAGTCGTCGCTTCCGCCGCCGCCGAACTCCTCGGGCATGGCGAGGCCGAGCAGCCCCTGCCGTCCGGCCGCGCGCCACACCGCGCGGTCGACCACGCCGTCCTGCTCCCAGCGCTCGTGATGCGGGGTCACCTCCTTCTCGACGAAGGTGCGGACGCTCTCGCGGAACGCGTCGTGCTCCGCGGTGAAGATCTGGCGCGTCAGGGGCGTGCGGGTCACGACGGGTTCTCCTCGGTGGCGGTCTCGTCGGTCTCTGCGGTGGTCTCGGTGGCGCTCTCGGTGGCCGTGTCGCTTGCGTCCCGCGGGAGGGCGAGGCCCCAGTCGCGGGCCACCTCCGCGGCGTCCGCGCCGGGGCGGGCGGGCGCGCGGCGCACCGCGCCGGGGGTGGCGGAGAAGCGCGGGGCGGGCGCGGGCTGGGTGATGCCGCCGTGCTCGGTGAAGGTGGAACGGGCGGCGAGATGGGGGTGTGCGGTGGCCTCGCGCAGCGACAGCACGGGCGCGACGCAGGCGTCGGAGCCGTCGAACACCGCCGTCCACTCCTCGCGGGTGCGCTCCTTGAAGCGGGCGGCGATAACGGCGCGCAGCCTGCCCCAGGCGTCGAAGTCCTCGCGGGGCGGGGCCTGGTCGGCGATGCCGAGCCGCTCGGTGAACTCCGCGTAGAACTTGCGCTCCAGGGCGCCGACGGCCATATGGCCGCCGTCGGAGGTCTCATAGGTGCCGTAGAACGGGCAGCCGCCGTCGAGGAGGTTGGCGCCGCGGCGGTCCTGCCAGCCCCCCGCGGCCAGCATGCCGTGGATCACGGCGGTCAGATGGGCGGTGCCGTCCACGATCGCGGCGTCCACGACCTGGCCGGGGCCGCCCGCGCGGGCGTGCTGGAGGGCGGCGAGGACACCGATGACGAGGTAGAGCGAACCGCCCGCGTAGTCCCCGAGGAGGTTGGCGGGGGCCACCGGCGGACCGTCGGCCGCGCCGATCATGCCGAGCGCTCCGGCGACGGCGATATAGCCGATGTCGTGTCCGGCGGTCGGGGCGAGCGGGCCGTCCTGGCCCCAGCCGGTCATCCGGCCGTAGACCAGTTGGGGATTGCGCGCCAGACACGCTTCGGGGCCCACGCCGAGCCGCTCGGCGACCCTCGGGCGGTAGCCCTCGATCAGGATGTCGGCGCGCTCGGCGAGGTCGAGCACGGCGGCCCGGCCGCCGTCGGACTTCAGGTCGAGCAGCACGGAGCGCTTGTTGCGGTTGGCGATGTCGTAGTCGGGGTCGATCCGCAATCCCCCGGTGCCGCCCGGCCGGTCCACCCGGACGACATCGGCGCCGAGGTCGGCGAGGACCATGGCCGCGAACGGGCCGGGTCCGATCCCCGCCAGCTCCACCACCCGCACCCCGGACAGCGGACCGCCCGGCACCGCCCCGTCCTCTGTCGCCACTATCCGACCCCCAACCTTGTGACAATTTTGCTGTAACACCGCTGATGCTAAGAAGGCGTGCCACATTCCACAAGTCCCCGGGCCGGGCGGCGGACAGCGAAAGACCGTGGCCCCGCCGGTCTTTGGCCGGCGGGGCCATGGAGGGTCGGGCAGCGATGAGCCCGGTGGCGCCGTCAGCCCGCGTCGAGCTCCGCGATCAGCCGCTTGGGGGCGATCGCCCGATAGCTCTCCTCCACCCAGTCGCACAGCAGGTCGGCTCCCGGCGCACCCTCGGCGAGCGGTATGGACACCCATCCGGACCGGCCCAGGCCATAGCCGGTCGGGGCGGCGCCGGGCTGGGACATCGCATGGGCGTGTGCCGCCTCGTCCCGCAGCTTGACGGTGACACCGGGCGTACGGTCGCCGTCGTCCGGCCCGAGGAACACAAAGATCTTCTTGCCGACCTTGACCACGCCATCGCCCCAGGGGAAGTCCTCCCAGGCGCCGGGGAGGCCGAGCGCGAACGCGCGCACCGCGCCCCGCACCCGGAGCGGGTCCTTCGACGCGGCCATCGGCTCCTCCTGCGGTGCGCGGTCCACGGCTGTCATGAAGCGGCCGGGGGCCCATGCTCCCGCGGTCCCCGACCGGCCTTCTCCACGCTAGTCTCCGCCACCGACAACGGCCGCCCGGGCACCAGATGGTCCGCGCCGCCCGACGGATCGGCCAGTCGCCCCAGCCGCCGTGGCACATCGCCGCCCACCAGGGCGATCACCACCAGCGTCAGCCCGAAGGTGAGCACCGCGAGCGCCCGCCCCAGCGGCATCCCCTCGGCCAGATCGGCGCCGAGCACCGGGGCCACCGCACCGCCCAGCGCCCCGGTGTTGTAGACGAAGCCCAGCGAGGCGGCCCGGGTCCGGGTCGGGAAGTGGCCCGCGATGTACGTGGGCAGGATGCCCGAGATCCCCTGGCTCAGGGCGAGCAGGAAGAACAGCAGCACGCCGAGGCCGACGAGGCTGCTCCGCACCGCGAACACCGGGAAAACGAAGGCCAGCGAGGCCAGCAGGGTGCAGGCGTACGCCTTCCGGGTGCCCAGCCAGTCGCCCACGAAGCCCGCGAGCCAGCAGCCCGCCATGGTGCCGAACCCGGCGTAGAACATCACGTCCGTGACCTCGCCGGGCGCATAGCCCAGCTCCGCCTTCAGATAGGTCGGCAGCAGCGCCTGGATGGGCCAGCTGTAGAGGAACGCGCAGAAGACCGTGGCCGTCAGCGCGGTGTGCAGCAGCCATCCGCGCCGCCCGCCGAGCTGTGCGGCGAAGGCGACCAGACACCCCGTCGCCAGCAGCGACAGCGGCCACCGCCACCCGGCGCCCACCGGGGTGAAGACACAGAACAGCGCCGCGCTCGCGGCCGCCGCCAGGGCGGTGTTGGCCCAGGCGCGCCACCGCCCGGTGAACAGCGGCGCGAAGGGGTTGGGCCGCGCGCCCTCGCCCGCCGCCACCTCCTGGCGCCAGTCGGCGGCCTCGGGGAGCGCGCGCCGCATCCACAGCGCGACGAACACCGGGAGCACACCGATCCAGAACATCCAGCGCCAGCCCCAGTGCGGTACCACCCACTTGTAGAGCTCGGCGGCGAGGATGGTGCCGCCCGCGTAGCCGGAGATGAGAAACCCGGAGGCGCGATTGCGCAGCCGGGCGGGCCAGCTCTCCAGCACATAGGTGGCACTGGCGCTGTACTCACCGGCCATGCCCATGCCAATCAGGAGACGGGCGGTGAAGAGGCTGAAGTAGTTCCAGGCGAAGCCGCAGGCGAAGGTGCCCAGCGAGTAGAGCAGAATGCTGGCGATCATGGCCGGTTTACGGCCGTAGCGATCGCCCATGGCGCCCAGCAGCGCCCCGCCGAGCCAGCGGGTGATGAACGCACCGGAGACCAGGCTCGCCGCGGACGCCGTACTGAGGTCGAACTCCTCGGCGATCTCGGTCAGCACGAGGGTGATCAGGACGAAGTCGAAGCCGTCGAGCAGATAGCCGATCCAGGCCGCGGTCAGGGACGTCCACTGGCCTCGGGAGACCTCCCGGTACCAGGGTGCGGCGGCGGTCATGGCAACAGCCCCCCTTCCTCGAGGACATGACGGACGGTCTTGACGGCCTCCTCACCCAGCGGCACCTGGGGCGCGGCCGTCGCGGGGCAGTCGATGACACCCATCAGATGCAGCGCGGCCTTGAAACCTCCCAGCGCCGATGAACTTCCGCCCATCAGTGCCGGATCACCGGCGTCGGTGAGGGCGAACAGCGCGGCCAGCCGGTCCTGTTCGGCGGCGGCCCGGTCCCAGCGCCCGGCGCGGGCGTGCGCGTACAGCCGGACATAGCCGTCCGGGTCGACGTTGGCCAGCCCCGGGACCACCCCGTGAGCGCCCGCCAACAGGGCGCCGTCCACGGTCAGTTCGGATCCGGTGAGCACGGAGAACCCCGCGTCGAGACCGCGGCGGCGGACCTCCACCAGCAGCCTGCGCAGCGCGCCGTCGTCCCCGCTGCTGTCCTTGAGCCCGGCGAGGGTGCCGTCGGCGGCCAGCGGGAGCACGGCCTGGGACGTCAGCTTGGCGTGCACCGAGAGGGGGATGTCGTACGCGAAGAGCGGCAGCCCGGCGCCGTCGCGCAGCCGCCGGAAGTGGTCGGCGATCTCCACCGGGTGGGTGCGGGTGAAGAACGGCGCGGTGGCCACGATGCCGCCCGCGCCCAGCCCGGCGGCGGTGCGGGCGTGGTCCAGCACCCGCGCGGTGGTCATGTCGATCGCCCCGGCGAGCACCGGCACCCGGCCGTCCGCCGCCCCGATCACCGTCTCCAGGACGGTACGGCGCGCACGGTCGTCCAGATAGGCGGCCTCACCGCTGGAGCCGAGCGCGAACAGCGCGCTCACCCCCGCGCCGATCAGCCGCTCGGCCAGGGCGGTCAGGGAGCGGGTGTCGATCGCGCCGCCGGGGGTGAGCGGGGTACACAGGGGCGGTACAACACCGGTGAGCGGAGCCGGAAGACTCATCACAACCCAGCTTTCTGCACGCGGGCGGCCTGGACCCGGACGGATGACCCATACGACATCTGACGTCCCGCCACATCCAGGGGAATAGCGGGGCAATAGGGAGGTGGGATGTCCTATGTCGGGGCTGAATCTCGCTCAGCGCCGACCCCACTGTCAAGTACCCTCCCGGCCAAGGCTTCCCACCCTCCAGCGCGGCGTCCGAATACCGCCAGCACCGGCCGTGTCCCCCGGTGAGCATGAGACCTATGAACGAGCACAGCACTCCCGAGACCCTGGAACACCAGACGCCGCGGTACGACATCCGGGCCATCGCGCCGGAGGCGCTTCGGCGGCTGCGGATCATGGACGACGCGGACCGTCCGCCGCGCATCGTGGTGGAGGACGAGAACGGCGGCTCACCGCTGCGCTGCTGTCTGGGACGCAGCGGACCGCACGAGACCATCGCGCTCGTCGCGTACTCCCCGCTGCTGCGCTGGGCGCTGGACACCGGCGCCGATCCGGGCCCGTACAACGAGACGGGCCCGGTCTTCGTCCACCGCGAACCGTGCGGCGGCTGGACGGGCACCGGCGTACCGGACGGCCTCCGCGGCGACCGGCGGGTGCTGCGGGCGTACTCCGCCGACGGCTCCATCCTGGGCGGACTGCTGCTGGACGGCGGCACACCGACGATCGAGGAGGGGCTCGACCAGCTCTACCGGGATCCGCGGGTGGCGGCGGTCCATGTGCGCGCCGTGGAGTTCGGCTGCTTCCTGGCCGAGACCCGGCGCCGGTGACGGCCCGGGTCCGGTCAGCTCCGAGCGGCCCGTACCTCGGCCAGCGCCCGGCGGCACAGCGCGTCGGCTCGCCGGGTGGTCTCGGGCTGCCGGTAGTCGCGGGCGAGATGGAGGGTGTGGGCGCAGGCGCTGTCGAGGTCGACCCGGTGGCCGACCGAGACGAACACCGGCTTCACCCCATCCCGGGTGCGCAGCGCCCGGCCGACCTCCTCCTCCCCGTCCAGCAGCGGTGACCAGTCGCCGCGGTGCGGTCCGGGGTCGGCATGGCGGAAGGTGAACGGGTTCTTGGCGACGCCGATGACCGGGAGCCCGGTGAGCACCCCCAGATGGCTGGCCAGTCCGAAGCGGCGGGGGTGGGCCAGTCCGTAGCCGTCGCACACCACGAGATCCGGGCGGTGACCGGCCCGGTCGAGCGCGCCGAGCGCGTCCAGGACGGCCGGTATCTCACGGAACGCCAGCAGTCCGGGCACATAGGGGAAGGTGACCGGGCCGACCGCCGTCGCCTCCCCGACGACCGCCAGGGTGCGGGGGTCCAGCGCCACGGCGGCGGCCGCGACCACCCCGCGCTCGTCGTCGTACGCCACGTCCACCCCGGCCACGGTGCCCGCGCCCTCGCCCGGCGGGGCCACCTCTCCGGCGGTCACGACGGCCGCCCGCAGACGCTCTTGAACGGCGGTCGCCTCGGCCTCGGTCGTGGGCCAGTCGGGAGGCAGGTCATAGCGGGGAAAGTCGGCGCTGGTCATCGTGGGCACCACGCTACTATCCCGATCATGTTCGTTCTGGACGTGACCTACAGCGCCCCGCTCGACCGCGTCGAGGCCCTGCTCCCGGCACACATCGCCTGGCTGGAGGAGCACTACGCGGCGGGCGTCTTCCTCGCCTCCGGACCCAAGGACCCGCGCGAGGGCGGGGTCATTCTGGCGGGCGGCGACGACCGCGCGGCCATCGAAAAGCTGGTGACCACCGATCCGTTCACGATCGCGGGTGTGGGCGAGTACACGATCACGGAGTTCATCGCCACCAGGACGGCCCCGGCGCTGGAGCCCTACCGGCAGCAGCCGACCGTCTGAGCGCGACTCGGGAAGTGCCGCGAGCTGTCGTCGTTCGTCTGCGGCTGCCTCGTGGCTGGTCGCCCACGCGGCGGAGCCGCACATCGACACAGCCGCGGCGGAGCCGCACATCGACACAGCCCCGCGCCCCTTCAGGGCGCACCCGAACCGCACCGGACTTCAGCGAGTCCGCTGAGCGGCCCGCGCTCTTCCGCCGGACCCCGTCACGGGGCGGGGTCCGGCGGACACCGGGTCACCGCGCCGTTGGGCCCAGCCGGGCGATCCGGCCCTTCTCCCCCGCGGCCCAGCAGCCGAGGTCCGGGGCGCAGTCGACGGTGTCGTACGAGCCGGTGTCGACGGTGCGCCAGGTGCGGCCCGCGTCGGTGGTGAGGTCGGTACCGGTGGGGCCGACGGCCAGGGCCGCCCGGCGGCTGTACGGCAGCCAGGTGACGCCCGAGCGGTAGGCGGACGGCGGCTGCTCCGCCGTGGTCCAGCGGTATCCGCCGTCCCCGGTGACGGCCGCCGCGCGCGGGGACGGCTGATCGGGCCGGTAGTCGCCACCGACGGCGAGGCCGTGCAGCGCGTCGCGGAAGGCGAGCGCGAACACCCCGCGCGCCGGATCGCCCGCGGGGACCGGAGTGTCGGCCACCGTCCAGCTGCGGCCGCGGTCGGTGGTGTGGAACACCCGGGCGGTAGCCGACCCGCCCGTGGCGAACCACGCGTTCCGCCCACCGGAGGCGACCAGACACTGCCCGCTCGCCGCGAACGCGGCCTCGCCCGGCTGCGCGGGCGGCATACCGTCCGCGGGAAGGACCCGCCAGCTGCGGCCGCCGTCGCCGGTCGACAGGATCCGGTAGCGGCCGTCCACCGGATCGCTCAGCGCGATCCCGTGCCGGGAGTCGAAGAAGGTCATGCAGTCGTAGAAGGCGCGCGGATCGTCGTTGCGGAAGCTCTCGCGCCAGGTCGCGCCCCCGTCGTCGGTGCGGAAGACCCGGGACGCCTCGCCCTCGCCGATCGCCAGCACCACCGCGCGCCGGGCGTCGAACGCCTCGACATCGCGGAACTCCAGCCCCTCCGCGCCGGGCGGGGAGACATTGCGCCACTTGCGCCCGCCGTCGTGCGTCCGCAGCACCGTGCCCTTGGTACCCGCGACCCACGCCGTGCCGCGGCTGACCGCGGCGAGTCCGCGGAACCGGGCGTCGGTGCCGCTCTCGGTGAGCCGCCACCCCACTCCCAACCGGCCCTCGCCGTCCGTCGGTTGAGCGTGCGCGGGCGCGGCCGTCACGGCGGCGAGCGCCGCCCCGCAGAGTCCGGCCGCCACCGCGCGTCGCATCATGCTCATGATCCCCATGGCCCTCATGGAGCTGGAAGCTAGCCCATCCGCGGGACGCCGTCCACGGACGAGTGAGCCAGTGAGAGGGAGAAACTCCGAATCGCGGGACCGGCTCGGCCTTCCTAAGGTGACCGCCATGGACAACGAACGTGGAAAGCCGTACGTGGGCGCCATGGTCACCGTCAGCTACGAAGCGGAGCGCTGTCTCCACGCCGGTGCGTGCGCCCGCGCCCTGCCGCAGGTGTTCGACCCCGAGCAGCAGCCGTGGATCCAGGCCGACGGCGCGCCCGCCGATGTTGTCGCCGAGGTGGTGCGGCGCTGCACCTCCGGGGCGCTGCGGTACCGGATGGCCAACGGCGAGACGGAGCAGCCCACCCGCCCCACCGCGCTCGCGCGCACATCCTCGGGTCAGATCCTGGTCCGCGGGGATCTGATGATCGAGACCCCGGACGGCGCCCGCAAGGAGACCCGCGCGACGCTCTGCGGCTGCGGCGCCACCCGCAACGACCCGTACTGCGACGCGTCCGGGCCCTGCGGAGCGAGGCCGGGGCCCGGCGGCTGCGGGGAGCAGCGGCCGTAACCCCGGCGTCGCGGCGTCAGCGGTTGTCGTCGACGCAGACCCGGACCACCAGCGACACACAGTCCTTCGAGCTGTCGCCGGACGAGGCGGTCGGCTCGGCGGTCGGCTTCGTGCTCGTGGTGCCGCTCGGCTCTCCGGGCCGGGACGGCTGAGCCGTATCACCGTCGGTCGGCTCACCCGTCGGGCCGTCGGTCCGGTCGTCGGTCGGCGAGGGTGCGGACGGATCGGACGGCTCACCCGAAGGAGACGAAGGCGACGAACTGGGAGATGTCGGCCGTGACGAGGGCGAAGAGGACGACGGCGATGACGGCTCGGCGGAGGACGACGCCGACGTCGAGGGAGCGACCGCGCTCGACGGCACATCCGACGGCGACTGCCCCACGGGCGCACCCTTGGACGGCCGGTTCCGTGACGCCTCACGCGCGGCATCCGACCGCAGCTCGTCCGGCTTCCGCGGCGACGTACCGGATGTCTCCGACGAACCGGACGAACTGTGCCCCTGCGGCGGCACCCCGGCACCACCCGGGTGCGACGGCACCGACGCCGCCGCGGGCTGCCCCGGCTCCGCCGGATCGCCGTCGGTCAGCGCCAGCCCGGCCGCGACCGCCGCACTCGCGATGAGCAGCACACCGACTCCGGCCACGGTGGCCGCGACCGGTCCGGCCTGGCGCACCTGCCCGCGCATCAGATGGCGCACCGAACGCCGGGTGGACACCAGCGTGCCGCCCGCGGCGGACGCGTGCGCACCGCCGAACGGCAGCGTGCGCGTGGCCGCGACCGCGGCGGCCGCGCCGCCGACGGCGGCGAGCGGCGCCAGCCATGTCGCCGCACCCCGGTCCAGCAGCGCCAGCAGCGCCGGTCCGGTGAGCGCGGGCAGCCGGTCGTCGGCCGCCACCAGCTGCTCCATCCGGGCCCGGCAGTCCTGGCAGCCCTCTATGTGCACGGCTATCTGCTCGGCCTGCTGCGGGGTGTCGACACCCTGCACATGCGAGGGCATCCGCTCCCAGTACGCACCGCACGCCGCGCTCGCCGGGGCGCCCGGCTGAGCGCGCAGATACTCCTGGCGCAGACTGTCCCGCCCCCGTTCGACCAGCGCGGCGGCACCGTCGGCGTGGCTGCCCAGGCGCCGGGCGACGCCCTCCGGCGCCAGCCCGTCCACTTCCGCGAGCCACAGCGCCGTCACCCATCGCTGCGGCAGTTCGCCCAGGACCTCCACCAGCGGTTCGAGATACGAGGCGCGCTGCGGCGGCCCCCAGCTCGAGGCCGCCGCGGAGAGCCCGCGCACCGCACTGGTGAGTTCGGCGGGTGCGGCGTCGGCACCGATCGGCGGCCCGGTCCGTACCCGCCGCCACACCCGGTAGTGGGCCTCGGCGACGAGGTCACCCGCGGTCCAGGGGTTACCGGTGAGGGTCCGGGCGTACGCGACGAGACGCGGATATTCGGCTTCGTAGAGACGGGTGTAGGCGGCCGCGCCGAGCGCCGCGGGACCTTGGTGCATGGTGGAACAACCCCTGGGGTGGTGCCTCGTCGGCGGCGGAGTTTTGTAACAGCTCCGCACGGCGCCCGAGACCGTGCATGGTTTTCGCAAGCCTAAATGCCCTATGTCCCCTGGAAAAATCACTCGTGACACACGTCACAGCAACCATGGGTGCACTGGCGTGATTGCCCGTACGTCTTAACGGTCGTAAGCGAGGCGAGGACCCCGCACCGATCACGAGGGAGCCGGCGTTGTCCACAGTCATCGACCAAGCCGTCCAGGCCCATCTCATCGCGTCGACGCCCGAGGCACGCGCCATCCCGGCCTGTCTGCGTTACGAGCCCGACGACCCGTTCGCCGTCCGCATCTCCTTCCCGCCCTCGGCCTCCCTCGACGGGTCCGCGGTGGAGTGGACGTTCGGGCGCGAGCTGCTCGCGGCGGGGCTGCG
Organism: Streptomyces coffeae; assembly: GCF_016741875.1. Taxonomy (GTDB): domain Bacteria; phylum Actinomycetota; class Actinomycetes; order Streptomycetales; family Streptomycetaceae; genus Streptomyces; species Streptomyces coffeae. The sequence continues at coordinate 78,711 of NZ_JAERRF010000023.1, read as the reverse complement.
CGGCCCCGCGGGGAACGGTGATGTGCAGATGTGGCCGTGCGGTACGCAGCGCACGGTGCTGGAGTTCCACGCCCCCGAGGGCATGGCCATGGTCCAGTTCGACACCGGCGACCTCCTCAGGTTCCTCGGCCGCTCCTACACCGCGGTCCCCGAGGGCAGCGAGAGCGGGGCACTGAACCTGGACGACGGATTGGCGTCCCTGCTGGGGGACGCCCCCGCCTGAGCCGACGCCGCCGCCTCGCCTCCCGCGCCGGGGGCCGTCAGGCCCCCTCAGGCGCCGCTCGCGTCAGGTGCCGCTCGAGGACGTGGTCGCCACGAGGATCGCCGTGGTGACCGCGGCGGCGAGCGCCGCACGCACCTGTGCGATCACTTTCTCCAGCACCGGCCCCATTCCCCCGCTTCGTTCCCCCAGTTCCGTAATGCGCTTCTTGTGGAGCTTCGCGTCCTTGAGCGTCACCACGGTCCGCAGCTCCCCCGCCGCCGCGAGTGCGACGAGCGCCGCGTCCCGCTCGGACACCTCGGACACCGGCTGGTCACCGTGCAGCACCCGCACCGCGTCCTCGCGCATACCCGCCACCAGGTCGGTCCGTTCCAGCCGGTACTGCTTCAGCGGGAACAGCCCCAGCACGCGCCGCACCTCCGCACGCAGATAGCCGTGCGCCACCAGCTGGTCGCGCACGGCGTGCTCGGTCAGCCGCGGCTGATACTCCACCCAAGTCGCCCAGGTACGCGGCCGGGACTCCCCGATCAGCTCCAGCAGCCCGTCGAGCGCGCTGTCCCCGGTCATGGCGTCGGCCACCGGGCACGGCCTGCCGTCGGAGTCGGTCAGCAGTCCGCGCTGAGCCAGCTCGGTGAGGGCTGCGGCGCGGACGAGCAGCGCGGTGTGGGCACCGACGGGCTTGCCGGTCCCGGGGTCGAAGGCGAGCAGATGGAGCGCGGCGGCGAGGGAGAGCGAGCCGTTCGGCACGGGGACCTCCGGTCGGTGTCGTCCGGTGGGTGTCGTTCCGGTCGGTGCGACGTGTCCCGACCATAACCGCCGGAGGCCGCGCCGGGACGGCGGCCACGCGCACCCCCCTTGCGCGCGCGTGACCGCCGGGCCCGCGGCCGATGCGAGGCCCTACGGGTTGCCCTTCGGGTTGCCCTACGAGTGGTAGAGCTTGACGACGGCGGTGGTGGTGGTCCGTGTGAAGTCGGCGACCGGGGCCTGGCCGAAACCACCCATCTCGCCCCACTGGACGACGGTCACGGTCCGGCCGTCCCGCCCCACGCCGTAGAGGTGGATCCCGGGCTCGGAGTCCGGGTACGAGGTGTGGACGCCGTAGACATGGGCGCCGTCCTCGGCCGGGAGCGCCCCGTAGTCCCGCCAGGAGGCGGTGCCCTCGGGATAGTCGCGCTGCCAGTCGGCGGCGCAGTTCCGGATCTTCTTCTCCGCGGCGGCGGCCAGCTTGCGCGCGGCGTCCACGGTGCCGGTCCTGACCACGATCTGGGCGGCGCCGGTGTCGTACTCGGTCCAGAAGGTACGGTGCGTCGCCCCGGCGGAGGGGAACGTCCTCTCGACGCAGAACGGGACGTTCTCCGGCAGCCCCTTGGTGACATCACTCGCGTACCAGTCCGAGCCGGGGTGCGGCGGAAGTTCCCTCGGCACGAGGTGGGCGGGTGTGCCCAGGGCCGCGGCCCGGGCCGGACCGGCCCCGGCCGCCCCTACGACGGCGGCCGCGGCCAGCGCGCCCGCGGCGGCGGTGCGGAGGATGTGCTTGACCATGCGCATCAGGTGATTCCCCGTCTCTTCCTGTCATGTCACTGCGACTCATATCGGCGCGACGCGTACGCGTGCGGCCGTCGTGTCATGAGGCCGCCGCGCGGTTCACGACGGCAGGGCCCAGCGTGCGGGCCGCCGGGCGCGGGCGCCAGGAAAGGAGTGGCATCCGGGACGCTGGAATGCCTGCACGTACGCTGACTTGGGGGTATGACTCAGCCTGGAACGCGTTCGCGGGACACCCGCGGGATGCGCAACGGGTGGGGACACGGGGAAGAAGGGGGACGGTTCCGTGGGGAGCGCCAATGAGGTCGCGGATTTCGCGGAGAGCCTGCGGGCCCTGAAGGAACGCTCGGGCCGCAGCTACGGCTCGCTGGCCACGCGACTGCACGTCAGCACGTCCACGCTGCACCGCTACTGCAACGGCGACGCGGTCCCGGCGGACTACGCGCCGGTGGAACGCTTCGCCCGGCTCTGCGGAGCCACACCGGAGGAGCTGATCTCCCTCCACCGCCGCTGGATGCTGGCCGACGCCGCCAGACGCCGCACCACCACCCGGGGCAGCACCCCGGGCAGACCCCGCCGTACCACGGGGGACGCCCCGGCGGACGCTCCGGACGCCCCGGCGGACGCTCCGGACGCCCCGGCGGACGCTCCGGACGCCCCGGCGAGCGCCGAGGGACAGCGAGCCAGGGCGGCAGACGCAACCGGCCGGGACGGGCGGGCAGATGCCGACGCACCGACGAGCGCACCATGCGCCGTGCCAGACGACGGGACGCGCCCCGACGCGCCGACCGGCGGCTCGACGGCGGGGCCGGACCGCACGGAGGGCGCCGACCCCACGCCAAACGGGCCGATCCGCCCGGTCGTCGAGGTGGGCCGAGGCGGACGGGGGCGTGTAAAGGGCGCGCCCGTGGATGCCACAGAACCGGCCGCCGCCTCGGCTCCGGCGGATCCCACGCCTCAACCATCCTCCCGCTCCCCCGAGTTCGGGCCGCGGGCGTTACGGCCCGCGGGGCCGGAGGCCGGGGCGGGGGTGCGGTGGACACCCGTGGGGGGCGGCTCCGTGGCGCGGGGGCGGCTGCGGGCCGTGCCCGCGGGAGAGGGCGCCGCGCCGCGCCGGGCCTGGCGACGGCGGCCATGGGCGTTACTGGCCGGGGCCGCCGCCATGGTCGTGCTCGCCGTCACGGCGGTGGAGGTACGACCGCCCGGCGACGACAAACGGAAGGACACCGCGACCTCACCCCGCGCCACCGCCCATCCGCGGTCCGCCGCGCCGGTCGGGCCGACGGCGCGCGGACATCTGGACCGGGCGGAGACGGACGACCACAAGCACCGGTCCGGCGCGCCGCGCCGTGACGGCGAGCGGGACCATGACGCATCCGCCTCACCCTCCCCGGGCGCGTCGCCCGGCCGGCCGGGCGACGCGCCCGGCAACGGCGGCTCCCGCGCCCCGCTCACCCTCAGCACCCGTTCCCACGTCTGGGAGAACGGCTGTGATCACCGCTATCTCATCGACCGGCCGCCCACCGACGTCGCCCCGCCGCCCACCGAGCAGGACGCGCCCGCCTGGGCCTCGGCCCATGGCGCCGTGCACGGCGGGACCACCCATGTGGAGGTCACGGCGCAGGGCCGGGCGTCATCCGCGGTGGTCCTCCAGGCGCTGCACGTACGGGTCGTGGGACGGCGCGATCCCCTGCGGTGGTCGTCGTTCGCGATGGACAACGGCTGCGGCGGCTCCCTCACCCCGCGCGCGTTCTCGGTCGACCTGGACGCCTCCCGCCCGCTGGCCCGCCCCACCGACGGCAATGACTCGGGCACGCCGCTCCCCGCCGTCCGCTTCCCGTACCGCGTGTCGGCCACGGATCCGGAGGTGCTGCGGATCAACGCCCGTACCACCGGCTGCGATTGCCGCTGGTACCTGGAGCTGGACTGGTCCAGCGGCGGGCGCGAGGGGACGGTGCGGATCGACGACCGGGGCGCGCCGTTCCGCACCAGCGGAACCAAGGGCCGTCCCGGGTACGGCTATGACTACGACGAGGGCGCCTGGCGCAAGAACGGCTGACCGCCACCCGGGCCGAGCGCTTTCCCCGACCGACCGCGGCTACTCCTCCGCCGTGGTCAGCAGCAGCGCCGCGTCCCGTACGTCCGGGTGCGGATGCCCGCGCAGCGCGCGCAGTTGCTCGCGCCATGGCTCCGGCCAGTCGGTGCGGCGGCCACCCGCCTCGGTGAGGATGGTGGCGAACAGCCCGGCGGCGTGTCCGCCGTCTTCGTTCAGCTCCCGCGCCGCGCGCAGCAGCGCCTCGTCGGACCCGGGCCGCGTCCCCGCGTTCAGCCGCCGGTGCAGTACGCCGGCGGTGTGGGCGGCGAGCGCGGGGCGGGCGGAGTGCAGTCGGCTGAGGCGGGCGAGTGCGGCGGTCAGCGGGGCGGGCCGGGAGCCCAGGTCCAGGACGTGGACCAGGACATGGGCGGCGTCGGGGATGAAGGTCTCGTATCCGGCGAGGAGTTCGGCCGCGGCGGTGGCGGCACGGCGCATCGGGCGGGTCGCCGTGCCGCCGGGTGCCCGCCCGGCGAGCCGCGTGGCGATATGGCGGATCCGGCGGCGCGCCGGCCGGTCCCGGCCGGGCTCGGCGTCGGGCGTGCCGGGCCGGGCGTCGGCGGTGGCGAGCGCGGCGAGCGCCCATGCCAGAGGGTTGTCCTCGGGCGTGCCGTCGGGGGCGGTGGCCACCAGGGTCAGCAGCGCGTCGGCGGCGGAGGTCCAGCCCGCCCGGTTGTCCAGATCGGTGACGGCGGCGACGAGGACGGCCGCCACATCCGGTGCCCAGGGCGACCAGACGGCGAGCGCGGCGTGACCCGCCGCGGCCACCTCGGGGTCTTCGGTGTCGCAGACGGCACGTATGAGCTGGGCGTAGCGCGCCCGGTGGGGTTCGGGCAGGTCCAGCGGGTGGACGCGCAGCACGGCGTGGCGCAGTTCGCGCCGCCCGTTCGCGGCGGCGGTGAGCATCTCCCAGGCGCCTTTGGCGTCGAGCAGCCGGGTCGCGAAGGCCACACAGGCGGCCTGGACGTCATGGTGCTGGCCGGGCACCGCGCAGGCGTCGGCGAGGAGGGTGGCGGCGTCGGGCACGGGCAGCAGGGTGGCGGCGAGCCGGGCGGCCTGCTTGCGGCTGGTGACCTTGGCGGGCACGGACGGCACGGCGGTCGCCACGCCGTCCGGTGCGAGAACACCGCGGATCGGGGCCTCCAGCCGTGAGGGTTCGGCGTAACGGGCCGCCCGGGTGGCCGCGTACACCGCCACCCGCGCCCGGTCGTCGCCCGCGTGGGCCAGCAGCGCGGGCAGGGCGTCGCCGGGCCGGTCGGTGTGGGCGAGGGCGGTGAGCGCGGCCTCGGCGAGCACCACGTCGTCGTTACCCGTCCAGGCCCGTACGGCGGCGGCGCCGGTGCCGGGGATCAGCGCGGCGCGGGCGATGGCCGAGGTGCGCTCATGGGCCGGACGCGCGGTGTCGGCGGCGGTCCGCTCCAACAGGCGGGCCGCGGCGGCCTGCTGGCGGGGCACCCAGCGCATGGCGTCATGGGTGGTGGGCGGGGTCCAGGCAGTACCGGGGGCCAGAAACCGGCCGTACGGCGGTGTGTCGGCCAGGACACCATCGAGCAGATCAGTGCGTCGGCGTGTCAACACGGCCAGCACGGGCGGCAGTACGGCCGCGGAAGGGTCCTGCGCGAGGATCTCCGCGACCCGCGCGTCGCGCTCACCGGGCGGTTCGAGCCACAGTCCGACGGCGGTACGGGCGGTGGTGTCACTGCCGAACTGGATGGCCTGGCGGAGCAGTTCCTGGAGCTCGGGCATGGCGTGGGCGCGTCGTCCGAGCGAACGGACGAGGGCGAACGTCAGCTCGTGGTCGACCCGGTCGGCGCCCGCCTCCAGCCAGGGCCGCAGCGCCTCGAAGACGGTGTGTTCCTGACCGCGCCGCAGGGTGTGGTCGAGTCTGCCGAGATCGGCGGCGCCGACCCGCCCGGCGAGCCGGGTCACGGTGCGCAACGCCCAGCCCAGCAGCTCCCGCTGTCCGGTGACGGCGTGTTCCCGCAGCAGCGCGACGGCGAGGCCGCGCAGCGCCCGCCGGGTGGCCGGGGAGGAGTCCCGGGCCTGGATCGCGTCACCCGCGACCCGGTCCAGATGGTCCGCGGCGTCGTCGGTGAACAGGGCCGGCGGGACGGTGGCGAGCGCGCCGAGCGCGGCGCAGCGCACCGGGTCCTGCTCGTTGCGCAGCCCTTCCAGCAGGACCAGCAGGGAGGTGACGGCAGCGGGGTCGCCGGAGTGGGCGGCGTTGCGGATCAGCAGCGGATGGGCGAGGGCGCGGTCCTCCGCCGGGGATCGGCGGGTCGCGCTCAGCAGTTCCTCGCGCGCCTCGTCGACCGGCAGATACGCCACGGCCGCCAGCACCGCCGTCCAGGGGGCCCCGCGCTCGCGCGCCCGTGCGGCCATCCGGCGCGCCTCGTCCTGACGGACGGCGCGCGGCAGGACCTCGAGGACAGCGGGGTCGACGGAGGCGTGGTCGGGGTCGCGTCCCGCCGTGGCGCAGGCGAACACATCGGCGCGGCGGCCGGGCGGCAGCGTGGCCAGCAGCCGCGCCAGCGCGCACGCGTCGTGCCGCAGGGCGCGGGCCAGTTCGGGGAGTTCGGGCGGGTCGGCGCGTACGAGGCGGCGCAAGACCGCCCGTTCCAGGCCGCGGCCGCGCAACAGGGGCGCCTGGGCCGGGGTGAGCAGCAGCCGCAGCGTACGCGTGGGGTCGGCGGCCACCAGCACGGACAGCCGGTGCCGCACCGGGAGCGGCAACGCCCCGTGGCACACGTCCTCCAGCAGGTCCAGCACCCGGTGCGGTGCGACGGGCACGGCGAGCGCGACACCGTGTGCGTACCGCGCCCACCACGCGTCGCGCAGGGCCTGCGGCAGCGCGGTGAGCTGCCGTTCGGCCTCGTCGAGAAAGGCGAGGGGGTGGCGGGGGACGAGCGGGCGCCAGCTGCCGACGGCGTGGAAGAGGGCGGGCAGCAGCCGGGCGAGGGTGTCCGCTCCGCAGCCGGGCAGCAGCCGGGCAGCCTCGGCGTCGCCCCACCGCTCCCGCACCGGGTCGATGAGCCGTTCGGCCAGCGCGGTGCGCCGCCCGGCGACGACGGTACGCGCCAGCTCCCGCCGTACGGCGGCGGGCGCGTCCTGGAACGCCGCCTCCAGCGTCTCGTCGTCGATCCCGCCCCCGTCACGGGCCACCGCGAGGGCGTAGTGGCGCACTACGGGGTCCGGGTCCAGGAGCCGCCCCTGAAGGTGGCCGGTCCGCCCGCCGACCGCCGCGGCCGCGGCGGCGAGCCGCCGCTCGTACCCCCCGCGACGCTCCAACTCACCGATCAAGGCGCCGAGTTCCCCGCGCGAGGTCGCCACCCTGGTCCGTACGGCCAGTTCGTGCATCCGGCGCGGATGCGGCAACGGGTCGAGGACGGTGAGCAGCTCATCGGCGAGGGCGCGGGGGGCTTCGGGCTCGTGGACCATGACGAGGATTGTGCACGGTGAAGATGTACCGGCCGTAAGGGTGTCTATCCGAGGCCCCCGGGCCCGCCCACCGGCCCGCGTCACGCCCCGCTGCCACCGCGCAACCCCGCCGATCAGCGGCCTTCCGGTTACGCCGTGCGAGGGAGACCGGTGCCACTTACGCTCGGTGTGTGGACCGGCCTCGCGCACCGAGGGATCGAGGGACGGCGAAGGATCACCGAGCGAGGTGTCACCACGGGGGTCGGCCACTGTCGTCCGAGCCCGGAGGCGATACATGCCGGAGCTTTTCATCGGCGGCCGCTGGACAGCCGCCCTCGACGGACACACCCGCGACATCCGCTGCCCCGCGGACGGAATGCTGGTGGCCACGGTCGACGAGGCCGGGCCGAAGGACACGGCCGCGGCCATCGCGGCCGCCCGTGACGCCTTCGACCGCGGCCCCTGGCCCGGCACCCCGGCCGCCGAGCGCGGCAGACTGCTGCTGCGCATCGCGGAGCTGCTGGAGCGGGACAAGGCCGACATCGCCCGCGCCGAATCCCTGGACACCGGAAAACGGCTGGTGGAGAGCGAGTACGACCTCGACGACATCGCGAACTGCTTCCGCTACTTCGGCAATCTGATCGCTTCCGCGGGGCCGGGCCGGGTCATCGACGTGGGCAGCCCGGAAGTGGACAGCACGGTGGTCCATGAGCCGGTGGGGGTCTGCGCCCTGATCACGCCATGGAACTATCCGCTGCTCCAGACCGCATGGAAGGTCGCCCCCGCGCTCGCCGCCGGGGACACCTTCGTCCTCAAGCCCAGCGAGCTGACCCCGCACAGCGCCATCGGGCTGATGCGGCTGCTGGCCGAGGCCGGGGTGCCGCCGGGCACGGCCAATCTGGTGCTGGGCGCCGGATCGACCGTGGGCGCGCCACTGGCCACGGACGAGCGGGTGGACCTGGTGTCGTTCACCGGCGGAGTGGCCACCGGCCGCTGGATCATGGCGGCCGCCGCGCCCACGGTGAAGAAGATCGCGCTGGAGCTGGGCGGCAAGAACCCCAATATCGTCTTCACCGACTGCGACTTCGACACGGCCGTGGACTACGCCCTGATGGCCGTGTTCCTGCACGCCGGACAGGTCTGTTCGGCCGGGGCCCGGCTGCTGGTCCAGGAGCAGCTGCACGACGCGTTCATCGACGAGATCGTGCACCGGGCCCGGCAGATCCGGCTGGGCGGCCCGTTCGACGAGGACGCCCGCAGCGGCCCGCTGATCTCCGCGGCCCACCGCGAGAAGGTGGCGGCCTATGTGGCGTCCGGACTCGACGAGGGGGCGGTGCTGCGCTGCGGCGGGACACCGCCGGACGATCCGGCGCTGGAGCACGGCTACTTCTATCTGCCGACGGTGCTGGACGACTGCACCCCGGACATGTCCGTGGTCCAGGAGGAGTCCTTCGGCCCGGTGCTCACCGTGGAGCGGTTCCGCGACGAGGACGAGGCCGTGGCGCTGGCCAATGACACGGTGTACGGCCTGGCCGGGGCGGTGTGGACACAGGACGCGGAGAAGGCGCACCGGGTGGCCTCCCGGCTGCGCGCCGGAACCGTGTGGATCAACGACTTCCATCCGTATGTCCCACAGGCCGAATGGGGCGGGATGAAGCAGTCCGGGATCGGGCGCGAGCTGGGCCCGGCGGGTCTGGCGGAGTACCAGGAGGCCAAGCACATCTGGCGCAACACCGTGCCCCGCCCGCAGCGGTGGTTCGCATGACGCCGCCGTGGTGGTTCGCATGACGCCGCACAGGTGGTCCGCGTGACGGCGACCGAGCCCGCCGGGCCGTCGCCGGGCCCCCGTCCCGAGGGCGGTCACGACGACGACTCGCTCACCGAACTGGGCTACCGTCCGGAACTCAAGCGCACCCTCGGCAACTTCCACACCTTCGCCGCCGGGGTCAGCTACATCTCCATCCTCACCGGCACCTTCCAGCTGTTCTACTTCGGGGTGAGCCACGGCGGCCCGGCCTACTGGTGGTCCTGGCCGATGGTGTTCGCGGGCCAGCTGATGGTGGCGCTGTGCTTCTGCGAGCTCGCGGGCCGCTATCCGGTGGCCGGGTCGGTCTACAACTGGTCCAAGCTGCTGGGCGGGCCGCATGTGGGCTGGCTGGGCGGCTGGATGATGATGACGGCCACCATGGTGTCGCTGTCGGCGGTGGCGCTCGCGTACCAGATCACGCTGCCGCAGATCTCCGCGTGGTTCCAGTTCATCGGCGACGGCAGCAGTGGCACCGAGCGGGCGGCCAACGCGGTGGTGCTCGGCAGCATCCTGGTGCTGTTCACCACGCTGGTGAACGGCTTCGGCGTGAAGCTGATGGCCCGGATCAACTCCGCGGGCGTGGCCATCGAGCTGATCGCCGCGATCGTGCTGATCCTGCTGCTGGCCGCGCACATCACCCGCGGCCCGTCCGCCGTGATGGAGACCTACGGCCTCGGCAGCGGAGAGCATCTGGGCTATCTGGGCGCGTTTCTGACCGCCTCGCTCGCCTCGGCCTACGTCATGTACGGCTTCGACACCGCGTCCTCGCTGGGCGAGGAGTCCCTGAACCCGGCCCGCAACGCGCCGCGCGCGATCCTGCGGGCGCTGGTCGCCTCGTTCATCATCGGCGGGTTCATCCTGCTCTTCGCGCTGCTCGCGGTGGAGAATCTGCAAGCCAGGCAACTGTCGGCGCAAGGGCTCCAGTACGTGGTGCTGTCGACCCTCGGCGAAACCGTCGGCGACATCGTGCTGTGGTGCGTGGTCATCGCGATCACCGTCTGTGCGCTGGCCGTGCACACCGCGGGCATCCGGCTGATGTTCGCCATGGCCCGGGACAACAACCTCCCCGGCGGCTCCCGACTGGCACGGGTCCATCCGCGGTTCCAGACCCCGCTGCTCCCGGCGATCCTCATCGGTCTGGTGGCGGTCGGCATCCTGGTCATCAACATCAACCAGCCACAGATCTTCTCAGTGGTCACCAGTATCGCGATCATCATGATCTACATCGCGTATCTGCTGGTCACCGTGCCCATGCTGATGCGCAGGCTGCGGGGTGAGTGGACACCGGCCGAGGGCCGCTTCTCCCTGGGCCGCTTGGGTCTGCCGGTCAACGTCCTGGCGGTGCTGTGGGGCGTGGGAATGTCCGTCAACCTGGCCTGGCCGCGTGCGGAGGTCTACAACGCCAGCGGCCCGCAGCACTGGTATCTGCGCTGGGGCGCGTTCCTGTTCATCGGCGCGGTCGCGCTCGGCGGCTTCGCCTACTACTGGTTCGTCCAGCGCAAGCACACCGGCGTGCTCGCGGAGCATGCCGCCCCCGCCACCCCGTGAGGAGAGACCCGTGGACGAGTTCGACTACGTGGTGGCCGGTGGCGGTACGGCCGGGTCGGTCGTGGCGGCGCGGCTGAGCGAGGACCCTTCGATCTCGGTGTGCCTGCTGGAGGCGGGCCCCTCCGACATCGGCGACGACAACGTGCTGCGGCTGGACCGGTGGATGGCCCTCCTGGAGTCCGGCTACGACTGGGACTACCCCGTCGAACCTCAGGAGAAGGGCAACAGCTTCCTGCGGCACGCCCGCGCCAGGGTGCTCGGCGGCTGCTCCTCGCACAACTCCTGTATCGCCTTCTGGGCCCCGGCCGAGGACCTCGACGAATGGGCCTCCCAGGGACTGGCCGGCTGGTCGGCCGCCGACTGCTTCCCGCTGTTCCAGCGGCTGGAGTCCAACAACGCGCCCGGCGACCACCACGGCCGCGGCGGCCCCGTCACCATCCGCACCGTGCCCCCGAAAGACCCGTGCGGGGTGGCGCTGCTCGCGGCCTGCGAGGAGGCGGGGATCCCCACCGTCCCGTTCAACTCCGGCGCCACCGTGGTCCGGGGCGCCAACTGGTTCCAGATCAACGCACGGGAGGACGGCACCCGTTGTTCGGCCTCGGTGGCCTATCTCCACCCGGTGCTGGACCAGCGGTCCAACCTGGAGGTACGCACCGGGCTCCAGGCCAGGCGGCTGGTGCTGAACGCGGACCGGCGCTGTACGGGCGTCGACTACCTGGCCCCCGACCTCATCCACACCCACACCGTGCACGCCCGGCGCGAGGTCATCGTCTCCTGCGGCGCCATCGACTCCCCGAAGCTGCTGATGCTCTCCGGGATCGGCCCCGCGGACCATCTGCGCGAGACCGGCATCGACGTGGCCGTGGACTCCCCCGGGGTCGGGGAGAACCTCCAGGACCACCCCGAGGGCGTCATCATGTGGAACGCCGAGCAGCCCATGGTCACCAGCTCCACCCAGTGGTGGGAGATCGGCATCTTCTCCCCCACCGAACCCGATCTGGACCGCCCGGACCTGATGTTCCACTACGGCTCGGTGCCGTTCGACCTGAACACCTACCGGCGCGGCTACCCGACCTCCGAGAACGCCTTCTGCCTCACCCCCAATGTGACCCGCGCCCGCTCCACCGGCACGGTCCGGCTGCGCACCCGCGACTTCCGCGACAAACCGCGGGTGGACCCCCGCTACTTCACCCATGAGCACGACATCCGCGTCATGACCGAGGGATTCCGGGTCGCCCGCACCATCGCGGCCCGGCCCGCGCTGGCCCTGTGGGCGGGCGCCGAACTCGCCCCGGGCCCCGAGGTGAACACCGACAACGAACTGCTCGACTACATCCGGCAGACGCACAACACCGTCTACCACCCGTCCTGCACGGTGCGGATGGGCGCGCCGGACGACCCGGCCGCCCCCCTTGACCCGCAACTGCGGGTCAAGGGCATCACGGGGCTGCGGGTGTGCGACGGCTCGGTGATGCCCCATCTGGTCGCCGTCAACCCGTGCATCACCACGATGATGATCGGCGAGAAGTGCGCCGACATGATCAAGCGCCGCCACCCGTGAGCGAACAGCGCGTAGGCGGCCGGGTCCAGCGAGTCAGCTATTTCGGAAATAGTCACCCACGATCCCTTGCCAACTCCCTTTCATTGCATCGCTGTTACAACCATTTACCGAGCCCCTTGGTAAGATTTTTTACTCCATGCAGCCGTAGCTTCACGGAGGCTTCACCAAGACAGGGGGCGACACGACATGTCCTTTGAGCAGGAGTGGAATCAGCAGAAGACCCGGGCCGCCGACGAGCCCGTACACATGCAGCTGAATCAGACAAAGGGCACGGGCGGCCGGCACGGCAAGGGCAGCCCGGACGGTGACCTCATCGTCCACGACAACGAGTTGGGCAAAATCGGCGAAATGGGCCGGGATCTGCGCGAGCGTGTGTCCACGTACGGGGATCACGCCCGGCAGAACACCTTCAACGCGTCCATCGAGCTGTTCAATGACGGCCTGGACGCGGGTTCCGCGCTCACCGAGCTGCAGGACGCCTGGAATACGAAGCTGCAGACGCTCAAGGAAGCGTGTGCGCACATCTCCAACCACCTCGACTACACGCGCTCCGCGCACCGCAAGGACGAGGACAAGATCATCACGGAGATGCAGAATCTCGACGGCAAGCGCATGACCGTTTCGCGCATATACGAATACATCAAGTGACCGTGATGACTCGCTAGCACGGAAACGGTCCAGCGAAGAGGACGGGGGAACGGCAGCATGGCGCTGACGTACCAGGAACTCCACCATCTGCGGCTCGGCACCCTCCACATGGCCGTGACCGACTGGGAGAAGATGGTGGCCAAGCTCGACAAGCTCGCCAACGGCGGCGACGGGGAGATCAACGCGGCCGACCTGGAGAAGAAGGCCAAGGCGGCCAGCTGGAAGGGCGTCAACGCCACGGTGACGAAGGCGTTCACCACAAAGACGGCGGACCAGTTCCAGGACATCCTCACCGAGGCGCGCAGTGTGCACACGGTGCTCCACGACGCCCACAAGAAGTTCACCAGCCACAAGAAGAAGCTGAAGGAGATCGTCGAGCGGGCGGCCAAGCAGGACATCCATGTCACCGCCCAGGGCACGGTCAAGGCCCGTGACGACGCGGAGAAGAAGCCGACCCAGGGCGAGATCGACGCCATCGCGGGCGAGATCAAGACCGTCCTGGGCGAGGCGGCCGAGACCGACAGCACCGCGGCCGCGGCGCTCCGCTTCCACGCGAAGGACAAGTACGACTTCGGTTCCACGGGCTTCAAGAGCCTCGGCGAGGCGAAGAAGGTCATCAAGGACTCCAACGCGTTCGTCAAGCTGGCCGAGACGGACCCCACCAAGCTCAGCAACAAGCAACTCACCCAGCTGAACGACCTGTTGAAGGCGAACCAGGGGGACCCGGTCTTCGCCGAGCGGGTGGCGGGGGAACTCGGCGCCAAGGGCATGCTGAAGTTCTGGTCGGGAGCCACCAACATCGACTCATGGGACCCGGACGGCAAGAAGGGAGGCTACGATCCGGCCGGGATCGCCAACAAGGACGAGAAGGACGCCCGGATGAAGCTGCTCAGCACCATGGAGCAGCGCCTGGGCAGCACCCTGGGTCTGGCCTCGCGGCAGGACGGCGAGTCCATCCACCAGTGGAAGGACCAGATGGTCGCGCTCGGCGGCCACCAATTCGCCGACGGCGACGGCAAGAAGCGTGGATACGGGTTCCAGCTGATGAGCAATCTGATGCGGAACGGCACCTACGACAAGGACTTCCTGACCAACTACGGCAATCACCTCGTGGCCTACGAGAAGAAGCACACGGGGGATGACGAGCCGTCGGGGGGCATCGCCAGCCCGAAGCGCCACAACGTCCTGCCCTGGGACAAGCACGACGCCCTGGACCAGACCGACCCACTGCATTTCGGTGACGACAAGGACGCCGGCACGGACCCGATGACCGGGTTCATGAAGGCGCTGTCCAGGACTCCCGACGCCTCCACCGACTTCTTCAGCTCTCACGAGCCGGAGGACAACCTGAAGTGGGTGCTCAAGGACCGTCCGGTGCTCGACGACTCGATTCCGGACGGCGGCTACGGCGTGGTGCACGAGCAGAAGACACCCCGGCCGTATTGGGAGTCCACCGGAGCCGCGCTGGCCGCGGGGGCCACGGGAGTGGACCCAGGCGACCACTCGGCGAAGGCACCCCCGCACACCCCGGAACACCGGGAGATCCTGGACAGGTCGCTGGACTACCTCTCCGCCAAGAAGGACGACTTCCCTCCGGAAATGCGCGACGACATGGCCAAGGTCTTCGTCAACCACGGCGATGTGTTCCACCACACCGCGTCGGCCCAGGCCGACCATCCCAACGATCCGAGGGAGCTGGACCGCAGGCAACTGCTCGAGGTCACCAAGCAGATCTCCCGCGACCAGGGCGCGTACGGCCTCCTCAACGACGGCATCAACCACGAACTGGTCCACGACATCCGCACCGACAAGCCCGAGGATCCGCGGGAGACCTTGCAGCGCGCGGGTCACACCGTCGGCTTCCTGGAGGAGGCGCGCTACCAGGCACTGGCGGACAAGGTGGCGGCGGACAAAGAGGACGCCGTATGGCAGCAGACCTGGGGCTACCACGGCGCCGGAATAGTGTCGAGCTTCATCCCGGAGGCACATCTGGCCGGTGCTGCGGACCGCGGGCTGTACGTGCTCTCGCAAGACTGGCGCATGGACGAGGAGAAACGGATCGGCGAGGAGAACCGGCAGCAGAGCGGTCAGACGTTCAAGGGGCGGGAGCATCAGCTGGAGAGTCTCGCCAAGATCTGGAAGCAGCAGAACCCCCATGAGGAGGGGACCGTCTACACCATCACGGGGGAAGCCGGCAACGCGGCTCTGAGGGGCAACGCGGCCGCCCAGGGCCTCCCCGGCCGCCAGCCCGCCCACTGAGCCGAGGAAGAACTCCCCATGAACCGCACCTCCGCCTCCCTGGTAATCGTGGCGCTGGCCGTAACCGCTGTCGGTTGCGGCGACGACGGCCGCGGCTACGCGGTGCCCGAGAAGATCTGCGACACAAAGGTCGATCCTGATCTGCTCGCACCGCTGCTTTCAGACGGTGAGAAGATCCACCAGCGCGACGTCCCGAGAGAACACGGTGCGACCTGCGATGTCTCCGTGCAGGGCGGGGATGGTGGCGGGGTGTACATCACACGGGACGCCGTCACCGAGGGCGTTGACCCCCTGGAGGTCAAGAAGGACACCCTGATCGGGTACGGCAATGCGAAGAAGGTGGACATCGGGGACGACGCCCGGCTCGGGGACAAGGGCGCGCTGGTCACCACCTCATGTGCGCCCAAGGGCAAGGACACGACCTTCGCGCTGGAGGTCTCTCTCTCCTCCCCCACCCCGAAGGACGTGTCCGAACGCCGAAAGGCTCTTGAGCGCTTCCTGCGCTCCTATCTGCCCACGGCGGCCAAGGCGCAGGGATGCCGTAGCTGATCTACACGCCCGCCACGTACCGCACGAACCGGCCCCAGCCCTCGCGCCCGACCGCGAGGGCTGGGCGGCTCACATCCTTGGAGTCCCGGACGTGGATGGCCTGTTCGGTGACGGAGACCTCCACGCAGTCGTCGCCCTGGGCGCTGCTGTAGCTGGACTTGAACCAGTCGAGTTCAGGTGTGCTCATAGCGCTCCTCGCTAGTCGCCCGCCACGTACCGCACGAAGTGATCCCAGCCCTCGCGCCCGACGGCGAAGGCGGGGCGGCCCACATCCTTGGAATCGCGCACGTGGACGGCCTGTTCAGTGAGGGCGACCTCCACGCAGCTGTCGCCCTGGGTACCGCTGTAGCTGGACTTGAACCAAGCGAGTTCGGACCTGCTCATAGCGCTCCTCGCAGTCGCTCCAGTAGGCCCCGGGAGTCTTGGGGGTTCAGGGCCTGCGACCGCAGTGTGTCATAGCGCTGGTGCAGGAGGCTCACCTCTTTCGGGCCAGTGATCAACCGTCCGTTCTGCTGCCCTTCGGAGTACGCGAGCCGCCGTCCCTCTGGGTTTTCCAACAGCTGAACCGGGCCGTCCAGGCAAGCATGGAACTCCGCGTCCACCGGCATGACTTGAAGGATCACATTGCGCCGAGCGCTGAGGTCCAGCACGTGATTGAACAGGCCCCGCAACACCTCCGCACCGCCGAGCCGCTTCCGAAAGACTGCCTCCTCCACGATGAAGCTGAACGGAACGCTCGGCCGCTCGTACAGCATCTTCTGCCGCTCCAGCCGAGCCGTCACCTGCTCCTCCATCTGCGTGTCCGTCAGGAGCGGGATGCTGTTGTCGAACACGGCCCGCGCATACGCCTCCGACTGCAACAACCCCGGCACCAGCCTGCACTCGTACGTGCACAGGCTCACCGCCACCTTCTCCAGCCGAGCCCACTGCCGGAACCACACAGCCAGCCCCGGCTTGCCACGCGTCAGAAACACCGCCGCCTTCCGTAACGCACCCGTGTTCCCCAACACCTCCTCCGCCCGCTCCACGAACGACTCGTCCGGCATCCGACGCCCCAGTTCCACCGAGGCCACCGTGTGTTTCGAGAACCGGACCAGTTCTCCGAACTCCACCCGGCTCAGGCCAGCGTGCTCACGCAGAGCCTGGACGACGGCCCCGAAGGTCCGCAGACTGTCCGAGGGATCGGGTTCCCGCTCCCCGTCACTGTCTCCCGTCACCCCAAGGGCGTTGTCAGTCGCCATACACGGCCACCTCCATATGCGTACGTACGAGGCCCCCGCGCTCGACTCACCCAGCGTGACGGCATCACCGGCGTACCGTCCACCGAACGCGCATGTACGCTGACGCAGCGTACGCGCGCCGCTGCTGGCGAGGGCCCCGCGCAGCCGCCACCGTGGCCCCATGAACGTCAGCACGCCCCAACTCCCTCCCATCCCACGACTCTTCACCCAGCGCCTGTCCTCCACCCGGCGCGGGGCCCGGCTCGCGCGGCTGTTCGCCGTGGAACAGCTCCGTACCTGGCCGGTGTCGCCGAGCCTCGCGGGACGCGCCGAGGGGGTCATCGCCGAACTGGCCGCGAACGCGGCATCGCACGGGCGCGTCCAGGGCCGCGACTTCCGGCTCACCCTCACGCACCACGAGGCAACGGGGACGCTCCGCATCGAGGTCGCCGACACGCTCGGCGAGAAGCTGCCCACTCTGGGGCCGGTCCCGGGTCCGGACAGCGAAACGGGGCGCGGTCTGCATCTGGTCGCCGCGTTCGCCGACCGCTGGGGTACGCAACCCCACGAGTGCGTGGGCAAGACCGTATGGGCCGAGCTGGACCCAAGCTCATAAAGTTGTCCGGGCCCGACCGCCAACTCCCGTTGCCCGCACAAGGAGCAGAGCGATGTCCGACGGAATCACCGTCCCTCCCCCCGTGTCCCTGCGGGACACCCTGCTCGGCCGTCTGTCCGCATCCCGCCTCGCACCCGAGGCGCAGGAGGTGCTGCGGGACCTCGTACCGGAGGCGCCGGTCAGGGGCGAAGGGCGCAGCCGTCTCCTCTACCTCCAGTCCATTACAGCGGCCGGATGGCGCGGCATCGGGCCCGCTGTCACCCTCGACCTCCAGCCCGAGCCGGGGCTGACGGTCATCGCCGGACGCAATGGCTCCGGGAAGTCCAGCCTCGCCGAAGCCGCCGAGATGGCGCTGACGGGGAGCAACTACCGCTGGCAGGACCGGACTCAGATCTGGAAGCAGGGCTGGCGCAATCTGCACGACAACGTCGATCCGCAGGTGGCCGTCCAACTGCACGCCGATGGCGAGAGCACTTCGATCACCGTTCGTCGCCGCTGGAGCGGCACGGGTCTGGACGACTGCCACATCGAGGTCGAGGGGGCGGCCTCCGCGCTGCACGAGGTCGTCGACCCCGAACAGATATCGCTGTACCGGCCGTTCCTTCCGTACAGCGAGCTCGGGGCGACGATCAGCGGGCCGCTCACCGCGCTGCACGACGCGCTCGCTCAGCTCCTGGGCCTTGAACTGCTGAGCGACACCGACAAGCAGGCGCGTGTCCTGCTCAAGTCGCTGAACGACGAGGTCACGGCGTTCACGACGCTGACGGAGACCGTTGTGGGCGAACTGTCGAACCATGACGACCCGCGTGCCGCCGAGGCGGTCACCGCGCTCAGCGGTCGTCGTCCCGACGTCGACCGGGTGCGTCTGCTGCTCAGCGGAAGCGCCGTGGCCGACGACACCGCGCTCGCCCGGCTGCGCCGCCTGGCCGACCTCAAGGGTCCCGACCGAGTGGCCGTGGCCGCCGCCGTGACCCGGCTCCGGAAGGCGGCCGCTGACGCGGAGGGGTTGCGGTACAGCTCCGCGGAGGACGCGCGGCAGCTGATCGAGTTGCTGGAAAAGGCGCTGGACCGTCACCGCCGCCACCCCGGCGCCACCGAGTGCCCGGTGTGCGGCAGCGGTGACCGGTTCGACGCGAGCTGGGCGGAGGGCGCCCGCGCGCAGGTCGAGCGACTCCAGGCAGAGGCGGCCCAGGCCCAGGGCGTACAACGGGAGTTGACGGCCGCGGTGCAAGCGGTCCAGGACACGGTGCACCCCGTCCCGGAATGGCTCCAGGGCGACGAACCGTCGCTCGCCGCCCTCTGGCGCGACTGGGTCGCGTGCCGTGCGGTGCTGGAGCCGCGGGAGCTGGCGGACCGGGTGGAGCGCGCCGAGGCAGCGATCGGCGATGCCTGCCGCCGGGTGAGCGAGGACGCCACGCGGCGTCTCGACGAGCAGGACGGCCGTTGGCAGAGCGTCGTGGGGCGCCTCACCGAGTGGCTGCGGCACGCCGAGGCCGCTGAGCGGGCGTTGCCCCGGATCAAGCAGATCAAGGCCGCGCGGGCGTGGTTGCGGAAGTTCACGGACGAGCTGCGTGAGGAGCGTCTCGGGCCGATCGCCGACCAGTCGCAGACGGTGTGGAAGCTGCTGTGCGAGCGCAGCAATGTCTCGCTGGGTTCGGTCGGCCTCGCGGGGACGGCCAACGCGCGCAAGGTGGTGCTGGATGTCGCGGTCGACGCGGTGGACGCGCCCGCGTTCGGCGTCATGAGCCAGGGCGAGCTGCACTCACTGGCGCTGTCCCTGTTCGTGCCGCGGGCCACGCATGAGAGCAGCCCGTTCAAGTTCCTGCTGATCGACGACCCGGTCCAGTCCATGGACCCGGAAAAGGTCGACGGCCTGGCCCGGCTCCTGGACCTCTACGCTCGGCACCGGCAGGTGGTCGTCTTCACCCATGACACCCGGCTGGAGGAGGCCATCCGCCGCCTCGGCATCAAGGCGACGATCAAGCAGGTGTCCCGTCAGGCCAACTCCGTGGTCCGGGTCATGCCGGTCATCACTGACTGTTGAGGTGGCCGATCAGGGTGGCACCCCACCAGCCGAGCTGGCTGATGGCAGCGGTGACTCCCGACCGGAACACCAGACCGCGCGGCACCGACGCGTCCCGGTATCGGTCGAGGTGGCGGCCGAGCCGGTGGGCGTACAGCCCGTTGAAGGTGATGACCAGGACGATTCCCAGCTTGATGAGCGTCAGCCTCGAGGTCAGATCGGGGCTGAGGAACATGCCGGTGGCCACCAGCCCGGCCAGCCCGGCCCAGATCGGGCCCTGAAGCGTGGCGGCCGTGCTCAGGATGTCGGTCAAACGGCGGCGGCCGAGCAGCCAGAGAACGGCGAACCAGTCCACGGCGAGCACGGCGCCCAAGCTCACGACGAGGGCCGCGACATGCACGAAGCGGGCCACCGCCCGCAAGGCGGGATCAGGGTGGACGTGACCGGACGTCCAGCACACGGCGGCCAGGGCGAGAGAGCTCAGGACCCCGAGCACCATCAGCGACCAGGACGGCAGGGGCGCGTGCTCCGTGCGCTCATGGGCTTCGGGGCCGACAGCCGGAGGCCGCTCCGGCGCCCCGGTGTGCGGGGCGGCCGGAGGGCCCGGCTGTTTTTCGGACGTCAGATTCACGGTCAGCTCTCGGGCTTCAGTTCCACGTTGCTGAACGTGGCGGTGACCTTTTCGCTCAGCGCCGGCTTTTCGCCGCTGGCGCCGTGCCGCAGGAAGGTCGGCGGCTGCAACGTGGCGCGGAGGGTGTACTTGCCGGCGGTGGGGATGGAGAAGTTGTTCGCGTAGTGGAAGAACTGGGCGTGGTAGAAGTTCAGGTCCTGGGCCTGGACGACCTTGCCCTTGGCGTCGATGACCTCGAGCTTGATCGGAATGTCCGGCACGATGCGGCCGGTCTTGGCCTCCATCGGAATGATCTCGATGTGGTGGGTCTCGTTCTTGGTGGGCTCGCGGTTGACCAGCTTCCCGTGGGCGCCGTGCTCGCCCTGGAACCACGGCTCGGCGGCCTCGACGATGTAGCCGATGCGGTACTCCCCGGCCTTGGTCTCCCCGCCTCGGGCGTCGATCTCCGCTTTGAGCACGGTGTACTGCTGCGCCACACCGGCCGGCACGGCGTCCTTCGCCTGGGTCTTGCCTGCCGTCTTGTCGGCTGAGTCGGTGTTGCCGGAATCACTGCTGCCGCACGCCGTCACGGCGAGAGCGAGCAACGCGGTCAGAGCGAGCGGGCGCAGCGGGGACTTGGGCATGGCTGAAATCTTTCGGTGCGGGGTAAGGTAAGGCGAACCTAAGGCCCTGCTGTGCACTCGTCAAGGTGCCAGACAATGCGGACACCTCACGGCATATCCGGCACTTCTTGATGTACTCGGCTGGCCAGTAAGGAAGTTGAGCGGCCTCTCTGCCGCCGCTTCGAGCAAGGGAGCAGCGGTCCGGGCACAGGATCCGGACAGCTACCCACTACCCATCGCCGCATATCGACCGAAGGAGCCTGCCTTGATCTCACGTCTCTCACGTCTGACGCGCCCCGCCGCTCTGAGCCTGCTGGCCGTGACCCCGCTCACCCTGCTGACCGCCTGCGCGGAGAAGGGCGGCGACGGCGGCACGTCGGGGGCCATCAGCGTCCGGGCGGCCGATGACGCCTGCGAGCTCTCCCGGACCTCCGCACCCACGGGGTCCATCGCCTTCAAGATCACCAACGAGGGCAGCAAGATCACCGAGTTCTACCTCTACAGCCCGGACAAGAAGGTGGTCAGCGAAGTCGAGGGCATCGGCCCCGGCATCTCGCGCACCATGAAGGTGAAGGTCACCAAGGCCGGGTCCTACACGACCGCCTGCAAACCGGGCATGGTCGGTGACGGCATCCGCGGCGGGTTCTCCGTGACGGACAAGTAGGGCTCATCCGGTCCACACCGTGAAACGACAACTACCCGCGGATATTTCATAGCTGACGCCGCCTCAAAAGATCACCGGGCAGGCAGATGGATGTGCTCCTGAGAAGAATTGATAACGCGCCGAGAAAGCCGGTGTGAAACGACTGTGAAGAAGGTTTCGGCGGGGCCGGTCCGGCAAGAGGAGGCTCATGAGTTATCCCCATGGCTACAGAGCGGAAAACGGTCCGCACAACAACAATGCACATCGCCCATACCCTGACGACTCCAGCACTCCCCATGCCGCCCCTCGGCGCCGGGCAGGCAATGCGAGGGGTCTCGGGACAGACAGGACAGCGCTGGTCATTCACACCGTCGCGGACATCGCCGCGGGTTTTCTGGCGTTGTGGATCCTGCTGTACCTGCTCGACGCGAATCAGGCGAATGTCTTCGTCGACTTCGTTCACGGTATGGCCGACTGGCTCGCCTGGTGGTCGCAGGACATCTTCACGATGGACACGGAGAACGTGCGGGTCTTCTTCAACTACGCACTGCCCGCGGTGATTTACCTGGCCATCGGCCACGGCGCCGCGGCATGGGTGCGGCGCCTCTGACGTCCGCTCCGCCACCGGTATCGCGGCCGGTATCCCTTCTCCTGGAAGGGATACCGGCCGCCGCCATGCGGACGAGCTGAGGGACGGGCGCGGGCGGATGACGTGCACCCGCCCGCGCCACGCGCCCTGTCAACCTGAACCGGGGGGGACCGGGAATCGATCAGGAAGGACGCGCACCGATGATCCATCGGTAGTACGCACAGCGTCGCACGCCAAATCCGTGTTACTCCCTGGCCATTGCTCCCCGCATCGCACCCCCGACCCCATCCGGGTAACACGATCCGCCCCTCGGACGCTGAAGGGATTACCGCCATCAGCACGGCGGCCCAGTACGTCACCACAGAACAGCCGGAGGTCATCGAGGGCACATGCGTTGGCGCGTCAGTGGACACGCCCATTGAATCCTGAGCACAAAATTCCGGACGCGCGCTCTTCCTCGCCCGCCCGGAATTCCTGCCCTGCTTTCTTCATGTGCCTTTTCGGCTCTGCCGCCTCGACGAGCCGACGACTCGGGCCGCGCCCGACCTCCGCGCGATCACCAAAACACGAGCACAAAAACGAGGTGTCGGCCGAATCCCGGCCGACACCTCGTGTCGTATTGATCGTGTCCGAGGGGGGACTTGAACCCCCACGCCCGATAAAGGGCACTAGCACCTCAAGCTAGCGCGTCTGCCATTCCGCCACCCGGACAAGGTGTGCCCCGCGGTTCCCCGCGGCGACATGGACAACGATACCAAGGTTTTGGAGTGCGTTTCACCTGCGTATGCACACCGCCCCCGGCCCCGCCGACCTGGGGTGACGTGGGCCCGGGGCGGATGATTGTCACGCTCGGTGTCAGTCCGGAATCAGGTGGTGGTCGGGGACGTTTCCGGGGAGTCGCTCGGCCGCCGGGCCCTCCGTAACGGCCCGGACCAGCAGCTCACCGCCGACGAAGGCGCCACGCCGCCGACGAGATCTTCCCTACGGAGCGTGACGCCACGTGCGAGGTCCGTACGCAAGGGCGTACTGTCCCGTGGCGCGGAGATGACCCGGGTGGTGGGCGCGCGGACCGGCCCTGTACTGGGTGTCTCCTCATTTCTCCGAGGAAGACGTGCAGTTACTCTTGCCGACCATGGAAATTGCTGTGTACGTCATGCTTTTCGGTGTCGCCCTGCTCTACCCCGCCTTCGAGAGCAGGATCCGGCGCCTGGACCGCAGGGCCGCGCGGATCGAGCGCAAGGTCGATCTGGTCATGGACCACCTGGGGATCACCATGGACCAGCCCGGCATGGATGAGGTGACGAGGCTGGTGCGGGAGGACAAGAAGATCGAGGCCATCAAGGTCTACCGGCAGCTCACCGACGCGGACCTGCTGGAGGCCAAGGAGGCGGTGGAGCGTATGGCGCGTTGAGCGAACGCCGGACGCTGCTCGGCGCCGTGTGCACGGCCCTCCCGCGACCGTTGCCCGACGGGGCCGGGACGGGGCCGGTGCCGGACGGGGCCCGTACCGGACAATGGGACGGTACGGAACCACACACGGAAGCGGGACTGATCGACATGGGACGGGTCACCGAGCGGCGCCGGGTCATCCGCGTCCGGGACGGCGCGGTCAGCGCGCGGCCGGACACCCTCGTGGCCGAGGAACCGCTGGAGATCCGGCTGAACGGCAAACCGCTGGCGATCACCATGCGGACACCGGGTGATGACTTCGCCCTCGCCGCGGGCTTCCTGGTCAGCGAGGGAGTGCTCGGACACCGGGACGAGCTGGCGAACATCGTCTACTGCGCGGGCGCGACCGAGGACGGTTCCAACACCTACAACGTGGTGGATGTGACGCTGGCTCCCGGTGTCGCCGTCCCGGACATCACGCTGGAGCGGAACGTCTATACGACGTCGTCGTGCGGGCTGTGCGGAAAGGCCAGCCTGGACGCCGTGCGGACCACCGCGCGCTGGTCATTGACAGAGGACGGCAGGGACACGGCGGACGCGGCCGACGCGGCAGCGGTGCGGATCGAGCCGGAGACGCTCACCGCCCTGCCCGACCGGCTGCGCGCGGCGCAGCGCGTCTTCGACCGGACCGGTGGACTGCACGCGGCGGCGCTGTTCACCCCGGACGGCGAGCTGCTGGACGTACGGGAGGACGTGGGCCGCCACAACGCGGTGGACAAGCTGGTCGGACGCGCGTTCCAGCAGGGGCTGTTGCCGCTGTCCGGGGCGGTGCTGCTGGTCTCCGGGCGCGCCTCGTTCGAGCTGGCGCAGAAGGCGGTGATGGCGGGGATCCCGGTGCTGGCGGCGGTCTCGGCGCCGTCGTCGCTGGCCGTGGACCTGGCCGCGGAGACGGGGCTGACCCTGGTCGGCTTTCTGCGCGGCACGTCGATGAACGTGTACGCGGGCGAGGAGCGCATCGCCCTGCGGAGCGCGGTCGACGGGGCCTGAAGGCCGGGCGACGGGCCGCTGAGCGGTCAGCCCTTCCGCGCGTCCCCGTCCGGTGCGCATGGCTCGCCCGGTTCGACGATCCGTCGCAACAGCGCGACCAGTTGCTTCCGTTCGGCCGCGCTGAGCCCCGCCGTCAGCTCGTCGTTCGCCTCGTCCCCGAGCCGCCGGGTGCGCCGCAGCCGCCGCTCCCCCTCCTCCGAGATCGCGATCGCGTTCTTGCGGCGGTCCTTGGGGTCGGGGGTGCGGGTGACCAGGCCCTCCCCCGCCAGGTCGGTCACGATTCCGACCATGTCCTTGGGGTCGATACCGAGGCTGCGCCCCAACTCCGCCTGGGACACCGGTCCCCGTTCAGCGACGGCGGACAGCACCGCGTGGTGCATCATCCGCATCCCCTCACGGGCCAGGGCCTCGGCCACCAGCCGGTGGCCGCGCGCGGCGGCGCGGCCGAGCAACCAGCTGGGCAGGGCGCGGATCGAGGAGGGGGCGAACGAGGTCTCGGGCATGGCGTCAGCCTACTCGCCGATTCATGGGGTTGACCAACCTTGGTCTATCCAACCTTGGCCGACCCAACGTTGGTGGTACCCATGAATATGAGATACCGTTGGCGCGCCCAATGATTCCGGCGATCCCTGGAGGCATTCATGCGCCGTGTCCGTTTCCATGCCCACGGCGGGCCCGAGGTGCTGTGTGTCGAGGAGGCCGAGCCGCCCGTCCCCGCCCCCGGTGAACTGCTCATCCGCACCGAGGCGATCGGCGTCACGCTGCCCGGGGTGCGCCGGGTCCGGGAGGGCACGGCGCCACTGCCCGGGGTCCTCGGCGGCGATGTGGCCGGCGAGGTCCTCGCGCTCGGCGAGGGCGTGACCGGGTTCGCGGTCGGCGACCGGGTCGTCGCGATCTCGTTCTCCTGCGCCTACGCCGAGGTGACCACCGTCCCCGTCTTCACGGCGTCCCGCATCCCCGACGGCGCGACCGCCGTGGACGCCGTCGCCCTCGTCCGCAGCGGCCATGTGGCCCTGGCCGCCCTCGCCACCGCCGAACTCGCCCCCGGCGGGTCCGTGCTGATCACCGGCGCCGCCAGTGGCGTCGGGCATCTCGCGGTCCAACTCGCCCGGATCCAGGGCGCGTCCCGGGTGGTCGCCGCCGTCGGCTCGTCCGGCAAGGCCGACTTCCTGCGCGGCCTCGGCGCGGACGAGGTGGTGGTGTACGGGGACGAGTCCTGGGGCGAGCCGGTCGACACCGTGCTCGACGGGGTCGGCGGTGAGGTCCTGCCCCGCGCCCTGACGGCCGTCGCCCCCGGCGGACGGCTGGTCTTCTTCAACTCCGGCGGCGGCACCGTGCCCGCCTGGGAACTGCTGTCCGGTTCGCGGACCATCACCGGACTGACCATGGCCCGCTTCGCCCAGACCCGCCCCGAGCTGTACGAACGCCACCGGGCCGAGCTGTGGCGACTCTTCGCCGAGGGAAGGCTGCGGCCCGCCGTGCACGCCGGGCTTCCCCTCGAGGACGCCGCGAAGGCCCACGACATCATCGAGTCGCGCGGCAACCTCGGAAAGGTCGTGCTGCTCCCCCGCTGACCCCCGGCCTACCCCCGGACGGCCCCAACCTGCCCTGCGTGACAGAGATATGACGCAGGGTCCTTGTGGCGGGTGGCCGTGAGACGAGAAACTTCTGCCGCAGTCACCCCTGAGACATGGGATGTCTTGATGTCCTGATGTCCAGATGCCGATGCCGTCCAGAGGCCGCCCACCGTCCAGGTGGCGCTGACGGACCGTCCGAAGGGCAGGTCGTGACCATGGCGTCAGTTCCCCGTTCCCGCCCCGGCACCAGACCGTGGCGACGCCGCGCGGCGGTGCTGCTCGCCGCCGCGGCGCTGGCCCTGACCCCGCTTCCGGTACGGGCCGCGGACTCGGATTCCCCCGCGTCCGCGGCCCGTGGCGGTTCCGGGTTACGCACCGGACCGGGCCTGGAACAGCAGGTGCTGTTCAAGGCCGCCGAGGAACAGGGGTACGCATGCTTCCGGATCCCGGCGGTCGTGACGTCCAAGGACGGCACCCTGCTGGCCTTCGCCGAGGGCCGGGTGGACAACTGCGGTGACGCCGGGGACATCGACCTGGTGCTGAAGCGCTCCACCGACGGCGGACGCACCTGGGGGCCGCTCCAGGTGATCAACGAGGGCGGCGGGGACACCCACGGCAACCCGGCCCCCATCGTGGACCTGCGCACCGGCCGGATCGTGCTCGCCAGCACCTACAACACCGGCCGGGACGACTCCCAGAGCTGCGATGTGCCCTGTGACCGCACTCCGCACCTTCAGTACAGCGACGACGACGGCGCCACCTGGTCGGCCCCGGAGGACCTCAGCCCCTCGCTGCTGCCACCGTCCTGGAACTCCTGGTACGCCACCGGCCCGGTCCACGGCATCCAGCTGAGGCACGGCCGCCACAAGGGCCGTCTCCTCTTCACCGTCAACACCGAGAGCCACGACGGCACCCGCATCACCCACAACCACGCCGCCCTCGCCTACAGCGACGACGGGGGCAGGCGCTGGAAGATCGGCGCGGTGGACACCTTCCCGATCGCGGCGGACGGCACCTTCCGGCAGAAGCCGTCCGAGATGACACTCGTGGAGCGCTCCGACGGATCCGTCTACGTCAGCGGGCGCGAGCAGGACGGCACCGACCTCGGCCACCGCGACTACGCCATCAGCCGGGACGGCGGCGAGAGCTTCACCGCGCCCTTCCGTACCCTGCCCGACCTGCCCGTCCCGCAGGTGCAGGGGTCGATCCTGCCGCTGCGCGACGCGGGCCGCGACGGCCCCGGCAGACTGCTGTTCTCCACCCCCGCCGACCCCGACCGGCGCCGCACCATGATGATCCGTTCCTCCTGGGACGAGGGCCGCGGCTGGGACGGTGTCGAGGACGGCGCGGTGGTCACCACCGACTGGTCCGGCTACTCGGATATGACCGCGATCTCCCATGACACCGTCGGCCTGCTCTACGAGGGCGGCGCGGTCGACGCACGCGACGAGATCCGCTTCGCCCGGTTCACCGAGGACTGGCTCGGCCCGCGCCACGCCCCCGCCCCCACCACCGAGGACCACGCCCCCGGCGCCCGGCCCGCGACGGTGCTCGGCGGAGCGTCCGGTGCCGAGGGCCGCTTCGGCCGCGGGCTGGCGTTCGACGGCACCGACGACGCCGTACGTCTGCCCTACCGGGACGCATTGCCGCTGGGCACCCGTGACTTCACCGTGAGCCTGTGGTTCCGCTACTCCGCCACCTCCGGGCAGCACCCCTTCCTCTGGATGGGCGGTATCGGCACCAAGCAGCCTCAGGTCTGGCTGCGCGGTGAACCGGCGGGCAACCGGATCCGGGCGCTGATGACCACGGTCAACGGCTTCTCCACCTTCACCAGTGCATCGGTGAGCACAGCCACGGCGTACAACGACGGACAGTGGCACCATCTCGCCCTGACCCGCTCCGGGGGGCGGCTCTCCCTCAGCGTGGACGGCGGCGCCTCCGCCTCCGCGCCCGACGCCCCCGGCACCGTCAGCCGCACCGCCCCCTTCGCCGTCCATCTCGGCCAGACCGTGGACAGCCGGTCCCTGATGACCGGCGCTCTCGATGAGTTCCGGCTCTACGACCGGGCTCTGAGCGACACCGAACTCCGCCGGATCCGTGAGTTCAACGCCCCGCTCGACGGCCCCGGCTCGGGCGCCCTGGTCCGTCTGCCCCTGGACCGCGTACGGTCGGCCCACCGCTGAGGCCGTCTCGTCCCGACGATGTGACGGTGACCACACCTGGCTTGATCGTGATGGGTCCGGCACCGGCCCCCGACCGGTCACGACGGCTGGTGTCCGGACCTCCCGACTCCGCGCCGTTGTACGGAAATCGGCCCTGTGACACCGCTGTGCGGGCATCGGCGAACTGTCCCGTCGGCACGTTTCTGGTGGGCCGTGTGCCACCATCGGAGAGATTCCGTGCAGAAATCCGTTACATATGAGCCACACCTGCGGTGCATAGGACGCGACTCACAGCAATAACGCCCTCGTAGGCCCCGGTTGACAGCCCTTCACCTCACCGGGCGCGGCGCATTCCGCATGTTCCGGGCACAAAGGGCCTCTCCCGCATCGGTGGCTCGATCCGGTAGCGTCGCGGCGCTGTGCGGAGCGGCTTCAAGGAGCAGGTATTGCGCGAGTTCACCGTCCCCCCGTTGGCGACCACGCCCCAGGCCGGAGGACTGGCGGATGCCGTCTTCGACCACGCGGACGACGATCCGCACCGGGTGGCGCTCGCCCGGAAGACGGCGGACGGCCACTGGCAGGACGTGACCTCGGGCCAGTTCCGGGACGAGGTGATGGCGCTCGCCAAGGGGCTGCTGGCGCGGGGGGTACGGTTCGGCGACCGCGTCGCGATCATGTCCCGCACCCGCTACGAATGGACGCTCTTCGACTTCGCGCTGTGGACCCTGGGCGCCCAGAGCGTCCCGTTGTACCCCACGTCCTCCGCCGAGCAGGTCTTCTGGACGCTGCATGACTCCGGGGTCTCCTCCTGTGTGGTCGAGCACGAGGACCACGCCATGACGGTCGGCTCGGTGGTGGGACGGCTGCCGCAGCTGGCCCGGCTGTGGCAGCTGGACGCCGGAGCGCTGGAGGATCTGCTCGCCGCCGGGGAGTCGGTCGAGGACGAGATGGTGGAGCGGCACCGCCGGGCCATGACCCCGGACCAGCCCGCGACCATCATCTACACCTCGGGCACCACCGGCCGCCCCAAGGGCTGTGTGATCACGCACGCCAATCTGATGGCCGAGTGCGACAACATCGTCGAGCGGTTCGAGACGGCATTCCACTCCAAGCCGGGCGACGAGGCGGCCACCCTGCTGTTTCTGCCGCTGGCGCATGTCTTCGGCCGGATGGTCGAGGTGGCCGCCATCCGCGGCCGGGTCAAACTCGGCCACCAGCCCAATCTGTCGGCCGCGGCGCTGCTGCCCGACCTCCAGACCTTCCAGCCGACCTTCATCCTCGCCGTGCCGTACATCTTCGAGAAGGTCTTCGCCGCGGCGCGGCGCAAGGCCGAGGCGGAGGGCCGGTCCGGGCCGTTCGACAAGGCCGTGGACGTCGCGGTGCGGTACGCGGAGGCACAGGAGGCCAAGGCGTTCGGCACCGGGCCGGGGCCCAGTGCCTCGCTGCGGATGCAGCACCAGTTCTTCGACAAGGTCGTCTACAGCAAGGTGCGCGGGGCGATGGGCGGCCGGATCCGGCACGCCATGTCGGGCGGCTCCGCCATGGAGCGGCGGCTCGGGCTGTTCTTCGCGGGCGCGGGCGTCATCGTCTACGAGGGCTACGGCCTCACCGAGTCCACCGCCGCCGCCACCGCCAATCCGCCCGAGCGCACCCGCTACGGCACGGTCGGGGTACCCATTCCCGGCACCTCGGTGCATATCGCCGACGACGGTGAGGTGTGGCTGCGCGGGGGGCAGATCTTCACCGGCTACCACAACGACCCCAAGGCCACCGACACGGTCCTGCGCGACGGCTGGCTCGCCACCGGTGACCTGGGCGCCCTGGACGACGACGGCTATCTCACCATCACCGGGCGGAAGAAGGAGGTCCTGGTGACCTCCGGCGGCAAGACGGTGTCGCCGGTGGGCCTGGAGGAGCGGGTCCGGGCGCATCCGCTGGTCGCCCAGTGCATCGTGGTCGGCAATGACCGCCCGTACATCGCGGCGCTGGTCACCCTGGACCCGGAGGCGGTCTCGCACTGGCTGGCGATGCGCGGCAAACCGGAGCTGCCGCCCAGCGAGCTGGTCCGGGACCCGGATCTGGAGACCGAGATCCGGCGGGCGGTGGTCGCGGCGAACACCGCCGTCTCCCATGCGGAGTCAATTCGTACGTTCCGGATACTTGCCGCGCAGTTCTCGGAGGAGCATGGTCTGCTGACGCCTTCGCTGAAATTGAAGCGGAAGGCGATCGAGCAGGCGTACGCCGTCGAAGTCGAGGCGCTGTACCACTGACGAGCCACCGATGACCCACCGATAAGCCACTTGTGAGCACAACCTGAGCCGCTTTGTCCGAACTGAGCCGCTTGAGGGGGCACGCAATGATCGATGTCATTCTCCCCGACCTTCCCGAACGCACCCTGTCCCTGCCGTCCGAGGAAACACCCCTGCCTCTCGTCCCGGCGCTGACCGGGCGCGTCGTACTGGGCGGGCCGGTGTCCGTACCCGTGACGGCGGAGCTCGTCGGCGGGGATCCGGAGCTGGCCGCCTTTCTGCGGGCCGAGGCGCACAGCACCGTCTACCACCTGCTGCACTGTTCGGTGACCTGCGCCCGGGACGCGCCGGATCCCGAGCTGCACACCGTGAACCTCGATCTGAGCCTGTCGGCCGAGCCGGTGCGCGACGGCGCCACCGCCTTCCAGCCGGTGGCCTGGTCCATGACCCCGCGGCAGCGCACCGAGGCGGCCGATGACGCGCCGTTCGCCCCGGCCGCCCATCTCGGGCCGCGGCTGGGGTTCCTCGACAACGGCCGGGCCGACCCGGGGACGCGGATCTGTCTGGAGGCGCGGCGGGAGCTGTGCTCCGACCCGGGCTGGGAGATCCGGCACACCCATGTGCGGATCGGCGGTACGTATCGGCTGGCCATGGTGGTCCGGGCGCCGCGCGAGGCGATGACCCGGGTGGCGGTCGCGGTGGGGGCCACCGTGCGCGACGGCCACACCCTGCACCGCTTCCGGGAGGAGATCGCGGATCCGCTGCCGCTCATGGCACCTCGGTGACCTGGACGTCGCCCCACACGTAGTGCCATGACGCCGAAAGGGTGAAGGATTCACCCGGCCGGCCGGCCGCGGCGGACCGGGGGCGCAATGGGTGGCGGGAATGTGCCGCAGCCGTTGATCGTTGACAGGGGAAGGACGTATCCGCATGCAACGTAAGGATCGACCGCTCGTGAGCACGACCCCCTTCATCACCCTCAACAACGGCGTCCGGATGCCGCAGCTCGGTTTCGGTGTCTGGCAGGTTCCGGATGACGAGGCGCAGGTCGCGGTGCGGCACGCACTGGAGGCCGGATACCGGAGCATCGACACCGCCGCCGTCTACGGCAATGAGGAGGGCACGGGAAAGGCGCTCGCCGCGTCGGGCATCGCGCGCGACGAGCTGTTCGTCACCACCAAGCTCTGGAACTCCGACCAGGGCTATGACGCCGCCCTGCGCGCCTTCGACACCTCGCTGAACAAGCTGGGCCTGGACTACCTCGATCTGTACCTGATCCACTGGCCGCTGCCCGAGGCGAACAGGTTCGTGGACACCTGGAAGGCGCTCGAGAAGATCTACGCCGACGGCCGGGCCAAGGCCATCGGGGTCTCCAACTTCCACCCCGGCCATCTCCAGCAGCTGCTCTCCGAGGGCTCGATCGCCCCGGCGATCGACCAGGTCGAGCTGCATCCGCAGCTCCAGCAGGCGGAGCTGCGGGCGTTCAACTCCCGTCATGGCATCGCCACCGAGGCGTGGTCCCCGCTCGGCCAGGGCAAGGGGCTGCTGGACGACCCGAAGCTGGCGGCGATCGGCGCCAAGCACGGGAAGTCCCCGGCCCAGGTGGTGCTGCGCTGGCATCTCGACCTCGGCAACGTGGTGATCCCCAAGTCCGTGACCCCGTCGCGGATAGTGGAGAACATCGACGTCTTCGACTTCGAGCTGGACGCGGAGGACCTGTCCACCCTCGGGGCGATGGACGCGGGCAACCGGCTGGGACCCGACCCCGACACCTTCAACGTGACCTGACCCGGCACCGGCCGGACGGCCGACCGGCTCAACCGCCCCGCCGCGCACGACGCGGCGGGGCGTTGTTGCCGTCACCCCCTCAGCTGCGTTCTCCTGCGCGCCTCCTCAGGGGCCCTCAGGGGTCCTCCGGTGTCGCGTCACTGGCGGCCTCAGGCGTCCACCGAGCGGTCCTCGACACCCACAATTACGCTTGGCGATCAGCAAGGCACTCAATGTGACCGCTTTCTTACGCCTGAGGAGACAGAACATGCCCCGCAGACGCCGTCATGGCCTTGATCTGATCGCCGGTTGCACCCTCGCCATAGCCACCCTCTTCCTGAGCACCGGCACCCCCGCCGCCGCCGACCCGGGAGACCCCACCCACGGACCGCGGCGGGAGATCCCGCCCGGCATGCTCGCCGCCATGCAGCGTGACCTCGGTCTGACGGCCGATGAGGCGAAGACCCGGATCAACAACGAGTACCAGGCCGGTGCCGCCGAGCCCGGTCTGCGCAAGAGCCTCGGCGGCTCCTACGGCGGCGCCTGGGTGAGCGGCAACACCGCCGAGCTCACGGTCGCCACCACCGACCGGGGCCAGCGGGGCACCATCACCGCCAGCGGTGCCCAGGCCGCGGTCGTCGACCACACCCTGAGGGAACTCACCAGCGCCAAGGAGGCTCTGGACCAGGCCGCCGAACAGCGCGCCCCGGCCGTCGACGCGGCCTCCGCCTGGTACGTCGACGTCAAGAGCAACAGCGTGGTGGTCCAGGCGGCCAACACCGCCGGGGCGATGGACTTCGTCGCCGCCAGCGGTGCGGACCGCGCTGTGGTCCGGGTCGTGCAGTCGGCCGAACGGCCGCGTCCGCTCTACGATCTGCGCGGCGGCGACGCGTACTACATCAACAGTTCCGCACGCTGCTCGGTCGGCTTCTCGGTCACCCAGGGCGACCGCAACGGCTTCGTCACCGCCGGACACTGCGGCGATCCCGGGGACACCACCACCGGATACAACCGGGTCGCCCAGGGCTCCTTCCAGGGGTCCACCTTCCCGGGCAACGACTACGCGTGGGTGGAGACCAACAACAACTGGACACCGCAGCCGTGGGTGGTCGGCGCCGACAACACCAATGTGGTCGTCAGCGGCTCGCAGCAGGCGCCGGTCGGTTCGTCCGTCTGCCGCTCCGGCTCGACCACGGGCTGGCACTGCGGCACGATCCTCCAGCACAACACCAGCGTGCGCTACACCGAGGGCACCGTGAACGGCGTCTCCCGCACCAATGTGTGCGCCGAGCCCGGTGACTCCGGTGGCCCGTACATCTCCGGCAGCGAGGGACAGGGCGTCCTCTCCGGCGGCTCCGGGGACTGCACCCGGGGCGGTACGACGTACTACCAGCCGGTGAATCCGATCCTCGCGGCATACAACCTGACCCTCACCACCGACTGACCCCGTCTCATCCCGTCCGCACCGCGCTGTGGACGGTCTGGGCGCTCAGCACGAACACATCGGACCGCCGCATGATCCCGGCCGGGTCATCGGGATCGATCAGCCGGTCCAGCGCGACGAGGTCGTCGCCGGCCAGACGGTCGGCGGCGGCCCCGCAACGGTGGCCCAGCTCGGCCTGGAGCCAGCGTCGGGGCGGGGTGTCCAGCGGGGCGGGCAGATCGAGCAGGAACGTACGGCTCGTGGCCCCGTCGAGACCGGCCTCGGTCAGCATCGCGCGCCAGTCGTCGACCGTTTCCACGGAGTCCGGCAGCGCCTCCCGCATCGCGGTGAACGCCTCCCGGTTGACGACCTCGAGCCGGGCCATCAGTCCGGGCCGCCCGAGCCCCGCGTTGTACGGCAGACAGTTCAGCGGCAGCCCGCCCTCGGCCAGGGCCAGCACTCCCCCTGGACGCACCAGCCGGGCGAGCTCGCGCACCGCGCCCCGCTGGTCGCCCAGGTGGTGCACGGTCTTGCTGGACCAGATCAGATCCGCCTCGCCCACCGACGCGAAGTCGCCGGGCAGTTCGGCGTACCGGGTGGTGACACGGTCGGTGAGCCCCCTGCGCGCGGCGCGGTCCCGGGTCCGCTCCAGCAGCTCTTCGGTGCCGTCCACCGCGACCACCTCGGCCTCGGGGAAGAGCTGTGCGAGCAGGCAGGAGACCACACCGGGGCCGCTGCCGACATCGAGGATCCGGCGCACGGCCCGGCCGGTCCGCTCCCGCATCCACTCCGCGGCCTGGCGGTGGACGGGCCCGCTCAGCTCGGCACCCTGCTCCAGGTGCGGACCGAGGACGTTCCAGTCGAGATCGGTGTGGTCATGTCCCTGGGTGTGGGCGGTCCCGCCCTGATGTCCGGTCATGGTGCCGAGCGTCCCCCGCGCCACGCCGAGACGCCAACCAATCTTGCCGGAACGGCAATGACCCCGGTCCGCACCCGCGTCCGCACCCCGGTCCGTACCCCGGTTCCCCCTGCTCCGCGCCCTGCCTGCGCATCTTCGGAACAGCTTCACCAATCCGCGCCCCCGCGGGCGACGAATGAGGTACGACACCTGCGTATGCGCCGCATCGCCCATCCCGGAAGGACGGCCTGTGAGAGAACCCGTGTACATCGGCGGACCGGCCGCCCGCGGCCCGGCCCTGGAGGAGTTGCTCCACCTGGTGGCCCGGGGCGACCAGAACGCGTTCGCCGCCCTGTACGACGCGGTCAGCGGGCCCGTCCTCGGGCTGACGCGCAGTCTGCTGCGCGACCCCGCCCAGGCCGAGGAGGTCACCCAGGAGGTGCTGGTCGAGGTGTGGCGGACGGCGGCGCGCTTCGAGCCGGGCCGGGGCAGCGCCATGGGGTGGATCATGACGCTGGCCCACCGGCGCGCGGTGGACCGGGTGCGCTCCGCGCAGGCCGCCTCCGACCGTGAGGCGCGCGCCGCGCTGCTGGCCCGTACCCCCGCGTTCGACGAGGTGACCGAGCAGGTGGAAGCCAGACTGGAGCGGGAGCAGGTACGGCGCTGCATGCGGACGCTGACCGAGCTGCAACGGCAGTCGGTGACGCTCGCCTACTACCGGGGCCGTACCTACCGGGAGGTGGCGGAGCTGCTGTCGCTGCCGCTGGGGACCGTCAAGACAAGACTTCGGGACGGGCTCATCCGGCTCCGGGACTGCATGGGAGTCGGGGCATGACCAGGGCCGATCTGCACACCTTGACCGGGGCGTACGCGGTGCACGCGCTGTCGGGCCGGGAGCTGGAGGAGTTCGAGCGCCATCTCGCCGTGTGCGAGGCGTGCGCACAGGAGGTGCGGGAGCTGCGGGAGACCGCCGGGCGGCTGGCGGTGGCCACCTCGCTGACGCCGTCCCCGCTGATGAAGGACGAGGTGATGAGACGGATCGCCACGGTCCGTCAGGAGCCGCCGCGGGTGGCGGCCCATGACGGCCGTGACGACCGCCGGTCCCACCAGGACGGTTCCGGGGCCCGCGAGTCCCATGCCGGACCCCGGCGGCGCGGCGGGCGCCGTGCACTCGGCCTCGCCCTGGCGGCCTGTCTGGCCGCGGCCACCGCGCTCGGCGGGGCCGCGGTGTGGCAGTACCGGCAGGCGTCCGACGCGCGGGACACGGCGGGCCGCGCCGAGCGGCGGGTCGTGGAGGTGGAGGCGCTGGCCCGGGTGCTGGCCGCGCCGGACGCCCGGACCCGCACCGGCAGCTTCAAGGACGGCGCGACCGGCGCGGTCGTGGTCTCCCGCGGTCTGGACCGTGCGGCCTTCCTCGCCTCCGGACTGCCCGAGCCGCCCGCGGGCCGGGTCTACCAGCTGTGGTTCAGCGACAACGGCACGATGCGCCCGGCGGGGCTGCTGCACACCTCCGGCGGGGGCACGGCGACACTGCTGCACGGACCGGTCGGGCAGGCATCGGCCATGGGGCTCACGGTGGAACCGGCCGGAGGGTCGAAGGCGCCGACGACCGACCCGGTCGCGCTGATGACGTTCCCGTCCGGCTGAGCCGGTGTAAACGGACAGGGTGACCACTTCGATCGCCGTCTTCACCTCGGATCTGCGGCTGCGCGACAACCCCGTGCTCCATGCCGCCCTCCGCGCCGCCGACCAGGTCGTTCCGCTGTTCGTGGCCGACCACGGACTGGCCCGCACCGGGTTCGCCGTACCCAACCGGGTGGCGTTCCTGGCGGACGCCCTGGCCGACCTGGACGCGGGGCTGCGGGAGCGCGGCGGCGCTCTGGTCCTCCGTAAGGGTGACCCGGTGGCGGAGATCCGCCGGGTGGCGGACCGGATCGACGCCACCGAGGTCCATATCGCGGGCGGGGTGAGCGGCTACGCGGGGCGGCGCGAGGCACGGCTGCGGGCGGCGCTGGCCGCGGACGGGCGGACCTTGCGGGTGCACGGCGCGGTGGTGACGGCGGTCGAACCGGGCGAGGTGGTCCCGGCGGGCAAGGACCACTTCGCCGTGTTCACCCCGTACTTCCGTGCCTGGCAGCGGATCGGGCAGCGCCGGGTGCTGGCCGCCCCGCGCGCCGTGCCGCTGCCGGAGCTGTCGGGCCTGCGCTCCGAACCACTGTCCGCGGTGACCTCACTCGCCCCGGGCACTCCCTCCCCCGGACTGCCCGAGGGCGGCGAGACCGCCGGGCGGCGGCGGTTCCACACCTGGCGGCGGTCGGGGCTGGACGGATACGCCGACGACCACGACGACCTGGCGGGCGACGCCACCTCCCGGCTCTCGCCGTATCTCCACTTCGGCTGTCTGTCCCCGGTGGAACTGGTGTGCCGGGCACGGGAGTCGGGCGGTGCGGGAGCCGAGGCGTTCGTCCGTCAGCTCGCCTGGCGCGACTTCCACCACCAGGTGCTCGCCGCCCGCCCGGACGCCGCGCACACCGACTACCGCGCCCGCCACGACCGGTGGCGCGCCGATGACGCGGAGATCGCCGCCTGGAAGGCGGGCCGCACCGGCTATCCGCTGGTGGACGCCGGGATGCGGCAGCTCGGCCACGAGGGTTGGATGCACAACCGGGCCCGGCTGCTGGTGGCGAGTTTCCTCACCAAGACGCTGTACACGGACTGGCGGATCGGCGCTCAGCACTTCCTGGATCTGCTGGTGGACGGCGATATGGCGAACAACCAGCTCAACTGGCAGTGGGTGGCGGGCACCGGCACCGACACCCGCCCCAACCGCGTCCTCAACCCCCTCGCCCAAGCCAGGCGTTTCGACCCGGACGGCGCGTATGTGCGCCGCTGGGTCCCGGAACTGGCCGGAGTGCGCGGCCCGCGCGTGCATACGCCCTGGCGCCTGCCGGAGGACGAACGCTCCCGCCTGGACTACCCGGACCCCATCGTCGACCTGGAAGCGGGCCTGGCCCGCTTCCGGCGGGCCCGGCGGCGGGACTGAGGGTTGTCGGGGCCGGGCCACGATGGTCAGACGGCCGTGCCCGCCGGGTACCACGCCTCCGGCGTGACCGGCATACCGCTGGCGCCGCGGTCCGTGGGGCGGACCGCGAGGATCTGGTCGATACCCATCCGGCCCTCCTCCAGGGCGAGAGCCGCACCCGCGAGCCTCAACCGCCAGGTGCGGGCGGTGCGTTCACCCACCAGACGGCGGAAGTCGTCCCAGCCCGCCTCCAGGGTGGCGCGCCAGGCGGTGACCGTGCGGACGTAGTGCTCGCGCAGCGACTCCGCGGCGCGTATCTCGAGTCCGGCCGCCTCCAGCAGGCCGATGGTCTCGCCGAGCGGGCGGATCCGCAGCCGGGGGGCGAGGTACGCGGTGAGCGACGGCCCCGGGCCGGCCGCCGGGGACGGGCGGGAGATCTGCTGGACCAGGGCCCGGCCGCCGGGGCGCAGCATACGGTGCAGGGTACGCACGAGGTCCGGGTACTGCTCGTCGTCGACGTACTCGCCCGCCTCGACACAGGCGACGGCCTCGTACTGGCCGCCCCGCAGCGCGCGGTAGTCGCTCAGCTCGACATCGATCAGGTGGTCCAGGCCGAGTTCGCGGACCCGCTCGGACAGCAGGTCGCGCTCCTCGCGGACCGTGGTGACGGCGGTGACCTGCGCGCCGTAGCGGTCGGCGGCGTGCAGGGCGAGCGCTCCCCAGCCGCAGCCGAGGTCCA
This sequence comes from Streptomyces coffeae, assembly GCF_016741875.1. GTDB lineage: Bacteria > Actinomycetota > Actinomycetes > Streptomycetales > Streptomycetaceae > Streptomyces > Streptomyces coffeae. Next base: position 40,471 of record NZ_JAERRF010000023.1, on the reverse strand, counting down.
GCAGCCGCGCCCCGGGCAGCAGGTTCAGCTTGCGGCAGATGACGTCCAGCTTGTCGCGCTGGGCGTCGGCGAGCCGGTAGGCGGGGTCCTGGCGGGTCCAGTAGGCGCAGGACAGGGCCATGGACGGGTCCAGCAGCCGTTCGTGGAACTCCGCCGTGGCGTCCGAGCCCCCCGAGGCCGCGCGGGCGGGTGGCCAGGGGCCGAGGGCGCCGAGCCGGGCGGCGGTGGCGGCGGCCCTGGCGCGGGTGGCCAGGACGGGTCCGGGTCCGGGCGCGCGGCGACCGCGCACCGCGCGCCACAAGGCGCGCAAGCCCTCGGTGAGTTCGCCCTCGACATCGAGGTCACCGCTGATGTACGCCTCGGCCAGGCCGGATCCGGTGGGCCGCCACAGCAGCCGACGCAGTGCCCGGCGGGAGCGCAGCCGCACCCGGGGCGCTCCCGGCGGCCCCGCCTCGCTGCCGTCCCAGGCGCACAGCCGCACCGGGAGCGGGGCGCCGAGCAGGCGTTCCGCGAAGGGGGCCAGGGCAGCGGCCATATCGCTCATCGGTCTGCCTCCCGCAAGCAGGGCCGACGGCGCCCTCATCGCACCGACCGGCCACCGGTGTACCTTCCACCGGGTATTCGGGGCCGTCCGGGCAGCGGATTGGTCACCTCACGCCGAGCGTGCGCCGTGCGCCGAGGCCGCAGCCTCGATCCGCCGCGCGAGCCCGAAGTCCAGCTCGGTCACCTTGCCGCCCACGCTGTGGGTGTTCACCGTGACGCCGACCGTGTTGTAGCCGAGCGTCAGATCGGAGTGGTGGCCCAGCTCCTCCTGGATCCGGGCGATCTCCGCGACCAGTGCGGCCGCCTGCGGATGGCCGCCGAAGGCGTAGCGGCGCGAGAGCAGGTCGTCGGCGTAGGACCAGCCGGGAAGCGCTTCGAGGCGGTCCTCGATCTCCTGCTGGCCGAGCGGCTCGACTGCCATGGCGGATCCCTTCGTCCTGGGTGACGGTCCGGCTCGTCCCGGTGACGGGTCGGCCCGTCCCACCCTGCCACGTGCGTCCTCCGGGTTCGGTTACCTTCGCTCCATGACAACTGCCACGTCGGCCGGGGTGGGCGAGCTGCTGCGCGGATGGCGGACCCGCCGACGCATCAGTCAACTGGAGCTCGCGCTCCGCGCCGATTCCTCCTCCCGGCACATCAGCTTCATCGAGACCGGCCGCTCACGGCCCAGCCAGGAGATGGTGCTGCGGCTCGCCGACCATCTCGAGGTGCCGATGCGCGAGCGCAACGCGCTGCTGCTGGCCGCGGGTTACGCCCCGCTCTATCCGGAGCGGTCGGTCGACGACCCGTCGATGGGGACGCTGCGCGAGGGGATGGAGCGGCTGCTGACGGGCTATGAGCCCTATCCCGCGCTGGTGATGAACGGCACCTACGAGGTGCAGGCGGCCAACCGCGGGATCGCCATGCTGATGGAGGGCGTCGCGAGGCATCTGCTGGTTCCCCCGCTCAACGCGATGCGCATCACCCTCCACCCGGAGGGCATGGCACCCCGTATCCGCAACTTCCGTGAGTGGCGTGCCCATTTGCTGGACCAGATGGACCGCCAGCTCTCGCTGATGCGCTCCCCCGCGCTGCGCGCGGTCTACGAGGAGGTGTCGGCCTATCCGCTGCCGGAGAGCGGTGGCCGGGAGAGCGCCATGGCCGGGTCCCACACGCCGTTCGCCCTCCCGATGATGATCGAGCACGGCGGCCGGGTGCTCTCCTTCATCTCCACCATCGCCACCTTCAACACCCCCATGGATGTGACCGTCTCCGAGCTGGCCATCGAGACGTTCATCCCGGCCGACCGGGAGACCGCCGCCGCCCTGGGAGAGCTCATCACTCCGTAGGGACGCGGTCGAAGAAGCCGAGGACGGAGCGGATCCGGCCGTCCTCGGCCAGGGTGATCACATCGGATCCGGCGACCGGTGCCGAACCGTCGGCGGTGGAGACCATCTCCCAGGTGAAGCGGACCATGTCGTGGTGGCCGTCGGCGGTGCCGGTGTGGCGGATCTCGTAGCCGGGGAACTGCTCATGGATCCCGGAGATGACGGCCGCGAGCTGCGCGTGGCCACGGGCCTCGGACAGCGGGTCGGTGAAGCTGCCGTCCTCGGTCCAGGCGGCGGCGACGGTCTTGGCGAGGGTGTCGGCGTCGGTGGCGTTCCACGCCTCGAAGTAGCGGGCGACGGCGGCGTTGTAGTCGAAGGTCATCGGGTCACGCTCCTCAACGGAATGCGGCTGGTCAGGGGCGGATACCGAGCCGGAGTGCGCCGGCCCGGGATCCGTTGCCCTCACCTTGCCGCAGGGCCTCCCGGAGGGTCGATGACCTCTGAGGTCATGGCGGTGATGCGGCCAAGCCGCACGTCGGATGACCACCATCGACCCGACACCCCATGATCGCCACGGCCACCGAGGCACCCGCACGGCCTGACCAGAGCCGCACACCAAACTGATCAGCCCAGGCCAGACCGCCCTCTCCTCATCACAAACACCGCTCCTGGACAGCGACGCGCTACACCACCTGGGCATGGAATGGGCGTGACGCCGCCACCTCCCTGCCGCTGAACCGGACCCGCGCGAGGCACCCGGGATACGGATGGTCCCGGGGCCTCGTGTGTGGGGCTCACTGCGGTGGTGAAACACCGGACCCGGAAGTCGGGTCTGGCCTGACACAGCAGGTCAGAAGCGCAACGCAAAGCGGTTGCAGTGGTTGCCGGGCCGCGCGTGCGATCGGCAGCGACCGCCGACGCGGGATGGTGACCCGGACCTCCGCCAGGACGATGCCGGTCGCCTCACGCAGAGTGCCGTGACACGGGCCGAACCGCCGCTCACCGCGCCGAGGTGCGGCGTGAGGCGCCCTTGTGCCGTCGCCTTCGTCTGTCGGAGGCTGGTGACCGACCATCAAGGGGGGCCTGATATGGAACGGTTCAAGGCGAAGAAGCCGCGATGTGATGACAAGCAGGCGAAGCGAGAGCGGTTCCCTATCGATGACCAGGCCGTCAGCCAGGCAGAGATCCTGGCGGAGGGCGCACGCAATCGCAACCGGCATGCGGCGCTTGCCCTGCCGAATCGCCGATCTGCGGACGATCCCCGGCTGGGGCGTGCAGGGGTCGGGGCCTCATCGTAGCTGCCGCCTACCACGCCGCCATCGCTGTTGAGAGATTGATCTCGAACTCGAAGCAGTGATTATCGGCCAGATTGTCATAGCGTCCGTGTGATGCTCGGCAGGCGCTGCAGTTCCCGGTCCACTCGGCCGTCGTGAGTGAGCAACGCGCCTCCGCTTTCTTGGCAATGTGTACCCACCAGCGAGCGCGCCGAGAATACTCCGTGACACGATGTATCCAGGTCGTTGCAGATGGGGAATCAAGCAGGCACAGTGTCTGCGATGCGCCCCACGACCAGGACGTTCCATGATCTAGCTGTGGGCTCGCCGGTCCTTGCGACCGGAATCAGCAATGTCCAGCGCTACGGAGTCGTGGAAGCGAGGCGCAGGGTTCTCGGCCCGTTGAAGACGCCACCAAAAGTCGCGTGTAGCACGCTGGCGCCGCAACGGGCGAGAGGGGAGGAGAGCCTACAGCGTGGCTGTAGCACGTATGAGAGGTGAGTCGTGCCGGGCGTCGAACGCGGACCGCGTTCGCCAGGGGGCGAGTCATGCCGAGCCAACGGCCAGCAATCCTTTGCAGGACCACACGTATGGAACATGTCAGGGGGGATGTTCTCATGTCAGCCGCACCCAACGAGTTATACGTCCAACTGCTCGGACCGCTTAGACTTTGGCGAGAAGATAAAGAGCTGGCCATCGGACCGCCCAAGCAGAAGGCGCTACTCGCGCTGCTGGCTACTCACCGGGAAACCGTGGTGAGCCGCGGGCAGATCATCGACGCGTTGTGGGGGCCCGAAGCCCCCGACACGGCGCTCAACGGAGTGCACACCTACATCGCGGGCCTGCGGCGGGTACTCGATCCCGACCGCCGAGGCCGAGAATCCGGTGGGCTGCTGCTGTCCGCGGCTGGTGGGTATGAACTGCGTCTGCCCCTGGAATCGGTTGACGCCGCGCTATTTGCCCGTCACTGCGACGAGGCCAGGTGGATGGCTGCCGACGGGCAGTCGGAAGCCTCTTTCGGCCGCCTGGGCAAGGCCCTCGGCCTATGGCGGGGGGAGGCGCTCGCCGGGGTGCCCGGGCCCTTCGCGGCACTGGAGCAAAACCGGCTGCGCGAGATGCGGTTTTCCGCCGCAGAGGACTGGATCGCCGGGATGATCGTCGCGGGCCGTTGCGAGGAGGCCATCGTGGTGACCGGCGAGGCCATCGCCCAGGAGCCGCTTCGGGAGAAGCTGCGTTGCCTGCTGATGCTCGCCCTCTACCGATGCGGCCGGCAGGCGCACGCCCTCCAAGCCTACAACGAGGCCCGCACCCTTCTCAGTGAGGAGCTCGGCATCGAGCCAGGGGCCGAACTGCGCAGCCTGCACCAGCAGATCCTCTCCGGAACCGTGGACAAGGAAGGTGCCTCGGCCTCGTCGGAGGCCCTGACAGCGGGTCGGCGGCAGGTCGGCGCGGCCGGCTATCCGTCAGCCGCGCCAGAACCCGCCCCGCCTCGCCAACTCCCTTCTCGAGCACACGTGTTCGTCGGGCGCCAGGCCGAACTCCTGCGCATGCGCGAGCTGCTGAAACAGGGTGCCCCGGAACGCGGTCGAGCTACCCCGATCATCACGATCGACGGCCCGCCGGGCGTGGGCAAGAGCGCGCTCGCCCTAGAGCTGGCACACGAGTCACTGGACCGATTCCCAGACGGACAGCTGTACGTGGATTTTGGTGGGGCCGGCGAGCACCCGCTGACGCCGCTCGAGGGGCTGGCCCGGCTGCTGCAGAGCCTCGGCGTCCCGACATCCTCCCTTTCGGCCGACCTGGAAGGGCGAGTGGTGCTCTACCGGAGCCTGATGCACGGCAAGAGGATGCTGGTGGTGCTGGACGATGTCCTCGACGTGGATCAGATCCGGACACTGATCCCGCAGGGCACTACCTGCGTAATCGTCACGGGGCGTCGGCCGCAGCGCGGGCTCGTGGCCCGCTATGGCGCGCACCGGATCAACCTCAAGCCGTTGGACTCAGAGACCGCGGCGGACCTGCTATTGCGACTGCTGGGCGAGAAGGCGGCGCAGGGGAGCCGCAAGGCCGTCCACCGACTTGTTGAGCTGTGTGCCTACATCCCCTTGGGCATCCGCATCACCGCGGCCACGCTGCTCGAGGACCCCTACACCTCCCCAGAGCGGCTCGCCACCTTGTATGAGGACCCGACCGCCCGGCTCAACCTGCTGGCGGTGGCAGGGGACAGGGAGTTGAGCGCCCGGGCGGCGCTCAGGGCGAGCTACCGCAGCCTGCCGGAGAAGACCGCGCGGCTGTTCCGGCTGCTGAGTGTGGTCGACCTGGAGGCCATCGGACTGCCGGAGCCGGGCGGTGCACCGTGCCCAGAGGGCTCCGAGATGATAGGTCATCTGGAGTTGCTGGCGGACTTCGGACTGCTGGAGCGAACCGGCTCGGGCAACTACCGGATCTGCGAGCTGATCATGGCCTACGCCAAGGAGATGGCGGAAGCGCAGCACAAGCCCGGCGCGCCTACGGCGAAGCGCCCGCTGCGGGCAGCTTCTCCGCCCGCCTATGGGGAACTGCATACCGGTTGACGGCCCGTGAGGTATTGCTCTGGCGCCCGGAGGTAATGCCGCCCGGCCCGCTCGGTGCGGGCCGGGCTGTCTGGTGTGCGGGACAAGCCGTGCGCCCTGCAGTCACCCGAGAGGCTGAAACCGCCCCCCTATCGGGGTCCTAGGGGGTGCGGGACTGTGGCGCCAGTGCTTTGATACGAGGCAGTCTCGTATCAAAATTCTGGAAAGGGGGAGACCCATGTCCGCATCCGCGGTCTGGAGTAGCCCGAAGCGCTGGTGGGCACTTGCCGTCCTCGTGATGTGCGTGCTGGTCAACGGCCTGGACGCAACCATCCTCTATGTCGCGATGCCCGAGCTCGTCGATGCGTTAGGCGCGTCCAATTCCGATCTCCAGTGGTTCCACAACGCCTACCTGCTGGTATTCGCGAGTCTGATGCTGCCGTTCGGTGTCCTCGCCGACCGAATGGGCCGCAAGCGCCTTCTGCTGGTCGGTCTGGCGGTCTTCGGGGCCGCGTCGGCCTACGCGACGCTGGTCGACAGTTCCGGCGAACTGATCCTCGGCCGGGCACTGATGGGCCTCGGCGCGGCGATTGTCACACCCGTGTCGCTGGCCATGCTGCCGGTGCTATTCGCCCCGCAGGAGCGGGCCCGGGCCCTGGCCATCTGGTCCGCAGGCGTGGCTCTCGGCTTGCCCATCGGCCCGTTGACCGGCGGCTGGCTCCTGGAACACTTCTGGTGGGGTTCGGTGTTCCTGATCAACATTCCGATCTTGGTGGTGGCCATGGTGGCTGGCTTCCTGCTGTTCCCCGAGCACCGCGGCGTACGGGAGAACACCTTCGACTGGCAGGGCGCGGCCCTTTCGGTCGCCGGGCTCGGTGCACTCACCTACGCTCTGACCCGGGCACCAGAGGAGGGCTGGCTGAGTGCCGAGACCCTGGGCGGCTCCGCGGCCGGCGTAGTCCTCCTCTTCCTCTTCGTGCTGCGCGAGCGGAGCACCCCGCACCCGCTGCTGAACGTGCGAAGCTTCGGAAACCGTCATTTCGGCGCCTCCATCGCGGCTCTGCTGCTCGTGCACTTCGCGATGACCGGCTTCCTCTTCATGCTGAGCCCCTACCTTCAGGCCGTCCTCGGCAACTCCTCGCTGGGGACCGGCGTGCGCATGCTGCCGGTAGTGCTCGCTGTCATGGTAGGTGCGGGCACCGCCGAGCGGCTCGCTCCGCGGGTCGGGCCGCGCGGTCCGGTGACGGTCGGGCTGCTGCTGATGGCCGGCGGGCTACTGATCTTCTCCACCACCAACGTCGACTCCAGTGAGACCCAAGTCGCCGCCTGCCAGCTGATGCTCGGCATCGGCATCGGACTCACCCTGGCCATCGCCATGCACACCGCCCTGTCCACTGTCTCCGACGACAAGTCCGGTGAGGCCTCAGGCGCCACCAGCGCCTTCCGGCAGGTCGGCGGTGTCATCGGGGTAGCGGTGCTCGGCAGCGTCCTGAGCACGGCCTACCGAGACGACATGGAACCGGCCGTCAGCAACCTGCCCGAGGGGGCTGCCGATGCGGCCAAGGACACCGTCGGCGCCGCCGTGCACGTTGCGGACATGATCGGCCCCAAGGGCGAACGGCTCGCCGAGGCCGCCCGCCAAGCGTACGTGGACAGCATGGACGTGGCTTTGGTCGGCGGCGCGGTGGTGCTGTTCGCCCTGGCCGCGGTGGTTTTCGCCTGGATGCCCGCCAAGAGCGCCGACCCCGGGCCCGCCCATGCGGAGGCCGATTCGTCTGGCTCCTACGCTTCCACGGCAGAGCACGTACGATGAGTCGTTCGGAACGTACTTGGTCTACCACGGTGGGCATACCGAGAGGCTGACGGGATGTACGAGACGCGTGAAGGCCGACAGAGCGCAACCCGTCCCGTGGGGCGACCTCGTAGCCGCCACGCGGACACTGCGATTCTCCGGGCTACGGTGACACTGCTGGGCGAATCCGGGTTCCAGGGGCTGACCATGGACCAGGTCGCCCGGCGGGCCGGAGTGGGCCGTGCCACCGTCTACCGGCGGTGGCGGTCGAAGGAAGAAATGATCATCAGCGCGCTCGACACGTTGATGGCCGACTTCGACGTCGAGACCACCGGCGACCTTCACCAGGACCTGTTCGCCATGACCTGCTGGCTTCGGGACGGCCTACTGACCGCGCCCGAGGGAAGGCTCCTGCCTCATCTCGCCGCACAGGCCGTCAGCGACCCTGACTTCCCGTCCAGTCACATGGACACCTGGGTCTGCCCGTGGCGCGACGCGGTCGAGGCTGTCCTCGTCCGGGGCCGTGAAGAGGGCCTCGTCCGGCAGGACGTCAACCTGATCGGCATCGTCGACATGCTGGGCGGCGTGGTGATCCTGCGCCTCTTCCTCGGGCACGGTCGCCCACTGGCTGACGAACAGATCCGAGACATGATCGATGCGGTTCTCGGCGGCGCGCTCGTCCGGGGAACCACAACCGCCTGAACACCCGGTCACGCACTACCGGAGCCGCCCCCAGCCCAGGCCGGGGGCGGTCTCTGTCCTGCGCCCCTGGGAAAGGAGTCCTCCCATGACCGCGAACGCTCATCCGCCCCTGTCCACGCCGCGCCGGACCGGGGAGATCCGCAGCTGGCCGACCTCCTTCGCCGACCGGCTCACCTCCCCGCTGCCCGGTGTGACCGACTTCGTCCGACTCGCCCTGCGCGGACAACGGCTGCGACCGTCCGCGAAGGCTCTCGCCCAGGTCCCCGAATTACCCGTGGATCCGTGCCCGGTACCCGACGTGGGGCCTGGCGACCTCGCATTCACCTGGGCCGGGCATGCCAGCTGCATCGTCCGCCTCGGCGGCCTGACGATCCTCACCGACCCTGTGTGGTCCCGGCGGATCGTCGGCACCCCCGCCCGGATCACACCGGTCGGCGTCGCCTGGCGAGACGTCCCGCACATCGACGCCATCGTCATCAGCCACAACCACTATGACCATCTGGACAGCAACACACTGCACCGGGTGCCCCCGGGCACCCCGTTCCTCGTCCCGGCCGGGCTCGGCGGCTGGTTCCGCCGCCGTGGCTTCACTCACGTCACTGAACTCGACTGGTGGGAGGCTGTGGAACTGCCCGGACCGATCGGCCCGGTCCGCTTCGACTTCGTTCCCTCCCACCACTGGAGCAAGCGGGGGCTGACTGACACCTGCCGCAGTCTGTGGGGTGGCTGGATGCTGACCGAGCCCGATGGCCGCCGCGTTCACTTCGCCGGCGACACTGGGTATGGACACTGGTTCAGTGAGATCGGTGCCCGGTACCCAGGCATCGACCTGGCCATCCTTCCCATCGGCGCCTACGAGCCACGCTGGATGCTCGCCGCCGTGCACACCTCCCCGGAGGAGGCCGTGCAGGCCTGCGAGGACCTGGGCGCCAGGATCATGGCCCCGATGCACTGGGGAACCTTTCTGCTGTCCGCGGAGGCACCGCTGGAACCCCTGGCCCGGGTCCGCGACGCCTGGGCGTCCACCGGGCGGCCCCGGGAGAATCTGTGGGACCTCGCCATCGGCGCCTCCGCCACCTTGCCTGCCGCCACATAGCCGACGACCAGGGCACGTCCAGATGAGATGAAGACCTTCTACAGAAGGCCCTTGCAGACTAACGAGGCGAAACACAACGGGCCCGAACCCCCGAACCTCGCCCAGCTTTCTGCATCGGTCCAGAGGAAGGTCAACGAATGTCGGCAAGTCTTTACGGTATTTCCCCCGACTACGACGTCATCGTCATCGGGGGAGGACCGGCCGGAGCCACGACGGCCGGTCTCCTCGCGAAGCGCGGACACCGTGTGCTCGTACTCGACCGAGAGCGTTTTCCGCGCTACCACGTCGGCGAATCCCTCATCCCAGCATTCATGCGCCCAATGGAGGAACTCGGGCTGACCGAGCGGATGGACCAGCGTGGATTCGAGCGGAAGTACGGCGGAAGCCTGGTCTGGGGCAACAACCAGGTGCCGTGGGAATTCGCCTTCCTGAAGGGCAAGTACCCCTACGCCTTCCACACCCGCCGCGCCGACCTGGACGCCATGATCCTCGACCGGGCTCGCGAACTCGGCGCGCACATCATCGAGGACGCCACCGTCAAGGAGCCCATCGAAGAGAACGGTCGCGTCGTCGGTGTCCGTTACGCGCTACGAGGACTCGACGGCATACGCGAGGTCCGGGCCGGCCTCGTCGTCGACGCCTCCGGACAGGCACGGGTGCTCAGCCGCCGCTACACCGACGTCAAGTGGCACGACGAGCTCCGCAACGTCGCGGTCTGGACCTACTACGACAACTGCGAGCGTCTGCCGGGCGATGAATACACCAACATCCTGATCGAGGGCCTGGACGACGGCTGGTTCTGGGCGATCCCGATCGACAAGGGCACCATCAGCGTCGGCTACGTGACCCGGTCAGCCACTGCGGGCGAAGCCGGCCAATCGCTTGAGGACCTCTTCCACGCCGAACGCGACCGCACAACCAAGCTCAAGCACATGCTGCGCAACGCCCGTCAGTCGGCCGGCTTCCGCACGGCCCGTGACTGGTCGTACCACTCAGATCGGTTCCATGGCGACGGCTGGGTGCTGGTTGGTGACACCGCCGCCTTTGTCGACCCGCTGTTCTCCACCGGTGTGGCCCTGGCCACCCTGGCCGGCAGTACCCTCGCTTCCATCGTCGACCAGATCATCAAGCACCCGGCAATCGAAACCAAGGCGCTCGACCGCTACGCCAGTGCCTATTCCGGATTCTTCGACGAGATCAGGGAATTCGTCGAGCGGTTCTACGACCGCACGAAGTACAAAGAGTTCTACCACAGCCTCGCCCAGGAAATGATCGACCCCGAGCACGAGCGGAAGCCTGCCGACGACTTCGTCACGCTGATCTCCGGTCTCAGCGGCAACCACCCGCTATTTCATATCAGTCTCGACGACCTGATCTCGGACGTCACAACGCCTGAAGGCATCGAGTCTTAGAAGCCCCCTGTGGCAGCCGACGCGACCGCGCGTCGGCCGCCACAGGGCTCTCCGCGTGACAGCACAGACGCGTCCGCAATCGATCGACGAGGCACGGGGGAAATGACTAGCCATCAGATACAGATTCTGTTTCTCGACATTGCAATCGTCCTGATCATGGCGCGGGGACTGGGCTACCTCGCAACCCGGATCAATCAGCCGCCCGTCATCGGCGAGATCCTCGGTGGCGTGCTGCTCGGTCCCACCCTGCTCGACGGCGCGCTCAGCGAGGCCCTCTTCCCCGACGAGGTCCGGCCCATGCTGGCCGGGGTCGCAAACCTGGGTGTCGCCTTGTTCATGTTCACCGTGGGCCTGGAAATCGAGGGCAGCACGATGCGCGGCAACGGGCGGGTCGCCGTCGCCGCCGCCGTCGGATCCACTGCTGTCCCTTTCCTGCTCGGGATCGGTCTGGCTTTCGCCCTACTCCCCCGGCACGACTCCGCCAACCACGGAGCTTTCGTCGTCTTCATTGGCCTAGCCGTCTCGGTGACCGCCTTCCCGGTGCTGGCCCGCATCCTCACCGACCGCGGACTGAGCCGCACCGCCGTCGGCGGCATCGCCCTGGCCACGGCCGCGTTCGTCGACGTCGCGGCCTGGGCCACACTTGCCGGGGTGAATGCCTCGGTCGGCGCCGACGGGCGGCACTGGCTCGTCCTGTTCACCCTGCCCTACCTGGCCTGCATGCTCCTGGTCGTACGCCCCCTGATGCGCCGCTTCCTGGTGTCCAGTAACACGGCTGCCCACGCCGGCCCGCTCAAGTTCGCCGTGGTGCTGATCGGGGCCCTACTCTCCGCCGCCGCCACCGAGGCCATGGGCATGCACCACATCTTCGGCGGCTTCCTCTTCGGTCTGGTCATACCCAGGGAAGGCGCGCAGGCCCTGCGCGCTGACATCCACGACCGCACCAGCCACCTCACCGCCATCCTGCTGCCCATGTACTTCGTGGTCGCCGGCTTTCAGGTGGATCTCGGCGGAATCGGCCTGTCCGGGCTGCTGGACCTCTCCCTGATCCTCGTAGTGGCCGTCATCGGCAAATTCGGCGGCACCTACCTCGGCGCCCGCTCGCAGAAGCTGCACCCTAGGTCCGCCGCCTCGCTGGCCGCGCTGATGAACACCAGAGGACTGACTGAACTGGTGATTCTCGGAGTCGGCCTCAAACTTGGACTGCTGGACGGCCAGCTGTACTCGCTGATGGTCGTGATGGCAATGGTGACCACGGTGATGACTGGTCCGCTGCTGACCCGGATCCAGGGGGCACGGCTCCACGCCGCGCCTGACGACAGCATCGCCCGGGACCACGTCGGCGCCGCCTCCCCCTGACGGGAACCGGCCCGCCCGACGAGATCACGGCCCGGGGGTCTTTACACCGGAGCCGGAGCGGGCCCCCTCGGGCGACGCGCGCAACGGACAGCACGGAAGGGGACATCCACCATGCGCTTGGTCGAACGGGACCAGGAGCTGACCGTACTCACCGACATGATCGTGCGCAGCTCTCGCGGAGAGGGCCAGGCGGCCCTTATAACCGGCGGGATCGGCTGTGGCAAGACCGCCCTGCTCGCCGAGCTCGCAACCGCCGCACAGGAGTTCGGCTTCCAGGTGCTGAACGCCGGCGGCTCGCTCGCCGAACGCCGCACCCCTGGCGCCGTTCTGGGCCAATTGCTTCGTGACATCCCACATGACCCGGCCGACCGAGCCGCGCTGGCAGCACTGGCCGGCCAGAGCGACCACGAGAGCCTCGGCGCGGCAGGCCCGGTCGGCAGCATCGTCACCCGGCTGGGGCCCTCGGCCCTCGACCCCGAGGAATCCCACGCCCTGCAGCGGCTCTGCACTGTGGTGGAGGAGCAGGCCCGCCGGATCCCGCTGATGCTTTGCGTGGACGACGTGCAATTCATGGACGAGCTGTCCCTTCACGGGATCCTCTTGATGCTCCGGCGGCTGCCCACCGCGCCGCTCGCGCTCATCATGACCGAGTGCTCCTTGTCCCGCACCGCCGACCCGAGGCTGCACGCCGCGCTCCGCCGCCTGCCGGGCCATCGGCCGTTCACCCTCGGTCGGCTGTCCACCGAGGGGGTTGCCGCGCTCCTCACCACCCAGTTCGGCTCTGGCCCGGCCCGGCTGCTGGCCCCCGGATGCCATGCCGTGAGTGGTGGGAACCCGCTGCTGGTGGAGGCACTCGCTGAGGACGGCCGGCATACGGCGAACAGTCCAGCCCCCCGGCTCGACCCGGGAGAGGCCTTCCTGGACGCCGCCACCGGCTGCCTGCACCGCGGCTGGCCCGCTCTACTGCACATCGCCCAGGCCCTGGCGGTCTTACACAAGGACAGCCCGGGACCGCAGACAGTGGCCCGCCTCGCGGAAGTCGAGGACGCCGTCCTCGCCCGCGGTCTGCGGGCCCTCGACAACGCCGGGCTGCTCGCCGATGGGCGCCCTCGGCACACCGCTGTCTGCGATGGCGCCTTGGCTGGATGCACCGGCGAGGAGCTCGCCGTGCTACACCGCCGGGCTGCCGAGCTGCTGTACGAGGAAGGTGCGCCCGCCGTTGGGGTTGCCCGCCACCTCGTCGCCGCCGACCGGGCGGACGCCCCGTGGGCTGTGGCCGAACTGCGGGAGGCTGCCGAACGGCACCTTGCGGCAGGGCGCCCGGCCCTCGCCCGGCCATGCCTCGATACCGCGCTGCGGCATTGTCGCGACCAGGGCGAGCGGCTCCGTCTCAAGGCCCTGCTGGCCGGTGCCGCCTGGATGCTTGACCCCAGCATGGGCGCCCGTCACCTCGTCGAGCTCGCCGACGCCTTACGCGACGGCCGGCTACCCGCCCAGCACGCCGTCATGCTCGCCAAGTACCTGCTGTGGCACGGCCGATACGATGAGGCCGCCGACGCCATCGAACGAATGACGCGCCGGAACGGCGGCTCTGCAGACCCACTCGCCGCCGCCGAGGCCCGCGCCACTCGTGAGCTGCTATCCGTCACCTATCCCGGGTTGGTGCCACACAGCATCGCCGAGGCGGGCCCGTCCCGACACACCGCTTTCGCCGGGGACCCGCGCAGTCGGGGTGCTGCCGCGTTGTCCGACGTATTGCGCCACGGGCCCACCCCGGAGCCTGTCGCCGCCGCCGAGGGCGCCATGCGGGTAATGCGGTTGGGTAGGAATACTCACGAGTGGCTAACCTGCGCTGTGTCCACCCTGCTGTTCGCGGACCGCACTGAGGCGGCCGCGTACTGGTGCGATCATTGGCTCTCCGAGGCGCACAGCAGGCGAGTCCCCCTGTGGATTGCCGAGTTCTCCTCGCTGCGGGCCGGAATCGCGCTGCGTCAGGGCCGCCCGCTGGACGCCCGCCGGCTGGCCAAGGTTGCGCTCGCCCAGGTGCCCGCGGAGAGCTGGGGTGTCTGCATCGGGGGACCACTTGCGAACCTGATCCAGGCCAACACCGACCTCGGCGCCCGCGAGGCCGCGGCAGAACTCCTCGAGGTCCCACTTCCTGAAGGACTCTTCAGCAGCCGCTTCGGTCTGTACTACCTGCACGCGCGCGGCTCCCACTTCCTCGCCGCCGGACAGCCCCAAGCCGCCCTCGACGACTTCACCAACTGCGGTGCTTTGATGCGGGGATGGGGACTGGACCAGCCCTCACTTATACCGTGGCGCTCCGGCGCCGCTCGCGCCCACCTCGCCCTCGCGTCCACCGGCCGCGCCCACGAACTCGCCCGGGAACAGTTGGTCCTGGCGGGCGAGGCCTTTACCCGTACCCGCGGCATCTCGCTGCGGGCGCTCGCCGCTGCAAGCCGCCCGTCTCAGCGCGGCACGCTGCTGCGCAGCGCGGTGGCGGTGCTGGATGAGTCCGGAGACCAGCTGCAATTAGCCGGCGCCCTCGTTGAACTGGGGACGGCCGACCTCCGATCCGGCCGGGTCTCCTCATCCGACACGCTCTTCGGCCGGGCCGCCAGACTGGCCGAAGCGTGTGGTTTCCCGCTGCCCGCCTGCCGGCCCGGGGCCGGCTCGGCCGGTGTCTCCGGGTCCGCCGTCTCCGTCCCGTCGATCGGTGCCCCCGCGGCGGTGCGCGGGGAAACCCTGGAACTACTCAGCCCTGCCGAACGGCGGGTGGTCGAGCTGGCCTCCGCGGGACTCACCAACAAGGAGATCTCCGGACAGCTCAACGTCACCGTCAGCACGGTCGAACAGCACTTGACCCGGATCTTCCGCAAGCTCGGCGTCCGGACCCGGGGTGACCTGCCCCGTGCCGCGGGTGAGTGAGTCCGGCTCCCAGGGCCTGAGGCCGAACCGAGTCTCAGAAAAACGGCTGACCCGCCACCCACCACCTCACGAGGAGAGTCAGGAACACGATGAAGCGTACTGATCAATACGATGTGGCGATCCTTGGCAGCGGCATGGCCGGGGGCATGCTGGGCGCGGTCCTGGCGCGGAACGGCGTCAAGGTGCTGCTCCTTGACGCAGGAACCCACCCCCGGTTTGCGGTCGGCGAGTCGACCATCCCCTACACCTCCGGCATGACCCGACTGATCGCCGACCGCTACCGGGTACCGGAACTGCGCGCCCTCTCCAGCTTCAAGGGCATCTGCGAGAACGTCTCGCGCAACTGCGGGCAGAAGCAGAACTTCGGCTTCGTCTACCACCGCGAAGGCCGGATGCAGGACCCGCGCGAGATCAACCAGCTCGTGGTCCCCTCCGTGCTGCGCACCGAGACTCACCTGTTCCGGCAGGACGTCGACGCGTACCTCTTCCACGTGGCCGTCAAGTACGGCGCGCGCCCGCGGCTGAACACCAGGATCGTCGACATCGAGACCGATCCGGACACCGGCGCGGTTTTGCGCACCGACAGTGGCGAGGAGTTCCGCGCCAGCTACGTGGTGGACGGCAGCGGTTTCCGTTCACCGCTCGCTGAGAAGTTCTCACTGCGCGAGACCCCCACCCGCGCCCGCACCCACTCCCGCTGCTTGTTCACCCACATGGTGGGAGTGGAGGCGTTCGACAAGTCGCCTGCAGCAGCCCGGCACGACCAGCCCAACCCCTGGCACCACGGCACGCTTCACCACGTCTTCGACGGCGGCTGGCTGTGGGTCATCCCGTTCGACAACAACGCTAAGTCTCTGAACCCACTGTGCAGTGTGGGGCTCACCCTGGACCCGCGCCACTTCCCGAAGGATGATCGGAGCCCGCAGCAGGAGTTCGACGACTTCCTCACCCGCTTCCCTGAGATTGCCCACCAGTTCCGCAACGCCAAGGCGATCCGGCCGTGGGTGTCCACCGGCCGCCTCCAGTACTCCGCCAAGCAGGTCGTCGGCGAGCGGTTCTGCCTCACCTCGCACGCGGCCGGATTCATCGACGCGCTCTACTCGCGCGGCCTGACGAACACCATGGAACTCGTCAACGCCCTCGGCTGGCGCATCATTCAGGCTGCCAAGGACGGCGACTGGTCGATGGAGCGATTCGGCTACCTGGAGGAGCTCCAGCAGGGCCTGTTCGACTTCCACGACGACATCGTCTACAGCTCCTTCGTCGGATTCGGCAACTACGAGCTGTGGAACGCGGTGAACCGCACCTGGATGCTCGGCACCATGCTGGGCAACGTCATGCTGGAGGACACCTACTACCGGTTCGAACGCACCGGGGACGACGCGGTCTTCCGCGAGCTGGAAGAGCACGGCGCCCCCGGCTCCCCGCTCCCGGTCAGCGCCGGATTCAACCGGATGGGCCACTTGACCCGGGAGCTGTGCCAAGCGGTCGAGGCAGGCACGGAGCAGCCCGGAGACGCAGCCCGCAAGATCCTGGCGCACATCAGGAACGCCGACTTCATCGCACCCGCCTTCCGATTCGGCGAGCGCGACACCCGCTGCTTCGCGATGTCCCCGGCCAAGATGGCGATGAACGCCAGGTGGTGCCGCAAGGACGCGCCGCCGGAGCTCGGCCCCCGCATGATCAACGCCAGCAAGGGGCTCGTCCGGATGAGGCTCCGCGCGGGCCTGTAGCCCAACCCCTATGCCCCCGACAGGGGGATGCGGGGAAACGCCCGGCCCGGTGGAGCAGGGGGTTTCCCCGCAACGGCCCGATTCCTAGCCTGGAACCAGGCGAAGCGCGGATATCCGGTGCCCCCGGGGACTGTCGAGGTCCGCGCCCGAAGACGCCGGACCCATCCGGGCAGCACGGCGTGCAACGTCACAGCCCCTCATGGCACGCATGGTGCGGCCTGGACCCGGTCCATCCCTCCAGGAGGAAAAGGCAGCGAATGAACGCACATTCCACACCCGATCCCAAGGAACCGATCGCCGTCGTCGGCATGGCGGGCCGTTTCCCCGGAGCCCCGGACACCGACAGCCTTTGGCAGCTCCTGATAGACGGCCGCGAAGCTATCCGTCCCGTTCCCGCCGACCGCTGGGACACCGCGGTCCAGCTCGACCCCAAGCTGCGCATCCCCGCCCTCGGCGGCTTCTTGGAAGACATCGACCTCTTCGACGCCGGCTTCTTCGGGGTCTCCCCGCGCGAGGCAGCCGCCATGGACCCGCAGCAGCGGCTGCTGCTGGAGGTGGGTTGGCAGGCCCTGGAGGACGCCGGCCAGCGGGCCTCGGACCTGGCCGGCAGCCGTACCGGCGTCTACGTCGCCACCGTCTGGCACGACTACGAGCTGCTTCGCAAGGCACGCGGCGCCGGCCACACCTCGCACACCCTGGTCGGCACCGGCCGGGACATCCTCGCCAATCGCCTCTCGTACTTCATGAAGTTGCGGGGTCCGAGCCTTGCCGTCGACACCGGCTGCTCCTCGGGCCTGGTCGGCCTCGACCTCGCCGCCCGCGCCCTGCGCAGCGGGGACATCGACGCCGCCCTTGTCGGCAGCACCAACCTGATGATGCACCCGCATGTCACGATCGGCCTGACCCATTTCGGTGGGCTCTCCCCGGACGGCCGGTGTGCCTCCTTTGCCAAGTCCGCAAACGGCTTCGTCCGCGGCGAGGGTGTCGCCGCCGTCTATCTCAAGACCCTCGCCCATGCCCTGCGCGATGGCGACCGCGTCCACGGAGTCCTGGTCAGCACCCTTACCAACAACGACGGCGGCGGCGGCAGCCTGGTCAGCCCCAGCCAGGAGGGCCAAGAAGACCTGCTCCGCCGCAGCTACGACCATGGAACTGTGCCCGCCGCCGCCCTGTCGTACGTGGAAGCCCACGGCACCGGCACCAAGCGAGGCGACCCGACCGAGGCAGGAGCCCTCGGCACCGTCCTGGGCCACTCCCGCCCAGCCGGGGAGCCGCTGCCGATCGGGTCGATCAAGACAAACATCGGTCACCTGGAAGGGAGTTCGGGGCTCGCCGGACTCATCAAGGTGCTGCTCTCGCTGCGTCATCGAATGGTGCCGCCGACCCTGCACGCCGAGGAGCTCAACCCCAACATCCCCTTTGACGCGCTCAACCTGAGCGTGGTGCGCGAACCGCTCGCCCTGCCGGCCGCGGGCCCCGTCTACCTCGGGGTGAACTCCTTCGGCTGGGGTGGCACCAACGCCCACGTCATCGTTGCCTCCCCACCAGAGGACATCACGGCTGCCGACAGCACGGCCCGCCCCCGCAGGGCCGCTACAACCGGGCTCCCCCCCGTAGTGACCCTCTCGGCGCACCGGACCGACGTCCTCGCCACGCGCGCCGCCCAGCTCCAGGACGCGCTCGCCGCAGCCAGCCCCGCCGGCACTGTCGAGGACCTGGCCGGCACCCTGGGACGCCGCCGCGACCACTTCCCCGAGCGGGCCGCGTTCGTCGTCGACGACCTCGCGCAGGCCGACACGGCCCTCACCACTCTCACCGCCGACCAACCACACCAGGACGACGGTACCGCTGAGGTCCCTGACACCCCCACCCCGCACATCGGGCGCGCGGTGCCGCACGGCCGCACCGTGTTCGTCTTCCCCGGCCAAGGCTCGCAGTGGCGCGAGATGGGCGTGGAGCTCTACCGCGACAGCACCCTCTTCGCCTCCGTCGTCGACCGCTGCGCCAAGGCCCTCGCCCCGTACACCGACTGGGACCTGATCGACATCTTCGCCCCGCACGAGGCGGCAGAGAGTGCTGCATCCGGTCTCGGCATCGCCGACACCTGGACCGAGCGCACCGACATCCTGCAGCCGGTCCTATGGGCGATGTCCCTCGGCTTGGCCGAACTGTGGCGTGCCTCGGGGATCACCCCCGACGTGGTTCTGGGCACCAGCCAGGGCGAAATCACCGCGGCCACCTTTGCCGGATCCCTCTCCTACGACGACGCCGCAATGATCCTCGCCCGGCGCGGTGTCCTCATCACCGAAAGGGTCTCCGGGCGCGGTCTGATGCTCGCCGTCGACCTAGACCGAGAAGCCGCCGTCCGTGCCATGGAGGGCTTCGAAGACAGCGTCTCGTTCGCTGCCCACAATGGCCCGAACTCTTGTGTCTTGTCCGGGGATTCAGAGTACATCCTCGCCCTCAAGGAACTGCTGGAGGCTGACGGCACGTACTGTGCCCTCGTCAACATCGACTACGCCTCCCACAGCGCGGGGATGGCCGAGCTGAGCGATGACCTCACAGCCGCCATCGCCGCAATCCGGCCGGTTGACGGCGACGTCGCGGTCATGTCGACCGTCGACGCCGCTCTGGTCGACGGCAGCGCACTCGGACCCGGCTACTGGGTCCGGAACCTGTGCGAGCCCATCGAACTGGTCTCCGCCATGGCGCGTCTCTTCGACGAAGGCTTCACACATGTGGTCGAAATCAGCCCGCACCCCGTGCTGCAGCCCGCCCTTGAGCAGCAGGCGGCAGGACGCGAGGAGAACCTCGCCCTGCTCACCACCCTGCGCCGCGGCCAGGGCAGCGCCCGAGACATGGCCGAAGCCCTAGCCCGCGCGTACACCGCCGGCCTGGAGCCCTTTGCCGCACTGCCTCTGGACAGCCGTTTCCCCGTTCCCGGCTACCCGATGGAACGCCAGAGCTTCTGGCCCGCCGAGAGCCACCGCTCCGCCGGCGCCGCCCAGGGCTTTGAAGCAACGCTTTCCCCGGCACCCGGCCGTCCCGGGGCCTGGCAGGGTGCCATCGAACTGACTACTGCCGCGCTGCCGTGGCTGGCCGACCACAAGCTGTACGACACCGCGCTCCTGCCCGGCGCCGGCATGCTCGCGGTCGCTCTGCACACCGCTCAGGCCCGCACCGGCGGGCTCCCCACCCTGCTGGAGAACGTCACCTTCACTCGGGAGGTGACCGTAGGCGAGGAGCCGGTGCGGCTCACCGCCGAATGGCAGGACACCACAAACGGCGGTGAGTTCCGGCTGCTGTCCTTGCCTGTGGGCGCCGAGGAGTGGGACGTCGTCGCCACCGCCCGCGCCGAGTCGACCGGCGGGTCGGCCGCCGTCCCGCCGGCCTTCCCCGACTGGGGCGACCGGACCGACGGGGCCGGACTGAACGTCGACCCGGAAGAGTTCTACCGCCAGTGCACCGCCCGCGGACAGATATACGGGCCCGCCTTCCAGGGCGTGCACTCTCTCCGCCAGCACCCCTCGGGCACCCAGGTACTCGGTGAGATCCGCCTAGCCGAGGAGCTGTGGGCCGGGGCCCGGCCCCGGGTCCCGCACCCCGCCCTCTGGGACGCCGCCCTCCAGGTGGCTCTTGCCCTCGACGACGGGGGCGAGGCGCTGATGCCCACCTCCGTAAGGGCGATCCGGGTGCTGCCCTCCGGGGACGAACCTGCCACCGCGCTCTGGTCTCACGCCGTGCGGGCCTCCGACGGCACTCTCAGCATCCGAATCTTCGATGCCAGTCGACGGCCCTTGCTGGTACTGGAAGGCCTGGAACTCCGGCCGCTGCCCACCGGCCGGGGCACCGATCCCGGCGCGGAGCGGCTGCACCAGATTCACTGGGCCGACGTTACCCCCGAGGAGACAGCCGGGGACGACGGATCCGACCCCGGCACCGCCGCGGCCACGGGCCGGTGGATTGTCTGCGGCGGCACCGGGAGCAGCGCCGACACCCTCGTCGAGGCTTTGGCCGAGGCCGGTGTTGACGCCGAGCACACTGGTGCAGGTACCGACCTCCCGCTGGGCCAGGCCGCCGCGGACCTGGCTGGTGTCGTCTTCTTTGCACCCCGTGCCTGTGTCGGCCCGGACGCCCAACAGCGCGGCCTGGCTCACCTCACCGCGGTGGTCCGGGCCTGCGCTGCCCTTCCCGCGCTGCCCCGCCTCGTGATCCTCACCGACCGAGCGCAGAGTGCCGCGGCCGACGACACCTCCGACCCCGGCGCCGCTATCTACTGGGGCTACGGCCGGGTGCTCCAGCGGGAGCACCCGGAACTGCGGCCCCGACTCGTGGACGTGGACGCCTCGCACCCCGACTGGACCGCGGAGTGCGCCGCCGTCCTCCTCGAAGAGGACACTGACGACCAGCTCGCACTGCGACGCGGCAGCCGTCTGGCTGCCAGGATCGTCCGCGGCGACGACAATGGCGACCTGGCCGCCCGCCCCTGGCGGACCGTCAAGCAGCCCTTCCGGCTTGGCGTTGCCCGCACCGGAGCCGACGACAGCGCCGAATTCCTGCCTCTCACCCTGCCCACGCCCCGGACCGGTGAGGTGCTCATCGAGACCAGCGCTGCCGTGGTGTCCCCGGCCGACCTCCGGGACCTGGCCGCCCTGCGTACCGGACAGGCCGGGGCCGTGCCATCGCTCGGCCGCGCATGCGCCGGCCGGATCACCAACGTGGGTGCCGGGGTGACCGGCCTGCACCCCGGCGACCGGGTGGTCGCGGTGGTCCCGGGGGCCCTGGCCGGACAGGTCCTGGCCAACGCGGCACACGTGGTACGGGTCCCGGGCCCACTGGACGACGCCGCGGCCGCCGCCTTGGTCCTCCCGGCAGCCGCCGCCTGGTACGCGCTGACCCGAACCGGCCGCGTGGTGGCAGGCGACACCGTGCTGATCCACACGCCGACCCTGCCGGAAGCCCTGGCTGCGGTCCAGGCCGCCGGCGTCCTGGACGCCCGTGTCCTGGTCGTCGGAGCAGCCGCCGCCGAAGAGGCCGCTGCGCTCCTCGATGCCGGCGCTGAACAGGTCCTCGACCCTGCGGATCCTGACTGGACCGACGCGGTACGCGCAGCAACCGGCGGCCTCGGGGCCGATGTGGCTCTCGGCCCCCGCACCGGCGCAGCGGCCCACCAGGTCTGGGAACTCCTGGCGCCCGACGGCCGCTTCGTCGAGGATGCCACCGGGGCTGACGCCCCCGGCCCGGCCCTGGGACAGCATCCCGTACCCGTCGGGGCGACCTTTGGTTCGGTGGACCTCGATGGACTCCTGCGGAACCGGCCCGAGGTCTTCGCCACCCTGCTGGTCGAGGTGTGGGACCTGGTCGCCGACGGCCGGTTCACAGGTTTGCCTGTAACCCGGCACGAGTGCAGCACCACCACCGGGACCACCATCCGGCTCGACCACGCCCCGGACCGCGCTCGGCTGGTCCTCACAGACCTCGGCGCGGTGAGCCACGTTGCCCCGGAGCCGTTGCCGGGCGGCCGGTTCCGAGCTGACGGCGCCTACCTGATCACCGGCGGCTTGGGCGCCCTCGGTGTCTCCCTCGCCGGCTTCCTGGCCGGACTCGGCGCTGGGACCCTCGTCCTGGCGGGCCGGTCTGCACCCTCCAAGGAGACCGCCGCCCAACTGGACTCCCTGCGCGCTGCCGGGACCACCATCGAGGTGCTGCGCTGCGACGTCGCCGACCGGGCTGGTCTGCGCCAGGCCCTGGACGGGCTACGGGACCGCGGACTGCCCCCGCTGCGCGGTGTGGTGCACGCCGCCGGTGTGGTCGACGACGCCACCATCAGCCAGATCACGCCCCGCCAGCTGGCCAGGGTGCTCCGGCCCAAGGCGGACGGCGTGCGCAGTCTAGAGGCTGCAACCGCCCAGGACCCGCTGGACTTTTTCGTCATGTTCTCCTCGGCCGCCACCCTGGTCGGCAACGCCGGACAGGCCGCCTACGCCGCCGCCAACGCCTACCTGGACGCCTTCGCAGAACTCCGCCGCCGACGCGGCCTGCCCGCGCTCAGCGTGCAATGGGGACCGTTCGCGGACGTCGGATTGGCCGCCCGAAGTGAACAGGCCGGCGCCCGCCTGGGCGACCGCGGCATGGAGAGCTTTCCGGTAGGTGAGGCCTGGGCAGCCCTGGTCCGGATGCTCGGCCAGGACCGGGCCGTGCTCGGCTATGTCCCCATCGACCTGCGGCGCTGGTTCGACGCCGCCCCCGACACCGCCGCGCTCAGCGCCTGGCGGGAGCTGTACGCCGGGCTGCGGGACGGCGCCGCCGTCGCTACCGGCAGCGCGTTCCTGACCGCACTGCACCAGGCTCCCGAGAAGGACAGGCCCGCCCTGGCCGAGGACAAGGTCCGCGAACTGGCCGCCCGGGTGCTTCGCCTTGCCCCTGAACGCCTCGACCGCGACGCCCTGTTCGATTCCCTCGGCTTGGACTCGCTGATGAGCCTGGAACTCCGCAACCGGCTGGAGGCCGCCTTCGGCATGCGCCTATCGCCCACCTTGCTGTGGACCTACGGCACTCTCCGCACCCTGTCGAAGGCCCTGGCCGATCAGATCACCGACGCCGCTGTGGAGAAGCAGTGACCGCCGCTCCGTTCGGCCGCCCCTCGATCCCCGCCCCGTCACAACCGCAAGGAACCCCGATGCCTGAAAAAAGCGCCTCCGGAGGAGGCAAGCAGACGCCCCTTACCCGGGCCATGGACACCATCCGGAGCCTTCGTCAGCAACTCGGCGAACGGCATGGCAACCAGCCTGTCGCGATCATCGGGGCGGGACTCCGGCTGCCTGGCGGCATCGAGGATCTCGACGGATACTGGGCCGCGCTTGCCGAGGGCCGCGACGCCGTACGGCCCATGCCCGAGCATCGTAAGGGGCCCTTCGCCGACGCCTGGGACGGACTGCCGCAGCGCGGTGGCTTCCTTGATGAAGTCCTTGACTTCGACGCCGAGTTCTTCGGGATCAGCCCCCGCGAGGCCCGCCACCTCGACCCGCAGCACCGACTCCTGCTCGAAGTGGCCTGGGAGGCCATGGAGCACGCCGGTGTGCAGGCCGACGTCCTGGCCGAGGCCCGCGCCGGGCTCTACCTCGGCGTCATGTGGCAGGACTACCGGGAATGGTGCGAAGGCGAACCCGACGCCTACTGGGCCACCGGCAACGGCCACAACTTCGCCGCCGGCCGCGTCGCCTACGCCCTGGGCCTGACTGGCCCGGCCATGACCGTCGACACGGCCTGCTCCTCCTCGCTGGTCGCCGTGCACTTGGCGGTGCAGGCTCTGCGCAAGGGGGAATGCAGGATCGCCCTCGCCGCGGGCGCCAACCTGATCATGTCTCCACAGACCATGCGTCTGGTACAGGAGACCCGTTCGCTGTCCCCGGACGGTCTGTGCAAGACCTTCGACTCCCGCGCGAACGGCTTCACGCGCGGCGAGGGTGTCGGCGTGGTGCTGCTCAAGCGCCTCGACCACGCGCTGGCCGACGGGGACCGCGTGCTCGGCGTGATCCGGGGCACTTCCGTCAACCAAGACGGGCGCTCAAGCGGCTTTACTGCCCCCAACGTCCTGGCCCAGGTGTCACTCATCGAGTCGGCGCTCGCCGATGCCGGCCTGGACCCCTCGGCCGTTGGCTACGCCGAGACGCACGGCACGGGCACCGCTCTGGGCGACCCGATCGAGATGGACGCGTTGGCCACCGCCCTGGGGCGTCGCAACGGCGGAGCGCCCTTGCCGGTCGGCGCGGTAAAGACCAACTTCGGTCACCTGGAAGGGACCGCCGGGGTCGCGGGCCTGATCAAAGCGATGCTGTGCGTGGCACGCCGCCAGATCCCACCAGTCGTCCACTTCCGCCACCTCAATCCGCGCATCGATCTGTCCGGCACTGGCATGGCAGTCCCCGCCGAGCTCGAGGACTGGTCCCCGCGCTCAGGCGACTGCGCCTCGGTCAGCTCCTTCGGGATGAGCGGCACCAACGCGCACGCCGTCGTCGGGCCGCTGCTGCCCGACGAGTTGCCGCAACCGCCGTCGGGGGCGGACGCCGCAGACGGCGCGGCGGACTCGCCACAGCAGGTCACAGGCTTCGAGGTCTCCGCGAAGACCGTCGAGGCCTTGCGAGCTCGCGCAACGAAGTACGCCGAGGTCCTGGACGGCCTCGCTCCTGCCGACTACCCAGCGTTCGCGTACACCGTGACCGCCGGCCGCACCCGGCTCGACGTACGGGCCGTCGTCACGGCCGATGGCCCGCGCGCCGCGGCGACCGCCCTGCGCGCCGTCGCCGCGGGGGTGGCCTCCCCCGACGTGATGGTCGCCGAGGTCCAGGACCAGTCGGACCGGGACGCCCCGCACCCCGCCGCCGGGCTGCCTCGCCGCCTTCTCGACTTGCCCGGATACCCGTGGCAGCGGCAGCGGTTTGCCCCGCACTCCACGACCGGCACTGGGACTGGTCTCACGATCGGTGCCGAGAACGGGACCCTGGCCGACACCACCCCAGCGTACGAGGTTGCGTGGCAGGGCCTGGAACTCCCGGCCTCGGCCGGACCCGGTCGAACTGTGCTCCTGGCCGGCGACGACGATTCCCTGCTCGCCGCCCTAGCCGGACGCGCCGCTGGACTGGGACTGACCGGGACTGTGCTTGCCCCGTCTGCACCCGCCCTGCCCGCTGGGTGGACGCATGCCGAACTTCCCCAGGACGCGGCCGGGTGGGCCGCCGTCAGGGAGGCTCACGCACCGACTGGACAGGACCCCATCCCGCTGCTGCTGGCCTTGCGCGCCTCCACCCTGCCTGAGGGCCCGCCTGCGGACTCCGAGCCGGCCAGGCCGGGCGCCGCCCTCTGCGCGGCCGTCACCGACGCCGTCGCTGCGCTCGACCGGGACAGGGCCGGGCACCGGGTGTTCGTCCTCACCCGGACCGCCTGCCGGACCGGCCCCCACGACCGCGTGGCCGCGACCGACCACGGGCTGCTGCACGGCTTGGCCCCCATCCTCGGCCTGGAACTGGGCGGAGCCTGGGGTGGCGTGGCCGATCTGCCGGCCGAACCAGATGCTGCAGACCTCGATGCCCTGCTGCATTTCGTCGTACGGGAGGCCGATGCCACCGCCGATGCCCAGCCTGCTGAGGATCGGGTCGCAATCCGTGGCGGAGCCGCCTTGGTCGCCCGACTGACTGTGGCCCAGGACCCCGCAGTACCGCTAGCGCCCGTAGCCGATGCCACCTACGTGGTAACGGGGGCGCTCGGCGGCGTCGGCCGCGAGCTGACCGCCGAACTCGTCGCCCGCGGCGCCCGCAACCTGCTTCTGATCGGCCGCCGGGAAGAGGCCGAACTCCCTGCCGAGGCACAGGAACTGCTCGCCAGGTTCGAAGCCGCCGGCGTGCGCTCCGTGTACCGGGCCGGCGGCTGCGACACCCCCGAAGCCGTCGCGTCGGCGCTTACTGGGCTGGACGGAATGCCCCCCGTACGCGGCGTGCTGCACGCCGCCGGCGCCCTGGAGCGCACACCGGCCGCGGAGACCGACACCGCCGCCTTCGAGTCCTCGCTGCGCGGCAAATTTGTCGGAGCCTGGCTGCTGCACCGAGCCTCGCTGGACTGGCCGCTGGACTTCTTCGTCACTGTTTCGTCGGTCTCCGCAATCTGGGGCAGCGAGCGCTGCGCTGCCTACTCGGCGGCCAACGGTGGCCTGGATGCCCTGGTAGCGCACCGGGCCGGGCTGGGGTTGCCCGCGGCCTCCCTCGCGTACGGCCCTTGGGACCTTGGCCAGTCGGGTATGGCCGACGCTGCGTCCCGGGAGACCTTCGCCCGAGTGGGGGTGGGTGCCCTGGACGCGAGGGCAGGCCGGGCCGCTCTGGCCGTGCCTGCCGGGGCCGCCGGGCATCTGGTCGTCTGCCCGCTGGACCTCGCCCGGTTCCGGTCGGTCATGTCGCGGATCCGCCCGCGCGGCCTGTTCGCGGCTATGAAGGCCGAGGAGCTTGCTGACGCAGCGAGGGGCACGCTCCAGGCTGTGCGGGCTGTGCTCGAACCCTCCGTCGCAGCTGAGCTGGCCGCCTTGCCGGAGCGGCGACGGACTGCCGCGGCCCGTGCCCACACCGCTCGGATCGTCGCCGCGCAGCTCGGTTTTGACTCAGCCAGGGCAGTCCGGGACGATGCGGGGTTCTTCGACCTCGGCCTGGACTCCATCATGGCCGTGGACCTGGTGGACAGGCTTGCGCAGGCGTTCGAAGTGTCGCTGCGCGCGGCCGACGTCTTCGACCACCCGACCATCGCCCGGATCACGGACTACATCCTGACCGCGGCTCCGGAGGACCCGAAGGCCCCGACCATCGTGCCCGCGACCGTCCCGATGCCCGGCCCTGCGGCTGCCTCCGCACCAGCCGTACCGGCGTCCGCCACTGCCGCCTGGGACCAGCAGCAGCGGGGCACGGAGGAGGAGCAGCCCGGAGCCGAACCAATCGCCATCGTCGGTATGGCAGGCCGGTTCCCGCAGACCGACTCCGTCGAGGAACTGTGGGACCTGCTGCACGAGGGCCGCGACGCCGTCGGCAGCCTCCCCGAAGGCCGCTACGACCGTGTGGCTTTCCACGGCGACGGCACCGCGCCCGGCCGCATCACCACCGACCAGGGCGGCTTCCTGAAGGACATCGCTCGCTTCGACGCCTCCTTCTTCGGCATCCCCGCCCGAGAGGCAGAGAACCTCGACCCGCAGCAGCGGCTCCTGCTGGAGTCCTCCTGGCACGCCTTGGAGGATGCCGGCATCGCCCCTCACTCCCTTCGCGGCAGCCGCACCGGGGTGTTCATCGGCATCAGCTATGCCGACTATGCCCGTGTGCTGGCCGCACCAGGCGCTGACGGGCTCGACGCCTACTACAGCACCGGCACCTCGCTCAACGCCGCCGCGGGCCGACTGTCCTACACCCTCGGGCTCCGCGGCCCCGCGCTGGCCGTGGACACTGCCTGTTCCTCCTCCCTGGTGGCTCTGCACCTGGGCGTCCGGTCACTGCGCAGCAGGGAGTCCGACGCGGTTCTCGCGGGCGGCGTCAACGTCATCCTCGACCCGATGGCCTCCGTCTCCGCCAGCAGGGCTCACATGTTGTCACCCGATGGACGCTGCCGTACCTTCTCCGCCGACGCCAACGGGTTCGTCCGGGCCGAGGGCTGCGGCGTCCTGATCCTCAAGCGGCTCTCCGACGCCGAGCGCGACGGGGACCGGGTGCTCGCGGTGATCCGCGGCACCGCTGTCAATCAGGACGGCGCCTCGTCCGGGCTCACGGCCCCGAGCGGCACCGCCCAGCAGAGCCTGCTCGCCGAGGCTCTCGGTGACGCCTCCCTCGATGGATCGCAGATCTCCTATCTGGAGGCACACGGAACAGGGACCGCCCTCGGCGATCCCATCGAGTTGGGCGCCGCCTGGCGAGTTCTGGGGCCCGGTCGCAAGCCCGGGGAGCCGCTGCACGTCGGCTCCATCAAGAGCAACATCGGTCACTGCGAGTCGGCCGCCGGCATGGCCGCCGTCATCAAGACCGTCCTCGCGCTGAGACACGATCTCATCCCGGCCAACCTCCACTTCGCGGAACCCAACCCGCACGTGGACTGGGCCGAAATGAACGTCAGGGTGGTGGACACCCCCACGCCCTGGCGTTCCGGCGGGAATCCGCGGGCGGCTGGAGTCTCCGGTTTCGGACTCACCGGCACCAACGCCCACGTGATCATCGCCGAGCCACCGGCCGGACCTCCCAACGCCACAAGCGACGGCGATTCGGCCGGACCCCCCCACCTCATCCCCCTCTCCGCGCCCGACGAGGCGGGCCTGGAACGGCTCACAGCCGCCTGGGAACAGCGCCTGGCTGCGGCCTCGGACACAGAACTGCCTGGCCTGGCAGCCGCGGCAACCGTCGGCCGCGCTCATTTTCCGCACCGATGGGCCTTGCTCGGTAGGACCCGCGAGCAACTGGCCGCCCAGCTCGCCACCCCGCTACCGGCCCGCCCGGCCGGTCAGCCGAAAGTCGCGTTCCTGTTCTCCGGACAGGGCAGCCAGCGGTTCGGCATGGGACGCGAACTCTACGAGACTGAACCGGTGTTCCGAGAGATCTTCGACGAATGCGACCGCGGGCTCGCCCCGCTGCTCGGCAACTCGCTCGTGGAACTCACCCTGTACGGCGACGACCCGAACGCCGTGAACGAGACACGGGTGACCCAGCCGGCGCTGTTCGCCCTGGAACTGGCTCTCGCCGGACTCTGGGAGTCCTGGGGCGTCACCCCCGCCGTGGTCATGGGCCACAGCGTCGGCGAGGTCGCCGCAGCCGTCCACGCCGAGGTTACTGATCTTCCGTCCGGACTCCAACTGATCGCCCGACGAGCCGCGCTGATGCAGGGGACCCAGCGCGGCGCCATGCTCGCCGTACAGGCACCCGAGGCCGAAGTGCTACGGCGCATCACGGGCACCTTGCTTGACGTCGCGGCTGTCAACACAGCCGAGTCGACCGTCGTGGCCGGACTGCCCGAGGAAATTGACCGGTTCGCCAGTGAACTGGCTGCGGACGGGGTGCGCACCGCCCGCCTCACCGTCTCGCATGCCTTCCACTCCCGGCTCCTCGACCCGATACGGTCGGAGCTCCGCGAGGCCGCCGCCGCCCTGGAGTTCGGCGACCCGCAGGTCCCGCTGATTTCCAATCTGACCGGGGAGCCCGCCGGACCCGGTACCTTCGACGCCGACTACTGGGTCCAGCATGCCCGCAATCCCGTCCGGTTCCATGACGGAGCCCGGCAGCTGGGCGCGCTGGACGTGGACGTCTGCCTGGAGATCGGGCCGGACCGGACCCTGGTCAACCTCGTCCGGTCAGGCGGACTTGCCCCTGGCGGTGAAACCGCCCGGCTGGTGCCCTCATTGCTTCGCGGCAGCGGAGACCGGGCCGCCATGGCGGCCGCGGCGAAGGCTCTCTACCAGCTAGGCGGGGACATCGACTGGGCGGCGATGCAGGCACCGCGCCGCGTCCAGCGTGGCAACGCCCCGCTTTACCCGTTCGCCGACAGCGCCCACTGGCGGTGCGCGGAGCCGGGGACGGCCGCCCCGCAGGCCGAAGTACAGGCTGCGGACGTTTCCGCCTCCGGATCCGCCGCTGCGCCGGCCGGTCCGCCATGGGGCACCGAGCTCCGTTCGCCCGCCCTGACCGGCCGGGTGTTCGTCACCGAACGCAGCACCGTCTACCCGCCGCACCTCGACGACCACCGTCTGTTCGGCACCGTGCAGGTAGCAGGCGCCTCGCAGACCGCGACGGTGCTCTCCGCACTTGGCAGCGATGGCGACCACGTCGTCTTGGAGGACTTGCACTTCCCGCGGGCCCTCGTCCTGCACGATGGGGAACGCTACGAGCTCCAGGTCATCGAGCGCGCACCCGACCGGGACACGGGCACCCACACCGTCAGCGTACAGAGTCTGCTCGATCCCGAACACGGCCACTGGCAGGAACATCTGACGGCCCGCCTCCTGAACGATGACCCGGGCGGTCCGAGGGCCGCGCCCGATCCCGAGATGTTCATCGCCGGAGCCGACCGACACCTCAGCGGGGAGGCCTTCTACCGCCATTTGCGGGGCATCGGTTATCTCCTGGGGCCCTCGTTCAGCTGGGTCGGCGACGCATGGATCCGCGGTGACGAGGCGCTGATCCGGTTCGACTGGCCCGATGAAATGAACGAGCCCGCCGAGGATTACCAAATCCACCCCGGGCTGCTCGACTCCTGCCTGCAGAGTTCCGTCAGCTTCGCCGTACATGAGGGCGACCCCGAACCGGCCGGCCAGGAGCAGGCGCTGGTCATCCCGTTCGCCGCCGCCCGGGTCTCGTTCCCCGGCCGACCGGTGCCCGGCCGACCGCTCTGGGGCCACGTCCGGGCCGTCCTGCGGGACGCCCCCGAATCGGGCTTCCACCAGGTGGAGACCGCAGACCTGCACATCTTCGACGGCACCGGCGCCACCGTACTGGCCATGGACGGCTTCCGGTTCCGGCTCGCCTCCCGCTCGCTGCTCCAGGCCTCGCTCCGACAAGGCACCCAGCACACCTATGGCCTCGCCTGGACCGAACTCCCCCAGAAGTCCGCCACCCTGGAGCCGTCCGTTCGGCACCTGGTCGTTCTCGGCTCGGGCACTGAGGTCGGCCGGGCGCTGGCGAAGGCCGCCCAGGAAGCCGGGCACCGGGTGACCGCACCTGGCCTGGACAGCCCGGACCGCCGGACCGCCGGACCGGCCGCGGCGGACCTCGCCGCGGCCGGCCTGGCCGATGCCGACCTGATCGTCGACGCCCGCTTCCTCGCCGAGCCAGGCGCCGACACCGACCCTGGAGAGGCCGCCGAGGCCGTGCTCGACGTCGTCGCCACCCTCCGAACTGTTCCGGCTGCCGTGCCCTACGCCGTCCTGGCCTCCAGCACCGCCGCGCAGGCCCCCGTGCGCGAGAGCCTATGGGGACTGCTGGCCTCCGTTGAAGCTGAGGAGACGGACCGACGGCTGATCCGGATCACCCTCACCGATGGCTGGGACGCCGACGCGCTGCTCGGCGCCCTCGGCCGCGGCCTCGACGCCGGACTCCCCGAGACCCGGCTGGCGGTCGGTTCCGATGGCATCCAGGCCGCCCGCCTGGTACCCGCTGCCGTGCCGGGCGCGGACGCCGACCGCCCCACAGGCGCCGTCTTGATCACTGGCGGACTGGGCGCGCTCGGACTGAGTAGCGCGGCCATCCTCGCGCGGCACGGCTGCCCTGCGGTCACCCTGATGGCTCGCTCGGAGCCCGACGACGAGGCCCGGCGCCAGATCGCCGAGATCACCGCCACCGGCACCCGTGTCCACCTCGTGCGCGGCGACGTCACCAGGCCCGCCGACTGTGCCCGGGCCATCGCCAGAGCCGGTGATGGGCACCCCCTGCGCCTCGTCCTGCACTTGGCCGGAGTCACGGACGACCGCGCCTTCGCCCGCGTAGACCGGGAAAGCATCGAGCGGGTATTCGCCGCCAAGGCGCACGGCGCCGCGACCCTCGCCGAGGCACTGAGCGACCACGAGCTCGACGCGTTCGTTCTCTTCTCCTCGGCGTCCGCAGTCCTCGGCTCCGCCGGGCAGACCCCATACGCCGCGGCCAACGGCTACCTCAACGGCCTGGCCGAGATACTCCGCGCAACGGGCGTGCCCGCCACCGCCGTGGCCTGGGGGCCATGGATACCAGAAGGGAAAGGCGG
Organism: Streptomyces coffeae; assembly: GCF_016741875.1. GTDB lineage: Bacteria > Actinomycetota > Actinomycetes > Streptomycetales > Streptomycetaceae > Streptomyces > Streptomyces coffeae. The sequence goes on along the minus strand of NZ_JAERRF010000023.1, from coordinate 8,536 downwards.
GCTGGCCGCAGCTGAGGCGGTCCGTCGGTCCACCACCCGAATCGGCGTCGGCCCCCTCACCGATGAGGCGGCTGAACCCGTGCTGACGGCCGTATTGGATGCCCCGGTCGACGGGCCCGCACGGATCACCGCCGTGGACATCGCACCAACCCGCTGGACCGCGGAATTGGGCGGGCATCCGAGGGCCCAGCTGCTCGCCTCCCTCGCCTCCGGCCCCGAGCGGGACGCCGTGACAGCCGGCGACCGGCCACGGGGCTGGTTCAGCGCGGGACTAGGGGACCTGGACCCGGACGCCCGCACAGAGGCCCTGCAGGAGTTCATCCGCGAGACGGCCGGAGAGACCCTCGGCGAGCCCGCCTCCGACAACGACGAAACCAGCTTCGCCGACATGGGCCTGGACTCGATCATGGTGATCGACCTGCGGACCCGCCTCTCTCACGCTCTAGGCGTGGACCTGCTGGCCACGGTTGCCCTCGACCACCCCACAGTCCCGCGCATGGCGGACCACATCCTCGCGGCCCTCAAGCTGCCGCATTCGGAAACCGGCGCCCCGGCGACCACGGCCGCGGGCGGCCCGGGGAGGGCCAGCGCCCTGTCTGCCCCGTTCGCCGCGGGTACCCCCGACGCTGGAACCGGCCCGCGTCACGAGAAGGACGCCGGTCCCCCGGACCTCTCGCAGCTGTCCTTCGAAGAGCTCGTCCAGGCCGTCCGAAGCGACGTTTCCGCCCAGCAAGGAGAGACGCAGGCATGAGTGACCCCATGGACACCGACGGAATCCGCGCGCTGATGGAGGACCAGCTGAGGCTCTCCCGCCAGTTGCGGACCAGAATCGCCGAGCTGTCGGACGAACGACACGCCCCAGTGGCCGTCGTCGGCATGGGCCTGCGACTCCCGCCGACCATCAACTCACCCGAGGCCTACTGGTCGTTCCTGTGCGGGGAGGGCACCGCGCTGGCTCCGGTGCCGGAGGACCGGCCCAGCCTGCGGGCCGTGTACGACCCTGCCCCCGGCCGGGTCGGGCGCTCTTATGTCGACCGGGCCGCCTTCCTTGACTGCATAGCCGACTTCGACGCGGAGTTCTTCGGAATCTCCCGACGCGAGGCCCGGCTCCTGGACCCGCAACAGCGGATGCTGCTGGAAACCGCCTGGGAGGCACTGGAGCGGGCAGGCATCGCCGTCCGCCGCTCCGACCGTCTCAACGTAGGTATCTACCTCGGGATGATGACCTCCGAGTACAGCGAGCGGAACGAGGACCGCTCGGACCTGTCCAGCATCGACCCGTACTACATCACCGGCGGCGGACTCAGTTTCGGTGCCGGACGGATCAGCCATTCGATGGGCTTCTCCGGCCCCGTGATGGGGGTGGAGACCGCCTGCTCCTCCTCAATGACCACCCTGCACCTCGCGGTCCAGGGTCTACGCAATCGGGAGTGCCGGTACGCCCTGGTCGGGGGCGCCAACCTGCTGCTCTCCGCCAGCCTCATGGTCTCCCTGTGTCAGACCCGGGCCCTGTCCCCGGACGGCCGCTCCAAGTCCTTCCTGGCCACCGCCGACGGCTACGGACGCGGCGAGGGCATAGGCATGGTGGCGCTTATGCGCCTGGACGACGCAGAAGCCGAAGGCCGGCCGGTGCTTGCGGTTATCCGGGGAACCGCCGTCAACCACGATGGCGCGGCCTCCGGCCTGACAGCGCCTAACGGCCCAGCCCAGCAGGAGGTGATCAGAGCGGCGCTGGCCGACGCCCGGATCGACCCGGCCGAGGTGGGTTTTGTCGAGGCCCATGGCACCGGCACCGTCCTCGGCGATCCGATCGAGATCGGAGCGCTGGACGGGGTGCTCGGCGAGGCAGTCCGACGACGCGACACCCCGCTGTCAATCGGCAGCGTCAAGTCCCGGCTGGGACATCTGGAAGGGGCGTCCGGCATCGCGTCCGTCATGAAGACCGTGCTCATGCTCCAGCACGGGGTGATTCCCGCCGCCGCCGACCCCGAGGACGGCGAATTGAACCCCCACATCCCGTGGGAGCGGCTGCGCTTCGAGGTACCCCGAACCGTCCAGCCGTGGCCGGCCGGGCTGTCCCGCCGGGTCGCAGGGATCAACTCCTTCGGCATGAGCGGAACGAACGTCCACGCCGTCCTAGAGGCCTACGAAGGCGCCCCGGCCGCCGGGCCGCGCGGTTCCGAACTACTCACCCTGTCGGCCAAGGACCCGGAGGCCCTGGACCGGATCGCCGACGAGGTCGGGTCCCTGCTCCGTCGGACCGGGGACGAACGGCTTGCCGACCTCTGCCACACCCTGCGCGCCGGGCGGGCGGCTTTCCCTCAACGACTGGCCGTCACGGGCACCACCGCCCGGGACCTCGCCGACGCCCTCGCCGACTGGCGGGCCACGGCACCCAGAAGCGCCCCAGATGCGGTGGGTGCCGCTGTGCAGCCGCCTCGCCCCGTGCTGACCATCTCCGGCCCGGATGGTGCGCTCTCCCAGGTCGTCGCCGAACTGAGCGCTGCCCACCCGGACCTGGCCGTCCCGGAAAGCGTGTCCCCGGACCCCACCAGCCGCCTCCGCACGATGCTCGATCGGCTGGGCGTACGCACACGGCCCGGACGGGCTGACAACAGCCCGGGCGACCGTACCCCGGTGGCCGGCACCGCGGCGGCCCGGGCCGAGCTCACCTGGGGGGCTGCAGGAAAGCACCACACCCTGCCGCTCGCGGGCAACCGTCCCGAAGACGCGCCCGCCCTCTTACACGCTGCACTGGCCGTCCTCTTCATCCACGGAGCCGACCTGCACATGGCCGCCCTCCGGGCCCCGGGCGCCCGCTTCACCGCAGAGCTGCCCACATACCCCTTCCGCCGCCAGCGGTACTGGATCGACGAGCCCGCCGCCGATGCACCCCGCCCGGCCGTCGGCAGTCCCGCCGCACCGGCCGCCCCCGGGCTTCCGGGCCTGGAAGCGCTGACCGGCTACCTGATGGAGCAGTTGCGGGACGTTCTGCAAGCCGAGGAACTGGACCCCGCCCTCTCCTTCCTCGACGTGGGCGGCGATTCGTTCATTTCGACGCTGTTCATCGCCAAGGTGCAAGAACGCTACGAGGTCGGCCTGACCGCTGATCAGCTCTCCCTCGACATGCCGCTGCGTGACCTGATAGGCAAGCTCGCCGAGAGCATTCTGGCGACGGCGGCCGGAGCGGCGGTGACCGCATGAGCCGCGCCGGGACGGGAATCAGCGCCCCCACCAACCCCGCCGGGATGGGAACCCCCACGGCCACCGACGCCTTCATCCGACCACGGACGGCCACTGCACACGAACTCCGCCTCGTGGTCATCCCGCACGCGGGCGGCTCTGGCAGCGTGTACCACCCCATGCACCGGGTCCTCCCACCCGGCTGGGACCTGCTCCTGCTCGACCTGCCCGGCCGCGGCAAGCGGTACGCGCACCCCCCGCTCACCAACATGGCCTCGCTCGTCGCCCGGGTCACCGAGGACATCACGGTCCTCGACGACGGGACCCCACTGGCCCTGTTCGGGCACAGCCTGGGCGCCGTCATCGCCTCCGAGACCGCCCGCTCCCTGCAGGCCCGCGGCCGTGCGCCCGTGTGGGTCGGGGTCTCCGGCCGACAGGCGGCCGGCATCCAGCCGGCCGTACGGCTCCTCGACCCCAGCCTGTCCGACACGGAACTCGCCCGGCAGCTCACCAGGCTCGGCGGCATGCCCGACCGTATCGATGAACTTCCTGAGTTCCGCGATCGGTTCCTCCGACTGATCAGGTCCGATCTGCGCGCCCTCGACTCCTACCGGCCGGACCCCGAGCGGGAGCCGCTGTCGGCGGACCTGACCGTGTTCGCCTCCACTGACGATGCGCTCGCTCCGGTGCCCGGGGTGCCGGCATGGTCACAGGAGACCAGTGGCGAGTTCCGCCGACGGCTGTTTCAGGGCGGCCACTTCCACTTCCTCGGGAAGACGTTCCCCGCCTTCACCGAGGTGCTGGCCGCTGAGATCACGCAGACCCTGGCCCGGCTGGCCCCCGCTGGAGCTGTGGCCGCGGCGTCCCGACAGGAGACCACCCCATGAGCCACGAGAACCCGGCCGACTTCAGGGCCCTGATGGCCAGCTTCCCCACCGGTGTCACCATCGTCACCACGGCTGGCATCGACGGTGTGCCCCGCGGCATGACGCTCACCTCCCTGTGCAGCGTCTCGCTGGAACCGCCCGTCTTGCTGGTGTGCATGCGCCACGGCAGCCCCACCCTCGAAGCCGTTGAGGCTGGCGGCCAGTTCGCGGTCAATCTGCTGCACCGCAGGGCCCGGGCCACCGCCGAACTCTTCGCCTCCGGGGCGCAGGACCGCTTCGACCGCGTGCCCTGGCGGATGACCGGCCAGGCCGCCGGCCCTCACCTCCTCGACGCAGCGCACACCATCGCCGACTGCCGGGTCACCGCCCACCACGTCGTCGGCGACCACGTTGTGATCATGGGGCAGGTGACTGCGGTCAGCCGTCTCGTCGAGGAACACCAGCCCTTGTTGTACGGGCTGCGCCGGTTCGAGACCTGGCCAGACACCGAGGACCGGCTGTCCTACGACTTCATTTCCTGAAACGGCGCCGAGCCCAGTGATCACATAACCACAAAGACGGGCGGCGGCTTCCTCTCGTCCTGCGCACGGATCCCATTGACTCGCAATCACTCTGGACCAACGTTCATGCATCGCCCTCGGGATCCCCGCTTCTGACCGTACGACCCCCGGACCGCGCCCCTCGACATGACCGTACGCCCCGCACATCCATGCCCACCCGCAGCTGACCCGGCCGGTGGAACCACCTGGCCGCTCGAGATGGAAGCGATATGACCGCTAACGGTAACCAGCGCCCGCCAGGGACCGACGAGCCCGCCGTGCCTGACTTCGCGGACGCGCTGAACGCCTTCATGTCACACCGCGAAGACCCGGGCATGCTCCAGCTACTGACCCCCGAGGGCGCCCTCGTGGCGCCCCCCGACCGCACCCCCGGCTATGATCCGGAATTACTGCGGGCCCTTTACCGGGACATGGTGATGGCCCGTGGCTTCGACACCGAAGCCACGGCCCTCCAGCGACAGGGCGAACTGGGCCTGTGGCCGCCGCTGGCCGGACAGGAGGCAGCGCAGGTCGGGTCCGCCCACGCGCTACGCGCAGACGACTACGTCTTCCCCAGCTACCGGGAGCACGCAGTCGCCTGGTGCCGGGGCGTCAACCCTCTCGACATCATCAAGCTGTACAGGGGCGTCACCAACGGCGGCTGGGACCCGAGGGAGACCAACTTCCACCTCTACACCCTTGTGGTGGGGTCGCACGCGCTGCACGCCACCGGCTACGCGATGGGGCTTGCCAAGAAGGGCAGCGACGCCGCCGCGATCGCCTACTTTGGAGACGGTGCCACCAGCGAGGGTGACGTGGCCGAGGCCTTCACATTTGCCGCCGTCCACAGCGCGCCAGTGGTGTTCTTCTGTCAAAACAACCAGTGGGCCATCTCCGAGCCTGTCGAACGTCAGCTGCGCGGTCCCCTGTACCGCCGCGCCGACGGCTTCGGCTTCCCGGGCGTGCAGGTCGACGGCAACGACGCCCTCGCCGTACACGCCGTGACTCGTGCCGCGCTGGAGCACGTACGCGCGGGCAACGGTCCGTTCTTCATCGAGGCATCCACCTACCGAATGGGCGCTCACACCACCTCTGACGATCCCACCCGCTACCGCCGCCCCGCCGAGGTGGAGCACTGGCGGGCCAGAGACCCGATCGTCCGGCTGCGCACCCACCTGTCCCACGCCGACGACACCGCACCGGTGTTTTTCGAAGAGGTCGAGGAAGAGGCTCGCAAGCTAGCCCACCGCATCCGCCATGACACGCGGATCCTGCCCCACCCACACCGGCTGGCCGTGTTTGACCACGTGTACGCCGAAGGCCACGCGGTGGTCGACGAGGAGCGGGAGCAGTTCGAGGAGTACCACCGATCTTTCGCCGACGGGGAGACTGAGTAGGCATGCCTGCGGAGAGACTGACACTGGCCAGGGCACTTAACGAGGCCCTGCGCACCGCACTCGAGGAAGACTCCTCCGTCCTGGTCATGGGGGAGGACGTCGGCACACTCGGCGGCGTCTTTCGGGTGACTGACGGCCTGCAGAAGGACTTTGGCCAGGACCGCGTGATGGACTCGCCGCTCGCCGAGTCCGGCATCGTAGGAACCGCCATCGGACTAGCCCTAGTCGGGTACCGCCCGGTGGTGGAAATCCAGTTCGACGGGTTCGTCTTCCCAGCGTACGACCAGATCGTCACCCAGTTGGCCAAGCTGCACGCCCGCTCGCACGGGACCATCCGGATGCCCATGGTCATCCGGATCCCGTACGGCGGCGGTATCGGTGCCGTCGAGCACCACAGCGAATCACCGGAGGCACTCTTCGCACATGTCGCCGGGCTAAAGGTGGTCTCGCCGTCGAATCCAACGGACGCCTACTGGATGCTCTGGCAGGCGATCCGCAGCGACGACCCAGTGATCTTCTTCGAGCCGAAGCGCCGCTACTGGGACACGGCCGAGGTAGACCTGTCCGCCCGGCCGGATCCGCTCCACCAGGCCCGCGTGGTGCGCCCCGGCACCGACCTCACTCTCGCGGGATACGGGCCGACGGTGCAGCTGTGTCTGGAGGCGGCCGAGGCCGCTGTCGCCGAGGGGAAGTCGCTGGAAGTCTTGGACCTCCGGTCGGTCTCCCCAGTGGACTTCGATACCGTCCAGCGGTCGGTGGAGCGCACCCACAGGCTTGTGGTGGTACACGAAGCGCCGGTCTTTTTTGGGGCAGGCGCGGAGATCGCCGCCCGTGTGACGACCCGCTGCTTCTACACGCTGGAGGCGCCGGTGCTGCGTGTCGGGGGCTACCACGCCCCCTACCCGGCAGCCCGCCTGGAGAAGGAGTTCCTGCCCGACCTCGACCGGGTACTCGACGCGGTTGACCACTCGCTGGCCTACTGAGGACATCATCCATGACCGAAACTGCGACCCACCTGAGCGAGTTCCGGATGCCCGACGTGGGCGAGGGGCTTACCGAGGCGGAGATTCTCGCATGGTACGTCCAGCCCGGCGACCGAGTCACCGACGGCCAAGTGGTGTGCGAGATCGAGACGGCCAAGGCCGTGGTAGAACTGCCCATCCCGTTCGACGGGGTGGTACGTGAACTTCGCTTCGCGGAGGGCGAGACAGTAGAAGTCGGCGCGGTGATCATCGCCGTCGCCGACGCGGGTGACGCGGAACCGCACGGTGGCCCGGAGCCCAGGCCGGAGGACCGCGCGGGCGAAGCCCGGGCCGTGCCAGACCCGTCCGGGGAGCGAGAGCCGGTGCTTGTCGGGTACGGGGTCGCCCCCGGGGCCTCGCGGCGTCGGCCCCGCCGGGCGGGCAGCTCGCACCCTCCCCCCGATCCGAGCGCCAGGAAGGTCCGGGCGAAGCCGCCGGTCCGCAAACTGGCCAAGGACCTCGGGGTGGACCTGACCACCGTTAGCCCGACCGGCCCTGACGGCGTCATCACCCGCGAAGACATCCACGCGGCGGCGATTCGCGCAGGTTCGGCCCTCTCCACGCCAACCCGGCTCATCTCCGCGGCGGCAGACCCAGCGGAGCAGGAGACCCGGATCCCGGTGACAGGTGTCCGCCGGGCCACCGCCGCGGCCGTGACCTCCTCGGCATTCACGGCGCCGCACGTCACCGAGTTCATGACGGTAGACGTGACCCGCACCATGAAGCTGGTGCGGGAGCTTCGCTGCGAGCCGGGGTTCGACAGCCTTCACATCACCCCGCTGCTGATAGCAGCACGGGCCGTGCTCACCGCCGTGGCCCGCAACCCCGGGGTCAACGCGGCCTGGGACGAGGCCGCCCAGGAGATCGTGCTCAAGCATCATGTGAACCTGGGCATCGCAGCCGCCACGCCCCGCGGCCTCCTGGTCCCCAACATCAAGAACGCGCAAGCCCTGTCTCTCGCCGGACTGGCCGAGGCGCTGGACAGCCTGGTGGATGCGGCCAGAGCTGGCCGGACCACCCCGGCCGACATGACCGGCGGTACCCTCACGCTCACCAACATCGGGGTCTTCGGGGTCGATGCCGGGACGCCCATCCTGAACCCTGGCGAGGCCGCGATCCTGGCGATCGGCGCCATCCGACCCCGGCCCTGGATACACAGGGGAAAGGTGAAATCCCGTCAGGTCCTGACCCTTGCCCTCTCCTTCGACCACCGTCTGATCGACGGCGAGCTCGGCTCCAGGTTTCTCGCCGATGTGGCCGCGGTCCTGGAGCGGCCCCACCGCTTGATCGCCTGGTGCTGAGTCTGCCGAGCCGGTCTACAGGAGATGTACAGAGCCTCTACAGGCGGCTTCCGCAGACTGTAAGGCATTGCCCCCTTTGACAGGGCCGGTCACCAGCATCCCCCGTCTGGTGGCCGGCCCGCTCCTCCGCTGTCAGAACACATTTCAGAAAACATAAGGAGCCCCCCGGTGTTGGCCGATACTCCGGTAAAGACGGTGAAACGCGTC
>NZ_JAERRF010000229.1 GCF_016741875.1 Streptomyces coffeae | reverse complement strand
GATGTGCCGGGTGTGTTGCGTGGGTTGGTGGGTGGTGGTCGGCGGCGGCGGTTGGCTGCTGGTGGTGGTGAGGTGTCGGGGTCGGGGTTGGTGGGGCGTTTGGCGGGGTTGGATGTGGCGGGTCGGTTGAGTGTGGTGTTGGAGGTGGTGCGTGGTGCTGTGGCGGTGGTGTTGGGGTTTGGCGGAGCGGGTGAAGTGCGGGCGGAGGCCGCGTTCAAGGAGTTGGGTTTTGATTCGTTGACGGCGGTGGAGTTGCGTAACCGGTTGTCGGTGGCGACGGGTCTGCGTCTTCCGGCGACGATGGTGTTCGACTATCCGACTCCGCGTGTGCTGGCCGAG
>NZ_JAERRF010000228.1 GCF_016741875.1 Streptomyces coffeae | reverse complement strand
GCGGGTGTCGCATGCGTTCCATTCGCCGTTGATGGAGCCGATGCTTGCCGAGTTCCGGCAGGTCGCCGAGCGACTGACGTACGAGGCTCCGGGTATCCCGTTGGTGTCGAATCTGACCGGTGAGCTTGTCGCGGACGAGGTGTGTGACCCGGAGTACTGGGTGCGGCACGTCCGTGAGGCGGTGCGTTTCGCCGACGGCGTCTCTCACCTCGCCACCCTCGGTGTGACGGCTTTCCTGGAGCTGGGCCCGGACGGTGTTCTCTCCTCGATGGGCCAGGACAGTGCTCCGGAGACGCTGTTCGCGCCGGTTCTGCGCAAGGACCGTGACGAAACCACCTCT
>NZ_JAERRF010000227.1 GCF_016741875.1 Streptomyces coffeae | reverse complement strand
CACCGAACCCACCGGCCAAAACCGACGCCGCTGAAAGGCATAGGTGGGCAACTCCACCCGCCGCGCACCCGACCCCGCAAACAACATCCCCCAATCCACCGGGACACCGGTGACATGGAGCTGCGCCAACGCGGTGACGGCCGCTGTCTCCTCCGGCCGGTCCTTGCGCAGCACCGGAACCACCACGGCCCCATCCGGCGCCTGCTCTGTGACCAGTGCCGAGAGCACACCATCGGGGCCCAGTTCCAGGAAGGCTCCTACGCCCTCGGTGCTGAGGGTCTGGATGCCGTCGGCGAAGCGCACGGTCTCACGGACGTGCCGCACCCAGTACTCCGGCGAACC
>NZ_JAERRF010000226.1 GCF_016741875.1 Streptomyces coffeae | reverse complement strand
CGCATTACCCCGGAAACCCTCAAACTCCGCACCAGCCAGCAGCGAGGCATAGTCGTTGTACATCACCCCCGCGAACACACCGGTCTGGCTCCCCCGCAACGACACCGGATCCACCCCAGCCCGCTCAACCGCCTCCCACGCCACCTCCAACAACAACCGCTGCTGCGCATCCGTCGCCAACGCCTCCCGCGGACTCATCCCAAAGAACGCCGGGTCAAAAGCCCCCGCATCCCACAAAAACCCACCCGCACGCGTCGACGAAGTACCCAGATGCTCAGGATCCGGGTGATACAACCCCTCCAGATCCCACCCCCGATCAGTGGGGAACTCCGACACCGCGTCCACACC
>NZ_JAERRF010000225.1 GCF_016741875.1 Streptomyces coffeae | reverse complement strand
CTGGATGCGATTCCGGCGGATGTGCCGCTTCGGGGTGTTGTGCATGCCGCCGGTGTGCTCGATGACGGCCTGATCGCGGACCTGACTCCTGAGCGGTTGGGCCGGGTGTTGGCGGTGAAGGCGGAGTCGGCGGTGCATTTGCATGAGCTGACTCGCGACAGTGAGCTGCATGCTTTCGTTCTGTTCTCTTCCTTTGCCGGTGTGGTGGGCAATGCGGGGCAGGCGGCGTATGCGGCGGCGAACAGTGTGTTGGATGGGCTTGCGGTGTCGCGGCGGGTGCAGGGTTTGCCGGCGGTGTCGTTGGCGTGGGGCATGTGGGAGCAGGCCGAAGGCATGGGCGGTCGGCTCAGC
>NZ_JAERRF010000224.1 GCF_016741875.1 Streptomyces coffeae | reverse complement strand
ATCCACCTCCGAAAGCTCACCCGTCATCCCACTGGGCACATCCCACGCACCCCACGCCAACGACACACCCGACAGCCCAAGCCCACGCCGGTACTCCACCAACGCATCCAAAAACGCATTCGCCGCCGCATAACCACCCTGCCCCGCACTCCCCAACACCCCCGCAGCCGAAGAGAACACCACAAACGCCGACACCTCACCCACCAACTCATGCAAATACCACGCCGCATCCACCTTCGGCCGCAACACCGCATCCACCCGCTCCGGTGTCAACGCGCCCACCACCCCGTCATCCAGCACACCCGCCGCATGCACCACCCCAGACACCACACGCCCCTCCAACACCCCCGCCAACA
>NZ_JAERRF010000223.1 GCF_016741875.1 Streptomyces coffeae | reverse complement strand
ATCCCCAGCACATTCAACACATCACGGAAGTTCACCCCCGCAGCACGTACACCCACCCGCACCTGCCCCGGCAACAACGGACGAGGCTCCTCAGCCACGAGCGCCACACCATCAAGGCGCCCCTTCGCAACAACATCCAACCGCCAACCCGACCCCACACCCCCAGGCGGCACCACAACCCCACCCGAAGCCATCCGCACCAACCGCGGCAACCACACCCGACCCCCACGCACCACAAACTGCCCCTCACCCACACCCCCACCAGCCAGACACCCTGCAAGCGTCCGGTAACCCTCACGCCCACCATCCACATCAGCCAGCACAAACCGCCCCGGATGCTCACTGACCGCCGAACG
>NZ_JAERRF010000222.1 GCF_016741875.1 Streptomyces coffeae | reverse complement strand
GACCGAGCCGCCCAGCGCTTCCACCCGGCCGAGCATCTCGTCGACGTCGTCGACACCGATGCTGAGCAGGATCCGGGGTGCCGCCCCGGTCCCCGGGTCCGTCTTGGCCACCAGCCCGAGGTCGGTGTCGCCGATGCGCAAGCCGAGGTAGAAGGCCGGGCCTTCCGCCGGTACCCGGAAGATCTCCTTGGCGCCGAACAATTTCGTATAGAAGCCGAGCAGGACTTCCTGGTCGGCAGTGATGATCACTGGCTGGATGGTGGACATGGCACTCCTGTCGAGAACGGTCGTGTCGCTGGGTAGACCGTTCGAGGACGGTGAACTCATCGGCAAAACCGCCTTGCCAGACGATCTACACCCCA
>NZ_JAERRF010000221.1 GCF_016741875.1 Streptomyces coffeae | reverse complement strand
AGCGTGCTGGGTCGTCGTATGTGTGTGAGGGTGGGTTTTTGCTTGATGCGGCGGAGTTTGATGCGGGGTTGTTCGGGATTTCGCCGCGTGAGGCGTTGGCGATGGATCCGCAGCAGCGGTTGCTGTTGGAGACGTCGTGGGAGGCGTTGGAGCGGGCGGGGTTGGATCCGTTGTCGTTGCGGGGTTCGGCGACGGGTGTGTTTGCGGGGTTGATGTATCACGACTATGCCTCGCGGTTGGAGGGGATTCCGGAGGAAGTCGAGGGTTTGTTGGGGAATGGGAACGCGGGCAGTGTGTTCTCCGGCCGGGTCTCGTATGTGTTTGGTTTTGAGGGGCCTGCGGTGACGGTGGACACGGCGTGTTCGTCGTCGTTGG
>NZ_JAERRF010000220.1 GCF_016741875.1 Streptomyces coffeae | reverse complement strand
TCACCCAGCACATTCAACACATCACGAAAATTCACCCCCGCAGCACGCACACCCACCCGCACCTGCCCCGGCAACAACACACGGGGCTCCTCAGCAACCAGCCCCACACCATCAAGCCGCCCCTTCGCAACAACATCCAACCGCCAACCCAACCCACCCCGGGCCCCGGCCCCAGACACCGACGGAGGCACCAACACCCCACCCGACGCCATCCGCACCAACCGCGGCAACCACACCCGACCCCCACGCACCACAAACTCCCCCTCACCCAACGCCACCAACCCCGCCACAGCCCCACCCAACGCCGCGAAAGAAGACTCCCCACCATCCACATCAGCCAGCACAAACCGCCCCGGATGCTCACTGACCGCCGAACG
>NZ_JAERRF010000022.1 GCF_016741875.1 Streptomyces coffeae | reverse complement strand
AGCCCCACCTCAATGGACACCGGGCCCGCAGTGATCGCGATGGATCGTCCCCGCCTCGGTCACGGTGTGCGAGCCGTACGCGGATTCACGCACGCACTGGCTCTACCCCCGAGGAGCGGGCCCGTCGGTCCCGATACAGCCCTTCGGGCTGCTGGTCGCGGTCGTGCGGGGTGGTCCTCAGTTTCCGCGTAGGCCCGTGGTGGCCACGCATACGCGCTCGGGTCCGGTGAGGTCCTTCTCGCCGCCAAGGTAGGGGTGGGCGCCATTGACCGAGCCAGGTCAGGATTCCGGTGCCTTCCTCGGTGACGAGGATGTCGACCTTGCGGGCGTCGGGCACGACGCGTTCGAAGGGGACGAGCCGGATGCGGCGCCAGAAGGCGAAGCCGTCGGTGTTGACCTCGGGCCGGTGGTTGACTCGGCCATGTCGCCGGCGGCTCGGACGACGGTGTCGTGGTCGTCGGGGATCCAGCAGTAGCCATTCCACTTCAACCAGCCTCAGCGTGTTGGTAGTCGCTGGCGTAGAGGTGAGCGAAGGTCTTGGCCATGCCGCGGTCGGCACGCGAGCGCCCCGCCCGGAGTGCGCGGCCGACCGGCCCGGCCCGCGCGAGGTCAGCCGACCGGGTCGGCGGCGACCGGGTCGGCCTCGGGGGTCGCCGCGACGTCGGGCCGCGCCGGGGCGCCGGGCGCCCCGGCGGCCTCGCGCCGGCCGCGCGCCGCCATCCAGACGTAGACCAGCACACCCGCGAACAGGAACAGCACACCCTGGTACACCGCCGCGTACCCGGCGCCCGCGACCAGCCAGAACGAGAAGCCGAAGGCTGCCAGCGCCAGGGTCATGTCCCAGACGAAGCGCCCCGTCCGCACCTCCTCGCGACGCCCCGACAGCAGGAAGTACAGCTGGGCGGAGGCCGCCAGCAGATACGGGACCGTGGCCGAGAACGTGGTGATCAGGACGAGGATCTCGAAGAGACCGCCCGAGCCGGAGGCGTAGTTGACTACGGTCAGCAGCGTGGCCAGCACCACGCCCACGAACACCCCGAAGGTCGGCACCCCACGCCGCTTGGCGCCGAAGGCCGCCGGGAAGAGGCCGTCCCGGGCCGCCGCGTACGGCGCCTGCGCGCTCATCAGGATCCAGCCGTTGAGCGCGCCGACGATCGAGACGACCGCGGCCGCCGCGATCAGCGTGCCGCCCCACGCGCCGCCGAACATCGCGTTCACCGCGTCGGAGAAGGGGGCGGTGGAGTTCACCAGGTCGTCATGGGCGACAGTGCCGAACACCGCCACCGTGCCGAGCAGATAGACCACGGCCGCGCCGATCGTGCCCAGCACGCTGGCCCGCCCCACATTGCGCTCCGGGTCGCGGACCTCGCCCGCGCTCATCGACGCCGACTCCACGCCCACATAGCTGTAGAGCAGGATCGCGGCCGCCGCCGACAGTCCGCCGACCGCGCCGCTGCCGGTCTCGTTGAACGCGCCGAGGTTGTCCGGGTCGAAGAAGAACAGCCCGACGACGGCGACGAAGAACAGCGGAACGAACTTGAGCACCGTGGAGACGATCTGCACCGCGCCCACCCAGCGGCTCCCCGCCAGGTTGGCCAGCGCCGGAAGCCACAGCGCCAGCAGCGCGATCCCGAGGTTCACGCCCTTGCTGTCGTGGCCCGGCGCCAGGACATGCACATAGCCGACCGCCGCCACCGCGAGCGCCGCGTTGCTGACCCAGGTCATCGTCCAGTACGACCAGGCCGACAGAAAGCCCGCGAAGTCGCCGAACGCCGCGCGGGCGTGCACATACGGCCCGCCGGTGCGCGGATCGCGCTCGGTCAGCCGTCCGAAGACCAGCGCGAGCGCGATGGCACCGACCGTCAGGACGACAAAGGCGAGCAGGCTGAGGGTGCCGAACGGGGCGACGGAGGCGGGCAGCAGAAAGATGCCGCCGCCGATGATGTTCCCCATGACGAGAGCGGTCGCCGTGGGCAGGCCGAAGCGGCGGTGGTGGTGCTGGTCGGGCATGTGAATATCGTCATGGACGATGTACGGCGCACCAAATCACCGGGTTTTGTTCGGCGCCACCCGGCTGACCACAGGAAATGATGCGGCCGTGGCGCCGTTCAACCGTGATTTCTCCGCCGCCCCCACCGTTGTCTCCGGAACTTCCGGGATCTGCGGGATCTGCGGACCGTTCGCCTCCACCAGCCAGCGCCGCAGCACGGTGTGCACCCGCTCGGCCCCCACCAGTTCGTCCCCGTCCCCCACCGGCGGGCTCAGCTCCCCGGGCCACAGCAGGAACGGATGGCCCTGTTCCCCGCCGAGCCCGCCGTGCGAGCCGATCTGGCCCTCGAAGGCGTGCACCGCACCGGTCGTCGCGTCGTACGCGGAATTGACCATGATGTCGGGGGTGTTGGAGAAGTGCGCGGTGCGCCGTACGGCCGCCACCGCCCCGGGCCCGAAACGCGTCAGCGGGCTGGTCCCGAGGGTCCGCCCGCTGTCCAGATGGTGTTCCGCACCGTCGCGCCCCAGCACCACCGCCCCGTGTTCCTCGGACATCACCAGCAGGAACCCCACCCCGGGGTGGTCGGCGAGCGTCCGCAGCAGCGCCGGGTGGCGGGCGTCGATCCGCTCGCGGGTCATCCGGCCGGGGACGTCGGGGAAGGACACCAGCCCCAGGTTGCCGGAGGCGAGCACCACCGGCTCGGACGTCCGCTGGCCGACCGTCCCCCGCCGCTCCCCGTCCTTCTCGGGCCGCCGCAGCGCCGCCCGCGCCGCCTCGCGTGCCTCCGCACCGCGCGCCTCCGCACCGCTCTCGGTCCGCCCGGCCCGCCGGGACACCGGCAGTCCGCAGCCGGCCCGCACCAGGTCCTCCAGTGTGAGCCCGTACGCCCCCGCGAAGGTGGCGCCGGGGCTCTGCCCGTGGTCCGACAGCAGCACGATCCGGTACGCGCGCGGCGCCCGCTCGGCCACCTTGGCGATCAGCGCGATCGACCGGTCGAGCCGGGCCAGCACCTGCCGGGCGTCCCGGCTGCGCGGCCCGGAGTGGTGCGCCACTTCGTCGTACGCCACCAGATCGGCATAGACGGCGGAGCGCCCGGAGAGGATGTCCCCGATCACCGCCGCCACCACCACATCCCGCTCCACGACCGTGGCGAACGCCCGGATGAAGGGGTAGGTCCCGCCGCGCTTCACCCGCGGCCGCTCCCGGCGCAGCTTGGCCCGGGTGGACTGGGCGAGCTCGCGGACGACCTCGGCGAGGAAGGACACGGCGGTACGGGTGGCGTTGGCCGGGTCGGAGAAGTACGCGAAGTAGCCGGACCGGGAGCGGTTGTGCTTACCGCGCCGGGCCGCCACCGACAGCACCAGGGCGAGCTGGTCCGCGCCCCCGGTGAAGAGGTTTCCCCGGCTGGCGCCGTCCACCGTCAGCAGTCCCTCGTGCCCCGCCCTGGCCGCCGCTCTGCGCTGCAACTCGGCCGCGCTGGTCGGCCGGTTGCTCACCCTCACCTCCCCGGTCTCCTTCTCGTACCAGCGGAAGGCGGGCACGTCCTCGTTGGACCCGTGCAGAATGCCGAGCTGGCTGGCGCCGGTCTGGCTGGACCAGTCGGTGCGCCAGGGCATCACCCGGTGGCTGTCCCCCACCCACCCGGCGACCGTGGGCATCACCGGCGGTTTGCCGTCCCGCGCGCGCAGGGCCTCCCGCAGCACGGCGTGGCCCACCCCGTCGAGCTGGAGGAAGACCGTCCCCGGCGGCAGCGCCCGGCCGCCGTCCTCACCGAGCCGGCGCCGTCTTCGGTCCGCGAGCCGCGCCAGCCGCCGCCGGTAGGCACCGTCGTCCCGCACCGTCAGAAATGTGCTGGTGGCCGAGGACGCGGCCGACATCACGGCCGCCACCACCATCGCGGTCTCCGGCTCCACCGCACCACGTCCGTCGGGGATCAGACTCAGCGCGAGCAGCAGCATCGAGCCGTTCAGCACGAACACCAGCAGGCCCAGCACCAGCGCGGGCATCAGCAGCAACGCCCGCACCAGCAGCGGCCACACCAGCGCGCTCAGCACACCGAACGCGCCCGCCCCGCTCGCGGCCGTGATGGCGATCCGGGTGGTGCTGTCACCGTCGCCGGACTGGAGGCGGAAGTCCGGCAGCACCGCGGCCAGCGCCAGCATCGTCAGCGTGGACACCGCCCATACCGCCGTCACCCGCAGCAGGGCTCCCCCCACGGTCTTCCATCGGGGCTTGTGCACGCCGTAAGCCTCACTTCGTGTACCCGCCGCACACCGCACGCGCGGACCGGCTTCCAGCGTCGCACAAGGCCACCGGCCGCGCCGGGCCGGAGACACGTGCTCGTGCTCAGCCGCCCCAGCTCTCGTACGGATCGTGCGGGACCGGCACCGGCCGCACCCGGTTCACCTTCAGATACGGGATGACACCCCCGTTGACCGGGTCCTTGGCCCGCCGCGCGGTGTAGCTGCCGGTGATCTCGACCCAGGAGTCCGGTTGCAGTACGGGCGGGATCCGCCCGGTCAGCCCGATCTTGACGGGCTGGGCGTCGGCCGCGCAGCAGCTGAGGACCATACGGACGAGATACGGTGCGCCACCCCGGTCGAGCGCGATGAAGCCGGTCATGGTGATCCGGCGGTGGCCGAGGGAGCGCCCGTGGTCGTAGGCCGCGCGACCGCCGTAGTCGGCGAGGCCGAGCCGGACGGAGCCGCCGGTGCCGCGGGTGGGGAGGTCGGGATAGCCCCAGGACGGTTGCAGGGCGGTACCGCTGCGCATGGCGGTGTACGAGCCGAGCGCGGGCGGGGCGACGAGGATGAGGGCGACGAGGGGCAGGACGAGCAACCAGGAGACACGGGGTTCGCGGTGCGTGTGGGAGTGCGGCGGCCCGCCCTCGCCGGTCGCACCGTCGTCGCGAGCCGCGCCGGTCTCGCGGGCCGCCTTCGCCTCGCGAGGCTCCGCCACCTCGCGGACGAGCTCGGCTTCTTGGACCGCCGTGGCCGCCTGGGCCCTCCCGGTGTCCCGCGGCTCCGCGGACACGTGCGGCTCCGCCGACACCCGTGGCCGCCGCAGTTCGTACCAGACGGTGGCGATGGCGGCGGCGATCAGCACGACCCCGGCCGCCAGCAGCAACGGCCGCAGCCCGGCCTTGACGTAGCGCAGATACAGATCGGTGACACCGGCCCGCAGCAGCGCCACACCGGTGAGGAACAGCACGGCCGCCTGTGCCTGCCGGTTCACAGCAGCACCGCCCCGGTCAGGGCCGCCACCACGACGGCCAGCGCGAAGGTGGCGGGCGCGAACCGCAGCGCGAATCCGCGGCCGAAGGTGGCGGTCTGCATGGCGAACAGCTTCAGATCGATCATCGGCCCCACGACCAGGAACGCCAGCCGGGCGGTGAGCGAGAACTGCGACAGCGACGCGGCCACGAACGCGTCGGCCTCGGAGCAGATCGACAACAGCACCGCGAGGACGGCCAGTACCAGCACCGACATCACGGGTCCGTCGGCCGCGGCGCGCAGCCAGGCCGCCGGGACCATGGCCTTGAGGGTGGCCGCGACCATCGCGCCCACGACGAGGAAACCACCGGCGTGCATCACGTCATGGCGTACCGACGCCCAGAACGCCGCGCCCTTGCCGAGCCCCTCGGCCGACGGACGGGCCGGTGGCCGCAGCCAGTCGGTCCGCCCCAGCCGGTGCCACAGCCAGCCCATCGCACACGCCACGAGCAGACTCGCCACGAACCGGGCGAGCACCATACGGGGTTCACGGGGAAACGCGACGGCGGTGGCGGTCAGCACGATCGGGTTGATCGCCGGAGCGGACAGCAGAAACGCCAGCGCGGCGGCCGGGGTGACCCCCCGCCGCACCAGCGCCCCCGCCACCGGCACCGAGGCGCACTCGCACCCGGGCAGCACCGCCCCGGCCACTCCGGCGGCGGGCACCGCCAGCGCGGGCCGCTTCGGGAGCGCGCGGGCGAAGAACGACGGCGGGACGAACACCGCGATGGCCGCCGACAGCAGCACCCCGAGCACCAGGAACGGCAGCGCCTGGACCACCACCGCGACGAACACGGTCATCCAGCTCTCCATCGCGGGCGCGGCAAGCCCCCGCCGGATCGGCCCCTGCGCCACGACCACCAGAAGCAGCAGCATGGTCAGTACGAGCGGGGACGCCGCCTGCCGCCCCCGCGCCCCGTCCGCCTCGCGCCGCTCCCCCTTGTCCGGGGCCTCCTTGGGCGGGGCTGCCTTGGTGATGGCCACGGGTGGGATACCTCCGGCTCGGGCGGTGTGGCTGTTCGCCTTCCAGTACGCCCGCGGTGGCCCAGTTACTCATTCACCCATCTCAGGTTGAACTCGCCTTGTCGTAGACGCTGCTGTCATGCGGTGGTCCGCATCCAGTACGAGCGGGCAGCGATGGTCAGTGCGAGCCCGAACACGGCGAACGCGGTCATGCCGATCCAGGTGACCAGGAGTGCGTCGTCCGGGGTGTGGAAGTCGCCGCGTGGGATCGTCACCGCGCCTGCCGTGGCCAGGGCCGCGTAGCCGAGGCCGAACACCCCGTACGGCGCGAGGGTGGCGGCACCGATCAGGGCCGGGGTCAGAGGGAGCCAGCGCGGGACGCGACGGCCGTGCAGGACCGGTGTCCAGCGCGGAAAGACCTGGCCCCAGGGCCGGACCAGGCCCCAGAGGAGGAAGACCCCGAGTGCGGCCGGCAGTGTGGTGGCGTCCAGTCCCCAGGACTCCAGGGTGAGCCAGATCCCGGAGGCGCCGTTGCGTTCAGAGATCGCGCGCATCTCCTCGCCGGATACGCCGGCGAAGGTGCCGCCGGACGCCCAGATCAACTTCATCACCACGTAAGGGAGAAAGGCCATCGTGCCGGCGCAGGCGGCGAGCCGGACCGGCCGGGGAACGACGGAGAGTGCCGGGACGGGGGCCGCGACGGGCAGAGGGCGATCGGCGCGGGCGGTGGCCGCGAGCAGAAGCGCCCCGGCCGCCGCAAGCACGTGGTTCGTCGCCGAGGCCCAACTGTCCACTCCCTGGCCGAACATCAGCGTGACCACGTCCATGAGCAGGCTGAAGGCAGCGAGTGCGGCCAGCCCGCCCACCGCCCAGAGCAGTGCCCGCAGTGCCGGCCGCAGCCCGTAGCGCACCACCGCCCCGCAGGACATCGCTGCCAGTGCCCCCACCGCCACGACGGCCCACCCCAGTGCGGAAGGCCCTGGGTCGTCGCCATGGCGGAACAACGGAGTTCCACTCAGCGCACACGTCAAGCCGAACGCGGCGTACGCCACAGCCCAGAACATCGCCGCCCAGCTCACCCAGCGCGGCCACCACGTGCGCCAAGGCGTCTTCGTCACCCGCACATCAACGGTCATGCCCCGAATATCACATCTGAGCCGGCAGCCCAGCCTCGCCCGCTTGAACGATCCCCCTCCCTCTATCGGGTGAGTGCCCACCAGGACTCAGTAGCCCTGGACGAGTTAGAGCTTGCGCAGATAGGCGCGATGGAACATCCCGGGAATAGAACAGGCGCATGGCCTGGCGATCCTGGAGTTGCTACGCTCTGTGATAATCGGGGCGACTGGATCATCTTCGACAAGCTGCTCCAGCTCCTGCGGTTCGGCTGCTCCTACGAAGCCATAGCGGACACCACCTGCTCGGCCACCACGATCCCCAACCGCCGTGACGAGTGGATCCGACTGGGCATCTTCGCCCGGCTCCGGCACATCGCCTTGGACGCGTACGATCGCATCGTCGGCCTCGCCTGGCAGAACGCCTTCCACCGGCTTGCACGTTGCTACGAACGCCGCACCAGGGTCATCAACGCCTGTTGTGCAGTCGGCACCGGGCGTGTGGTCAGGTGGTGGTCTCGTCTTGCCGGGGTCTGCTGTCCAGGCAGCAGCGGACGAATTCTTGAACGACGGGGTTGGAGTCGTCGGCGGGGGCCCAGGCGACGCCGACCTGACTGGGGCTGACGCCGATGACGGGACGGTAGGTGACGCCGGGGCGGGCGTAGAAGCGGGCGGCGGATTCGGGGGCGAGGGCGATGCCGTAGCCGTTGGCGATCGCGCTGAGCCAGTCGTCGGGCTGGTCGGTGACGGCGCCGATGCGGACTGCGTGGCCGTCGCGTTCGTCGGTGGCCAGCCAGTAGTCCCGCCATCGGCCCGATTCGGGCGGGGCTGCCACGAACGGCTCGTCACACAGGTCCCGGAAGGGGATCACGTCGCGTGCGGCCAGGGGGTGTGCCGTGGGGAGTGCGACGCAGCGGGGCTCGGTGAACAGCACCGCCACGCGCAGGGCATCCTGGCCGGGGAAAGGCAGCCGTACCAAGGCGACATCGACGTCTCCGGCGGCGAGTCCGGCGGACGGGTTCGACCAGGCGGCCTGCCGCATGTCGGCCCGCCAGCCCGGCCGGCAGCGGGCGAACTCCGCGATGATGTGCTGGGTCGCCTCGTTGGCGGCGCTGGCCAGGAAGCCGACTCGCAGCACGCGGGCTGCGCGGCTGGCCGTGCTCTTCGTCTCCCACAGGATCCGGTCCCACGCGGCCAGCAGGGCGGGCGTTCGCTCCGCCAAGGCCCGGCCCGGTTCGGTGAGGGCCATGCCGGTCCGGGACCGTGTGAACAGCGGCACTCCGAGCCGGGTCTCCAGCTGCTTGATCTGCTTGGTCAGCGCCGGCTGGGAGACGAACAGCCGTTCCGCGGCGCGGGTCAGGCTCCCCTCGTCCGCCACGGCGACGAAGCAGCGCAGCAGCCGGGTGTCGACATCCATGCCTTCAGGTTATAGATGCAGGTATTGGACGCCAAGCTCGGGCTCGGTGAGGCTTGTCGTAGCGATCGGGCAAGTGGCTCGCCCACGCTCGCCATGTGCTCAGCTGAGAGGAGAGGCGCATGTTCATCACCTACGTGATCATCACCGTCATCACGATCGTGGCCAACGCCGGGATCGCCGTCGCGGACCTCTCGAGGGCCAAGTTCGTCCTCGCCAACTCGGCCGAGGTGAGTCTCCCGCAGTCCTGGCTTCCGTGGCTCGCCGCGCTCAAGGCCGCTGGAGCCGTCGGGCTCCTGCTCGGGCTCCTGGGTGTCCGGTTCATCGGCGTCGCCGCCGCGACGGGGCTCGTCCTGTTCTTCGTCGGTGCCATCGCTGCACACACGCGTGCGCGTGTGTACCACAACATCATGTTTCCTGGCGGCTTTTTGGGGCTGGCCACCGCGTCTCTCATCCTGGCCGTCGCGCGATAGATGCCAGAGTGCCGCAGCGAGGTGATGTCCAGGGCTTCCGGCAGGGTTCGGGCGACGGCGCGCCGTCGCCATTCGTCAGGCAGATGGGACAGGCGAATCGGCAGCTGACCCAGCGCGGGAAGCGCCAGTGCGTGCAGCCGGCGATCCTGTCCTGGACGCGCTGGCACACCCGTGCCGAGCTGCCGCCGCCGGAACTCGCCCGGGTCCTGGGCGTGTACGCCACCCGCGTCATCACCCCGCGCGGCTCCGCCGCCGTCTGTGGTTCAGTCATGATGGCAGCACAGGCACAGGTCTCCCCAGTGATCACAGGGCGTCGCAACTCCATGATCGCCAGGACCTGTGCCTGTGCTGCGGCCGAAGTGCCACCACCGCGCCTGCGCGACCCCTTAGTCCGAAGTCCCGCCTGCCGCGTACAACTCGGCGCGGATCCGCTGGGCGGTCCGCGCGGCGAACGAGATGCCGGTTTCCTTGTCACCGCCGGACGTCACGATGGCGAGCACGCCTCCGACGCGGACATCGACGGCGTAGGACGGAGTGCCGTCGTACTCGTCACCGCCGGTTTGCCGCGAGATCTCCAGCAGCGCCTCGTCGCCGAGGGCGGCGACCTCCTGGGCCTCGTGGTGCTCCTGGATGGGGGCGGCCTCCGTGTCGAAGGTGACGTCCGGACAGGCTTCGTGGAGCCGGCGCCGGATCTCCAGATAGCGCTCGGTGCGCCCGGCGGACATCGACACCAGCTGGACGGTGACGATCCGGCCGTTCTCCGCGGCGCGTGCAAGGTGCACGGTCTGCTGGACGCTGGCCCCCTCGAAGTCCCTCATCTCCACGCGCAGGTCGTCCCCGGGCTCGCACTGGGTCCAGTCGCCTCCCCCGTACCGGCCGAAGAGCCCCAGGTACGTCCCGGTGACCTTCGCGTGCCTGCCCAACGCCCCGGCGGGCAGGAGTGCAGCCTTCAGCTCGGTTTCGGTGAAAACCCGTTTCGGGTCGGCCTCGCCGTCGACGCCGGGCGCCGTGGAGGGGGCGCCCGACGGGTCCCCCGTCGCGGCCGGACGCCCCGGATCAGGCGGCGCCTCCGTACTGCCGCACCCGGTGACAAGGACGGTGAGCATGACGGCGTGGCCTGCTATCCCCGCGCGTACGGCCGCTCGCACGGCACCTCCCCCGGTTCGGCCAACAGTTCGACCGGACACCCTGGACGAATGAGTGAGAAGCCCTTCGGGCCTCGGACATGAGGTGAGGGCCTCGTTGGTCAGCTTGTGACAGAAGACCTCGAGACCCTCATCACCGCACTGTACGTGAAGATCGACGACGAGTTGGGAGGACCGCGATGGACGGGTCGGCCACCTGTACTGACGGACTCCGAGCTGGTCTGCGTGGCGGTCGCTCAGTCCCTGCTCGGCTTCACCGCCGAGCGGCACTGGCTGCGCTATGCCCGCAAGCATCTGGTCGGGCTGTTTCCGTACCTGCCCCGCAGTCCTGCTACAACAAGCGGCTGCACAGCGCACTGGGCCTGGTCAAGCGGGTCATCCGGATGGTGACGAGGGACAGCGACTTCTGGCTGGACGACTGCTGGATCGTCGCCTCGACCCCAATTGACCAGGGCTTCGGACTCATTCGTCTAGGAGTTGGCGATCTCCCGGATCCGCTGGAGCTTCTCTTCGGTCGTGAGAGCGGACGGATTCCTCGACACCAGGCCGTCGAGAACACTCCGTACGTTCGCCTGCTCCGGGCAGAGGACGGCATCGAGCACGCGGGCACGGGTGCTGTTGTCCCGGACATAGACCCACACCTTGTTCCACTGGCGCGGTTCGGTGTTGCAGCGGGGGTCGAGAACCTCTCGCGGGAAGTACCCCAACTCATGTTTGCCCAGGGCCACGACGATCCCCTCCAGGACGCCCCTCCCCAGCCTGGTGTAGCCGAGCTCTTCCCGGAGTTGCCCGAGTGTGGTCTCCACGAGCCCGTCGTGGGCGACTGCTTCGTCGTACATCCGGCTCAGTCCAGACATGTACCCCACCCCTTGAATGAAACGTTCCGTGCCCCGGCATCGGACGAAGTACGGGCAGGCCGCGTCACCGCCCCTCCCAGCGCAACTTGCCGACGGTGACCCGCTCGCTGTCCATCAGCGAGGTGTGCGTGGCCGCGACCGTGATGAACAGGACGAGCAGGAAGCCCGGAACCGGGCTCTTGCCATCGGCCACCCCGAGGACGACTCCGAAGACGGCGATCTCAGCGCAGATGTAGACCCCTGCGATCCAGGGCTTCACCACGCCTTTGACGGCAGCGGCCACGAACGGGACGGCGGCGGCGAAGGCGACGGTCAGGATCGGCAGCAGGGTCCAGAGAACTTGCGCGGTCCTGGTGTTGAACATCCTCGGGCGAGAGGCGGGCATCAGCGTGGTGGTGACATACGGGCTGAGGCCGGGCGACTGCGAGTTACTCATGAAATTCCCCCCACACATACAGTGAGCGCATTTCAGCGCATGTGGAGCACTCTGGGTAGGGGTGTGATGACTCTGATACGTGGTGTTCGAGCAGCCCGCTGTCGCTACGAGCATCCGCGTCGCTACGAGCGCCCCCGCACGGGCCACCTCGGCCCGGTGGCCGCGTCCTCGCACCAGGCGTACTGGCGCTCGGGCTCGACGGTCAGGCCGTAGTCGTAGAGCGGCGGGCCGCCCAGGGCGAGCCAGGCGGCCCACACCCGCTCCAGTTCGTCGGCCAGGCGGCGAGGCCCGCCCTGGAAGGCGATGGTTCCGCCGTCACCCGTGGCGGCGAGGGTCGCCCAGGACGTGATGCCGTCGTGCAACCAGGTGTTGACGCCGTCCTCGTCGATCGCCGTCGTGATCCGGACGTCGGGGAGGGCGACCCGGAGCGCGAAGAGCAGGTGCCAGTCGTCGCGCAAGGGCGCGATGTCCCGGGTGACGGGCCGTTCGTCGGTCGGCGGGCCGTCGCCGCGCACCTCGGCGAAGTCCCGGCCGGGGCCGGTGCCACGGGCGGGCATGAAGGTGGCGAGGCCCTGGACCCAGCCACTGGCGGAGCGGCCGTCGTCGGCGACCGTGAGGGCGACATGGCCCAAGTGACCCCAGGGGGTGACGATCCGGCCGCCGGGCCGGGTCTGCTCCACCCAGGCCCACGGCACGGCGTCCACGGCGTAGGTGGAGATGACCCGGTCGTACGGCCCGCCGGGCGGGCAGCCCGCCGCCCCGTCGCCGACGTGGACGGCGACCTCCGCGCCCACGGCCTTGAGCCGCTCGGCGGCCCGCCCCGCCAGCTCGGGGTCCACCTCGACACTCACCACCCGCCCGTCGGCGCCCACCCGTTGGGCCAGCAGGGCGGCGTTCCAGCCCGTGCCGGTGCCCAGCTCCAGCACCCGGTGGCCGGGCTCGAGGAGCAGAGAGTCCAGCATGTCCACCACGATGCCCTGGGCCGACAGACTGGACGACGGAACACCGCCGGTGACCTGGGTGACCGCCGCCGTGTCCGGCGACGCGTACACCTCGGTGGCCCACCGCTCGGGATCGACGGAGCGGTCGAGGGGCACGTACGCGTAACCGTCCCAGCACCACAGCCGGTCCGGCGCGAAGGCGTCCCGTGGCAGGGTGGCGACGGCCCGGCGGATCCAGGAGGACCGGGCAGGCCAGGCGCCGCGCTGATCCATGGTGGCCGCCAGCGCGGCGCGATGATGGTCGAACGTCATCGGCTACTTCTTGTGCTTGCCGTTGCCGGACTCCGGAGGCGGGACCTGACCGTCACTGTTGCCCGGCGGCGGCTTGCCCTGACCCGGGTCGGGCGGTGGCTTCTCGTGCTTGCCCATGGTTCCCCCTGATGCGACGGCTTGAGCCCATCGTGACGTGAGGGGCAGGGTGGCGGGTAGGGCGCACGGGTGTGCGTCGGGTCGCCCGCGCGGCCATCGTTCCGCATCACGCCGGAGCGTCGGCCCGTCGTCTATGCAGGTGACCGTCCCTGGGGAAGGGCGGTCGGGCGGGAAGGACCTCGTGGAACCGGTATCCGGCCTTCTGCGCGACCCGGCACGAAGCGGAATTGTCCACCTGGTGGAGCAGTTCGAGACGTCGCAGACCTTCGGCCGCGAAGGCGTCGAAGGCCCAACTGGTGAGGGCGTCGAGAGCACGAGGGGCCACGCCCCGGCCGCGGGCATGCGCTGCCGTCCAGTAGCCCACCTCGGCGGACTCCTGGCTCGGACCGGTTCGCTTCATGACCACCTCGCCGGCCAACCGGCCTTCACCCGTGCCGGATTGTTCCTCCTGTACGGCAAAACTCAGCAGTTCGCCCGTCTCCCAGCCACGCCTCCGAAGCTCAAGCCGCTCCATCGCGTCCTCGATGCTCTCGACGTGGTGTCGCGTCCACCGACGCAACGTGGGATCGCGGTAGGCCCTGACCAGCGGTTCGACGTCGTCATCGCCCCAAGGGCGCAGAAGGAGCGCAGCGGCGGACGGCGTCGCGTCCACCCGTAACGTCACATGCACCAGTGTCCTCCGCCCCTGCCCACCGATCCTGCATGTCAGGAATCCACCACGGCCGCGACCGCCTCGATCTCCACCAGTTGGTCGTTGTAGCCGAGCACGGTGACCCCCATCAGCGTGCTGGGCACGTCGTGGTCACCGAGTGCGTCCCGGTACACCTCCCATGCCGCCACCAGGTCCTCCTGGCGGGAGGAGGCGACGAGGACACGGGTGCTGATGATGTCCTCCAGCGACGCACCGGCCTCCGCCAGGGCGGTCTTCATGTTCTCCACGGCCTTGGCCGCCTGCCCCGCGACGTCTCCGATCGCCGCCGTGGAGCCGTCCTCGTTGAGCGGGCAGGCTCCGGCGAGGAAGATCATCCGCGATTCGGCCGGGGCCGTGGCCGCGTAGGCGTACTCGGCGACGTCGGACAGGGACGCGGAGCGGATCAGCGTGACAGCGCGGGGCACGGGCGGTTCCTCTGTCGGCGGATACGAGTCGCGCACGACCCTCTCAAAGACCGGCCCTGTATTCGACGTATTTTTCCGGGCCGCCTCCGCCACACGGGTGAGCCAGTCCCTTCTTGCGGTCGATGTGTCAGGCCACGTTCGGCTGCGACCTTGAGGGAGCACTCGATCTCCGCGCCGATCTCACCGTTGAACATGGGGAATTGACCATGGCCTCTCGCACCATCCTCATGAAGTTGCACGGTCGGAGGGCGCCGGGCGTGCCCCGCTGGGCCGCGTGGACTGCCTACACCATCACCTTGGTCGCGTTACCCTCCTGCGTCTGGCGAATCGCCGCCGTCAACTTCAACGCCCCGCTGCTGGAACACGACGCGAAGACCCCGGCCGCCCCGGAGACGTTCGACGGGGAGTGGTGGTACATCATCGGACTCAGCCTCGTCAGCGAGATGCTGGCGTTCCTCGCGGTCGGGCTGGTCGCCCAGTGGGGTGAGGTGTGGCCGCGCTGGATCCTCGGCCTGCGCGGGCGCCGGGTGCCGGTCCTGGCGGCCGTCATTCCGGCGGGCCTCGGCTCGCTGGGGTTATTGGTCTTCCCGTACGCGATGGTCATGTCCGCACTCGGCCTGAAGATCACCGGGGAACCCCATGCGATGGTCGCGCACGGTTGGCAGGTCGTCGCCTTCTGGGTAGCGTACGTGCCGCTGGCCGCGTGGGGTCCGTTGCTCGGCATCCTGACGGTGCACTACTACCGGCGGCGCCGCTCTGTCCGGCCACCTACAGCCGTAGCCGCGCCCACACCGTCTTGCCGACGACGCGTTCCCTGACACCCCACGCCTCGGCGAGCGCGTCCACGATCGCGAGCCCCCGCCCGGACTCGTCGTCCGGGGCGGCTTCCGCGATCACGGGGAATCCCTCGCGCGGATCGGACACCTCAAGCCCGACCAATTTTTCTGCGTCATATGCGATACACACTTCGAAGTACCGCCCTGGTACACGGCCATGCCGTACCGCGTTGGTCGCCAGCTCGGAGAGGATGAGCTGCACGACAGCCCTCTGACCTGCGCCAACGCCCCACGCGAAGAGCGCAATACCGGCTGCGTGCCGCGCATGGTGGACAGAGTGAGGGACGGGAGTAAACCTCTGGTTCCAGCCATGGAGTGGGTTTACGTTGTGACTTTCCGCGTTCATGGACCCACTGTCGGTGCAGGCGGCTAGCTTCACTAGTGACAGAGCGTCGACGGCGGCGACCGGCAACTGCGGTCGAACGCACGTTGATTGATGTTGAGCCGCGTTGAGGGGTGGGCCGAGATGTCACAGTCGAAGAAGAAGGACTCCGCTCCGCCGACCGTGCAGTATTTCGCCGCTGTGCTGCGGCTTCTGCGCGAACGGGCGGGCCTGACGCAGGACGAGCTGGGCGCGCTGATGAGCTATACGGGGTCGGCGGTGAGCGCGGTGGAGACGTGCGCGAAGCCGCCGACGGACGAGTTCATCGATGCGGCCGAGAAGGCACTGGACGCGGGCGGGTTACTCAGGTCGGCAATCAAGTACTTGAGGCTTGAGCGCTACCCGGTGTACTTCCAGGGTTTCGTTCAGCTGGAACAGGAAGCGGTGAGTGTCTCGTCGTACTGCACGCAGGTCATCGATGGACTTCTACAGACCGAGCAATACGCCCGCGCGCTGCTCAAGAGCAACTACCCTCCCTTTGAGACGGACGAGGTGGAGCAACTGCTCGAAGCTCGAATGGACCGCAAGCCGTTGCTCAGCCGCAAACCGATGGCGCTGATCCACGTCGTACTCGAAGAGGCCGCGCTGCGACGGAAGATCGGCGGGCCTGAGGCGATGCGCCAGCAGTACGAGCACTTGATCAGCTGCGCCAGCGGCGCGAACGTGACCATTCAGGTCATGCCCTCGAGCCGCGCCGAGCATGCTGGCCTGCACGGCCCGATGAAGCTGATCGAAACTTCTGACGCAGCCACCCTTGCCTATATGGAGAGCCACGGCGAGAGCAGCCTGGTATCCAAGCCGGACAAGGTAAGTGTCCTGGCCCGCCGCTATGCCATGATGCGCACGCAGGCTCTCGGGCCTGAGGAATCCCAAAACTTCATCGAGCAGCTGATGGGTGGACTATGAGCAATCTCGCCTGGTTCAAAAGCAGCTACAGCGACGCGGGTGGCGGCGACTGCATCGAGGTCGCCTACGACTGGCGCAAGTCGAGCTACAGCGACTCCTCTGGCGGCCAGTGCGTCGAGGTCGCCGGCAACTGGCACAAGTCCAGCCACAGCGACTCCACTGGCGGCGACTGCGTCGAGATCGCCACCGCCCCCGCCGCCGTCCACATCCGGGACTCCAAGAACCCCGGCGGCCCCAACCTCTGCATATCTGCCGCCGCCTGGTCGGCCTTCCTCGACTACGCCTCCGGCTGACCCGCCCGCTTCTCGAAGAACTCCAGCAGCCCCCGCGCCCCCTTCGGTGACATCAGGACCTCCATGATGTGCTTGGACTCACGCGCGGCGGCCGCACCTCGCTCGAACATCGCCGTCTCGTAGTGGCGGATGGCGGCGGCCGGGTCGGCCGCCCCGTTCGCCAGGGCGAGGCCGAGTTCGGCGGCGTCGAGCATGGCGATGTTGGCGCCCAGGCCCGACGGTGGCATCAGATGGGCGGCGTCGCCGAGCAGGGTGACGCCGGGTGTGGAAGACCAGCTGACACCGATGGGGAGCATGGTGATAGCGCGTGGCACCACCGTGTCATCGCAGGCCCGGATCAGGGCGGTGAACTGCGGGGCCCAGTCGGCGAAGAGACCGGCCAGGGCCGCGCGGGCGCGGGGTGGGTCCGTGAAGGGGATGGCGCAGGTGGTGAGCCAGTCCTCGGGGGTGTGGAAGCTGAGGTAGACACGGACCCGGCCGTCGCCGTTGCGCTGGGCCGCGAGGGAGCGGTCGGGGCCGAGGGCCCAGTAGTTGCCGCGCCCGACCATGGCGGCGAGGTCGGGGTGGGTGCGGTCGATGTCCGGTATCCCCAACTCGACGGTGTTGACGCCCACATGGAAGGGCTGGGCATCGGTGAGCAGCGGACGGACGCGGGAGCGGGCGCCGTCCGCACCGATGAGCAGATCACAGTCGGCGTGGCCGCCCTCGGCGAAGTGCAGCCGGTGTCCGCCACCGGGCAGAGCCGTGGCGTGGTGGAGCGAGTGCCCCCAGACGACGGTCCGTTCGGGCAGTGAGTCGAGCAGCACGTTCCGCAGGTCGGCGCGGTCGACCTCGGGGCGGTCGAGCGGGGCGTCGTCGGGGGTGTCCTCCTGGAGGAGCAGGGTTCCATCGGGTTCGAGCAGACGCATGTCCTGGCCCTCGCGGCGGGCGATGGCTTGGAAGGCGTCCTCCAACCCGGCTTCGCGCAGGGCGCGTTGACCGCTTTCGGTGTGCAGGTCGAGCATGCCGCCCTGGGTGCGGGCCGCGCGGGAGGGCTCGCGTTCGTAGACGACGGCGTCGATGCCGTGGCGGTGCAGTACGCGGGCGAGGGTCAGCCCGCCCGGTCCGGCTCCGATGATCGCGATCTTCATGGTGTTCTCCCCGTTCCAATGAATTCGATACGGCGTATCGATCGATACACTGTATCGGACGATGCCACGGAAGGACACGGCCATGGATACGGAAGAGCAACCCGGAGACGGCGAACCCACCCTCGTATGGGAGCGGCCCGAACCGCCCGGCCGGGCGGCGCTCTCACCGCTCAGCAGGGACCGGATCGTCCGGGCCGCGATCGAACTCGCCGACGCGGACGGGCTGGAGGCGGTATCCCTGCGCAAGGTGGCCGCCGCGCTGGAGGCGGGGCCGATGCGGCTGTATCGCTATCTGTCCACCAAGGAGGAGCTGTTGGACCTCATGGTGGACGCGGTGTACGGGGAGATCCGCTCAAACGGACCGGAGCCGGACACCGGCTGGCGCGAGGCGCTGCGCTCCCACGCCCACCGGGTGCGCCACGCGGCGCTGCGGCACGAGTGGTTCGTGGATCTGCTGGGCGGACGGCCGCACCTCGGACCGGAGGCGCTGGGCCATCTCGAGGCGTCACTCGCGGCGCTGCGCGGGGCACCGGGGTTCGGCGGGTCCATCGACGCGGTGCTGAGTGCCGTCGCGACGGTCAACTCCTATGTCATCGGGGCGATCAGACAGGAGGTGGCCGACCTGCGCGCGGAGCGTGTCTCCGGTCTGAACGAACGGCAGTGGCAGCGCAGTGTGGGCCCGTACCTCGAACGTATGCTGGCCACCGGCCGCTATCCCACGCTGGCGGAGGTCGTGCGGGACGCCACCCACCCCGACGCGGACACCGTCTTCGACACCGGCTTGGACTGTGTGCTCGACGGTGTGGCCGCCCGGCTCGCCTGAACGCGCAACGGCACGCGTCGGCAACACCTCAGACGGCCCAGGAATCGGCTGGGTCGTCCAGCCAGGCCCGCTGTCCCCCGGCGGTGACTGTCAGCCCGAAGCGGGTGTGCTCGGGCTTGTCACGACCGACCCACCACCGATGGCCCGCCTCTACCTCGTCCCACAATCGGCGGGGCCCTGACTGCCAGACGCGGGCCTCCTCCTCCCCGTCGCGGAACATCACGCACGCCCATGAGCGGTCACGGAGCCCGTAGAACCACACCGGGCGGGCTCCGTCGCGCTTGTCGGCCACGGCCTGGACGCAGTCCCGTACGCGGAGCCCCAGAGCGAAGGGAAGGGCGGTGTACCTCCCGGTGACGAACTCCGCTTCGGTGATCTCCGTCGCGGATCTGTGGGCCGCCGCCATGCCCTCCGCCGGGACGTACTCGCCATGCCCTGGCAGCGCCAGCCGCTGAGCACGCAGCTTCATGAACTCCACGGGCCGGGCGACGGCATCCGCATTGCCGTAGTGCGTGCCCCATGGAGCGACGATCAGGCCGCCGCGCCGGGTCTGCTCGATCCAGGCCCCGGGGATCTCCCGGACTCCGACGGTGGCCAGGATGCGATCGTAGGGCGCCGAGGCCGCGTACCCCCTGCCCCCGTCGCCCACGACCACGGTGGGGCACAGCCCGGCCGCGCGGAGCCGTTCGCGGGCCCGAAGCGACACGGCAGGGTCTACCTCAACAGTGGTCACATTCCCGCCGCCGAGCCGGTGTGTCAGGGCTCCGGCCGTCTCGCCGGTGCCGGTGCCGACGTCGAGGACGTTCATGCCCTCGTCCACCGCTGTCGTCTGGAGCAGCGCGTACACGACGGAGGGCATGGATGAGGAACTGGTGGATACCCTTCCCGGCTCGCTGCCGGCGTGCTCGCCGTCATCCCACTGCGTCACGATGGGCACGTTGCTGTCCGCCGCGGCGTACCAGGCGTCCGGGTCGTCCGCCCGGTCCACGGCGACACTCTTGCCCGCGTCCGTGTCGAACGGCCACATCAGGTCCGGCAGAAAGGCAGCCCGGTCCACAGCCTCGAAGGTCGGGGCCCAGTCCGGCGTCATCGCACGCGTCTCGAGGAGGACACGCCCCAGCTCCTTGCGGCTGGGTCGGTCCATCCGGTGGGCGTCCAGCGTCACTTGCGATGCGTTCCGTCACCGGGCGGGGTGTCGCCGTCCGGGGACGGCGGCTCCTGCGGGGGCGTCCAGGGTTGTCCGGGATGCCCGTCCCCACTGTCCCCTCCCCCTGCGCCGCGTCCTCCGTCGACAGCGGTCATGATCTGGGCATTGCGCATGCCGTACCCCCTTCTGCGGCAGCGAGCGCCGGAGTCGACCACGCTAGCAGCGGACTCTCAACTCTCGGTCAAGGCACGTGATTGCGGAGAAATCAACCGCACGCCCCCTTCGGCGCTACACCCGGCCGTGCGCCTTCTGTGCCTTCCGGGACAGCGAGTCGATGACCACGGCGATCAGCAGCACACCGCCGGTGATCATGAACTGCACCGCGGCCTGGATGCCCATGAGGGCGACGCCCGAGGCGATGGACTGGATGACCAGCACACCGAGCAGGGCGGACCAGGTGCTGCCACGGCCGCCGAAGAGGCTGGTGCCGCCGATGACGGCGGCGGCGATGGCGTTCATCAGGAGGTAGTTGGAGACGGAGGTCTGGCTGACGGAGCTGATGCGGGAGGCCAGGAAGATGCCGCCGATGGCGGCCATGGTCCCCGACATCATGAAGGCGGAGATCCGCACCAGGGCCACACTGAGTCCGGCGCGGCGGGCCGCTTCGACGCCGCCGCCGAGGGCGAAGATCATGCGTCCGTAGGCGGTGCGGCGCAGTACGTAGTCGAGGCCGACCAGGACGACAAGGAAGATCAGCAGGGCCAACGGCAGGCCCTGGAACTGGTTGAGCAGGGCGGCGGCGGCGAAGCCGACGACGGCCAGGACGCCCGTGCGCAGTCCGATCTCGGCCGGGGAGCGGTACGGCACTCCGGCCCGGTGGCGGCGTCGGGCGCCCAGCCAGGAGGCGAGGAAGTATCCGGCCGCGCCGAGCGCCGCGAAGCCGTACGCGGCGGCGATGTCGTTGAAGTAGAAGTTGGTCAGCTTGGCGACCAGGCCCCGGTCGTCGATGTTGATCGTGCCGTAGGTGCCCATGATGTAGAGCATCAGGCCGTACCAGCCCAGCAGTCCGGCGAGGGTGACCACGAACGAGTGCACGCCGACCTTGGCGAAGAAGAAACCGTGCACCGCTCCGACCGCGGTTCCGCAGAGTACGGCCAGGACGAGGGCGGGCAGTTCGGGCATGCCCTGGTTGACGCTGAGCACGGCGAAGGTGGCGGCGGCCAGTCCGCTGACCGAGGCCACCGACAGATCGATCTCACCGACCAGCAGCACGAAGATGACCCCGACGGCGATCATGCCGGTGCCGACGATGTCCACGCTGAGGTTGGAGAGGTTGCGCGGGGAGAGGAAGTGCGAGTTCACCGTCTGGAAGACGGCCCAGATGAGGAAGAGGCCGAGCACGACGGGGACGGAGCCCAGCTCACCGCTGTGGTAGCGGCGTTTGAGCAGTTCGACACCGCGCCCGACGGCATGGGCGGGGGCGCGGCGGGCGGCGGCGGTGCGGGCGCCGCGCTGGTCCGCCTCCGCGGCCTCCGCCTTGCGCGCCGGCCCGGACTCCCCTGAGGTGATCCGTGTTCTGTTCACAACTCCCCTTCCCGCACCGTGCGGCGTGTCACGGCGTTGTCGGAGGCACCTGTGATGGAGGAGACGATCTGCTCCTGGGATGTGGTGGTCACATCGAAGAACCCGTTGTTGCGGCCGAGGCGCAGCACCGCCACCCAGTCCGCGACGGCCTTGACGTCGCCCAGGTTGTGGCTGATGAGCAGAACGCCGAGGCCGCGGTCGCGCAGTCGCTCGACGAGGTCGAGGACCTGGGCGGTCTGCTCGATGCCGAGGGCCGCGGTGGGCTCGTCCAGCAGCACCAGCCGGGGTTCGCCGAGCATCGAGCGGGAGATGGCGACGGTCTGGCGCTGGCCGCCGGAGAGCGAGGCGACCGGGCGCCGTACCGCGGGGATGCTGATGGAGAGGGTGTTCAGCAGTTCCAGGGTGCGGCGTTCCATCTCCACCTCGTTGAGCACGCCGAAGCGGCGGACCTCGCGGCCGAGGAAGAGATTGCCGACGACGTCGAGGTTGTCGCAGAGCGCGAGGTCCTGGTAAACGGTGGCGATCCCCAGGTGCTGGGCGTCATGGGGGCGGTTGATCTGGACGGAGTGGCCCTTCCATTCGATGACGCCCTCGTCGGCCGGATCCACCCCCGCGATCACCTTGATCAGGGTGGACTTCCCGGCACCGTTGTCGCCCACGAGGGCGATGACCTGGCCCGCGCGGATCTCCAGGTCGACGTCGGCGAGCGCCTGGACCGCGCCGAACCGTTTGAAGACCCCGCGCAGCGCCAGCAGAGGCGGGGCTGATGTGTAGGTCATCTGCTCCTCCCTTCGCCACCCGGGGCGCCTGGGCCCCGTCAGGTGAGTCCGGCCTTCCGGCAGGCGTCCGCGTACTTCTCGGTGCAGATCTGGTCGGTGGTGTACATCCCGTCCCGGATGAGGATCTTGATGTTGTCGACGGTGAGCGCGATCGGATGCAGCAGGATGGCGGGGATGGACTGGCTGGAGCCGCTGTTGACCCGCTGTTTGGCGATCCCGGCGAGCGACTTGCCGCGGCCGAGCGCGACAGCCATCTCGGCGGCTGCGTAGGCCTCGGGCTTGAACGGCTTGTAGACGGTCATGAGCTGTTCACCCGCGACGATGCGCTGGACTGCGCCGAGTTCGGCGTCCTGGCCGGTGACCGGGGGCAGCGGCCGGATCTTGGCGGCCTTGAGCGCGGCGATGATGCCCGAGGCGAGGCCGTCGTTGGCCGACAGCACACCGTCGATGTTGTCGGCGCCCAGCGCCGCGATGGCGCCGGACATGTTGAGGTTGGCGTTCTCCGGCCGCCAGCCGATGGTCTCGTAGGACTTGCCGATCTTGACCCGGCCGCGCAGGACGTCCAGGGAACCGCCTTCGAACCAGGCCGAGTTGGGGTCGGTCGAGGAGCCGTTCATCATGACGATCTGGTCCCGGTGGCCGGGCCGGTGCGGTCCCAGGGCCTTCAGCAGCGCCTCGCCCTGGAGGCGGCCCACGTCGGCGCCGTTGAAGGAGACATAGCCGGAGATGGGTCCTTCGGCGAGCCGGTCGTAGGAGACGACGGGGATGTTGGCCTGGCGCGCCTTGAGCACCGAGGAGCGCACGGCCCGGGCATCGACGGCGTCGAGGATCAGCACCTCGGCCCCGTTGGCGATCATGGAGTCGACCTGGTGCTGCTGGGTGGCGGCATCGTGCTGGGCGCTGGCGTAGTCCACGGTGCACTTCGGGCACAGCTCCTTGATCCTCTTCATGATCAGGGGCTTGTCGAACCGGTCGAAGCGGGCGATCTCGTTGTCCGGCAGCAGCAGGCCGATGCGCAGGCTGCCGCGGTGTGCGGTGCCGCCGGACTGCTCCACCTCGGCCGCCTTGCCGCAGGCGGCGAGGGTCACGGCCAGGGCCAGTCCGGCCGTGATGGCGATGGCGGTGTGCAGCCGGTTGCCGGCGGGGAGGGAGGTCATCGGTCCTGCCCTCCGGCGGCGCTCTGGCCGCTGTCCCGCGGGGTGGACAGCGTGATGTCGCTCCAGACCTGCTTGCCTCCGCTGAGCGGCACCGAGCCCCAGGCGTGCGACACCGCCTCGACCAGCAGCAGTCCGCGTCCGCCGGTCGCCTCCCAGTCCACGCTGGTCGGCTTGGTGGGCGTACGGGGCGAGTGGTCGCTGACCGCGATCCGCAGCCGGTCCGCGGTGAGCGTGATGTTGAGATGCACTTCGCCCGTGGTGTGCACCATGGCGTTGGTGACCAGTTCGGAGGTGACCAGCAGGACCACGTCCAGCTCGCCCTCCAGCCCCCATGTGCGCAGGGTGCGCGCGGCGAAGCGGCGGGCGTGCATCACCGCGTCGGGCAGCCGCCACACGGTCCAGCGGGCGCGGATGGGCCGGACCCGCATTCCGTCGTAGCGCAGGAGCAGCAGCGCGACGTCGTCATGGCGGCGGGCGGCGCTGCCGAGCAGTTCATCGGCCACCCGGCCGGGGTCGGAGGGGTCGGCGCGGGCCAGCCGTTCGCGCACCTGCTGGACGCCGTCGTCCAGATCGAGCTGGGCGGACTCCACCAGACCGTCGGTGAGCAGGACCACCAGGGTGCCGGAGGACAGACCGATCGCGGTCATCGGGTACTCGGCCTCCGCGACCACGCCCAGCGGGGGGCCGCCCTCGATGGTCAACTCCTCGGTGGCGCCGTCCGGGCGGCGCAGCAGCGGCTGGAGATGTCCGGCGCGGACGAACCACGCCTCGCCCTCCTCCATGTCCAGGTCAACATAGGCGCAGGTGGCGAAGAGGTCGGTCTCCATGTCGACGAGCAGCCGGTTGGCGTGGCTGACGACCACATCGGGCGGATGGCCCTCCACGGCATAGGCGCGGATGGCCGTGCGCATCTGGCCCATGATGGTGGCCGCGGCGGCGGAGTGGCCCTGGACGTCCCCGATGACCAGTGCCACATGGCCGTCGGAGAGGGGGATGACGTCGTACCAGTCGCCGCCCACCTCCAGGCCCATGGTGGCGGGCAGATAGCGGGTGACGGCCACCCCGCCGGGCAGCACCGGCAGTTTGCGGGGCAGCAGGCTGCGCTGGAGCATCGTGGCCAGCTCGTGTTCGGCGTCCAGCGCGTGGGCGCGCACCAGGGCCTGCCCGACCAGGCCCGCGGTCGCGGTCAGCAGGGAGCGTTCCTCCGGGCCGAATTCATGCGGCTGCTCCCAGCCGATCAGGCAGACGCCGACGATCCGGCCGTTCGCCGGGAGCGGCAGCACGGCGAGGCCCCCGGGGCCGATGCCGGAGAGGCCGGGTTCGAGATCGGCGCCGGGGGGCCACAGGCCGACGTGCCCCGCGCGCATCGTCTCGGCCAGGGTGGGCAGGGCGTGGGTGGGCGCGTCCGGGAACTCCGACCGCCACTGGCTGCGCCACACCTCGGGCCAGGCGGTGGGTTCGGCGGGGGCCAGGATGCTGACCACGAGCTGGTCGGCCTGGAGCTCGGCGACCGCGACCCGGCGGGCCCGCAGCGGATCGCGGAGCGCACTGACCACGGCCTCCCCCACGTCGCGGATGGTGGTGGCACCGGCCAGGGCGGCGGACAGCCGCTGCACCATGGACACCTCGTCGGCGGTGGGCCGCAGATACGACGCCTCCGCGACCACGCCCAGCATCCGTTCCGGGGTGCCGTCCGCCCCGGCCTGGACCCGGCAGCGCAGCCCCAGCCAGCGCAGCTCGCCGTTGGGGCGGCGGATGCGGAACGCCAGCTGTGAGCTGCCGGGGGTCAGCCGGCCGGGCTCCACGATGGACATCAGGGCGGGCACATCGTCCGGGACGGTGCTCGCGAGGAGGGTCTCCACCTGTCCGTCGAAGTCGTCCAGGGGGATGCCGAACAGCTCCAGCGTCGGGGTGTCGGCGGTCATCCGCCCGGTGCTCAGCTCCAGCACGAACGCACCCACCTGGAGCCGGTCCAGGGTGGAGCCCGCCAGCGCCCGCTGCTCCGGGCGCCCGTGCGGCCCGGAGGCCTCCAGGCCCGCGGCGACGTGTTGGGCGTAGAGCTCGAGGAAGGCGCGGCGGTCCGCGTCGATCCCTTCGGGAGCCTCGTCCACCACCACCAGACAGCCCAGCCCCCTGCCGTCCCCGCCCAGGGGCAGCACCCCCAGCGAGAGGCCGGCGGCGGACTCGGGGCCGGGTGCGGACGGGCCGTACTCGGCCAGTTCCGCGGGGCTCAGCCACAGCGGGCGGCCGGAGCGGAAGGCGTCGGCGACGGGTGAGCGTCCGGAGAGGGGGTAGCTCGCGGGAAGGGCGTACGGGCCGCCGGGGCTACGGACGGTTTCGGCCAGCCGAAGCTCGCCGCCGTCCGCGTCGAACGCGTACACGGCGACCAACGCGGTCCCCGTGAACGTCAGGACATGCCCGGTCACAGCCGCCTGCACCGCCTCCGTGCGCGGGCCGCCGGTCGTCTCGTGGGCGTACCCGAGCTCCTCATCCGCCTCCGCGCGGCAACCGCTCATGGCTGGCGTCGGGGCCTTCAGAGCCGCGCCCCCTTCATAGGGAAAGCGCTCATACCACGAGCATGGCACATAAGGGATGAACAGAGCATCTCAGTCGCCGCCGCACGGGCCACGGCCGATCGCGGCTCATTTGAACCCGCGCGGCGGGAGGCGCATGCTCGGAACGTAGTGCGGTCGCAAGGGGTCCGGCATGCACACAGGACGATCCCCTGAACGAGAAGGGGCGCCATGGACGCCGACGATGCCCTGCCGCGGATACGGCCGCCTGGCTCCGAGGGCTCGCGGACCGTCGTGATCATGGTGGATGAGCAGGGCGTGGTCACGGGCTGGAGCGCCGGGGCGGAACGGCTGCTCGGCCGCACCACCCAGGACGCCGTGGGCTGCCCGGCCGAGGACTTCCTCACCCCGGACGCCGGAGCCCCGTTCTGGACCCGGCGGGCGGAGGGCGACGACTGGCTGGGCGAGCTGACCGCGCGCCGCGCGGACGGCCGCCCCCTCGCCCTGAGCGGCACCGCCCACCGCTGCGAGGAGGGCGGCGAGCGGGGCCAGTGGATCCTGGTGGCCGCCGCGGCGCCCGCGACCGGGCATCATGTGCTGCCGCAGGAGATCGAGCGGGCCGTGGTGCACTGGCTGTTCACCGTGTCCCCGGTCGCCGTGACCATCTATGACACGGATCTGCGCTGCCGCTGGCAGAACGAGGCGATGATCCGCCTCAGCGGGATGACGGAGGCCGAACGGTGGGGCAAGCGGCTGCCGGAGATCCTCTCCGGACCGGACGCCACGGGGTGGGAGCGGCGGTTGCGCCGGGTGATCGAGACCGGTGAGTCCGCCTTCAGCGGGGAGCTGCACGGCCGCGTCCCGGCGGACCCGGAGCGCGACGCCGTCTTCATGGCCTCGGCCTCCGCGCTGCGCGACCTCCACGGGCACACCCTCGGCCTGTGCACCACGGTCGCGGACGTCACCCAGCAGTACGAGGCCCGCGAGCGGCTGACGCTGCTGACGGAGGCGGGCACCCGGATCGGCAGCACCCTGGACCTGATGCGCACCGCGCAGGAGCTGGCCGATTCGGCCGTCCCCCGGCTCGCCGACTGGGTCACCGTCGATCTGCTGGACCCCCTGCTCGGCGGGGATGAACCCGGTCCGTTCACCGGGGTGGTGGCGCTGCGCAGGGCGGCCAACCAGTCCGTGCTGGAGGGTACGCCGGAGGCGGTGCGGCAGCCGGGCGAAGTGGACTTCTATCCGCCGTACTCGCCCGCCGTGCGCTGTATGGCCACCGGCCGGTCGGCCCTCCACCACGTCACCGACCACGACATCAAGGTCTGGCTGGCCCAGGACCCGGCGCGGGCGGAGAAGTTCCGGATCTACGAGTTCCAGTCGATCATGGGGGTGCCGATCCAGGCGCGCGGGACGACGCTCGGCATCACCATGTTCTACCGGCGGACCAAACACCCCTTCACCGACGACGACCGGCTGCTCGCCGAGGAGCTGGTGGCGCGGGCCGCGCTGTGTCTGGACAACGCCCGCCGCTTCACCCGCGAACGCACCGCGGCGCTCAGCCTCCAGCAGAGCCTGCTGCCGCAGGGGAGCCCCGTGCAGGCGGCCGTCGAGACCGCGTCCCGCTATCTCCCGGCCGGCGGCAAGACCGGGCTGGCGGGCGACTGGTTCGATGTGATCCCGCTGTCCGGGGCCAGGGTCGCCCTGGTCGTCGGCGACGTCGTCGGCCACGGCATCAACGCCGCCGCCACGATGGGCCGGCTGCGGACGGCGGTGCGCACCCTCGCCGATGTCGATCTGCCCCCGGACGAACTGCTCACCCACCTCGACGACGTGGTGCTCCGGCTCGCCGCCGAGGGCGAGGGCACCGGCTCCCCCCTCGACCCGGCGGTCCTGGGGGCCACCTGCACCTACGCGATCTACGACCCGATCTCGCGGACCTGTTCCCTGGCCCGAGCCGGGCATCCGCCCCCGGCCACGGTCACCCCGGACGGGGCCCGGCTGCTCGATCTGCCCGCGGGGCCGCCGCTGGGTCTTGGCGGTCTGCCGTTCGAGGCCGTCGACGTACAGCTCCCGGAGAACAGCCTGCTCGCCCTCTACACCGACGGGCTGCTGGGCTTCCGGGAGCGGGAACTCGACAGTGCGCTGGACCAGTTGTGCCAGGTGCTGGCCGAACCCACCCCGTCCCTGGACGCCCTGTGCGACCGCGTACTGGGCGATCTGCTCCCCGAGCACCCCGCCGACGACGCGGCGCTGCTGATCGCCCGCACCCGGGCGCTGAACCGGGACCAGTTCGCCGTACGGGACCTTCCGTCCGACCCCGCGACCGTCTCCACCGCCCGCTCCTGGGCCGCGCGCCAACTCGCCGCCTGGAGCCTGGAGGACGCGTCCTTCGTCACCGAGCTGGTGGTGAGCGAGCTGGTCACCAACGCCATCCGGCACGCCGACGGCCCCATCCAGCTACGGCTGATCCGGGACCGGACCCTCATCTGCGAGGTGTCCGACGCCAGCAACACCGCCCCGCATATGCGCCGCGCCCGGCTGTCCGACGAGGGCGGCCGCGGGCTGTTGCTGGTCGCCCAGCTCACCCAGCGGTGGGGCACCCGGCACGCGCGCGAGGGCAAGACCATCTGGTGCGAGCAGCTGCTCGAGAACGGGAACGGCCAGGTGGAGGCGGTGCCCCCGGCGCCGTGAACCCCGGCCCGCGGGGTCCGTTGGTCAGTGCCGGGAGCCGACCGGGGTCCGGCGGCTCTCCTTCAGCAGCGCCTCCGTGATCAGCCGCACCCCGCCGGCCAGCCGGTTGAGCTGTGCCAGCTCGGTGGCGTAGAGCTTGATGGTGGACTCGATCATCGTCTCGGAGAAGCCCAGGGCGGGCAGTTCCGTACGGCAGGTCTGGAGGGCGGCCCGCACCGTGCGGATCTCGTTCTGGAGCTGAAGTCGCGCATGCCGGGCGAGCAGGATGGGATGCCGGGTGAGGGTGGAATAGCCGGCGTACCGGGCGGGCAGAAGATCCCGGAGCCACCGGGCCGCCGTGCGCTCCCAGTAGGGGCTGCCCGGCGGGTTGACCTGACAAGGCCAGTCCGCGCTGATCGGAGAGTAGGTCTGGGACATCGTCGTCGCCTTCGGGCCGAGGGTCCTGATCGCGAGGATCAGTGGGTATCCGGCGGCCCTGGGCCCAGGGGTAGGCCCGGGCCGCCGGGGGTGCCCGAGGGGAGCGGACTACCCGAACGGAACACGTGGGGGCCGACGAGGAGGGTGCCGTCCCTTGGGTGTTCGCCCACATGACTCCCGGGGCTCGCGGCCGCGAGCGCTGGTTCCGGCTCAGCCCCTGAGGGGCCCGGGTGCCATGTGCAGTAAATATATTTACCGCGAAGTAAGCAAGGGCATGAAAAGTTTCATGCATGTGAGGTTATGCGGACGCCCTGTTCCGGAATCCGGACGAATGGGGTGGGGTGCGCGATGCCGGCCCGGGAGTGGCGGGGCCGCGGCGACTCAGTGCTCGAGGAAGAAGTCGTGCTGCTCGGCGGCCTGTTCGTACTTCTCCAGCCGGAACTGGGTGCGCTCGGGCTCGGCATCGGCCATGGCCTGGAGGATGCCCGCGGACAGCACCATGGGCGCCGCGTACGAATCGAAGACCAGACGCCCGCCGGTGCCCGCGGTGAGCGCCAGATCGGCCTCCTCGACCAGCGGTCCGTAGGTGAGGTCGGTGATCAGCGCCACCCGCAGCCCCGAGCGGTGCGCCGCCCGCATCGCGGCCAGCGTCTCCTTGGCGTGCCGGGGCATCCCGAAGGCCAGCACCCAGGTGCCGCCCGCCTCGCGGGACTGGAGCAGCGCGTCGTAGGCCACGCTGCCGCCGCGGGACACCAGCCGCACATCGGGGTGGATCCGCCGGGCCGCGTAGGCGAAGTACTCCGCCAGCGAGACGGAGATCCGCAGCCCCAGGATGGTCAGCGGCACCGAGCGAGCCAGCTCTCGGCCGATCTCCAGCACCCGGTCGGTGTCGACGAACACCCGGCGCAGGTTCTCCAGGTTCGCGATCTCGGTGTCCACCGCCGCCTGGAGCTCATTGCGGCGGATCTCCTCCCGGGTGCGCGGTGAACCGGCGACCGCCCGCAGCGCGATGGGCTGCAACGCCTCGCGCAGCGCGGGATAGCCGCTGAAGCCGAAGGAGGTGGCGAACCGGGTCACCGAGGGCTGACTGACCCCGACCCGGTCCGCCAGTTCCGTGATCGACAGGAAGGCGGCCTCGGTGAGGTGGTCGGTGATGTACTGCACGATGCGCCGCTGCGCCGGGGACAGCCGCTGCCGTCCGAACAGGGCACGGACTTGGGCCGCGGGGGGTTGCTCCAGCGCCTCGGGCGCCTCGGAGGCCTCGGGGGCCCGGCCTCCCGGCGTGATCGCGGACGCCTGTGCGCGTGCCTGCTGCCCAGATGGCACCGGTGTGCTCCTTCTCGTCCCATCCCCCCGCTCAACATAGCGGGGAACGGGTCATCTCGGGAAACGTGGGATAACGCGCGGGAGGCCGCGAGCGGCCCGGAGGCCGAGTTCAACAACGTCGCACTGACACCTTGTCAGTGCAATTTCATATTACTATGTTACAGGTCACACAACAGAACCACCTGCTTCCACCCCCCAACTCATCCGGGAGATCAGGTGATCCACAGACCTTCACCGCGGGCGACGCTGCTCGCGGCGGCCACCGCGGCCGTACTGACCCTGCCCCTCGCGCCGAGCGCCACGGCCTCGGCCTCGGCCGCCACTCACTCCCCCACCAACCCCACGACCCCCGCCACCTCTTTCCGGTCCGGCCCCGCCGCCGACCCCGGCTCCACGCTCGACCGGAGCACCGGGGTCGAGCGCATCGCCCGGGCGCCCAAACCGACCGACGGCCCCGGACGCAACCCGCACGCCCGTATCCCCGGCGACAAGGCCACCGGGAAGGCCGTACGCCACTCCAAGGTCAAAGCCCTCGACGGCGCCGTGCCCTGCACTCTGGACGCGGTCAGCGGTCTCGACCCGGAGCGCTTGGCGGACTTCCTCGCCGATCCGGCGGTGACCGCGGACGACTGTCTGCGCGGCCTCATCTGGAACTGGGACCCCCGGCTCGCCCGGGTGCTCTCCCCCGCCCACGTCCAGGCGGTCTCCCGGCGTGT
Organism: Streptomyces coffeae; assembly: GCF_016741875.1. GTDB lineage: Bacteria > Actinomycetota > Actinomycetes > Streptomycetales > Streptomycetaceae > Streptomyces > Streptomyces coffeae. Next base: position 119,892 of record NZ_JAERRF010000022.1, on the reverse strand, counting down.
CGCCTCGCTCGCCCCGTCCCACGACGGCACCAACGGCAGCCATCTGTACGAGATGTTCACCTATCTCCACGCCGCCGTGTACCACGACTTCTCGCACGACGAGATCGACCTCACCGAGCCGGCGACCGTGGACGCCATGGTGCGTGGCATCGACGCGTTCGGCACCGCCGCCCGCACCTTCGACGTCACCCGGACCAACGCCGACACCCTGCGCGAGGCGCTGACCGCGGGCAGCGCCCCCGGTCTGCGGCAGCATCAACTCAAGCTCATACCCAAGGTCCTGGCCACCATGGACAAGGACCACACCACCACCAACAAGGACCGGTCCTGGGGGAACGCCGCCCTGTCCGCCCTGTCCGTCAACTACCTGGGCGTCTACCCGGGCAACAAGGACACCGCCTTCCATGAGGCGGTGGCCGCCGACGCCGGATACCGCGACGCCTTCAAGGCGTTCTCCGGATACGTCCACCTCAAGGACACCGACAACGCCTGGGTGACCCGGGACGCGATGCTCGAGTACGGCCGCTTCGGCCAGATCGACGCCCTGAAGACGGGGATCGTGGCCGACCTCGGTCCGCTGCTGGACACCGCGAAGCAGAACTTCGGCGACGGCAGCCCGCCCTGGGCGAAGATCGTCGGCTGGCTCAACTTCTACAAGGCGTGCGCCCCGTACCACGTGTGCAAGGAGGACATCGAGAAGCGGCTCTTCCCGAACACCTACGTCTACGACAAAAACGGCATCAAGGTCCGCACCGCCCTCGACGAAGCCACCGTCGACCAGCTCTACTACGCGAGCAAGCAGGTAAAGACGCAGTTCCACCGGGTGCTCGGCACCGAGGAGCCGCTGAAGGACGACACCAACACCACGCTCACCACCGTGCTGTACGCCTCCCGCGCCGACTACGAGAACTACCAGCCCATCCTCACCGGCCTGGACACGAACAACGGCGGCATGTACATCGAGCGCGGCGCCACCTTCTACACCTATCAGCGCCGGGTCCCCGAGGACTCCACCCTCACCCTCGAGGAGCTCTTCCGGCACGAGTACACCCACTACCTCAACGGCCGCTTCGCCGTGCCCGGTTACTTCGGGGAGGGCCCCTGGTACGAGGGTGACCGCACCACCGCCATGGACGAGGGCACCGGCGAGTTCTTCGACGGCGGCACCCGTGACGACGGGATTCTGGTCCGCAAGTCCCTGGTGCGCGGCATCATCAACGACACCGCGAACGGCGGCCCCCGGATGTCCGTCAGCCAGCTGCTGCACGCCACATACGCGGGCGACGGCTTCCGCTTCTACAACTACGCGGGGACGTTCTTCGAGTTCCTGTGGCGGGACCGTCCCTCACTGCTGCGCGAGATGTACGGCTATCTGCGCGCCGACAACCCGCAGGGCTTCGACAACTGGCGCAACCGCATGGGCTCGGACGCCGGGCTCCAGCAGGCGTACAACACCTTCCTGGACGAGCAGATCGCGAAGGTGGACGACCTGTTCGTGCCGAACACCACGTACGAGCCCGTCGGGTCCCTGAAATTCGCCACCGCGGAGGAGGTCCAGAAGGCCTTCGCCTCCGCCACGGAAAACACTCCGCAGTGCAAGAAGAGTCTGGGCAAGGGCCCCAAGGGCCGGGCCGACAGGCCGCGGTTCGTGTGCACCGGCCGGATCACCGCGAACCTGACCGACCCCAACAACCCCGACAAGGTGTTCCAGGAGATGTCCGAGACCGTGGACTACTTCATCCTGGAGCGCAGCCTGAGCGGCGGGAACAACTTCAAGGACATGAACTGCTCCTTCGGAGCGGTGGAGCCCTGGTCCAACGGCAAGGCGGGCACCGCGGCCTACACCTGTGAGGGGCCGCTGCGCGCTTAAGGGATTCCCCTGACCACCGCGGAACGGCACGGCCCGGGGCGCTCGTTGCGCCCCGGGCCATCACCGCGATCAGGGGTGACAGGGAAACTACCGGTCGGTAACGTGTGGTTTCCACCGGTGAGACGGGAGCCGAAACCGTGGCCATGCCTGCCAGCGACGCCGAGGCGTTCTTCGAACAGGTCGCCGAGGAGCGCTTTGTCCCCACGCCCCTCACCCGGGGCCCCTGGAACCCCGACAGCCAGCACGCCGGCCCGCCCGCGGCCCTCCTGGGCCGCGCGGTCCAGCTCCGCCCCGGCTCCCGTGAGGACATGCGCCTCACCCGTATCACCTTCGAGATCCTCCGCCCGGTCCCGCTGCGCCCGCTGACCGTGACCACCCGCGTCCTCAAGGAAGGCCGCAGCCTGGAACTGGTCGAGGTCTCCCTCACCCCCGACGGCGCCGACGCGGTGATGCGCGCCCGCGCCCTGCGCATCCGCACCGCCCCCGGAACCGCCCCCGAGGTCGCCGCCCCGCTCACCCTCGCCGGGCCCGACACCGCCCGTTCCGAGCCCTTCTTCCCCGTCCCCTGGGAGACCGGCTACCACACAGCCATGGAGTTCCGCTTCACCGAAGGGTCCTATCTCAACCCGGGACCGGCGACCTGCTGGATGCGGATGCGGGTCCCGCTCGTCACGGGCGAGAAGATCACGCCCCTGGACCGCGTCCTCACCGCCGCGGACTCCATCAACGGCGTCAGCAACGTTCTGGACTTCGCGTCCCACATCTTCGTCAACGCCGACCTGACGGTCCATCTGCACCGTCACCCGGCAGGCGAATGGGTCTGCCTCGACGCCCGGACCAGCGTCGCCCCCGACGGCATCGGCGTGGCCGACGGCACCCTCCACGACGCGGCGGGCCCGATCGGCCGGAGTGTGCAGAGCCTGTTCGTGGAGGGCAAGCCCACCGGCTGAACTCCGCCGGCGGATGGACCGGTACGGCGTCTGGCCGGCTAGGCGGGCATGAGGCGCGAGGTCAGCCGGGCGTGCACCGTTTTGCCGGTGGGGCGGCTGGAGACGCGGACCGAGTCGGCCAGGCGGTGGACCAGGGGCCAGCCGAAGCCACCGCCGCCGGAGAGGTCGGGGGAACGCCATCGGGGAGGGCGGGGGTCGCTGTCGGTGACCGCGATCTCCAGGCCGTCCCCGACGTCCGTGAGCTCCACGCGGCACACCCGGTCGTCGGTGTGCCGGACCACATTGGTCACCAGCTCGGACACCACCAGTTCCACGGCGTCACACATCTCGGACGCCCCGCTCAGGGCGGCTTTTCCGAGGAAACCGCGGGCCACGCGCCGTGCCCGGACGGCGGCGTCGGGGCCGGTCGTCAGATCGGCACTGACGGTGGTGACGGCCTCGGTCAACTCATGAGCAGCCGACATGGCTTTCCTACCTCCCAACTCCGGTTCCGTCCGCCTCCGGGTGCGGTGCGGAGGCGGGGTCCCCCGGGGTGCGGGGGAGCCACCGGGTGGCTTCCCTCGCCTTCTTCCCGTCGATCGGCGGGACATGTGTCCGGGTCGGCTCTTCCTGAAGAGCCCGGCGCCATGAGCCGTCCGCCCCGGTGGACGCGGGCCAGGTCAGGCGGGGCGGCCCAGCTCCTTGCGGAACAGCTCCAGGACGTTTCCGCCGAGCACCTTCGCGACCGCCGTCTCCGGGAACCCACGCTTCAGCAGCGCTTCGGTCACCAGCGGCAGGCCACGGGGCCCCTCCAGGCCGGGCACCAGCAGCTCGGCGTAGGCGCGGTCCTCGCAGCACGGCGGCATGGTGTCGTCGGCGATCTCCTGGATGAAGTCCGGCCCCAGGCCCACATGGTCGAGGCCGACGACGTCCGCGATGTACGCGATGTGCTCGGCCACCCGGTCCACCGTGCGGTCGGTCTGCTCGGCGGCCACGAACTCGCCGAGGACGTTGACGCACACCGTGCCGCCGGTCGCGGCGATACCGCGCAGCTGCTCGTCGGTGAGGTTGCGGTGGTGGTCCAGGAGCGCGCGGGCGGAGGAGTGCGTGGCCATGACCGGCCGGGTGGCCAGCTCCAGCACATGGGCCACGCCGGAGGCGCCGAGGTGCGAGACGTCGAAGAGGATGCCAAGACGCTCCATCACCCGCAGCGCCTCCACCCCGGCCTCGGTGAGCCGGCTGCCAGTGGCGTCCTCGCCGCTGCCGTCGGCCACGGTACGGCCCCAGTGGGCGAGGGAGGCGATCCGCACCCCGAGCCGGTGCAGGGTCGGGATCAGTTCCACGCCGGCGTCCAGGCCGGGCATGCTCTCCAGGGCCAGCACCAGCGCGATCCGGCCGCTTGCGAGCGCGGCGTCGATGTCGTCGCCGTCCAGGCACAGCGCCACCTCGTCGGCGTTGCCCTCGGCCAGGGTGTGGGCGCACTCGATCATCCGCAGCGTCTCGCGCAGCGCGCCCTCGGGGCGGAACCGGTCGTCGATGAAGACCGGCAGCACCTGGAGGTCGACCCCGCCGTCGCGCAGCTGCGGCAGCCAGCGATCCCGGAAGAATCCGGCCCAGCGGCGGGGCGGCCGGGCGGTCACGGCGATCAGCAGGTCGTTGTGGGCATCGGCCACGACGGCGCGGCGGTGGAGTTCATGGGTCACGGTCACGGCGGTCATGGTGGCGCAGGGCGGGGTGCCGGTGCACGGGATTTCCGCCCCGGGCCGCGGGACCACGGTGCACACTGGGCGCCATGACCGGACCGAGAGTGCAGTTGCGTGAGGTGCGACCGGACGACCTTCCCGTCTTCTTCGACCACCACCGGGACGCGGAGGCGGTCCGGATGGCGGCCTTCACCGTCGAGGACCCGGGCGACCGGGAGGCGTTCGACGCCCAGTGGGAGCGCATCCTCGGGGACGACGCGGTGGTCAACCGGACGGTGCTGTACGGCGGACGGGTCGCCGGGAACGTCATGAGCTTCGAGCAGTTCGGCGAACCGTCGGTGGGCTACTGGATCGGACGGGAGCACTGGGGCAAGGGGGTGGCCACCCGGGCGCTGACCGCGTTCCTGGAACTGGTCCCGGACCGCCCGCTGTACGCCCGTATCGCCAAGGACAACACGGGGTCGCTGCGCGTGCTGGAGAAGTGCGGGTTCACGGTGGCCAGGGAGGAGCGGGGGTACGCGTCCGCGCGCGGCAGGGAGATCGACGAGCTGGTCCTGGTCCTCGTCTGACGTCGGCGGCCCGGCGGGGTGAGAGGATCGAAGGACGTCCAGCGGCGACGGGAGGAGTGGCGTGTCGGTCGAGATCACCTGGTGGGGGCATGCCACCGCGACCGTGCGGGACTCGGGCGTCCGGGTGCTCACCGATCCCCTCTTCGTACGGCGGCTGGCCCATCTGCGGCGCCGCCGCGGCCCCGTGCCGCCGCCGGACGCCGCGGTCGCCGATGTGGCGCTGGTGTCGCATCTGCACGCCGACCATCTGCACCTCGGCTCACTGGCCCGGCTGCGGCCCGGCACCCGGCTGGTGGTTCCGTACGGCGCCGGGCGGGCGGTGCCGGGGCTGCGGCGGGTGGTCGCGGCGCGGAAGCTGCGGGTCACCGAGATGCGGCCGGGCGAGGAGTGCGCGGTCGGCGAGGTCCGGATCCGGGCCGTACCCGCCGCCCACGACGGACGGCGGCTGCCGTACGGGCGGAGCCGGGTGCCCGCCCTCGGCTACGTCCTGCGCGGCGAGGCCACGACGTACTTCGCGGGCGACACCGGGCTGTTCGACCGGATGGCCGAGGCAGTGGGCCCGTGCGAGGTGGCACTGCTGCCGGTGGGCGGCTGGGGCCCCTACCTCGGCCACGGCCATCTCGACGCGCACCGCGCGGCCCAGGCGCTCGCCCGGCTGGGGGCGCGCAGCGCGGTGCCGGTGCACTACGGCACCTACTGGCCGATCGGTATGGACGCGGTCCGGCCGCACGAGTTCCACGCGCCGGGTGACGACTTCGTACGGCACGCCGGGCGGCTGGCCCCCGGAGCGGCGGTGCACCGGCTGGGGCACGGGGAGTGCGTCCGGCTGGAGCCCGCCAGGTGATCCCGGTGATCCATCGCATGCTGGACGAGGTGGGCGAGCTGGCGCGCAGTGTGCCGCCGGAGTCGACCCAGCAGGCGGTGGGCTATCCCTCGCTGTTCCTGCTGGTGGTGTTCGGCGCGCTGGTGCCGGTGGTGCCGACCGGGGCGGTGGTGAGTTCGGCGGCGGTGGTGGCCGTGCACCAGAGCACGCCGTTCTCACTGCTGTTCGTCTTCCTGGTGGCGGCGTTCGCGGCCTTCGTCGGAGACCTGTGTCTGTACTGGCTGGGGCGGGGCGGGGTGCGCTCGCTGAGCGGCTCAAGCTGGCTCACCCGGATCCATGACCACGCGGCCCCGGAGCGGATCGCCCAGGCGGAAGCGAGGCTGGACCAGCACGGGGTGGCGGTGCTGGTGCTGTCCCGGCTGATCCCGGCGGGCCGGATCCCGGTGATGCTGGCCTGTCTGCTGTCGGGGATGCCGCTGCGGAAGTTCGCGCGGGGCGCCGGGCCCGCGGCGCTGGCCTGGGCCGCCACGTATCAGCTGATCGGCATCCTGGGCGGCTCGCTGTTCGCGGAGCCGTGGCAGGGCGTGGCCGCGGCGGTGCTGCTGACGTTCGTCATCAGCGTCGTCCCGGCCGTCTGGCGCCGGGTACGGACGCGGGACGACGCCGAGCACGAAGCGGCGGGCTGACCGCCATCTTCCGTACCCGGACGCGCCGTTGACGGTCGGCGCGGCCACGGCTGCCGACGCGTCATGGGCGGCTCCGGGCGTCCTTCCGGCGTCCCCGCGGACACCCGGCGCGCGCCCCCGGGCCCGGCGCGGCGGACCGTGCCGGGCCGGTCGGCGGCTGCGCCACACGGTGTGATCCGGCCTTCGCTCAGATGGCTCACAAATCTCGCGCCATACGTGGCAGCGCTCCACGATCGTCCTTGCGGGCGGCGCATCCAAGGACGGTCGCAAGCCCCCAAGGAGGAGTGGAACATGAGCACCCTGCCCCAGGCTCCACAGACCACCACGACACCATCCATGACCACGCAGTCGGCGCTGACCGACTCCCGGCTGCGCGTGGTGCTGCTGCTGGATGTGCGCAGTGGTGCCGAGGAGCGTTTTCTGCGTGCGTATGACGAGCTGTGCCAGCAGGTGGCCTCGGTACCGGGCCATCTCAGCGACCAGCTGTGCCAGTCGATCGAGGACCCGTCCAAGTGGCTGATCACCAGTGAGTGGGAGAGCGCTCCGCCGTTCCTCGCCTGGGTGGACAGCGCGGCCCACCGCGAGATGGTCAAGCCGATGCACGGCTGCGTCAAGGACACCCGGTCACTGCGGTTCGGCATTCTGCGCGAGACCGACCATGGCACGGGCCCGGCGGCGAACCGGGGGCGGCTGCAGCCCGCCCCGCGGATCGGCGACGGGGTGGTCCGGCACGCCCTGACCTTCACCGTCAAGCCCGGCAGTGAGAAGGACGTCGCCGCGATCCTGGCGAACTACGCCTCGCCCGAGTCGCGGGTGGACGACACCACCCGGCTGTGCCGCACCTCGCTGTTCATGAGCGGCAATCGGGTGGTGCGCGCCGTCGAGGTCCAGGGCGAGCTGATGGCGGCGCTGCGCCATGTCTCCCGGCAGCCGGAGATCCGCGAGGTCGAGGAGGCCATCAACCCGTACCTGGAGGAGGCGCGCGATCTGGACGACCCGGAGTCGGCGCGGGAGTTCTTCATGCGGGCGGCGCTGACGGCCGTGCACCACCTGTCGGTGAAGGGCGCGGGGCACTCGTCCGCCGACATACGGCGTCATGCGCTGCTCTACCCGGTCAAGGAGGGCTGCGGGATGGCGGTCGCCCGGCTGCTGGCCCGCCAGGACGAGCTCGCCATCGGCGGCGAGGGGGCAGGCGGACGGAAGGGCCGGGGGAAGAAGGGCGCTCCGGCCGTGGTGACCAGCACGATTTTCCACCACGTGGACACCGTCGTCCGGCTGGTGGATATCACCGGTTCGCTGGACCAGGACCCCGCGCTCTTCGCCGGGGTCGGCGGCAAACGTGCCGCGGCCATGCTCAGCCGACTGGTCGAGGTCGGTCCGGGCCGGGAGCTGTCGGACGAGGCGGGCCTGCGGCGTTTCCTCGCCGACTGCGACATGACTCCGGTCACCGACCGCCGCGCGGCGGACTACTGACGTCGTTCCCGCTTGCCCGCGTCCCCTTTCGTCCCCACGTCCGGAAGGTACCGATCATGACCACGCAGTCCCCCCGCATCGTCGACCTCGCCGACGTCGCGCACAACCGTCGGCGCGGCGGCGACCTGCGCGCCATGCTCACCCCGAGCACCGTGGGCGCCACGAGCGGCTTCATGGGCCTGGCCATCATGGGGCCCGGTGAACGCATCGGCGAGCACTACCACCCGTACTCCGAGGAGTTCGTGTTCGTCGTGTGCGGCGATCTGGAGGTGGATCTGGACGGGGCCACCCACCCGCTCCGGCCCGACCAGGGTCTGCTGATCCCCCGCGATATGCGCCACCGCTTCCGCAATGTGGGGGACACCGAGGCCCGGATGGTCTTCCACCTCGGTCCGCTGGCCCCGCGTCCCGAGCTCGGGCACGTGGACACCGAGGCCACCGAACCGGCAGAGGCATCGTCGTGACCCGACGGGTGGCGGTCACCGGGATCGGTGTGGTCGCGCCGGGAGGCGTGGGCGTCCCGGCCTTCTGGGACATGCTCACCGCCGGGCGTACGGCGACGCGCGGGATCACGCTCTTCGATCCGGCGGGGTTCCGGTCGCGGATCGCCGCCGAGTGCGACTTCGACCCGGTGGCCGCCGGGCTGACTCCGGAGCAGATCGAACACTCCGACCGGTACGTGCAGTTCGCGATCGCGGCATCGATCGAGGCGACCCGGGACGCGGGCCTGGCCCCGCAGCCGGAGAGCTGGCGCACCGCGGTGTCGCTGGGTACCGCGGTCGGCGGCACCACCCGGCTGGAGCACGACTACGTCAAGGTCAGCAGCGGGGGCGAGCACTGGGACGTGGACCACCGGCGGGCCGGTCCGCATCTGCACCGCGCGTTCGCCCCCAGCGCGCTGGCCTCCGGTGTCGCGGAACTGATCGGCGCACAGGGCCCGGTGCAGACCGTCTCCACGGGCTGCACCTCGGGCCTTGACGCCATCGGCTACGGCTTCCAGGCGATCGAGGAGAACCGGGCCGATGTGTGCCTCGCGGGCGCGGCGGACTCGCCGATCTCCCCGATCACCGTGGCCTGTTTCGACGCCATCAAGGCCACCTCGGCCAACAACGACGACCCGACGCACGCCTCGCGGCCGTTCGACGCCCGCCGCGACGGCTTTGTCCTGGGCGAGGGCGCCGCCGTGCTCGTCCTGGAGGAGCTGGAGCACGCGCGCGCCCGCGGGGCCCGGATCTACTGCGAGCTAAAGGGCTTCGCCACCTACGGCAACGCCTATCACATGACCGGTCTGACACGGGAGGGCCTGGAGATGTCCGAGGCCATCGACCACGCGCTGGGACATGCGCGTATCGACAGTTCCGAGATCGACTACGTCAACGCACACGGCTCCGGCACCCAGCAGAACGACCGCCATGAGACCGCCGCGGTCAAGCGCTCGCTGGGCGAGCACGCGTACCGCACCCCGATGAGCTCGATCAAGTCCATGGTCGGCCACTCCCTCGGCGCCATCGGGGCGATCGAGGTGGTGGCCTGCACCCTGGCCCTCGCCCACGGTGTGGTGCCGCCGACCGCGAACTACGAGAACCCCGACCCCGAGTGCGACCTCGACTACGTACCGCGCACCGCCCGCTCGCTGCCGCTGCGCCATGTGCTCTCGGTGGGCAGCGGGTTCGGCGGCTTCCAGTCGGCGGTGGTCCTCAGCCACGGGGGTGCGTCATGAGCGCCCCGGAGAGCGGACACGACCGCGGCGCGGTCATCACCGGGCTGGGGATCGTGGCGCCGAGCGGGGTGGGCACCGACGCCTTCTGGAAGGCGGTACGGGAAGGGATCAGCTCCCTGGACCGGCTGTCCCGGGAAGGCTGTGAGCACTTCCCGCTGCGGGTCGCGGGCCAGGTCCACGGTTTCGAACCGGGCGCGGTGATCGAGGAGCGCTTCCTCGTCCAGACCGACCGCTTCACCCACTTCGCGATGGCCGCGGCCGATCTGGCGCTGGAGGACGCCCGGCTGCCGGCCGGGGAGATGTCGCCGTTCGCGGTGGGCGTGGTGACCGCGGCGGGCTCCGGTGGCGGTGCGTTCGGCCAGCACGAGCTCCAGCAGCTGTGGGGCAAGGGTCCGCGGTATGTGGGCCCGTACCAGTCGATCGCCTGGTTCTACGCGGCCAGCACCGGCCAGATCTCCATCCGCGGCGGCTTCAAGGGCCCCTGCGGGGTGGTGGCCAACGACGAGGCGGGCGGCCTGGACGCGATCGCCCACGCCTGCCGGTCCATCCGGCACGGCGCGGACGCGATCGTGGTGGGCGCCGCCGAGGCGCCGCTCGCCCCGTACTCGATCGTCTGCCAGCTCGGCTACGAGGAGATGAGCCTGGCCCGTGAACCGGGCCGGGCCTACCTGCCGTTCACCGAGGACGCCCGCGGTTTCGCCCCCGGCGAGGGCGGGGCCATGCTGATGGTCGAGGAGGAGGGCGCCGCGCTGCGCCGCGGGGCGCGGATCCGCGGCCGGATCCTCGGTCATGCCGCGACCTTCACCGGACCGTCCCAGTGGGAGCGATCCCGGGAGGGGCTCGCCCACGCCATCCAGGTCGCCCTGGCGGACGCGGACTGCGCGCCGGAGGAGATCGATGTGGTGTTCGCGGACGCCCTCGGCACCCCGGCGGCGGACCGCGCCGAGGCGCTGGCCCTCGCCGACGCACTGGGCGCGCACGGCACCCGGGTCCCGGTGACCGCCCCCAAGACCGGCTTCGGCCGGGCGTACTGCGCGGCTCCGTGCCTGGACGTGGCGGCCGCGGTGCTCGCCATGGAGCACCGTGTGGTCCCCCCGACCCCGTACGTCACCGACGTATGCCATGACCTCGACCTCGTCACCCGCACCTCCCGTCCGGCCGAGCTGCGGACGGCGCTGGTGCTGAGCCGAGGGCTCATGGGTTGCAACGCGGCGCTCGTGCTCCGCGGCCCGGAAGGAGATATCTGATGCCCAGTCAACTGTCCTACGGTGAGCTGGCGGCGCTCATGAAGAGCTGCGCCGGACTCACCGTCGACCCCCAGCTGCTCGAAACCCGCCCGGACGCCCCCTTCGAGGAGTACGGGCTGGACTCACTCGGTCTGCTCGCCATCGTCGGCGAGCTGGAGAACCGCTACGGCACCCCGATCGAACCGGGCGCCGAGAGCTCCAAGACCCCCGGCGACTTCCTCGACGTCATCAACACCTCACTCACCACGGGAGCATGAGATGGCCGCCCATACCGACAACGAGATCGTGATCGCGGCTCCCCTGGATCTGGTCTGGGAGATGACCAACGATCTGGAGAACTGGCCGCAGCTGTTCAGCGAGTACGCCTCGGTGGAGGTGCTCCAGCGCAGCGGTGACACCACCACCTTCCGGCTGACGATGCACCCCGACGAGAACGGCAAGATCTGGAGCTGGGTCTCCGAGCGGGAGACGGCCCGCGATGTGCGGACCGTCTGGGCGCGCCGGGTCGAGACCGGCCCCTTCGCCTTCATGAACATCCGCTGGGAGTACGACGAGGAGCCCGAGGGCACCCGGATGCGCTGGACCCAGGACTTCGAGATGAAGCCCGACGCCCCGGTCGACGACGCCGGGATGACGGAGCACATCAACCGCAACTCCAAGATCCAGATGGAGCTGATCCGGGACAAGATCGAGCAGCGCGCCCGCGCGCGGGTGGGTGCGTGAGCCATGTACCGATCACTGATCGTCGCCCGGATGAAGGAGGACTCGGCGCCGGGCATAGCCTCGGTCTTCGAGGAGTCGGACCGCGGTGAACTGCCGCGGCTGATCGGGGTCACCGGTCGCAGCCTGTTCCAGTTCGGCGATGTGTATCTGCATCTGATAGAGGCCGACCGCCCGCCGGGACCCGAGGTCGCGCGGCTGGCCGGCCATCCGGAGTTCCGCGACATCAGCGACCGGCTGGCCGCGTACGTCCAGGCGTACGACCCGGAGACCTGGCGGGAGCCGAAGGACGCGATGGCCCGCGAGTTCTACCGCTGGGAACGGGACCGGAGCGGCCCGGCCCGGAGCTGAAGGGAGCACCACGTGGTCGCCGACTGGGTGCGCTGCGCGGGCTGTGCCGGGCTGATCTACGGCAAGCGGTTCACCCGGTGTCTGCGGGTCTGCCCGGACTGCGGCCGGCACAGCCCCCTGTCCGCGCCGCAGCGGCTGGACCAGCTGCTGGACCCGGGCAGCACCGAGCCGCTGGACACGGTGCGGACGGTGGACGACCCGCTCCGCTTCACCGACACCCGGCCGTATCCGGACCGGCTGGCGGAGGCGCGCACGGAGACCGGTCTTGACGAGGCCGTGGTCGGTGTCCGGGGCCGGATCGAGGACCGGCCGGTGGTGGTGGCCGTGATGGACTTCCGCTTCCTGGGCGGCAGTCTGGGCTGCGCGGTCGGTGAGCTGATCACCGAGGCGGCCCGGACCAGTCTGCGCCACCGCGTTCCGCTGCTGCTGGTGACCGCCTCGGGCGGGGCGCGGATGCAGGAGGGTGTGCTGTCCCTGCTCCAGATGGCCAAGACCGCGCAGGCGCTGGCCGCGCTCGACGCGGCGGGTGTGCTCACCGTCTCGCTGGTCACCGATCCGACGTACGGGGGCGTGGCGGCCTCCTTCGCCACGCTCACCGACGTGATCATCGCCGAGCCCGGTGCGCGGCTCGGCTTCGCCGGGCCCCGGGTCATCGAGCAGACGACCCGGGAGCGGCTTCCGGAGGGCTTCCAGACCGCTGAATTCCTGCTGGCGAACGGCATGGTGGACAGCATCGTGCCGCGCCCGGGACTGCGGTCCGCCCTCGCCCGTCTGCTGGGTCTCGGGCACCCCGGCCCCTCCCCCGGCTCCGGCGCGCAACCCGCCCCGGAGCACGCACCGCTCGACCCTGCCGAGGTGCTCCTGCGGAACCCCGAGGAGCTTGCGGAGCGGGAGCCGTGGGAGGCGGTACGGCTGGCCCGGCACCCCGGGCGGCCCACCACCCGGGACTACATCGGCCATCTCCTGGACGACTTCCACCCGCTGCACGGCGACCGGCTGGCCGAGGACTGCCCGGCGGTGGTCGGCGGGCCGGGGCGGCTGAACGGCATGCCGGTGATGGTGATCGGCACCCACAAGGGCGGACCCACCCTCGCCGAGCGCCAGGCGTGCGCCTTCGGGATGGCCACCCCCGGCGGCTACCGCAAGGCGGCCCGGCTGATGCGGCTGGCCGCCAAGCTGGGGCTGCCCGTCATCACCCTGGTGGACACCCCCGGCGCCAACCCCGGCACCGACGCCGAACGCGGCGGCCAGGCACTGGCCATCGCGGAGAACCTGCGGCTGATGTCCGTACTGCCGGTGCCCATCGTGGCCGTGGTCACCGGGGAGGGCGGCAGCGGCGGGGCCCTCGCCCTGGCCGTCGCCGACCGGGTGCTGATCAGCGCGGGCGGGGTGTACTCGGTCATCAGCCCTGAGGGCTGCGCCGCCATCCTGTGGAAGAACCCGGAGGCCGCGCCCACCGCGGCGGCGGCGCTGCGGATGGACCCGCGGGAGCTGCTGCGCCTGGGGGTGGTCGACGGGGTGGTCGCCGAGCCGCCGGACGGCGCCCACAGCGACCACGCCAAGGCGGCCGCGCTGCTCGGTGACGCACTCACCGCCTGCTTGGGCGAGTTGACCCCGTGGGACCCGGACCGGCTGCGGCAGGAGCGTGTCCGCCGCTTCCAGCGGATCGGCGTCGCCACCGGCGCGGACCCGGTCGCCACCACGGCAGAGGCAGACGACGGGAGAGGTGCATGACCATGGACGGCCCTGTGACGAACACCGCGGACCATCGGGAGAACGGCCACCACCGGCCCGGTCCGGTCGTGCTGCCCCCGCACGCCACCCTGGACTCCCTGTGCCGCAGTGTGACCGAGCTGGCGAAGGCCGCCGATCAGCAGCCGCGCCGGATCACCCTGCGGCACGGACAGACGACGGTCGAGATGGAGTGGCCGGACCCGGCCGGGACCCGTCCGGCCGCGCCGCCACCGGCCCCGGCCGGGCCCACGGCGGAGGGCGCCGCGGGCCCCGTGGCCACGGCCGCCCCCGCGTCCCCGCCCGCCGTCGTGGACGGCGCGCACCCCGAACACCCGGCGCGCACCGCCCCGGCGCCCCAGGACGCGGCGCCGGGGATGCGGTACGTACAGGCACCGACGGTCGGCACCTTCTACCACGCGCCCGAACCGGGCGCCCCACCGTTCGTCGCCGTCGGCGACCTGGTCAGGCCGGGGCAGCCGGTGGGTGTCCTGGAGGTCATGAAGATGATGAGCACCGTCGAAGCGGACAGCGCGGGACGGGTGGTGGAGATCCTGGTGCCCAACGGCCAGCCCGTGGAGTACCAGCAGCGGCTGCTCGCGGTGGAGCCGCTGTCCGGCACCGGCCCGGGGTGAGAACAGTGTTCTCCACCGTTCTCGTCGCCAACCGCGGCGAGATCGCGATCCGGGTGGTACGCGCCTGCCGTGAACTGGGCATGCGCACGGTTGCGGTGTACTCCACCGCGGACCGTGACTCGGCCGTCGTCCGGCTCGCGGACGAGGCGGTGCACATCGGACCCGCACCGTCCAAGCGCAGCTATCTCGCCATCCCCGCGATCATCGAGGCGGCCCGGCGCACCGGCGCCCAGGCCGTCCACCCGGGATACGGATTCCTCTCCGAGGACCCGGACTTCGCGGAGATCTGCGAGGACAACGGGATCACCTTCATCGGTCCCCCGGCCTCGGTGATGCAGCGGCTCGGGGACAAGGCGGCGGCCCGCGCCCTGATGGAGAAGGCGGGGCTGCCGGTGCTGCCCGGGAGCCCCGGCGCGGTGGCGACTCCGGTGGAGGCACGGGAGATCGCGGAGCGGATCGGCTATCCGCTGATCCTCAAGGCGGTGGCGGGCGGCGGTGGCCGGGGGATGGCGGTGGTGCGCCAACCCGACGCCCTGGTAAGGGCGTTCAACGAGACGCGCGCGCACGCGCGCGCGGTATTCGGGGACGAACGTCTCTACATGGAGCGGTTCGTCGATGACGCCCGCCATGTCGAGGTGCAGGTGATCGGGGACCGGCACGGCCGGGTGGTCCATCTCGGCGAACGCGACTGCTCGGTGCAGCGGCGCCACCAGAAGATGGTGGAGGAGGCCCCGGCGCCGAATCTCCCGCCGGAGCGGCGGGAGGAGATGTGCGCGGCGGCGGTGCGCGGCGCCGAGGCGGTGGGCTATGTGGGCGCGGGCACCTTCGAGTTCGTGCTCTCCCCCACCCATGAATTCCATCTCATGGAAATCAACTGCCGCCTCCAGGTGGAACATCCGGTCACCGAGATGGTCACCGGAATCGATATCGTCCGGGAGCAGATCCTCATCGCCGCCGGACAGCCGCTCTCCGTCCGCCAGGAGGACGTGGTGCGGCGCGGGGTGGCCATCGAATGCCGGGTGAACGCCGAGGACCCGGACCGGGAATTCATCCCCGCCCCCGGGCTGCTCACCGAATTCATCCCGCCCGGCGGGCCCTTCGTCCGGGTGGACACCCATGCCTTCCCGGGCTGGCGGGTGGGACCGGACTATGACTCGCTGCTGGCCAAGACCGTTGTCTGGGCGCCCGACCGCGAGCAGGCGCTGGCGCGTATGGACCGGGCCCTGGGCGAGTTCCGGGTCACCGGCGAGGGCGTACGGACCACCCTCGGCTTTCTGCGCCGCGCACTCGCGCACCCGGATTTCCGCTCGGCGACACACACCACTGGGCTTATCGGAACGATGTCGGCCGAATCGGTGACGCGGCATCAGCCCGTTCGCGCGGCAGAAGAGTGATCACTGCGCTTATCTCCACCCGGAGGGCTTAACACCGGGGCGATTGTAGGCCGCGTCAGGTGGCAGCAGGCGCATTCTTCGCTGACGGTGGATAAGACGCCTACGCGATCCCTTTATCTGGCAAATAGTCAGTAATCGTGCAGGCGCCGGAAGGAATGACTCATGCGATCGACTCGCGCACTCTTCACCGGGGCGGCGATTGCCGCCACCCTGACCCTGGGCGCCCCTGCCGCCGCGTTTGCCGCCGACGTCTCGGACCCGGGCGGTCACGGTGGGTACTCGAGCAGCCAGGAGTCCTCCGACGACAGCTACGGCGAGAGCGGCGACCCCCGGATGGACCACAAGAAGGACCACGGCAAGGAGGAGGGCAAGGAAGAAGGCAAGGAAGAAGGCAAGATGGAAGGCAAGGACGAGGGCGACTGGTCCGGCCGGGAAGGCAAGGACGAGGGCGACTGGTCCGGCAAGGAGGAGCACGGCAAGGAGGAGCACGGCAAGGAGGACCACGGGCGCGAGCACGACTGGTCGGGCGACAAGAAGCACGACTGGGAGGGCGGCTCCTGGAAGTCCGAGAAGCCGAAGGGCGGCGTCCACACCGGCGGTGGCGGTATGGCCTCCACGGGCAGTGGCATGGCTGCCGGCTCCGTTCTGCTTCTCGGTGGCCTCGGCGCCGGCGCCTACGCCCTGCGTCGCCGCAACTCCGCGGGCACCGCGATCTGAGCCTGACTCTTTCGTATTCCGTGCTGCCGTGGCACCTCCGCCCAGCGGTGGTGCCACGGCAGCGCTACGCGGCTTGCGAGAAAGGCACACACCTCCATGAGCAAGCAGGGCAAGCAGGGCGGCGCCGACGGCAACACCCGCGTGCTCCGGTGGGCCGCGGCATCGGCCCTCATCGGTGTCTTCCTGATCTACAACTCCGTCGACGCGGCCTCCCAGAACTCTCCGTCGGACACACCCACGGCCGCCGCCTCCGCGAACCGGCCCGAGCCGGAGTCGGTTCCGGACACGGAACCGCAGACGCCGCCGCGGCAGGAGCCCACCGAGGAGCCGGCGGCCACCCCGCAGTACCGGCCCGGCCCCGCGCTCTCCCGCTCCCCCGCGACCCATCTGGACATCCCCTCGATCGGGGTGAGCGCTCCGTTCACCCAGCTGTCGCTGGACTCGGGCGGCACCCTGATCCCGCCGCCGGACACCGACAACAACCTGGTCGGCTGGTACAAGGACGGCCCCGCCCCCGGGGAGCGCGGCAACGCCATCGTGGCGGGGCATGTGGACACCAAGATCGGCCCTGCCGTGTTCTACACGCTCCGAAACCTGAAGCTGGGCAGCGAGGTCAACATCACCCGCGAGGACGGGATCGTCGCGACCTTCACCGTCGACAAGATCAAGACCTTCAAGAAGAACGACTTCCCGGACCGGAAGGTGTACGGGGAGACCCCCAACGCCCAGCTGCGTCTGATCACTTGCGGTGGCGCGTACGACCACAACGTCAAGGACTACACCGCGAACGTGGTGGCGTTCGCCCATCTCACCACCTACCGCTGGGCCTGAGCGCACCGGCCCCGGAAGCCGCACCACAACGCCAGGGTGCCCGCGCTGTCGTGGACAGCGCGGGCACCCTGGCGTGACGGGTGGCTCAGCCCGGCACCGTGCTGTCGAAGGCGTGCAGATAGCCGTTGACCGGGCGGATGTCGGTGACGGTGAGTCCGGCGGCGGTCATCCGCTCCGTCATGCTGTCCGTGGTGTGCTTGCGGCCGCCCACGTTGAGCAGCAGGAACAGATCCATCGCCGTGGTGAACGACGCGGGGCTGTTGTCGACGAGGTTCTCGATGACCACGACCCGGGCGCCCGGCCGCGCGGCCCTGACCACATTGGCGAGGGTGCGGCGGGTGCTCTCGTCGTTCCACTCCAGGATGTTCTTGATGATGTACAGGTCGGCCTGGACCGGGATCTCCTGACGGCAGTCGCCAGGCAGCAGCGTGGCCCGGTCGGCCAGCGCACCGCCGTCCCGCAGCCGGGGGTCGGCGCCCGCCACCACCGGCGGCAGATCGAGGAGCGTACCGCGCAGGGCCGGATGCCGCTCCAGCAGACCGGCCAGCACATGCCCCTGACCGCCGCCGATGTCCACGACCTCCTTGATGCCCTCGAGGTCGAGGAAGGCGGCGACGTCCTCGGCGGACTGTCTGCTGGAGGTGGTCATCGCCTTGTCGAACACCTCGGCCGACTCCCGGGCGTCCTCGTGGAGATAGCGGAAGAAGTCCTTGCCGAAGATCTCGTCGAAGAGGACACCGCCGGAGCGGACCGCCTGGTCGAGACGTGGCCACGCCTCCCAGGTCCAGGGCTCGGTGCACCACAGGGAGATGTAGCGGAGGCTGTGGGGCGCGTCCTCGCGCAGCAGCCGGGAGATGTCGGTGTGGGTGAAGCGGCCGTCCTCGGACTCGGCGAAGATCCCGCAGCAGGCCAGGGCGCGCAGCAGCCGGCGCAGCGGATCGGGCTGGGCGGCCACGGCGGCGGCCAGCTCCTCGACGGTGGCGGGCTGCTCCCCCAGGGCGTCGGCGACACCCAGCCGGGCGGCGGCGCGGACGGCGGCCGCGCGGGCGGCGCCGAAGGCGATCTCGCGCAGCTGCCGGGTCGCCTGCGGCGGAGCGGGGGCGGAAGGGGTGGTCCCCGTGGTGGTCATGGCGCCGCCTTTCAGCACCGGTCCGCGGGCACGGAGGTCCCGCAGACGTTGTCGGCGAAGGTGTTCCCGGGACCCTTGTCCCGGTCGGCCAGATCGGCCGGCCTGTTGCCGCTCAGCACGTTCTGGCTGATGGCGTTCTGGGTGTTCGGTACGCCGACGAAGCTGTTGAACAGCACCACCCCGCCGGACATCGGGGACTTGCCCACGTTGTTGAACACCTGGTTGCCCGTCACCCGGCTGCCCTCGGATCCGGTGAGCACGATGCCCGCGCCCTGGATGACGGGGAGCCGGTCGCTGGCCGGACAGAGCCGGTTGTTCTCCAGCACGGCGTTGTGGCGGAGGGTCAGCGCACCGGCGCGGGGCTTGTTCTCGTCGCCGATGACGAAGAGACCGCCGCAGTTGTCGGTGATGATGTTCTGCTCGACGGTGAGGTTCCGCATCCGCCGGATCACCACACCGAGTCCGTTCTCGCTCAGCCGGTTGCCCACCACCTCGGTGCCGCGCGCGTCGATGGACCCGGCCTCATGGGTGTTGGTGTTGACGATGTGGATGCCCGACTCCTTGTTGCCGCGCAGCACGTTGCGGACGAAGACACCGCGGGTGGACATCTCCTGGCCGATGCCCTGCTGGCCGTTGTCGGCGGCGGTGACCCTGCGGACCCGCAACCGGTCGGTGTACGAGGCCCAGATGCCGTTCTTGGCGAAGCCGCTGACCTTCAGGGACTGGATGCGGACATTGGTG
Source organism: Streptomyces coffeae (assembly GCF_016741875.1). Lineage (GTDB taxonomy): Bacteria > Actinomycetota > Actinomycetes > Streptomycetales > Streptomycetaceae > Streptomyces > Streptomyces coffeae. The sequence continues at coordinate 100,623 of NZ_JAERRF010000022.1, read as the reverse complement.
ACGGGCTGTTCGGCCGTCCCGGTGACACACAGTCCGTGGCCCGCCTTGCCACAGGCGTTGGCCGCGGCCTTCTTGTCGGGTCTGAGCACGGTACGGGAGCCCGCGCCGCGGAGGGTCACCTGGGAGGTGGTGATCTGGACGTTCTCCCGGTAGACACCGGCCAGCAGCTCGATGGTGTCCCCGGGCCGGGCGGTGTTCAGGGCCGCCTGGATCGACTGGCCCGGCTGGACGACATGGACAGGGTCGGGGCCGCCGCTCGCCACCGACCCGGTGGCCTGGGCGCTGGGCAGGGCGGCGAGCTCAAGGGCAAGGGCGGCCGCGGTGAGGGCCGTGAGACCACACAGTTTTCGTGTACGCATGAACAGGAAGCTAGGCGGGCCCCGCACCATTCGCCACTTATGATCCATTTTCCGGATATGCCTGGTTCTCCCTCATTCGAGCACCCGGGAGCCGCCGATCGGCAGATCCCACAGCGCCTCGCGCGGAGCGCCGGTGGCCTCCCAGGAGGCCCGCACCCGGTGCAGCGGTTCCAGCGGCGGTTCGGCCGAGAGCAGGAAGGTGGACCAGTGCATGGGCACCAGCGCCCGTGCCCCCAGGTCGCCGAACGCCCGCACCGCCTCTTCCGGATCGGTGTGCACCGTCCGCAGCATCCAGCGCGGGTCGTACGCGCCGATGGGCAGCAGCGCCAGATCGATGCCCGGGTAGCGGCGGCCGATCTCGGTGAACCAGTGGCCGTAGCCGGTGTCCCCGGCGAAGTACACCCGCTGTCCGTCCGGACCGGTGAGCACCCAGCCGCCCCACAGCGAGCGGCAGGTGTCGGTGAGGGTGCGCTTGCTCCAGTGGTGGGCGGGGACGAAGTCGAAGCGGACCGGGCCGCCCTCGCCGTCGAGTTCGGCCGCCTCCCACCAGTCCAGTTCGGTCACCCGGGTGAAGCGGCGGGTGCGGAACCACCGGGCGAGACCGGCGGGGACGAACAGCGGAGTGGCACGGGGCAGCAGCTCGAGAGTGGGCGCGTCCAGATGGTCGTAGTGGTTGTGGCTGATGACCACGGCGTCCACCGGCGGCAGATCCTCCCAGCGGACCCCGGGCGGGGTGACCCGGACCGGGGTGCCCAGGATCCTGCGGGCCCAGACCGGATCGGTCAGCACGGTGAGCCCGCCGATCCGGACCACCCAGCTGGCGTGGCCGACCCAGGTGAGCGCGGTCTGCCCGGGGCCGGTCAGCGGCAGCGGGCCCGGGGCGAAGGGAAGTTCGGGGATCTCGCGGAGCGCCTCGGCGGGCGGCCGCAGCCGCCCCTCACGGGCCAGCCGGGCGATGGCCCGCACCCCGGGCAGCGGGGAGGTCAGCCGGTGGACGAACGACCGCGGCCAGGTGCGCACCTCGCCGAGCGGGCGCGGCGCGGGCAGCGCGGGCGCGGCCGGGGCCGGACGGGGCCGGCCGGAGGCGGCGGACCGGGTGCGGCGCAGCTCGGCCGGTTCCGCGGGCTCGGCCTGCTCGGCGTGGTCGGTCATGGCGTGGACTCTCCCTTCCCTCGGTGGGACGACCCCAGCGGCACCGCCGCGAGGGCTTCAGCCGCCGTCCTCGATCAGCGCCCGGAAGCCCGTGTCGAAGGCGGCCAACGCCTCCTTCACATGCGGAAGTTCCAGCGGGTCCGGGGCGTCCAGCGCCCGCTGCCGCTGCGCGTCGGCCGCCCCGAGCAGCGGCAGCGTCGACAGCCGCACCCGCAGGGTGTGCGGAGGGTCGCCGAAACGGTGGCCACCCGCCACGCCCCGGCCGAGCCGCCCGCTCAGTTCACGCTCCAGCTCCACCGAGTCGGTGATGTTACGGGCGGCCAGCACCCCGCGCAGCTCGTCGAGATCGGCGTAGAGATGGCGTCCGGCCTGGGGCGGGCGGCACAGCGCCCCCACGGCGGTCAGCGCGCGGTAGGCCGCGGCGGCCACCGCGCCGTGCGTCCGGGCCGCGGCGGCCGTGCGGGCGCGCACCGGCGGGGGCTCGTCCAGGGCGTAGGCGGAGGCGGCGGCGACAGGGGCGGGCAGCCCGGAGCGTACGGCGGTGAGCAGGGACAGCACCCGGGCCCGCAGCTCCACCCCGCGCTCGGTGGCCGGGAACCGGGCGATGGCGGAGGGCCAGCCGGCCGGGGTGAACGCGCCGACCAGATCGGAGAGCACGATGACGTCGTCGGGGCACATCTCGGCGGGGCTGAGCAGCACCGTGCCGTGCGGATGGTGGACGGTGTCGCGCCAGGTTTCATCGCTGACGATCAGCAGTCCCTCGGCCACGGCCGCCTCGCACACCTCGTGCATCAGCTCCGGCGGCGCCACCGTGCCGGTCGGGTCGTCGGCCACCGACAGCAGCAGCATCCGCGGCCGCCCGTCCTCGGCGCGGATCCGGCGGACGGTCTCCAGCAGGGCGAACGGATCGGGCAGTCCACCGCACTCGGCCGGGACGGGCGCGTGGTAGGCACGCCGGTCGACCAGCCGCACCAGCGGCGCGTACCAGGCGGCGCAGGGCCGGGGCAGCAGCACATCGCCGCCGGAGGCCGAGGCCAGCAGCGCCAGCAGCAACGGCTCGGCGCCGGGGGCGACCACCACATGGGCCGGGTCGGTCCACAGTCCGCGCCGCGACCAGTAGCCGCAGGCGGCATCCCGCAGCTCGGCCGAACCGCCGACCGGCTCCGGCGCGGTGCGGTCCACCGCCCCGGCGAAGCGCTCGGCCAGCTCGGGGAGGACGGGCAGACCGCCGTCCTCCCGGTCCGCCGGAGCCGGTGCGGTCCACTGCCGCTGCATTCGTCCACACCTCCGCCTGGCTGCCCCCGGGTAACCGTGCTGACCCGTCCACCTTCGCAGATCTCCGGCATCGTTTCGCGGGACCGGGCCGGGGGACCCGGGCACCATGACAGCGATGCCCGAACAGCACGATGTGGTGGAGCTGCTCACCGCGGACCACCGTCAGGTGCAGGAGCTCTTCGACGGCTACCGAACCGCCGGGGACCCGGGGCAGCGGCGGCGGCTCGTCGAGCGGATCACCGTGGAGGTGGTGCGGCACTCCGTCGCCGAGGAGGCCCATCTGTATCCGACGGTGCGCACGGCCCTGCCGGACGGCGACCAGGTCGCGGACGAGGAGATCGAGGAGCTGATCCAGGCCGAACGGATCCTGGCCGACCTGGACGCGCTGGACCCCCGGGACCGGGAGTTCGACCCGCTGGTGCGGCGGCTGATGGACGTGGTGTCCATGCATATCCGCGGCGAGGAGGACCTGGTCTTCCCCGAGCTGCGGGAGCGGCTCACCCCCGAGGAGCTGCTGGCCCTGGGCCTGCGCGTCGGGGAGACGACGGCCGCGGCGCGGGCGGCGGCGCCGCTCAGCCCCGAGGAGGGTCCTGGTCCGGGGCGGACCCTCGCCGATCGCGTCCGGAAGCAGCTGACCGGCCGAGGGCGATGAGGTTCCGCTCCAGACCGCGGCCCCGGGTGCGCACCACCGTCCCGGCCAGCTCGGTCAGCTTGCGGTTGGTCCGCTGGGAGGTGCGGCGCAGCAGGTCGAACGCCTGGTCCGGATCGCAGCCCAGCACATGCATGACGATGCCGCACGCCTGGTCCACGACCGGGCGGGCGCGCAGCGCCGCGTCCAGCTGGTCGACCTGGGCGAGGGCGTCGCGGTAGAGGCGGTCGCGGGCCAGGCTCTCGGTGGCCAGGTCGCCGAGGAGTCCGGTGGTGCCGCGGGCCGCCTCCTCCAGGGGGCCGGGGCGCAGCCCGTAGAGGGAGACGGTCACCCTCAGTCCGTCGCATTCGAAGGGCAGGGTGGCGGTGGACCGGATGCCCGCGTCCAGCGCACAGGCCCGGAAGCGCGGCCAGCGGGTGTCGCGCAGCAGATCGTCGGCGCCCACCGGGCAGCCGCGGTCCTGAGCCTCGGGGATCGGCCCCTCCCCGGTGCTCAGCTGCACCGAGACCAGCGGGGACAGATCGGGATGGGTGGCCGCCGTGGTCGGACCGGGGTCCGCGGCCCCGCGCCCGTCCGGCGCGGCCTCGGCGGTGGTGGCGGCCCCGCATCCGGCGGGGGTGTGGGCGAGGGCTTGCTCGGCGAGGTCGGCCAGGCCGCGGCCGAGGAACGGCGCGTCGGTCTGGCAGGCCGGGCGGCTGTGGCTGCGGTCCGGCATCGCCCGTCCCTCCGTCCGGCGTCGGTGGCCGTGGCCCCAGGGGGCCTTAGGGTCCGGCTTCCCACGGCGGGGAGCGGAAAACACGCGCGGTGCCTGGACCGGGGCCGGTCAGGCTACGGTGTGGCCATGACCGGGGCGCAGGAGTTCGGTGCGGAGATCACAGACTTCCGCAGACGGGTCGAGGAACTGCGGAACGCACGGGCGCTGCCCGCACAGGAGCGGCTGTCCGTGCTGGACGCCGCTCTTTTCGAGCTCCAGCACGTGGTGGATGTGCTGATGCCGGGCTACGAGGAGCTGGCCGGGGCGGCGCGCGCCCCGGACGGGGCCCGGTCCGACGCCCGTGAGCAGCAGTTGCTGCGGGAGCTTTTCCAGCGGCTGCCGGTGGCGGTGGTGCTGCTGGACCGGGAGGCCGTCGTACGGCGGATGAACGATGCGGCCACCCGGCTGTTCAACACCCGGGCGGGATACGCCACCGGGCGGCCGCTGACGTCCTCGCTGCGGCGGGACGGACAGGCGGCGCTGCGCTCACAGGTGGCGGCGGTGGCGCGGGGCGAGGGCAGCCGCAGTCTGACCGTGCGGCTCTCGCAGCCGTCGGCGGACGGCGAGGTGCGGGTGACCCTGTCGGCGCTGCGGCCGCCGGGCGAACCGCATCCGGCGGTGCTGGCGGCATTCCAGCCCGGTGTGCCCGCGGGGACGGGCGGCGGCGCGGAGGGCGGCCGGGAGCCGCGGCCGGGTCCGGATCTGGCCGAGGTGACACGCCATTCCGAGCTGCTGGACCTGGTCGACGACATGGCCGCGGCGCTGCTGGAGGGCGCGGCGTCGGCCGACGGCGGACCGGAAGCGGTGCTGGCGCGGGCGGCGCAGGTGCTGCACGGCCGCTTCGCGGACTGGGTGATCGCCGATGTCGCCCCGGAGGACCCCTCGGGGGCCCCGCGCCGGGTGGTGGCGCTCGGCCCGCCGGAGGCGGTGGGCGACCGTACGGCGTCCCTGGCCGGCCAGGACCCGGCCGGCTGCCCGCTGGTGCTCGACGCGCTGGAGGACGGGGTGTCCGCGCTGCGGGTGAGCCCTCCGGACGCGGACGCCTTCGGCCAGGACGCGGCGGGGGCGCCGGTGCTGGTCCGCGAGGAGGTGACCTCGCTGTTGTGCATACCCCTGCGCACCTCGCCGGCGGACCGGGTCCGGGGTGCGCTGACGCTGTTCCGGACGGGCGGACGGTCCGCCTTCGCGATGGCGGAGGCGGGGGCGGCGGACCGGGTCGGCCGCCATATCGCGCTGGCGCTGCCGCCTCCCAAGCCGGAGGACACGGACGCGGCCGCCGGGCCCTGAGGCCGCCGGGGGCGCCAGTCGAGGCCGGAGCCGGTCCAAGGGCCGGTCACGCCGCGTCGGCTCCGACCTCCTCGCCCAGCCGGGCACAGGTGCGGGAGATGAGCCGGGAGACATGCATCTGGGAAATGCCCATCCGGTCGGCGATCCGGCTCTGGGTCTCATCGCAGAAGAACCGCAGATACAGGATCTCCCGCTCGCGCTCGGGCAGTGCCCGCAGCCGGGGCTTGAGGGATTCGCGCTGCACCACCCGCTCGTACGACGGCTCCGTCGCGCCGAGGGTGTCCACCAACGCGTATCCGTCGTCGGCGCCGCGCAGTTCGGCGTCCAGGGAAAGGGTGGTGAAGCTGCCCAGGGCCTCCAGGCCGACGCGGACGTCCGCCACGCTCATCCCGGTGTGGGCGGCTATCTCGGCCGCGCCGGGGACGCGGTCGTCCGGGGTGCGGGTCAGCTCCTGGACGGCGATACGCACCCGGTTGCGCAGCTCCTGGACCCGGCGCGGGACGTGCAGTCCCCACAGGTGGTCGCGGAAGTGCCGTTTGACCTCACCGACGACGGTCGGCACGGCATAGCTCTCGAAGGCCGAACCGCGGTCGGGGTCGTACCGCTTGACCGCCTTGACCAGGCCCACCATGGCGACCTGGCGCAGATCCTCGGTCGCCTCGCCGCGGTTGCGGAACTGGCGGGCCAGCCGTTCGGCCATCGGCATCCAGGCCCGGACCACCTCGTCCCGCAGGGCGTCCTTGGACGCGCCGTCGGGCAGGTCGGCGATCCGGCGGAAGGCGGCCGTGGTGTCGGGGGCGTCGTCGTGCGGACGTCGGGGCTGTGCTCGTACGGATGTCATGCGCCGGTGTCTCCCTTGAGCTATGGTCGGATCACCAAAAGGAGCAAAACCGGACAGAATCGGCGACCATTCGAGACACGCCGCCAGCAGCCAAGCTGCTCCCATGGCGTGCCTCCGGTCCGAAGCACACCGTGCGCCTGCCCGTCACGAGCCCTGCCAAACCAGGCCGAACCAGGTTTCCTTCCCGGCACCCCGGTCATCCGTCGCACCGGCTGCCCGCCTCGAGGAGGGCCTATGACCGAGTACGGCTACTTCCTGGCCGCCGAAGAACATGGACCCGCCGCACTCGTCGAACAGGCACGGATGGCGGAGCAGGCCGGATTCAGCGCCCTGTGGATCTCCGACCACTACCACCCCTGGACCGGGGCCCAGGGCCAGAGCCCCTTCGTCTGGTCGGTCATCGGCGCCCTGGCCCAGGCCACCAGCCTGCCCGTGCAGACCGCGGTCACCTGCCCCACCGTCCGCATCCACCCCGCCGTCGTCGCGCAGGCCGCGGCGACCAGCGCGGTGCTGCTGGAGGGCCGGTTCCGGCTGGGGGTGGGCAGCGGGGAGGCGCTCAACGAGCATGTGCTGGGCGGCCGGTGGCCCCAGGGGTCGATCCGGCTGGAGATGCTGGAGGAAGCCGTCTCGGTGATGCGCCGACTCCTCGCGGGGCACGAGGTGAACCACCACGGCAGGCACTACACGGTGGAGAACGCCCGGCTCTACACCCTGCCCGAGGAGCCGGTGCCCATCGACATCGCCGCCTCCGGCCCGGCCGCCGCGGAGCTGGCCGGACGGGTCGGCGACGGCTTCATCACCATGGTCCCGGACGCGGAGATCGTGGCGCGGTTCCGGCGCGGCAGCGGCGCAAGCGGCAACTCCAAGCCCGTGCGCGGAGGGCTCAAGGTGTGCTGGGCCACCGACCCCTACGAGGCGTTGCGCACCGCCCACCGGCTGTGGCCGAATCTGGCCCTCCCCGGGGAACTCGTCCAACTGCTGCCCACCCCGGCCCATTTCGAGCAGGCCGTCGAGCTGGTCACCGCCGAACATCTGGCGTCCCGGGTGACCTGCGGCGACGATCCGGAAGCGCACACCCAGGCGCTCGCCGCCTACGCGGGGGCCGGTTTCGACACCGTCTTCGTCAACCAGATCGGCCCCGACCAGCGAGGCTTCTTCGACTTCTACCGCACCAAAGTGCTGCCGCAGCTGCCGGGTTGAGGCCATGACCGGGAATGTGGCCGACCATCTCCTCGCCCGGCTCGGTGAGTGGGGCGTGTCGCATGTCTTCGGCTGCCCCGGCGACGGCATCGGCGGACTGCTCGCGGCCTGGGGACGGGCGGCGGACGAACCGCGGTTCATCCGGTCCCGGCACGGGGAGATGTCCGCCCTCGAGGCCGTCGGCTACGCCAAGTTCAGCGGGCGGCTGGGGGTGTGCGCGGCGGCCTCGGGCCCCGGTGCGGCCCAACTGCTGGGCGGGCTGTACGACGCCAGGCTGGACCACGTCCCGGTGGTGGCGCTGGTCGGGCAGGTCCCCCGCAGCGCGATGGGCGGCTCGTACCAGCGGGAGGTGGATCTGCACAGTCTGCTCGAGGACGTCGCCTCCGCGTTCCTGGAGACGGTGACCGTCCCCGAGCAGCTGCCCAACGTACTGGACCGGGCGATCCGCTCCGCGTACGCCCGCCGCGCCCCCACCGCGGTGATCGTCCCGGCCGATGTACAGGAGCTGGAGTACACCCCGCCCACCCAGGAGTTCGGAAACGTGCCCTCCAGCCTGGACCGCAGCGGCTGGTCGGCGGTGCCGTCCGCCGCCGCCCTGGAGCGGGCCGCGGAGGTGCTGAACGCGGGCGAGAGGGTGGCCGTGCTGATCGGCCGGGGCGCCGGCCGGGCAAGCGCCGAGGTCCAGCGGGTGGCCGAACGGCTCGGCGCGGGCGTGGCCAAAGCACTGCTCGGCCTGGACGCGCTCAGCGATGAACTCCCCTATGTCACCGGGCCGATCGGACCGCTGGGCACCCGCCCCTCCTATGAGCTGATGCGGGACTGCGACACCCTGCTGACCATCGGCTCCAGCTTTCCGTACGCCGAGTTCCTCCCGGAGTTCGGCACGGTGCGGGCCGTATCGATCGATCTCGACCCCCAGATGATCGGGCTGCGCTATCCGTACGAGGTCAATCTGGTCGGCGACGCCCGGGAGACCCTGCTGCGGCTGCTGCCCCTGCTGCACCGCACCGAGTCCCGCGACTGGCAGGAGGAGATCATCGCGGGCGTCCAGCGGTGGCGCCGGGTGCTGGAGCACCGCGCCGGGCTGGCCGCCGACCCCGTCAACCCCGAGTACGTGGCCCACTGCCTGGATCCGCTCCTGCCCCCGGACGCCATCGTCACCTGCGACTCCGGCTCCGTCACCCACTGGTACGCACGCCATCTGCGGATGCGCGACGAGCTGCGCGCCTCGCTGTCGGGCACGCTCGGCGCCACGGGCTGCGCCCTCCCGTACGCGATCGGGGCGAAGTTCGCCCGGCCCGAGCGGCCGGTGGTGGCGCTGGCCGGGGCCGGCGCGATGCGGATGAACGGCATGGCCGAGCTGATCACCGCGGCCGCGTACCGCGACGCCTGGGAGAATCCGCGGCTGGTCATCGGCGTCTGGCGTGACCATGACCTCGACGAACCGACAGGGCAGACGGGCGCGTGGGGCGACGCACCGCGGTTCCCGCCCCCGCGGACGCTCCCGGACGTGCCCTACGCGCGCTTCGCCGAGTCCCTCGGGATGACCGGTATCCGGGTGGAGGAGCCCGAGCGCGTCGAACCGGCGTGGCGCGAGGCGTTGGGCGCGGACGGCCCGGTGGTCGTGGAGTTCGTCACCGACCCCGGGGTGCCGCTGCTCCCGCCGGACACCGACTGGGAGCGGATGGAGGCCCCGGTGGAGCCGGTCGCCGAGGAGGGCGCGGACCGGGAGGGCGCGGACCGCCGGGGGTTCGGGGCCAGGGCGCGGGAGTTCCTGCCGCACCGGGGTCATCGCCCGGACCACCCGGACCACCCGGACGCCTCGGACCACCCGGACGCCTCGGACCGCCCCGAAGGCCCCGACGGCCCCGACTGTCCCGACCGCCCCGGCCGCGGTACAACACCCGAGGGGGACGGCCCATGACGGTGTGTGCACCATGAAGAGCGCGCGAGGCATGACCGCCGACCCGCTGATCGACCGGCTCGATGTCACGGCGTACACGGTGCCGACCGAGGCTCCGGAGGCCGACGCCGGACTCGCCTGGCACGAGACCACCGTGGTCGTGGTGGAGGCCCGCAGCGGGCGGTCCACCGGCCTCGGCTGGACCTACGCGCCCGCCGACGCGGGATCGGTGGCGGGCGATCTGCTGCGCCCCGCCGTGGTCGGCCGCTCCCCGCTGGACATCGCGGGGGTGTACGAGGCCATGGGCCACGCCGCGCACACCGCGGGCCGCCCCGGTCTGGTCGCTCGCGCCGTGTCCGCCGTGGACATCGCGCTGTGGGACCTCAAGGCGCGGCTGCTGGGGCTGCCGTTGGCCCGGCTGATCGGCGCCGTACGCGAGACGGTGCCCGTCTACGCCTCCGGCGGCTTCCTCACCTACCACGACACCCATCTGGCCAGCCAGCTGGGCGGCTGGGTGCACGGACAGGGCATCGAACGCGTCAAGATCAAGATCGGGGAGGCGCGGGGACGGGCGGTGGAACACGATCTGAGGCGGGTGGGCCACGCCCGGGACGCCATCGGCCCGCATGCCGAGCTCTATGTGGACGCGGGCGGCGCGTACACCCGCAAACAGGCGGTGCGGGTGGGCCATACCGCCGCCGAACACGGGGTGGGCTGGTTCGAGGAGCCGGTCCCCGCCGACGATCCTGAGGGCCTGCGGATCGTCCGCGATCTGGTGGTCTGCGATGTGGCGGCGGGCGGCCACGGCTCGGTGCTGTCCGACTTCGCCCGGCTGACCCCGGTGGTGGACTGCCTCCAGGCCAACGCGACCCACTGCGGCGGGCTCACCGTCTGGCTGCGCGCCGCGGCCCTCGCCGAGGCCATGGGTCTGGAGATCTCCGGCCAGGGAGCGCCCCACGCGCATGCCCACGCTGCCGCGTGCGTGCCCAATCTGCGCCACCTAGAATGGTTTCACGATCATGCGCGCATCGAGTCCACGCTCTTCGCGGGCGCCTTGGACCCGACCGGCGGGTCGGTGCGTCCGGGCGCGAGCGGCGAACCGGGACACGGGATGAGCTTCCGGCACCAGACCGCCGCGCCCTACCGCGTCCTGTGACCACGTCCCACCCCATCGTCCCGCGCCCGCTGATCACCTCCCCTCACCCATCCGGTATTCCCGGTTTCGCCCCCTGCCCCGCTGGCTACCCGCTCAGCCGGGCGCAACGGTTCCGCGGGAGAAGAGGGAAGGACGTGACACACATGAAGGTCGCCTTTCTCGTCGCCCCGGCGGGTGTCGAACAGGTCGAACTCACCGATCCCTGGCAGGCGGTCCGCGATGCCGGCGGCACCCCCCGGCTGGTGTCCACCAGGCCCGGCCGCGTCCAGGCCTTCCACCACCTCGACAAGGCGGACACCTTCGAGGTCGACCAGGTGGTGAAGGACGCGGAGGTCGGGGAGTACGACGCGCTCGTCCTGCCCGGCGGGGTGGCCAACCCCGATCTGCTGCGGCTGGACCACAAGGCCGTGGCCTTCGTCAGGGGCTTTGTGGACGCGGGCAAACCGGTGGCCGCCATCTGTCACGCCCCCTGGACGCTGGTGGAGGCGGACGTGGTGCGCGGCCGCACCCTCACCTCGTGGCCGAGCCTGCGCACCGACATCGCCAACGCGGGCGGGAACTGGGTGGACGAGCAGGTCAGCGTCTGCACCAGTGGCCCCAACACGCTGATCACCAGCCGTAAGCCGGATGATCTCAAGGCCTTCGACGAGGCGTTCCTGGAGGAGTTCGCGAAGAAGGGAGCCGGACCATGACGGACGACCGCAAGGAGCGTCAGCGCGAGGCGTACCGGGCCGCCGAGCCGGCCGAGGGCCCGCTGACCACCGACCAGGGCGTGGCGGTCGACCACACCGACGACTCGCTGTCGGCGGGTGAACGCGGCCCCACGCTGATGGAGGACTTCCACTTCCGCGAAAAGCTGATGCACTTCGACCACGAGCGCATCCCCGAGCGGGTGGTGCACGCCCGGGGCGCGGGCGCGTACGGCTACTTCGAACCGTACGAGTCCTGCGCGGAGTTCACCCGCGCCGCCTTCCTCCAGGACCCGTCCGTGCGCACTCCGGTCTTCGTACGGTTCTCCACCGTGCAGGGGCCGCGCGGATCGGCGGACACCGTCCGCGACGTCCGGGGCTTCGCGACGAAGTTCTACACCTCGGAGGGCAACTACGACCTCGTCGGCAACAACATGCCGGTCTTCTTCATCCAGGACGGCATCAAGTTCCCTGACTTCGTGCACGCGCTCAAACCCGAGCCGCAGAACGAGATGCCCACCGGTGCGTCCGCCCATGACACCCTGTGGGACTTTGTCTCGCTCCAGCCCGAGACCCTGCACATGATGATGTGGCTGATGTCGGACCGGGCCATTCCGCGCAGCTACCGCATGATGCAGGGGTTCGGGGTGCACACCTTCCGCTTCGTGGACGCGCGCGGCAAGGGCACCTTCGTCAAGTTCCACTGGAAGCCGAAGCTGGGGGTGCACTCGCTGGTGTGGGACGAGGCCCAGGAGTGCCAGGGCCGGGACCCGGACTTCAACCGGCGCGATCTGTGGCTGGCCATCGAGGCGGGCGAGTTCCCGGAGTACGAACTGGGCGTTCAACTCATCCCGGAGGAAGAGGAGTTCAGCTTCGACTTCGATCTGCTCGACGCCACGAAGATCATTCCGGAGGAGCAGGTGCCGGTGCGGCCGATCGGCCGGATGGTGCTGGACCGCAATCCGCACAACTTCTTCGCCGAGACCGAGCAGGTCGCCTTCCACACCGCGAACGTGGTCCCCGGGATCGACTTCACCAACGACCCGCTGCTCCAGGCCCGCAACTTCTCCTACCTGGACACCCAGTTGATCCGGCTGGGCGGCCCCAACTTCGCGCAGATCCCGGTCAACCAGCCGGTCGCCCCGGTCCGTACCAACCAGCGCGACGGCTACCACCAGACCGCGATCCACACCGGCACCAACTACTCCCCCAACTCGCTGGGCGGCGGCTGCCCGGCCATCGCCGGACCGGACGGCTACGCCTTCACCCACTACGCGGAACGGGTCGACGGCGCCAAGATCCGCAAGCGCAGTGCCAGTTTCCAGGACCACTACAGCCAGGCGGCGATGTTCTGGAACAGCATGAGCGACTGGGAGCGGCGGCATATCGTCGACGCCTTCCGCTTCGAGCTGGGCAAGGTCGGGGCGGTGGAGATCCGGGAACGGACGGTCGGCGAGCTGGCGCATATCGACTACAGCCTGGCGACCTCGGTCGCCGAGGGCATCGGGGTCGCCATGCCGAGCCCCGGTGGGAACGACCACAAGCCGGTGGCCTCCCCCGCGCTCAGCCTGGACAATCTGCGCGGTGACCACTCCATCCGCACCCGCATGATCGCGGTGCTGGTCGCCGACGGGGTGGACACCGTCCAGCTCGGCCAGGCGAAGGAGGCGCTGTCCGCCCAGGGCGCCGTGGTGGAGGCCCTGGCCCCGCACGACGGCACGGTGCGGAGCAGTGACGGCAACGACTGTCCGGTGGACCGTGCGCTGCCGACCGTCGCCTCGGTGCTCTACGACGCGGTACTGCTGCCCGGCGGCCCGGTCGGGACCCCGGACCTGTCGTCCGACAGCACGGCGATGCGGTTCGTCCGGGACGCGTACCGGCACGGCAAGCCGATCGGTGCGCTGGGCTCGGGCGTGGGGATCCTGGCGGCGCTGGAGCCGGAGGGGCTGCACATCGCCTCGGGACACGGCCATGTGTGCGCGGACCGCGGGGTGGTCACGGACACCACGACGGGTGCGGCGAGCGAGGAGTTCACCCGGGCCTTCGCCGAGGCCGTCGCCGGCCACCGGTATTGGGACCGGCCCTCGGTGCGCTGCTGAGCCACGGCGGCGCCGTAGCGTCATTGCAGCCGTGGGGCACGGCACGGGCCGTGCCCCACGGCTGTGCCTCGTGGCCGAGGGCGGTCGGTCGGCTATGCCTCCCGGCCGAGAAGGGCCAGCAGCTTGGTCTGCGCGTCGGCGCCGGGCGGGGGTTCCACCGGGGCGGCGAACAGACCGCTCTCCTCCAGATCGACGGCGTACGGCGCGACCTCCCGCACCGAGAAGTCGACCAGCGGCTTCGGGATCCGCTCGTCCGCGCCGATGGCCCGGGACAGATCCCAGGCGTGCACGGCGGCGTCCGCCGTCATCTGGGCGCAGTAGTGCGCGGCCGGGGTCTCACCGAAGGAGAGGTCGACGGTCCGGCCGAGGGCACCGGGCTCGCGGAAGGCTTCGCGGGCCGCGGCCGCCGCCGCGTCCCAGGTGGCCACGGGGTCGTCGCCGAGCAGATCGCCCTCCAGGGCGTCGCCCTGTTCGGCGAGGCTGGACCCCTCCCGTACCAGCGGTGGCACCCACATCTGCTCCACGGCCAGGTGGTTCACCAGGTCGCGTACGGTCCACTCGGTGCAGGGCGTCGGGGCGTCCCACTGATCGGGGGTGATCGTGTGCACCCGCTCGGTGAACAGCTCCAGCGCCTCGGCATAGCGGGCCAGCAGCGGTTGATCAGCCATGGTGCTCCCTCATCGTGCCGTCCCCGGCGGCCTGGCGGCCGTCATCCGCGGTGGGGCGGGGCCGGTGGCTCGGTGGGCGGCTCGGGCGGCTCGGGCGGCTCGGGCGGCGTCGGAGGGCCCGACGGGGCCGACGGGGCGGCGGGAGCGGAAGGCGCCGACGACGGAGCCTTCGGTCCCCGCGGGGACCAGGTGGGCCAGTGCGGCGCGTGCGGTGGCTGACCCGCGGCGTTCTTGACCACCGCGGCCAGCACCATCAGCATCGCGCCGACGATCAGCGCCGCTGCCCACCCCGGCATCGCAAGGGCGAACAGCAGCACCAGACACGCGGTGAGCACGCCCCCGGCGTAGAACGCGATCGCCGCCGCACCGCCCCACAGGCGGACGGTACGGCTCCGGGACTGCGCGCACAGCTCATCCCGCAGCTCATCACGCAGGACGTGCAGTTCCTTGCGGACTTCTTCGCGGACGACCCGGGCGACCTGCCCGGACAGCTCCCCGGCCGACGGCACGCCTCCGTGGTCGCCCGATCTCGGATAGGCCGATTTATCAGTCATGCGCGCCGGGTACCCGTGACCCACCGCCGTTAACACCGGGCCGGACGCCCGGCGCGCGTGCAGGGCCGCGGCACCGGACGCGGGCCCCTGATCTCCCGCGCCCGGCGCCGCTCCTCACTCCCTGCGGGCCGCTCGGCCGACCTCCGGGTCCCCCGCCCGGCGGCCGCCAAACCTGCCGCGAACAGATGGTCGCACCCGATCAGGGAAACCTCGTGTTGATGACGCGGCGGCGGGTACGCAAAGGGGACGACGGGTCGGCCGGAATCGGCCGTACCGCCACAACGGGGGGCGAAAACGGAGAGAGAACAGATCTCGGGCCCACCGGCCGGCCCGAGGTGCGACGGACCCGCCAGGAAGGGGACCGACATGCAGCGAGGCAGCAACCGGGTGAGCGTCCGCAGGGACGACGAGATGAAGCACGAACTCCAGGGACTGATCCGCTCCGGCCACCCCACGCGGGTCGAGGAGTGGCACGACCCGGAACCCGCCGCCGACGACGACCCGCCGGTCATGACCGGACCGGTGCCCGCTCGCGGGACGGGCGGCGAGGCGGAGGCCCTGCGGTTCGAGTTCGCCCGGCGTCTGGGACGTACGACGTTCCCCGCGGACCGCGGCACCGTGCTGCGCACCTTGCGGGAGCGGCACACCCCGGACCGGCTGATCGCCCGTGCCGAGGAGCTGCCCTCGGACCGCACCTACCACACGGTCGGGGAGGTGGTCTCGGCGCTCGGCCTGCACCCGGAGGCGTAGAGCCGCGGGGTTGAGGGGAGGGGCGACCGCCCCTCCCCCTCTTTTTTGTGCGGATTCTTTGTGCGGGCGCGCGACCGTTCTGCATAGTGAGACGTCACTCTCGCGATACGAGATGGCGTTCTAGGGTGGAGCCACTGCCGACCATCGGTCGATTCGTCAACCTCCAGGGCTCGAAGGGGAGTTCCGCCATGCCGAAGGACACCGCCGTCTACACCCACGGACACCACGAATCGGTGCTGCGCTCGCACACCTGGCGCACGGCGGCCAATTCCGCGGCCTATCTGACCGGCCATCTCGAGCCCCGGATGCGGATTCTGGACATCGGCTGCGGCCCCGGCACGATCACCGCGGATCTGGCCGAACTGGTCCCGGGGGGCGAGGTCATCGCGGTCGACGCGGACAGCGGCGTACTGGAGCGGGCGCGGGCGGTGGCGGAGGAGCGGGGGCTGTCCCATGTCCGCTTCGCGGTCGCCGACGTCCACGAGCTGGACCACCCGGACAACTCCTTCGACGTGGTACACGCCCACCAGGTGCTCCAGCACGTCGGCGACCCGGTGCGGGCGCTGCGCGAGATGCGCCGGGTGTGCCGTCCGGGCGGGCTGGTGGCGGTGCGGGACAGCGACTACGCCGCCATGACCTGGTATCCGTCCGTGCCCGGGATGGACGAGTGGCTGGGTCTGTACCGCCGGGTCGCCCGTGCGAACGGCGGTGAGCCGGACGCCGGGCGCCGACTGCGCTCCTGGGCGCTGGCGGCGGGCTTCACCGACATCACCGCGACCGCCGGCACGTGGTGCTACGCCACCCCCGAGGAGCGGGCCTGGTGGAGCGGGCTGTGGGCGGACCGTACGGTCGCCTCCTCCTACGCCCGTCTCGCGGTGGACGGGGGCCATGCGACCGAGGCCGAACTGCGGGGGATCGCGGACGCGTGGCGGGCGTGGGGGGAGTGCGCCGACGGGTGGTTCAGTGTGCTGCACGGTGAACTCCTCTGCCGCGTCTGAGCAGTTCAACTGGGCTCGGCAGTTCAACTAGGCTCGCCCGCATGGACATTCTCGGGACTTCACTGCGCGTGTGCGTCGACGACCTGGACTCGGCGATCCCCGTCTACGAACGACTGACCGGCGCCGAGGCGTTCCGCTTCCAGCGGGGAGGGGTCTCGGTCGCGGCGGTCGGCTGCTTCTTCCTGATGAGCGGCCCGGAGTCGGAACTGTCGATCCTCCGTAAGATCCAGGCGACACTCGCGGTGAAGGACGTGGACGAGGCGGTGGCCGATCTGACCGCCGTGGGCGCGCAGATCGTCGCCGGTCCCCTGCCCGCCCCCGTGGGCCGCACCCTGGTGGCCCGTCACCCCGACGGATCGGTCTTCGAATACGTCGACCGCAACCCGACGGACTGACGGAAACCCGGGGCCGCCGGGCCGTGGGATGACGGCCCGGCGCCCGGGGCCTGGGCGGGGCGCATGCGGAACTCATAGGGCTCGGGCAGGGGATGTTCCGCCCTCGCCCGGGTCCGTGTCGCTTCCGTCCGCGGCTCGCCCGGCCGCGCGATCAGCGCCTCGGCGATCGCATACCACGTATCGCTCAACGCCTCGTCGCCCTCGCGCAGATCGCAGACCTCGAACCCCTCGTCGAAGACGGCGCGGGCGGCTTCGGGGTCGCCCTGGGCGAGCAGCACCTGTGCCCGCAGCAGTCGGAAGCGGCCGCGTGCGCGGACGGCCGGGCGCAGTGCGTCGAGCACCGCGCGGGCGTCATCGGCGCGATCGACGGCGAGGAGGGCGACAACCGCCTCACGACCCAGTGCCGCTTCGGCCGCCTCCATGGCGCGGGGGTCGGGGTCGGCGGGCACGGGCGGCGCGGCGAGAGAGACGCCGACCGGGGTCGGGGCGGCGGAGGATTCGGTGGCCACTGGTTCGACGGCCACCGCTTCGGTGACCCGGCCGGTGGCGGCCCGTTGGGTGGCCACCGCTTCGGTGACCGGGTTGGTGGTGGCCAGCACCAGCCGTACCGCGCGCAGCAGCCGCTCGGCCGCACGGGACGGGTGGCCGGCCTCGCTGTCGGCCACGGCGAGACAGCGCAGCGCCCAGGGGGACTCCGCACATCGCAGCGACCGCTCCCAGCTGCGCTCGGCCTGGGCCCGGTCGCCCGCATGCCACTGGGCGACACCCAGGTGGTATTCGGCGGCGGCGGTGGCCGGTGCGGCCTCCAGCAGGTCACGCCAGGCCGGGGCCACCAGGGACGGGCCGGGGTCGGCCCGGGAGGGGCCCGGCTCCCAGGCAGGGAGGGCGCCGGTGCGCAGCAGCCGTCGCCAGGGCTCCTGTTCAGCACCGAGGGTGTCCGGGTCGAAAGGGGTGCCGGGCAGCCGGTGGCCACCGCGCTCGACCTCCAGCGCGCCCCATCCGGAACCGGTGGCGAGGCGCTGTTCCAGTGCGGCGTCGGCGTACGGACGCCAGGCGTCGTACGCGGCGTCGACGGTGGCGCGCGGAAGCGCCGCTTCGAGCCGCTCCTCGATCGCCCGCCGGGCCGCCGCCCAGTCCTCGCCGTGCGCGGCGGCCGGGTCGGCGGACAGCGGTCCGTACGCCTCCAGCCAGGCGAACTCCTCCCCCGCGTCCAGCGGGACGTGCTCCAGCTGGGTACGGGCCAGCCCGGCCTGGATCTCGGCGTAGCCACCGGTGCCGGGTTCGGTCAGCCACCGCTGCCAGCGACGGCCGCCGGGCCCGGCACCCCACAGGAAGAGCTTGCGGCCGCGCAGCAGATCGGTGGAGGTCTGGACGAGGCCGTGGCCCCGGTCGTCCACCGCGGCGATCCAGCGCCGGGCGTCCTCGGGGAGTTCGTAGAAGTAGTCGGCGGGATGGCTGCCGCGCAGCGGATAGCTGCGGTCGGCACCGTTCCACTCCGGGACCGGGACCCGGGTCAGGGTGCGGGTGTAGCCGAAGTGCCAGGCTTCGTCGGCGGGGGCGAGGACACGGGTGCGCTCGTCCTCGGGGACGGCGATGTTGGACCACCAGTAGACAGGGGCGGGGTGGTGGTGCGGATTGCGGATCCGTACGCCCACGTACAGGAACGCGGAGTCGGCCGGCAGCCACAGATCGACCTGGAACGGCAGGTCGCGCAGCCGCTCCCACTCCCACAGCCGCACCATCGCGCCCCCGTCGGCGGCGTCGGGCGCGGGTACCCGGGCGGCGTGCAGGGGTGCGCAGGACAGGGTGGTGTGGCCGGTGGCGCCGATGTTCCACTCGATGCCGCCGGAGAACCAGGCGCCGTTGAGCGCGAAGTCGGCGGGCTGGAACACCGGGTTGCGGTAGAGGAGTTCACGGCCGGTGGGCTTGTGGTGGAGGGAGTGCACCCGGCCGCCGAGACCGGGCAGCACGGTGGCGCGGAGGTGGTCGTTCTCAAGGACGAGGGCGTCGAGTGCGGTGGGGAGGCGGTCGCGGCCGTAGCCGTCGCGCAGCCGCACCGGGAGCACCGAGCGCAGTGGGCGGTAGGCGACCTGACGGGCCATATCGGCGGGGAGGGTGGCGCGGACGCGCTCGTCGACGCGGTGGGTCTCGTCGAGGGGGCGCAGCGCGGGCAGGGGGTTCCCGGGCCCGAGCGGGGCGGCGGGAAGGGTCAGGGTGGTACGTCGCACGGTCGTGGCCACTGGCTGCCTCGTTCCGACTGCCTCGGGTCACCTCTGCTGTGGCGACCGTCCGATGACCATGGAACCGCGTCGCGGGCCCGGTGAACAGAGCGGCCGCACACCGTGGATGGCTCATTCGCCGCGGGCGTCGTCCAGCATGTCGCTGGTGATGGCCCAGCGCTCGTGGTCGCGCCAGGCGCCTTCGATGTAGAGGAAGTCGGGGGAGAAGCCCTCCAGCCGGAGGCCGTGGCGCTTCACCAGCCGGAGCGACGCCTTGTTGCCGGGCTGGATGTTGATCTCGATGCGGTGCAGTCCGAGCGGGCCGAAGGCGTGCCGCAGGACCAGTCCGAGCCCCTCGGACATATAGCCCCGTCCGGAATGGGGCGCGAACGCCCCGTAGCCGATCGATCCGCACTGGAAGGCGCCGCGCACAATGGTGTTGATGTTGATGAATCCGGCGAGGGCGCCGGTCTCCCGGACACAGACGAGGAAGCCTTCGCGGTCATCGCTCTCCAGCTGGGAGATGAAGGGCTCGTACGCCTGCTCGGTGGTGGGCAGGGTCAGCCAGGGGCGGTGGAAACCGGCGCTGTCCCGGGCGCAGCGGATGAACTCCGCGCGGTCCTCTCGCCGGTGGGGCCGGATGGCGACGCGGGCGCCCTCGGCGAGATACGGATGATCAGGCATGGGCTCATGATGGTACGGGGCGGTGGACCGCGCCAGCGGTTCACCGCCCCGTACCGCGGAACCGGCCCCGCCGGGTCCGCGGTGGCGGCCGCCGAGAGGGGTCAGGCCGTCTGCGCGGGGTCCAGCAGGGCGAGGGCCGCCGCGTACCCGGAGCCGGAGGGGACCGCGTCGGTCAGGGGGATGTCGAGCAGTGTCCAGGGACCGACCGGCACCGGCTCGGGGCCCGTGCCGACATAGCTGATCGACGGGTCCTGGGACAGCCCGGTGCCGATGCCCTTGAGATACGCCTCCTTGCGCGTCCAGCAGCGGGCGAAGGCCGCGGGCCGGCCCTCCTGCGGAAGCGCGTCCAGCTCGGCGCGCTCCGAGGGGTGCAGGCTCCCGGCGACCGTCTCGACCACGGAGGCGGGCTGGAGCTGCTCCACATCGGCCCCGACCGGGGAACCCGCGAAGGCGAACAGCACCAGATCACCGGCGTGGGACATATTGAAGTGCAGCGGGTGGCCGGGCACCGCGGGGCGGCCGTGCGGACCGCCGCAGCCGGGGCATGCCTCACGGGTGAACGGCACGGCGGCGGGCTCCAGATCGAGATAGCCGCCGAGCAGCTGACGCAGCCCCATATGGGCGGCGGTGTACCGCAGGCGGTCCTCCTCGCGCATGAACTTCCCGGCCCGCTCGCGCTCCTCGGCGTCCAGGATCTTGTCGGGTGCCTCCATCTCGGGGGCGGAGGTATAGGCGGAGACGCTGAGCAGCCAGGTCTCGGGCCCGCCGTGTGGCCAGGTGCCGGACAGGGCGGCGGGCAGCGGCTCACGGCCGACGATGCGTGGGGCCCGTGGGGGTGTCAACTCGCTCCTCCAGAAGGGGTGATGGCGAAATGCCCGGTGTCGCGGTGATCACGCTACCGGGACCGCGGGGCCCGGGGCAGCGGAGCTCCGGACAATCTTCGGCGACGCGCCGCCGAAGTCCGGGCGCGGGGCCACGGGGAAGGGCATCGGGCGTGGGCCGGGGGTTACGTCTTCAGATCGAGGGCGGGGACATCGGTGCGGGGGATCCCGAAGGTCTGGGTGTAGAGGGAGAGTTCGGCCTCCAGGGCGCGGATCATGGTGTCGGAGCGCCGGAAGCCATGGCCCTCACCCTCGAAGGTGAGATAGGCGTGTGGAATGCCGCGCCCGGCGATGACCTCGAGGAAGCGCTCGCACTGCTCGGGCGGGCAGATGGTGTCCTCCAGCCCCTGGAGCAGCAGGAAGGGTGCGCGGATCCGGTCGGCGCGATGGATCGGGGAACGCTCGCGATAGCGCTCGGGGACCTCGGCCGGCGGTCCGACCAGCGACTCCGTATAGCGGGACTCGAAGTCATGGGTGCCGCCGGTGGCCCAGGCGGTGAGGTCGAGGATGGGGTAGCTGATGGTGCCGCAGGCGTAGAGCCCGGTGGTGGTGAGGGAGACGGCCGCGGTCCAGCCGCCCGCGCTGCCACCGCGGATCGCCAGCCGCGCACGGTCGGCGGTGCCCTCGTCGGCAAGGGCCCGGGCGACGGCGGCGCAGTCCTCGACATCGACCACACCCCACTGGCCGTGCAGCCGGTTGCGGTAGGCGCGGCCGTGGCCGGTGGAGCCGCCGTAGTTGACCTCGGCGACACCGATACCGCGCGAGGTGAAGTAGGCGATCTCCAGATCCAGGACGAGTGGGGCCCGGGAGGTGGGGCCGCCGTGGGCCCGGACCACATAGGGCGGCAGCTCGCCCTCGGGCGCGGTGTGGTCGGGATGGTGCGGTGGATGGATGTGGGCGTGGATCTCCCGGCCGTCCGGCCCGGTGAAGGTGCGGACCCGCGGCTCGGGGTAATAGGCGGGGTCGACGGGGTCGGTGTGCGGGCTGCCGATGACCCGGGCGTGGCCGGTGCGGGCATCCAGCTCGACCACCTCATGGCCGCTGCGGGGGCTCGCGGCGACACCCCTCACCCGGGTGCCGTCCACGGCGAGCGTCGGCTCCCATTCGGTCCATGGCCCGGGGACATCGGCCAGCTCACCGGTGTGGGGGTCGAGGATGCCGAGCACGGCGGCGCCCCGGCCGTGCGTGACGGCGATCAGCCCGTCGGGCAGCGGGGCGAACCAGCGGTGGCCCAGCTTCCACAGCGGACCGGCGAACTCCTCCTGCCGGTCGCAGAGGGTGGTGCGCGGAACGGCGCCGCCGCCCACCGCGTCGGGGTCGATGCGCTGGAGCTGCCACCAGCCGCTGTGGTCGGAGACGAACAACAGCGAGCCGTCGGGCGCCCATTCGGCCTGTGGCACCGATTCCCCGGTTCCGCCGGCCACCGGCCGTACCGCGGTGAACACGCCCTCCGCGGTGATGTCGGCGAGCATCACCACCGTGCCGTCCCACGGCATCCGCGGATGGTCCCAGGCGATCCAGACGGCCCGGCGCCCATCGGGCGAGAGCCGGGGGCCGGTGACGAAGTCATGGCGGGCGTCGGTCAGCTCCCGCACCGCCGCGCGGTCCCCGGCGGCCGAACCGTCCAGCGGTACGGCGGCGATCACCCGCCGTACGTCACCGGGCCCTTCGCCGGTGGATTCCTCCAGCACTCCCCACACTTCGCCGCGCTCGGGGTGGATCTGGAGATCCGCCCAGCGCAGCCCGCCGCCCACCCGCGACACCGGGGTCAGCGGGCGCGGTGCCGCCCCCTCCGGGGCATCGGGCTCGAACGCGTACAGCCGCTGGTCGGCGAAGTGGACAAAGACCGCCAGCGGGCCCCGGGCGGGGCGCGGCACCGCGGCCCACGGGGTGCCGCCGTACCCCATGACCCGGCTGCGCGCATGCCACGGCGCGGGCAGCACCGAGAGCTCCGGGCCGTCGGCCCGCCGCCGTACCAGGGTGCGGCGGCCGCCCTCCGCCGGGCGCGGCGCGGTCCACCACACCTCCTCCCCGACGCTGCCCAGATACTCCGGATGGCCGTCGTGGGAGGCGGCGAGCGCGGCGTCCACCGGGGAGTGCCAGGTGCCGTAGGGGGCCGACACGGTTGTCATCTGCTGCTGCCGCATCGCTCACGCCCTCTGCAAGAAGTGGTCGAGAACCCGGACGCCGAAGTGCAGGGCGTCCACCGGCACCCGCTCGTCCACGCCGTGATAGAGCGCCTGGTAGTCGAAGCCCTCGGGGAGCCGCAGCGGTGAGAAGCCGTAGCCGAGGATGCCGAGACGGGAGAACTGTTTGGCATCCGTGCCGCCCGACATGCAGTACGGCACCACATGACCGCCCGGGTCGAACCGCTCCACGGCGGCGCGCATCGCCTGGTACGTCGGGGCGCCGGGTCCGACCGGTGCCTGGAGCGGAACCTCGCGGTGATGGAACTCCCAGTCCACCTCCGGCCCGGTGAGCCGGTCGAGGGTGGTACAGAACTCCTCCTCCGCGCCGGGCAGGATCCGGCCGTCCACATAGGCGGTGGCGCTCCCCGGGATCACATTGATCTTGTAACCGGCTTCCAGGACCGTGGGGTTGGCGCTGTTGCGCACGGTCGGCTCGACCAGGGCCGCGGCGGGACCCAGCCCGGCCAGCAGCGCGTCGATGTCGAGGTCCGGCGCGTCCAGATCGGCCGGATGGCCCCGCAGCGCGGCCAGTTCGGCCAGCGCGGCCTGCACGGTGGGCGTCAGCCGCACCGGCCACTGGTGTTCGCCGATCCGGGCCACGGCCGCGGCCAGTCTGCTGACCGCGTTGGCCCGGTTGACCTTCGAACCGTGTCCGGCCCGGCCGTGTGCGGTGAGCTTGAGCCAGGCCGTGCCGCGCTCG
Organism: Streptomyces coffeae; assembly: GCF_016741875.1. Classification (GTDB taxonomy): domain Bacteria; phylum Actinomycetota; class Actinomycetes; order Streptomycetales; family Streptomycetaceae; genus Streptomyces; species Streptomyces coffeae. The sequence goes on along the minus strand of NZ_JAERRF010000022.1, from coordinate 77,221 downwards.
CCCGCCGCTATGGGGTAGAGCCGCATCCCGGATCCGGCGTGGAAGGTGAAGGCGCCCGACTCGCTGATGCCCTCGGTGCAGCCCTCGAACAGCTCGCCGTGCTGATCGGCGAGAAAGCCGGAGCCCGCCACGGCGCTGTCCTCCTCGTCGGCGGTGAAGGCCAGCACGATGTCCCGGCGCGGCCGCACCCCCGACCGGGCCCAGGCGCGCATGGTCGCCAGCACCATCGCGTCCATGTTCTTCATGTCGATGGCGCCGCGGCCCCACACCACCCCGTCGCGGACCTCACCGGAGAAGGGGTGCACGGTCCAGTCGGCGGGCTCGGCGGGCACCACGTCCAGATGGCCATGGACGAGCAGCGCGGGCGCGGAGGAATCGGTGCCCTCGATCCGGGCGACCACATTGGTGCGCCCCGGCGAGCGCTCCAGCAGGGTGGGGTCGATGTCCACATCGCTGAGCATCTCCGCCACATACTCGGCGGCCGGGCGCTCGGAGCAGTCTCCGCCGCCGCGGTTGGTGGTGTCGATCGCGATCAGCTCGGAGGTGAACCGCACCACCTCCTCGAGCGCCTGGGGATCGATCGCTTCGATCGCCTGGGGACGGCCGGTGTCAGCCATACTGCTCCTCCACCGCGGCCGAGACGACCGTCGTGACCGCCTTGAAGCAGCGGATGCCCTCGTACATGGTGGGTGAGGTGTAGGCGACGCGGCGCTCACCGGTGGGCTCCACCCCCGGCACCACACTGGCCGCGCCCGCCAGCTGCGCGGCGTCGAACTCCAGCTCCACCCTGAACGGCCCGCCGCGCACGGGCTCATGGCGCACCGCCAGCGCCGCCGCCTCGCGCGCCGCCTCCCGGATGTCCGCGGCGGTGCGGGCGGGGGTGCGGCACACCGCCGCATAGCGCGACACATAGTCCTTGACGGCGACCGAACGGGCCGCAGGCGCATAGCCCTTGGCGTCCTCACAGGTGCGGTCGTCCCCGGTCACCAGCACCACCGGCACCCCGTACTCGGCGACGACCAGGGCATTGAGCCGGCCTTCGCTCGCGGGTACACCGTCCACCCACACCCCCGTGATGGAGTTGGCCAGATAGGTGTGGGCGAGGACGCCCTCGGTGCCCGCGCCGGTGTGATAGCCGACGAACGCGATCCCGTCCACATCGCCGTGCTGCACCCCCTCGACCATGCTCAGGCTCTTGTGCCGGCCGGTGAGCATCTGGGCCCGCTCGTCCAGCTCCTCCAGCAGCAGATTGCGCATCGTCCAGTGCGCCTCGTTGATGAGGACCTCGTCCGCGCCCCCGTCGAGGAACCCTGCGACCGCCGCGCTCACGTCGGACGTGAACAGACGGCGGCAGCGCTCCCACTGCGGGGTGCCGGGCAGCACATCAGCGGGCCAGGTCACGCCGGTGGCGCCCTCCATGTCGGCGCTGATAAGGATCTTCATGCCTCGTCACGTTACGCGCTGGGACGGACACGAACCAGCCCTGTGGAAAACTGGTCTAGCCCAGTTGCGCGCGGTCCCGCCTCACCACGAACCAGCGCGCCGGAAGCTCCACCCGGGAGCCGTCGGCCCACTGCTCCGTCTGGGCCAGCGCCGTCGGACCCTCGGCCAGTATCTCCAGCCCCACCGCCGCCAGCAGGTCCGGCACCTCCACGTCCGCCGCGTCGGCGGGCCTGAGGCCGTGGTCGAATACCCGCCGCAGCTTGGCGGGCGGACCATCGGGGCTCTGGGCCAGCTTGCCCAGCGTGGCCTTGGACGCCTCCGTCAGCTCCGCCACAAAGGCCCGGCCGCACTCCCCCACCAGGGTCGCCACCGCCTCCGCGACCGCGCGCCGGTCCCCGGCGTCGCTCTGGTGGATGACGGCCCGCATATAGGCATTGGCGTCCCCGAGCCCTTCGTGGAGCTCCCGTATCCCCTGCCGATCCGTCAGGCTCAGCTGCCGGAACTCCGCGACGCCCGCGCTGTCCGCGCGCTGTGCGTGCTCCACCGCCGCGCAGGACAGGTCGACGCCAATCGCCCGTGGGAAGCGGGTGGCCAGATAGCGGGTCTGGGTGCCGTTGCCGCAGCCGAGGTCGACGATCGGCAGCGAGAGGTCCGCGTACGGCGCCAGCAGCTCCATATGCGGGGCCGCGCTCAGCGACGGGTCCACGTCCCAGATGGCCTCCCCCGGGTCCTGTGACGTCTCCTTCCAGTAGCTCTCCCACGCTTGCCTGTAGCGATCCGACACGCTCATCGCCGCTCCCGGGGTCCGACTCGGCCGACATCACGACGTGCTGCCCCGCTGCCTACCCCCACCGCCCGGAGCGGACAAGTGTTCCGGCGCACAACGGTCCGCTCCCCCGGAATCCTTCACGCCGTGTTCGAAACCTCAGACCGCCGGGCGCGGCAGCGCCTGCTCGAACCACACGGTCTTGCCCCGCCCCGAACGGCTGGTGCCCCACTCCCGGGCCAGCGCGCTGATCACCCGCAGACCCCGGCCGCACTCGTCCTCGCGGCCCGCGCTCAGCAGCGTGGGCAGCTCGTGGTCGTCGTCCGAGACCTCGCACAGCAGGGCCTCGGTACGCACCAGACGCAGCATCACATGGTGGGTGTGGGCGTGCCGTAGCGCATTGGTCACCGCCTCGCTCACCAGCAGTTCGGCCGCCTCCGCGGCCTCGCCGAGCCCCCAGCGGTCCAGCCGCTCCCGGACCAGCCGGCGGGCCCGCCCGACCTCCTGGGGATCCAGCGCCAGCCGCCACTGTGCGACATGGTCGGCCGGGATGCCGTTCAACCGGGCCATCAGCAGGGCCACATCGTCCTTGCGGCCGTCGCGGGGGTTGAGGGCACGGATGATGGTGTCGCAGGCGTCGTCCATGGACGCGGCCGGGTGCGCGGCGGATTCGCACAGCGCCGCGAGCCCCGCCCCGATGTCCTGGCCGCGCACCTCGACCAGCCCGTCGGTGCACAGCACCAGCCGGTCGCCGGGTGCCACCGTGACCCGCGCCGTCTCGAACGGCACTCCGCCGACCCCTATGGGCGCCCCGGTCGGCAGCTCCAGCAGCTCGCTGCGGCCGTCCTGGGCGCGCACCAGCACCGGCGGGATATGACCGGCGTTGGCGATCAGCAGCTCGGAGCGGATCGGGTCGTAGACGGCGTACAGACAGGTGGCGAGATAGTGCTCGCCAAGCCGCTGCGCCAGGTCGTCGAGGTTGCGCAGCAGCTGGGCAGGCGGCAGGTCGAGGGCGGCCATGGTCTGCACGGCGGTCCGTAACTGGCCCATCATCGCGGCCGAGTTCAGCCCGTGTCCCATGACATCGCCCACCACCAGCGCGGTGCGCGAACCGGGCAGCTTGATGCTGTCGAACCAGTCGCCGCCGACCCGGCCGAGCCGGGTGCCGGGCAGATAGCGGGTGGCGGTGTCGCAGCCCGCCATCCGCGGGGGGACCCGCGGCAGCATGCTGTCCTGGAGCGTCTCGGCGACGTTCTCCTGGAAGGTGTACATCCGGGCGTTGTCCAGCACCAGCCCGGCGCGGGCGGCGAGTTCGGCGCCGGTCGTCCGGTCCATGTCGTCGAACAGCTCACGCCCGGGACGGCGCAGCAGCACCATGAAGCCCAGCACCACCTGGCGCGCCTTGAGCGGCACGATCAGCACCGACCGGCCGTTGATCAGCGGCCGCAGATCGCGCTTCTCGAACTGCCCGGCGATCCGGTCCCCGATCTCCTCGCCGAGGTGCGGGATCAGCACCGGCTCACCAGTGACCATGCACTGGAAGAACGGGGTGTGTTCGGGGAAGGCGATGCTCTCGCCGACCGGCACCGTGTCGTCCCAGCGGCCCGGTTCGTCGTTGTGCTCCACCCAGACGCGGTGCCAGACGGTGGTGACGTCGGGCGGGCCGTCGGGGAAGCCCTCGCCCGCGAGCACCTGGGCACGCAGATGTGTCCCGGCGAAGTCCGCGAAGCGGGGGACGGCGGCGCTGGTGACCTCGCGGATGGTGCGGGAGAGGTCCAGGGAGCTGCCGATGCGGCCACTGACCTCGTTGAGGAACTCCAACCGCTCGCGGACGGCGGCGTGTTCGAGGTCGATCTCCTCGGCTTCGGTGGGCGGGGCGGGCTCCCCGGGCGCCTGGGAGTCAACGAGGGTGTGCGGATGGGGCCGTGCGCCGTCCGTCATCTCCACGCGCCGCCGGACCGCCTCCTGGCGCGCCTGGCGCTCGCGGTAGCGGGGCATGCCCCAGTCCGGGGTCACCGGCACCCGCTCATGGTGGCTGATCTCCAGGACGGGATAGCCGAGTTCAAGGACCTGGGACACGATCCGGCCGATCGCGGCCGGGCCCATATTGGGCAGGATGTCCGGCAGTCGGCCCGCCAGCCGCTCGGCGTCCGGGAACTCGGTGTGCAGTGCGAAGCCAGGGGTGAACCGCTCCTGCTCCCCGACCGCGTCCGCGCCGGATCCCGCCGCCTCCCCGCCGAGCGCGGCGGCGTCGGCCGCCAGCACCAGCAGCCGTTCAGGTCCCGGCCCCACCAGCGGATACGCCCACCACAGCACATCGGTCCGGTGCCGCGCCGGGTCCCCCATCCGGGCGCGGCCCGCGGTCGGATAGCGGACCGGTCCGTGTCGCGAGTCCTCGAGACCGGCGTGGTCACCGGGGACGTCCACACCGCGCAGCGCGCCCGAGACCGGCATCAGATCCACCGCGGGACGGCCGACGGCCTGGTCACGGGCGCGTCCGAAGAGCCTGCGCGCCCCCGAACTCCAGTGGGTGACCAGCCCCTCGGTGTCCACCACGACCACCGCGAGCGGCACCCTCCCCGGTACGGCGCCATGCCGCCGCGGCACCGCGGGCGCGCCGCCCCGCTCGTCGTCGCCGTGCGACGTGCCATGCTCCATCGGCGCAAGCTCCTCCGCACGCAAGATCTCCGACACCGCTACCCACGGTACGACCGTGATGGCCGCCCGTGTGGGGTAATACCCGAATAGGTGTCATGTGCGGGGGAGCGCCCCGGACCGTCCGGCGCCGTGCCCCGCAATACGGACACGGCCCGCGGGAAGGCCGGGGCATCCGGGGAGCGCGAGCGCCGCCGGGGCACCCCTGTTCGGGGTTGCGTCCCGGCGGCGCCGACGAGCCATCGGTGACCGGACGTCAGTCCTCGTGTCCCAGCTGGAGGTCGCGTTCGGTCCGGCCGCCACCCGCTACCTGGAGCACGGTCGCCACCGGCGGATAGCCCGCGGCGATCACCGTGTACTCGCCCGCCGACAGGTCGATGAAACGGAAGGCGCCGTCGGTTCCCGTCGTGGCCGTGTCGACGACATTGCCCGCCGCGTCCAGCAGCGTGACCCGCGCGTCCTCCACCGGGCGCCCGCCGCCCGCGCGGACCACACCGCGCAGCACCGCGCCGCCCGCCAGCTCGATGTCCTGCCGGGTCTCCCGCGCGGCCTGCACGGTGACCGGCAGGGCCGCGGGGCGGAACGCGGGGGCGCTCGCGGCGAGGGTGTACTCCCCCGCCACCAACTCGGCCATCACATAGCCGCCTTCGCGGCCGCTGCGGGTGGAGGCGACCACGTCGCCGCGTACGTCGGTCAGGGTCACCGTGGCCTCCCGTACCGGGGTGCCGTCCGCGGTGAGCACGGCCCCGGCGAGCCGTCCCGCGCCGCCCAACACCACGTCCAGCTCGACCGGGCGCTCGCCGACCGTGACACTGACCGCCCGGGGCTGGTGCCCGCCGGCCGCCGCGATCAGGACGTACGAACCGCTGCCCGGTGTGCTCAGCGCGTACCGGCCGTCCTCGCCGCTTGCGCCGCGCCCGATCTGACGGCCGCCCACGTCGATGAGGGTGAGGGCGGCCCGCGGAACCGTTGTGCCGTCGTGGTGCTGGACGGTGCCGCAGACCGGGACGCCCGCGCTGGGCGGTGGCGCGGCGGAGGCGGCGGCGTGCCGCGGCGCCGTGCCCGTGCGCGCCGCCGGTACGACGGGGTCTGGCTGGACGGCAAAGTCGGTGTGGGACACCAGAGGTTTCTCCTTCAGCAGGAAGGCGAGCAGGAAGCCCAGGACGAGCACCGGCACGAGATAGAGGAAGATCCGCGGCATGGCGTGGGCATACGCCGCGATGTACCCGTCGCGGAGGGGACCCGGCATGGCGTGCACCACCTGCGGGGTGACCGACTCGGGGTCGGGCAGTCCGGCCGCGTCCCCGCCGTGGCCGGACGCCGCCCCGGCGGGCAGCTCGACCGTGAGCCGGTCGGCGAGGCGGTTGGCGAAGAGCGTGCCGAAGACGGCCGCGCCGACACTGCCGCCGATCTGCCGGAAGTAGTTGTTGGCGCTGGTGGCCGAGCCGAGGTCGGCGGCGGGCACGGAGTTCTGGACGGCCAGCACCAGCACCGGCAGCACCAGCCCGATGCCGAGTCCGAGGATGCCCATCCACAGGCTGTAGTCCTGCCGGGAGGTGTCCTCGTCCAGCCGGGACAGCAGCCACATGCCGCCCACCGAGATCGCGCCGCCGAGGACGGGGAAGACCTTGTACCGCCCGGTGGCGCTGATGAGCTGGCCGGAGAGGATCGAGGCCAGCACCATGCCGCCCATCATGGGCACCATCAGCAGACCGGATTCGGTGGCCGAGACCCCGTCGACCATCTGGAGGAAGGTGGGAAGGTAGCTGGCGGCGCCGAACAGGGCCACCCCGATGACCGCGCCGATCAGCCCGCTGACGCAGAAGACCGCATCGCGGAACAGCCGCATGGGGATGATCGGTTCGGGGGCGATGCACTCCACGACGACGAAGAGGACCGCCGAGCCGAGCGCGCCGAGCGCGAGCCCGAGGATGACGCGGTCGCCCCAGGCGTACTCCGTACCGCCCCAACTGGTCAGCAGCACCGCGCAGGTGGAGAACACCGACAGGAACAGCGCGCCCAGGAAGTCGAAACGGGCCCGGCGGGGCGCCTCGGGCACCCGGAGGACCATGGCCACCACGACCAAAGTGACCAGGCCCAAGGGGACGTTGACGTAGAAGCACCAACGCCAGGAGGCATGGTCGGTGAAGAAGCCGCCGATCAGCGGTCCGGCCACCGAGGCGAGGCCGAACGCGGCGCCGATGAGCCCCATGTAGCGACCGCGTTCCCGCGGCGGCACGATATCGGCCATGATCGCCTGAACGCCGATCATCAGCCCGCCCGCGCCCACGCCCTGGAGCGCGCGGAAGACGATCAGCTCCTCCATGGTGCGCGACCAGCCCGCCAGCGCGGACCCGGCGATGAAGACGACGATCGCGAAGATGAAGACACTCTTGCGGCCGATGAGATCGCCCAGCTTGCCGTAGAGCGGCAGCACGATGGTGACGGCGAGGAGGTAGGAGGTGACGGTCCAGGACATCTTGTCCAGACCGTGGAGTTCACCGACGACCTCGGGGAGGGCGGTGGCCACGATGGTCTGGTCGAGCGCCGCGAGCAGCAGCGCCAGCATCAGCCCGAAGAAGACCGTCCGGACCCGGGCCGGACTGAGCGGGGCCGCCGCGGCGGGACCATCAGTCGCGGGGGGCGGCGGGCCGTCCGCCTCGAGGACCGGGGCGGGCGCGTAGCCGGAGGCGGGAGTGTCCGCGGGCCCGTGCCCCTCGGCCTTCCCGGCCCCGTCCGCCCCTTTCGCCAAGGTGGTCCCGGTGGTCTGGCCCACGTCCTGCTCCCCTCATCACGCCTGCGCCGCCGCCCATTTCTCGCATTACGCGTCACAACCGGCAAACCACGACGAATCGTCGATGAGGGGGATGAGGGGACATTCTCCCCGGTGAGAGTGTGTGCGGGCGTTATGCCGCACCGAAGGGGAAACCACCCGAACCGGTGACCGCGGCAGCCGTCCCCTGACGGGGCGGACCGGCCGCGGCCCGGCCGGAAGGGGGTGTCAGGTCACGCCGGTTCGCGGCGGAAGGGGGTGTCAGGTCACGCCGGTTCGCGGCGGAAGGACGGCGTCACTCGGAGCCCTGCGCGGCGACCTCCGCCGCCAGCTTCTCCAGCAGCTCGTCATAGATACGGGCGAGGCCCTTGGGGGCGAAGGTCCGCTCGAAGAAGCCGCCGATGCCGCCCGCCCCGTTCCAGACCGAGGTGACAACGACCCGGGACCGGCCCTCGCCCGCCGGGGTCACCGTCCAGGTGGTCACCATCGAGGAGTTGCGGTCCTTCTCCACCAGCTGCCCGTCGGTGGGCTCGGAGACCTCCAGCAGACAGTCGCGCACCCGCTTGCTGGTGGCCTGGAGCTTCCAGTGGACAAGGGTGCCCTCGCCGTCGCCGCCCTCGCGCACCTCGTACTCACTGAAGTGCTGCGGAAGCAGCCGGGGGCGGGTCTCGCGGTAGTCGGCGAGTGCGTCGAACACATCCTCGGGCTTGCCCGTGACGATGCGCTCCGTGGTGGCCTCGACCTGCCCCATTGCTCTTCCTCCGTGTCGACCGTGAACCGGTGCGGCGCCCGGCTGTCCGCGGCGCCCCTGGCTGCGGCAAGCCAACCACCTCCGGGGCGGCCGCCCAAATCCAAGGGTTGACGGAACCGAATGAAACATGTGTTCTATTGTGGTACGAGCGAGACCCGGAGGTGCGTGCCATGCGCTGGGACAACCTGACCAACGACGCGGAAGCGGGCGCTCCGGCCCTGTTCGCGGCGAACGCGGTCACCACCCGCACCATCGACACCCCCGAGTTCAGGGGAATCACCTTCCACGAGATCCGGGCCCGCTCGATCGTCAACCGGGTGCCGGGCGCCTCCCGGATGCCCTTCGAGTGGACGGTGAATCCGTACCGGGGCTGCACCCACGCCTGCGTCTACTGCTTCGCCCGCAAGACCCACAGCTATCTGGATCTCGACACCGGCCTGGGCTTCGACTCCCAGATCGTGGTGAAGGTCAACGCCCCGGAGCTGCTCCGCCGGGAGCTGGCCTCACCCCGCTGGCGCGGCGACCACATCGCCATGGGCACGAATGTGGACTGCTACCAGCGGGCCGAGGGCCGTTATCAGTTGATGCCCGGCATCCTCTCCGCCCTGGCCGAGCGCGCCAACCCGTTCTCGATCCTCACCAAGGGCACGCTGATCCTGCGCGATCTGGAGCTGCTGCGCCGGGCCTCGCGGGTCACCGACGTCGGCGTCTCGGTCTCGGTGGGCTTCACCGACCGCGAGCTGTGGCGCACCGTCGAGCCCGGCACCCCCTCCCCCGAGCGGCGGCTGGACGTGGTGCGCACCCTGACCTCCCACGGCATCCCGTGCGGAGTGCTGATGGCCCCGGTGATCCCGTTCCTCGGCGACTCCCCCGAGCAGCTGCGCGCCACCGTGCGGGCCATCGCGGAGTCCGGGGCGACCTCGGTGACCCCGCTGGTGCTGCATCTGCGGCCGGGCGCCCGCGAGTGGTTCACCGGCTGGCTCACCGAGCACCACCCGCGGCTGCTGCGCCGGTACGACGCCCTGTACGAGGGCGGCGCCTACGCCCCGAAGTGGTACCAGCGGCGGATCACCGGCATGGTCCACGACCTGGCCGCCGAGTACGGCATCGGCCCCTACGAACCGGGCGCGCACCGCAACCTCCCCGCGCGCGAGCCCGAGCCGCCCGCCGCACCGGAACCGGCCCAGCTGTCCCTGCTGTAGGCGACGATCCCCACCGGGCCCCGACCCGGGGGCCGCTGCCGGAGATCGAAGCGTTCGCGATCATCGGGGACGGTGGATCCGGCAGCTGATGTGCCCCGTCCCGGCGTGCGGGAAGGCGGCCGAGGCGGCGCGGGCCAGATCGGTGGTGTCCTGGGAACGGATGTCCAGACCGGGCCAGTTGACGCACTCCACATCGTCCAGCCCGCGCGCCGCCAGCGATTCCAGAAAGGCGGTCCAGCTGTCGCGCGGCCGCAGGGCGATCACGCCGTCGGCGTCCCGCGCCCGCAGGAACCGCAGTTCCACCCGGGCGCCGGCGTCCCGCACCCACTGGGTGGGTGCGTCCAGCGCGATCCGCTCGCGGTGGACGGTGGGCACCGGGCGCCCGGTCAGTTCGTCCACCGCCGCGTCCAGCAGCGCGGCCAGCTCGTCGAGGGCCGGGCCGGACGGCGCAGGCGCCTCCAGCCGCCGGGCCAGCCGCGGCACCCGCTCCCGCGAGCCGCGCAGCGCGTAGCCGAGACGGACGACCGGCAGCAGCGCGCCGCCATCGGCGGGGCGGTTCAGCGCCGCCGCCAGCGCGGCCACCCGCCGCCGTACGCCCGAGGCGTGGTGCTCGTCCAGATAGCGGGCGAACCACTCGTGCTCCGGCACCTGTTCGGGCCGCCCGGACCGCGTCACGGACCTGCCTCCGCCCGGTCCAGGGCCTCGGCCGGCCGGTCCCGGGCCCGTGTCTGGGCGGCGATCCGCGCGTCGAGGACGGCGAGCCGGTCCCGGGCGATCCGCAGCCCCTCCGAGCCGGGCGGGGCGGTCGCCATATCGCCGTCCAGACACGGGGCGAAGCAGCGGACATCGTCCAGGGTGAGGCCCACGGCCAGCAGATGGCGGATATTGCGTACGCGTACGGCGGCACGCTCGTCGTAGACGCGATAGCCGTTGTCCGCCCGCGCGGACTCGATCAGCCCCGCCTGCTCGTAGTGGCGCAGCGCACGCGGCGTGGTGCCCGTCGCCTTCGCCAGCTCCCCGATCCGCACCGGCCCCACCTCCGGTGCCCGTTCTATCAGCGGGCCGTGGGCCCGGGGCGCCGTCACCCCACGACCGCCCCGCCGTCGACCGGGAGCACCACGCCGGTGAGGAACGAGGCGCCGGGCGAGGCGAGCCGGGTGATCGCCCACGCCACTTCCCCGGGCCGCCCGATCCGCCCCAGCGGGGTGTGGTCGATCCGCCAGGCCCGCACCTGGGCGCGCTGCTCGGCCGAGAGCCCCGAGTGCTCCCCGATCGGGGTCTCGATCGCCCCGGGCGCCACACACACCACCCACACCCCGCGCGGTGCCAGTTCCACCGCCCAGCTGCGGGTGAGGGTCTCCAGGGTGTGGCGGACGATGTCCTCGGCGGCCCCGGCGGCGGTGATGTCGGCGGACAGCGGGTGGATGCGCGGATGCCCCTCGGCGGTCCGGGCCAGCGGTTCGGGCCGCCGTCCGACGGCCACGACCGGGTGCCCTCCCCGGCGAGGGCACGGGCGGTGGCCCGGCCGATACCGGTGCCCGCCCGGCCTGTGACCCTTCCGCCAGTGACAAGGTCAAGCCACCTACGGTGGGAGTCATGAACGGGGTACGGGTACGGGAGATGACCGAGGCGGACATCGACGCCGTGGCGGCAGTACGGGTGCGGGGCTGGCAGGAGGCGTACGCGGGGCTGATGCCGCAGTCGTATCTGAACGGAATGAGCGTCCAGGAGGACGCCGAGCGGCGTCGGGAGTTCTTCTCACGAGGTGTGGGGGACGTGGTCAACCTGGTGGCGGAGGCGAACGGCGGTGAGGTGGTGGGCTGGTGCTGCTTCGGCCCGTACCGGGACGGCGACGCTCCCACCGGGGACGCCGAGTTGTACGCGCTCTACGTACGCCCCGCGCAGGTGGGCACGGGTGTCGGCCGTGCCCTGCTCGGTGAGTCCCTGGACCGGGTCGGCGAGCGGGGCTTCCCCCGGCTGCGGCTGTGGGTGCTGCGGGACAACGCCCGCGCCCGCCGCTTCTACGAGCGGGCCGGGTTCGCGCCGGACGGCGGCACGGAGTCGTACGAGGTGGACGGGGTGTCCGTACCCGAGGTGCGCTACGCGCTGCGGCTGGACCCGGCGGCCGGCTGAGGGCCGCCGGGCCCCGCGGAGGAAGGGGCGCACCGGGCGGAAAGGACGCGCCGCGCGCACGGGGCGTACCGGACGCGGGGAGCGGTGGACCGCAGGCCGTACAGAGGGAGCGGGAACGCGGAGGCATGCCACGCCGTCACCGCGCGTGCGCCTTGTCCGCCGCATCGGCCGGTCCGCCCCCTCCTCCGCTGATCCGGGCCAGCGCCGCGGCCGCCGCCGCACTGAGCCGTATGTACTTGCCCGCGGCGGTCAGGGCCGGGATGGCCCGCTCGTCGCCGATCGCGCCCAGCCCCTCCACACAGGCCCGGGCGATCGGCCAGTGGCGGTCCCGGGCGGCCAACTGCCGCTCCAGCGCGGCGACCAGGGCGGGCACCGACTCGGGGGCGCGCAGCTCGACCAGCAGCCGGATGGGGTGCAGGGAGTAGGCGGTGCGCAGCGGATTGGTGGCCAGTGCGGCGGCGGCCCGCGCGGTGCGCGGATCGCCGAGGCGGGCCAGTACCCGGGCGGCGGTCGCACAGCGGGCGGGCTCACGGTAGTTGAGCAGCAGGACGAGCGTTTCGAAGGCCCGGCGGTCGCCCGCGCTGCCGAGAACAAAGGCCGCGGTCTCCCGCGCCCACAGCGGCTGCTCGGGCGCAACCAGGATGCGGGCGAGCTGTTCCCGCGCGGCGGGGGTGCCCTTGCGTACCAGCGAGAGCAGTGAGGCATGGGCCGCTGCCTCCTGCGGTGTGGTGAGCGAGGCCCGTACCCGCTCGGTCAGCGTCCGGAATTCATCGTCCATGCGAGGTCTCCCCTCCCCGTGAGCCGCGCCACCGCAACGGCTCGTCATCCGCTCTGGCGTCTTGGTTACCCGAGAGTTAATATGACGACACGAGCAGCACCCCTGCTCAGGCGGCCTGGTGACGCAGCCGCCTTGTGTGACGTCGGTTCGGCAGTACCAGCAGTACGGCATGGCCCCGGGACAGGGCCCGCCGCGTGTCTCCCACGGGCAGTTTCCTCCGTGCGGCGCTGTCCGCCAGGGAGCGTGCAAGCCCTTCCGTCGGAGTGGTGTGTCATCCGTTTCTGAGCCCAGCGCGTCAGCGGCATGACCGCCAGCTCCTCTCAAGTCGTCACTTCATCCCCGCTTCCGCGGGGAACACCCTCTGGAGTCCGCGATGGACCGTCTCCCACACACCGGCGTCAGCACCACGCCCTCCTCTGATCTCTCCCCCTCCGCGGCCCCGCTCACTACTGTCGCCGTCGTCGGTCTCGGCACGATGGGCACCGGCATCGCCGAAATCCTGGCCCGTGCGGGGCGCGAGGTGATCGGCATCGACATCAGCGAGCACGCCTGTCAACGAGCGGTGACCGCACTGGAGGTCGCCACGTCACGCGCCGTCGAGCGCGAGCGGATCAGCCAGGAGGAGCGGACCGGCATCCTGTCCCGGTTCCGGGTCTCCACCGATCTGCGTACCGCGGCCGATGCGCAGCTGGTGATCGAGGTCGTGCCCGAGGACTACGGCATCAAGCACGAGGTCTTCACCGAGCTGGACACCGTCGTCAGCCCGAGCACCATCCTGGCGACCGGCACCAACGCGCTGTCGGTGACCCGGCTGGCCGCCGAATCCGCCCGTCCGGAACGGGTCCTGGGCCTGCACTTCTTCAACCCGGCACCCGCCATGAAGCTGGTCGAGATCGTCTCCAGCGTGCTGACCTCGCCCGCGGCCGTCACGGCGGTCACCGAACTCGCCCGCGATCTGGGCAAGGAGCCGGTGGCGCTCGGCGACCGGCCCGGCTTCGTGGCCGACGGGCTGCTGTTCGGCTATCTCAACCAGGCCGCCGCGATGTACGAGGCCAAGTACGCGGCGCGCGAGGACATCGACGCGGCGATGCGGCTGGGCTGCGGGCTGCCGATGGGCCCGCTGGCGCTGCTGGACCTGATCGGCATCGACACCGCCCGGACCGTTCTGGAGGCGATGTACACCGCCTCCGGCGACCGGCTGCACGCGCCCGCGCCCATCCTGGGGCAGCTCTCCGAGGCCGGGCTGACCGGCCGCAAGGCGGGCCGCGGCTTCTACACCTATGAGGCGCCGGGCAGCGGCACCGTGGCCCCGGACGGCGCGACGGCGGACGAGGAGCACGCCACGGACGGCGCACGCCCGGTGCGCGCGGTCGGCGTCGCGGGCTCGGGCACGATGGCCAGCGGGATCGCCGAGGTCTTCGCCAAGGCGGGGCTCGATGTGGTGCTGGCCGCCCGTACCCAGGAGAAGGCGGACAAGGCGAAGGCCCGGATCGCCAAGTCCCTGGACCGCTCGGTCAGCAAGGGGCGGATGACCCAGGAGGCCCGGGACGGTGCGCTGGCCAGGATCACCCCGGCCGATGCGCTCGACGCCTTCGCCGAGGTGGATCTGGCCGTGGAGGCCGTCGCCGAGGACCTGAACGTCAAGCAGGAGCTGTTCCGGGTGCTGGACAAGGTCTGCAAGCCCGGTGCGGTGCTCGCCACGACCACCTCCTCGCTTCCGGTGATCGCCTGCGCCCGGGTCACCTCGCGTCCGCAGGACGTGATCGGTATGCACTTCTTCAACCCGGCGCCCGCGATGAAGCTGGTCGAGGTCGTGCGTACGGTCCTGACGGCGGACGACGTCCGGGCGACCGCGCACGCGGTCTGCAAGGCGGTGCGCAAGCACCCGGTCGACTGCGGCGACCGGGCCGGATTCATCGTCAACGCCCTGCTGTTCCCGTACCTCAACAACGCCGTGAAGATGATCGAGGAGCACTACGCCACCCCCGATGACATCGACACCGCGATGAAGCTCGGCGGCGGCTATCCGATGGGCCCCTTCGAACTGCTCGACGTCGTCGGCCTCGATGTCTCGCTGGCGATCCAGCAGGTGCTGCACCGCGAATTCCGCGATCCGGGCCTGGCCCCGGCGCCGCTGCTGGAGCATCTGGTCGCGGCCGGCTGCCTGGGACGCAAGACCGGGCGCGGCTTCCGCGAGTATGCGAGGCGCTGAGTACGACCCGGGGTGGGGCGGCCTGCTGGAGCCCTCTGTCAGTCCGCCCCCGCACCGGCACTCACAAGCGTGTTACGTTCCCCACATGTCCCAGCCCGTGAAGGCCGCTCGTCGCAAGCCCGCGCATTCGTCGCACTCCTCCGAGGGCGGTGAGAGCGCGGGAAGCCGCCGCGCCGCCGCCCAGCGTCTGACCATGCGCCGCAAACTGGCCGCGGCGGCCATGGAGTTGTTCGCGACGCAGGGGTACGAGGCGACGACGGTCGATGAGATCGCGGCGAGAGCGGGGGTGGCCCGGCGTACCTTCTTCCGTCACTTCCGCTCCAAGGAAGAGGCGATCTTCCCGGACCACGACGACACGCTGGTGCGTGCCGCGGCCGTGCTGGACGCGGCCCCGCCGCACGAGAACCCGCTGGACACGGTGTGCCGGGGGATCAAGGAGGTCATGCGGATGTACGCGGCCTCCCCCGCGGTCTCCGTGGAGCGCTATCGGCTGACCCGTGAGGTGCCCGCGCTGCGGGAGCGGGAGATCGCCTCGGTGGCCCGCTACGAGCGGCTGTTCACCCGCTATCTGCTGGGCCATTTCGACGAGGGCGCCCACCACGACGGCGATGACGACCCGCTGCTGGCGGAGGTGGCCGCCTCGGCGGTGGTCACGGCGCACAACCACGTACTGCGGCGCTGGCTGCGGGCGGGCGGCGAGGGGGATGTGGAGACCCAGCTCGACCACGCCTTCGCCATCGTCCGGGAGACCTTCGGCACCGGCATCGGCGCCGGACGCCCCGCCCCGGGGCGCCAGTCGGCGGCTGTGACGACGCAGGAGGAGGACGATGTGGTGGTGATGGTGGCACGTACCGACGCGCCGCTGAACGAGGTCATGCGGACCATCGAGCGGGCCCTCAAGCGCTGACGCTCCGCGGGAACGCAGCGGAGGTGACGTCGTTCGTCTGCGGCCGCGTCGTGGCTGGTCGCGCCCACGCGGCGGAGCCGCACATCGACACAGCCCGCGCCCCTTCGGAACGCACACAACCGAACACCATCAGCAACGGCCGCCCCATCCGGGGCGGCCGTTCTTGCTCATGCGTGCACCGCGGATGACAACTGAGAGAAATTGTTGGCACGCAGTGTCTTGCGGGGTGGCACAGGGTGCCATACGGTGAGGGTGTCCGGACGGCCGGCGTGCTGCACACACCGCGCGCCGGCTGTCCCCGCAAACCGTATTGCGCGTCCGGACAGCGTCTGCGTCACCAGGCGTTCCCGGCGCTACCCGCGCCCATCGAGCAGCACTCCGCCGAACCGACGGCACAGCAGCATCACCCGTCACGAGCCCAGCGTTCCCTCAAGCGTCCCCATGCGACGCTTCGCCGGAGGCACCGATGAACGAGATACTTGACGCGATCCTGGCGTCGGACACAGGACCCGAGGACTTCGCCGCACTGCGCATCCCCGAGTCGTACCGCGCGGTGACCGTGCGCAAGGACGAGGCCGACATGTTCGCCGGCCTGACCACCAAGGAGAAGGACCCCCGCAAGTCCCTGCACGTGGACGAGGTCCCGGTGCCGGAGCTCGGCCCCGGTGAGGCACTCGTCGCCGTGATGGCCAGCTCGGTCAACTACAACTCGGTGTGGACCTCCATCTTCGAACCGCTGTCGACCTTCGCGTTCCTGGAGCGGTACGGCAAGCTCTCCCCCCTCGCCAAGCGGCATGACCTGCCGTACCACGTGATCGGCTCCGACCTCGCGGGCGTGGTGCTGCGCACCGGCCCCGGAGTCAACGCCTGGAAGCCGGGCGACGAGGTCGTGGCCCACTGTCTGTCGGTGGAGCTGGAGAGCGCCGACGGCCACGACGACACCATGCTCGACCCCGAGCAGCGCATCTGGGGCTTCGAGACCAACTTCGGCGGCCTCGCCGAGATCGCCCTGGTCAAGTCCAACCAGCTGATGCCCAAGCCCGGACACCTCAGCTGGGAGGAGGCGGCCGTGCCGGGGCTGGTCAACTCCACCGCCTACCGGCAGCTGGTCTCCCGCAACGGCGCCGGGATGAAGCAGGGCGACAACGTCCTGATCTGGGGCGCCAGCGGTGGACTCGGCTCCTACGCCACGCAGTTCGCGCTGGCCGGTGGCGCCAACCCGATCTGTGTCGTCTCCTCTCCGCAGAAGGCGGAGATCTGCCGGAAGATGGGCGCCGAGGCGATCATCGACCGCAACGCCGAGGACTACAAGTTCTGGAAGGACGAGCGCACCCAGGACCCGCGCGAGTGGAAGCGGTTCGGCAAGCGCATCCGCGAATTCACCGGTGGCGAGGACATCGACATCGTCTTCGAGCACCCCGGCCGCGAGACCTTCGGCGCCAGCGTCTTCGTCACCCGCAAGGGCGGCACCATCACCACCTGCGCCTCCACGTCGGGCTACATGCACGAGTACGACAACCGCTATCTGTGGATGTCGCTGAAGCGGATCGTCGGCTCGCACTTCGCCAACTACCGCGAGGCATGGGAGGCCAACCGCCTGATCGCCAAGGGCAAGATCCACCCCACCCTGTCCAAGACCTACCGGCTGGACGAGACCGGCCAGGCCGCGTACGACGTGCACCGCAATCTGCACCAGGGCAAGGTCGGCGTGCTCGCCCTCGCGCCCGAGGAGGGCATGGGCGTGCGCGACCCGGAGATGCGGGCCAAGCACATCGACGCCATTAACCGCTTCCGGGACATCTGATGAGCGGCTCACCTCGCGAACGGGACCGCCCGTGGCTGATGCGGACGTACGCCGGTCACTCCACGGCCGAGGCCTCCAACGAGCTGTACCGGCGCAATCTGGCCAAGGGCCAGACCGGTCTCTCGGTCGCCTTCGACCTGCCGACCCAGACCGGCTACGACCCCGACCACATCCTCGCCCGTGGCGAGGTGGGCCGGGTCGGGGTTCCCGTCTCCCATCTGGGGGACATGCGGCGGCTGTTCCAGGACATCCCCCTGGAGCAGATGAACACCTCGATGACCATCAACGCGACGGCGATGTGGCTGCTGGCGCTGTATCAGGTGGTCGCAGAGGAGCAGGGCCTCGAGGGGGAGGCACTCTCCAAGCTCCAGGGGACGACCCAGAACGACATCGTCAAGGAGTACCTGTCGCGCGGGACGCATGTCTTCCCGCCGGGGCCGAGCCTGCGGCTGACCACCGACATGATCGCGTACACGGTCAACCACATCCCCAAGTGGAACCCGATCAACATTTGCAGCTACCACCTCCAGGAGGCCGGGGCCACCCCGGTCCAGGAGATCGCGTACGCGATGTCGACGGCGATCGCGGTGCTGGACGCGGTGTTCGACTCCGGACAGGTGCCCGAGGACCGCAAGGGCGATGTGGTCGCCCGGATCTCCTTCTTCGTGAACGCGGGTGTCCGGTTCATCGAGGAGATGTGCAAGATGCGCGCCTTCGGCCGCATCTGGGACCGCGTCACCCGGGAGCGGTACGGGATCAAGAACCCCAAGCAGCGCCGGTTCCGTTACGGCGTCCAGGTCAACTCGCTCGGCCTGACCGAGGCGCAGCCGGAGAACAACGTCCAGCGCATCGTGCTGGAGATGCTGGCCGTGACGCTCTCCAAGGACGCCCGCGCCCGCGCGGTCCAGCTCCCGGCCTGGAACGAGGCCCTGGGGCTGCCGCGCCCCTGGGACCAGCAGTGGTCGCTGCGCATCCAGCAGGTGCTCGCCCATGAGAGCGATCTGCTGGAGTACGACGACGTCTTCGCCGGTTCCCATGTGATCGAGGCCAAGGTCGCCGCGCTGGTCGAGGAGACCGAGGCCGAGATCGAGCGGATCCAGGGGATGGGCGGGGCGATGTCCGCCGTGGAGTCCGGCTATCTCAAGGCGCAGCTGGTGGCCTCGCACGCGGAGCGCCGGGCGCGGATCGAGGCCGGCGAGGAGAAGATCGTCGGCGTCAACTGCTACGAGGGCACCGAGCCCAACCCGCTCACCGCCGATCTGGACACCGCCATCATGACGGTGGACCCGGCCAACGAGGCGCGGGTGGTCTCGGCCCTGCACACCTGGCGCGAACAGCGGGACACCGCCCGGGCCGAGGAGGCCCTCTCGGCGCTGCGGAAGGCGGCCGCGGGCACCGAGAACCTGATGGCGGCCACCCTCGAATGCGCCCGCGCGGGCGTCACCACGGGCGAATGGTCCTGGGCGCTGCGCGATGTGTTCGGCGAGTTCCGCGCCCCCACGGGGGTGGGGGGCGCGCCACTCGCGGTCGCGGCGGAGGCGGGTTCCCTGCTCGCCTCCGTCCGCGAGAAGGTCGAGAAGACCGCGGCGGAGCTGGGCGGCGGGCGGCTGCGGCTGCTGGTCGGCAAGCCCGGTCTGGACGGCCACAGCAACGGCGCGGAGCAGATCGCGGTACGGGCCCGGGACGCCGGGTTCGAGGTGGTCTACCAGGGGATCAGACTGACCCCGGAGCAGATCGTGGCGGCGGCGGTCGCCGAGGACGTGCACTGCGTGGGTCTGTCGATCCTGTCCGGTTCGCACGCCGAGCTGGTACCGGACGTCCTGGAGCGGCTGCGCGCCGCGGGCGCCCAGGACATCCCCGTCATCGTCGGCGGCATCATCCCGGCCGCGGACGCCGCGGCGCTGCGCGCGGCGGGTGTCGCCGCCGTATTCACCCCCAAGGATTTCGGTATCACGGAGATCATCGGCCGTATTGTCGATGAGATCCGCACCGCGAACACGCTTCCCGCTCTGGAGGTTCCTGCATGACCGCCCCCGACGGCTCCGCGCCCAACCGGCTGCGTCCGCGCCGCTCCTGTCTGGCCGTGCCGGGCAGCAACCCGCGCTTCCTGGAGAAGGCGCAGGGGCTCCCGGCCGACCAGGTCTTCCTGGACCTGGAGGACGCCTGTGCCCCGCTGGCCAAGCCCGGGGCGCGGCACACGATCGTGAAGTTCCTCAACGAGGGCGACTGGACCGGCAAGACGCGGGTGGTACGCGTCAACGACTGGACGACCGAGTGGACGTACCGCGATGTCGTCACCGTCGTCGAGGGCGCGGGCCCGAACCTCGACTGCATCATGCTGCCGAAGGTGCAGGACGCCCAGCAGGTGGTGGCGCTGGACCTGCTGCTGACCCAGATCGAGAAGACGATGGGCTTCGAGGTCGGGCGGATCGGCATCGAGGCACAGATCGAGAACGCGCAGGGCCTGAACAACGTCAACGAGATCGCGCAGGCTTCTCCGCGGGTGGAGACGATCATCTTCGGCCCGGCCGACTTCATGGCGTCCATCAATATGAAGTCGCTGGTCGTGGGTGAGCAGCCGCCCGGCTACCCGGCGGACGCGTACCACTACATCCTGATGAAGATCCTGATGGCCGCCCGCGCCAACAACCTCCAGGCGATCGACGGCCCCTACCTGCAGATCCGCAACATCGACGGCTACCGCGCGGTGGCGCAGCGCGCCGCGGCGCTGGGCTTCGACGGCAAGTGGGTGCTGCACCCCGGCCAGGTGGAGGCGTCCAACGAGATCTTCTCGCCCTCCCAGGAGGACTACGACCACGCCGAGCTGATCCTGGACGCGTACGACTACTACACGTCCGAGGCGGGCGGCAAGAAGGGCTCGGCGATGCTCGGCGACGAGATGATCGACGAGGCCAGCCGCAAGATGGCCCTGGTCATCTCCGGCAAGGGCCGCGCCGCCGGGATGAAGCGCACCAGCACGTTCGAGATCCCGGAGGCGTGAGCATGCAGTTCGGGCGCACCTATGAGGAGTTCGAGGTCGGGGCCGTCTACAAGCACTGGCCCGGGAAGACGGTCACCGAGTACGACGACCACCTCTTCTGTCTGCTCACCATGAACCATCACCCGCTGCACATGGACAGCAACTACGCCGAGAAGACGACCGACTTCGGCAAGAACGTCGTGGTCGGGAACTACATCTACTCGCTGCTGCTGGGCATGTCGGTGCCGGACGTCTCCGGAAAGGCCATCGCCAATCTGGAGATCGAGTCACTGAAGCATGTCGCGCCGACCTTCCACGGCGACACGATCTACGGCGAGACCACGGTTCTGGACAAGACGCCGTCGAAGTCCAAGAACGACCGGGGCATCGTGTATGTGGAGACCAAGGGCTACAAGCAGGACGGCACGCTCGTCTGTGTCTTCCGCCGCAAGGTGATGGTGCCCACCGCGACGTACATCAAGGAGCGCGGCGGCGAGCAGCCGGGCCGCCCGGAGCTGGGAGAGCAGTGACATGAGCCGTCTCGCGCAGACCGAGGGCCTGACCGACATCCAGCGGGAGATCCTCTCCACGGTCAGGGAGTTTGTCGACAAGGAGATCCTGCCGGTCGCCACCGAGCTGGAGCACCGCGACGAATACCCGACCGCGATCGTCGAGGGCCTGAAGGATCTCGGCATCTTCGGGCTGATGATCCCGGAGGAATACGGCGGTCTGGGTGAGTCACTGCTCACCTACGCACTGTGTGTGGAGGAGATCGCGCGCGGCTGGATGAGCGTGTCCGGCATCATCAACACCCACTTCATCGTGGCGTACATGCTCAAGCAGCACGGCACCCAGGAGCAGAAGGACTACTTCCTGCCCAAGATGGCGCTGGGCGAGATCCGGGGCGCCTTCTCGATGTCGGAGCCGGGGCTGGGCTCCGATGTGTCCGCGATCACCAGCAAGGCGGTGCGGGACGGCGACGACTACGTTCTCAACGGCCAGAAGATGTGGCTGACCAACGGCGGCAGCTCAACGCTGGTGGCGGTGTTGTGCCGGACCCCCGAGGGGGCCGCGGAGGGCGCCGCCCCGCATAAGTCGATGACCACCTTCCTGGTCGAGAAGGAGCCGGGCTTCGGCGAGGTCAGGCCGGGTCTGACCATCCCCGGCAAGATCGAGAAGATGGGCTACAAGGGCGTCGACACCACCGAGCTGATCATGGACGGACTGCGCATTCCGGCCGATCGGGTCCTCGGCGGCTCCCCCAATCGCGGTTTTTACCAAATGATGGACGGAGTCGAGGTCGGCCGGGTCAATGTGGCCGCCCGTGGCTGTGGCGTGGCACAACGCGCATTTGAGCTGGGCGTTGCATACGCACAAGAACGGCACACCTTCGGGAAGGCGATCGCCCAGCACCAGGCCATCCAGTTCAAACTGGCCGAAATGGGAACAAAGGTCGAGGCGGCTCATGCGATGATGGTCAATGCGGCCCGCAAGAAGGACGCGGGCGCACGCAACGATCTCGAGGCGGGAATGGCGAAGTACCTGGCGTCGGAGTACTGCAAAGAGGTCGTGGAGGACGCCTTCCGCATCCATGGGGGCTACGGTTTCTCCAAGGAATACGAGATCGAGCGCCTCTACCGTGAGGCACCGATGCTCCTCATCGGCGAAGGCACCGCTGAGATCCAGAAAATGATTATTGGCCGACGACTCCTGGAGGAATACCGAACCCAAGGCTGAACGTCCCTTTTGGGGTGGTATCCGAGAGAAGAAGGTCACACCGCGCCAGGGATCTTCGGCCACCGACAGGCCCTGGCGCTTGCCCAGTTACCGCTCGCAACCGATACCATCCCGGAAAGCCGCCGTCCCCAGTCTTGCGTCGCGGCATCCTCCGCTACGAAGGTCATCCATGCCCCACAGCCATACCTCTGCACAACGCGACAGCCTGCTCGGCGTACGCCTCGCACGCGGAGCATCGCCGTGGCTCCTCCCGACCGTCGCCACCGCGGCGGTCAGTCTCATTCGCGCTCGTCGCTCCGGCCGCTGGGCGGCGGCCGCCGTGCCCGCCACCGCGCTCGCGGCGGGCATGCTGTGGTTCTTCCGCGACCCGGAGCGAGAGATCACCCAGGGCCGGGTGATCTCCCCCGCCGACGGTGTGGTGCAGAGCATCATGCCCTGGAAGGACGGACGCACCCGCGTCGCGATCTTCATGAGTCCGCTCAATGTCCATGTCAACCGGGCCCCGCTCGCCGGCACGGTGACCTCGGTCGAGCACATCCCCGGTGGCTTCGTTCCCGCCTTCAACAAGGAGAGCGAGAACAACGAGCGCGTGGTGTGGCACTTCGACACCGAGCTCGGTGACATCGAGATGGTCCAGATCGCCGGTGCCGTCGCCCGGCGTATCGTCCCCTATGTGCCGCAGGGCACGAAGGTCGAACAGGGTGAGCGGATCGGTCTCATCCGCTTCGGCTCGCGCGTGGACATCTACCTCCCCGAAGGTGTCGACGTCGCGGTCGAGGTCGGCCAGGCCACCACCGCGGGGGTGACTCGCCTTGACCGTGATTGATCCGGATACACAGGCTTCCTGGGTTCCCGAAGCCGAGGTGGACGACATCGACGAGACGGACGACATGCCGCTGTCGACACGACTGTCGATAGCCGACACCCTCACCCTCGGCAACGCCACCTGCGGCTTCCTGGCGGTGTACTTCACCACCACCGGCGTTCTCATCCCGCATCTCACGGGCAGCGAGGACGGCGGCATGACGCGGCACAGC
The DNA here is from genome assembly GCF_016741875.1 of Streptomyces coffeae. GTDB lineage: Bacteria > Actinomycetota > Actinomycetes > Streptomycetales > Streptomycetaceae > Streptomyces > Streptomyces coffeae. The sequence goes on along the minus strand of NZ_JAERRF010000022.1, from coordinate 54,043 downwards.
GCCGCCTCGGCGGTGATGCTGATGCTGCTGGCGTCGGTCTTCGACCTCTTCGACGGGCTTGTCGCGCGCAAGCTGCGCAGCTCGGCGATGGGCGCGGAGCTGGACAACCTCTCGGACCTGATCAGCTTCGGTCTCGCCCCGGCGTACTTCGTGCTGGTCTGGGGCATGGTCGACAATCACGCCTATCAGCGGGTGTCGGCGGTGGCCGCCATCGTGGTGCTGTTGGCGGTGGTGCTACGGCTGGCGAGATTCTCCTGTGTCACGCTGCGTGACGGAGTGTTCCAGGGCATGCCGAGCCCCTTCGGCGCGCTGACGGTCGTCTCGGTGGTCCTGCTGGGCCTGCCCTTCGTACCGACCCTGCTGGCGATCATCGGGGTCGCCTGGCTGATGGTGAGCCGGGTGGAGTACCCCAAGCCGCGCGGCCGCCTCGCGGTGGCCATGCTCGGCTGGATCGTCACCAGCATGGCCCTCTTGGCGGCCTGGGCCTTCGAGGCCCCCGGCGGCGAGCTGCTGCTCCAGTCGGCCTGCGCCCTCCAGGTGGTCATGGGCGCGGTGATTCCGCTCTTCGCCACCGCCCGCCGGGTCAACGCCTTCCGCGACAACCGCCGCGAGGCCCGGGCGGCGCAGGTTCCGTAAACCGGCCTTCCGGTGCGCCATGCGCATACGGGGTGGGGCTCGAGCGAGATCGCTCGGGCCCCACCCCTTTTTCCGGTTTTCCGGTGCTCGGCAGTCGTGCCGGGGTACGCGCCGCCCCGCCTATGACCCGAGGTCGAGAACGCGCACCTGCGCCACGGCGCGGTCGGCAGGCAGGTCCAGGTCGAGGAGCCGGTCTCTCGCTTCCGTGGGGATGCGGATGTTCGCATCGGACATGAGGAGGCTCCTTCCGCTCATGGCAGCAAGGTACGGGTACGCACCCGTGCCCACTGGCTGAATGCGCCGACGTCAGCCGAGGAAGTCCGCCGCCAGGCGTTCCGCGGTGCGTTCCAGGAGGGGGCCCGCCTGGGCAATGCAGCGGGACGGGTCCGGTTCCAGATCGGTCAGCGGGTAGGCGCGGCGGATGCCGGCGTTGCCCAGGGCCGACGGGGAGAGGGCGAGGCGGCCGCAGACCGCCACGACCTCGATGCCGTGGGCCCGCGCCGCCGTGGCCACGCCCGCCGGGGCCTTGCCGTGCAGGGTCTGCTCGTCGAGCGAACCCTCGCCCGTGATCACCAGGTCCGCGCCTTCCAGCGCCGCCGCGAAGCCGAGCACCTCCAGCATCACCTCGATACCGGGGCGGAAGCCCGCGCCCAGACCCAGGAGCGCGCCGAAGCCGATGCCGCCCGCCGCGCCCGCGCCGGGCGCCTGGGCGCAGTCGGCGGCCCGGGGGCCGACCGTGCGCTCCAGCACCCGTACGTAGTGCGCCAGCGCGGCGTCCAGCGCGTCGACATCCTCCTCGCCCGCGCCCTTCTGCGGGCCATAGACCGCCGCGGCGCCCTTCGGACCGGTCAGCGGATTGTCGACATCGCTGGCCAACACGATCTCGGTGGCCGCCAGCCGGGGGTCGAGGCCGGTCAGATCCGCCGTGGCCAGGTCGCGCAGCGGACCGCCGCCCGGGGCGACGGGCTTACCTTCGGCATCCAGCAGCCGCGCCCCCAGCGCGCCGAGCATGCCCGCGCCGCCGTCGGTGGTGGCGCTGCCGCCGACGCCGAAGACGATACGGCGCGCCCCCGCGTCCAGGGCCGCGCGCAGCAGCTCACCGCTGCCGTAGGTGGTCGCGGTCAGCGGTGCGTACACCCCTGCCGGGAGGTGCCGCAGCCCGGACGCCTCGGCCATCTCGACCACGGCCGTGGCCCCGCGCAGCGCGTACGCGGCCGTCACCGGGGCGCCCAGCGGCCCGGTGACCGTCACCTCGCGTCGCTCGAATCCGGCCGCGACCGCCGCGCCCACCGTGCCGTCACCGCCGTCGGCGACCGGCAGCGACACGATCTCCAGCTCGGCCCCGTCCGCCGCGCCCCGGCGCAGCCCGGCCGCCACATGCTCGGCGACCTGCACGGCGGTGAGCGAGCCCTTGAACTTGTCCGCGGCGATCAACACGCGTGTCGGCCGGGTGGCCTGCCCCTCGGCCCATGTCTTCGTCGGCTCTGCCTTTTCCTCGTCCGTCACCTTGGTAACCCCTTGCTTCCGAACAGGCAGTCGCGCCGCTGTGACCCTATCCGCCGCCAAGCCCCTTGCCCACCACCGCTTTCCCGGGCGCCTTTCCCGCGCGCTTCGCCCTGGACTCCGGTACACCTGACACATGGGCCTCAGCGGCAGCGCACTCGCGGACCGGATCCATGGCGGCTGGCTCGGCCGCGTCGCCGGGAACATGCTGGGCAAACCCGTCGAGCGGGGCGATCACTGGACCCGTGACCGCATCGACCGCTATCTGCGCCGCGCCGGTGCCCTGCCGCTGACCGACTATCTGCCCGTGCTGGAGCCGCCACCGGACCCGGTGGAGTTCGAGCTGCGCCCCGAGTGGCAGGAGTGCACCCGCGGCCGGATCCACGGCAGCTGCCGCGACGACGACGTGGACTACTCCGTCCTGGGGCTGCACCTGCTGGAGACCCACGGCTTCGGCTTCACCACCGAGCAGGTCGGCGAGCTGTGGCTGCTGTGTCTGCCGTACCTCCAGACGTTCACCGCCGAGCGCGTCGCGTACCGCAATCTCGCGGCCGGGGTGAAGCCGCCGCTCAGTGCCACGCTCGACAACCCGTACCAGGAGTGGATCGGCGCCCTGATCCGCGCCGACATCCACGGCTGGGTCAACCCCGGCGACCCGCGCCGCGCCGCCGGGATGGCACGACGCGACGCCGTGCTGTCCCACACCGGCAACGGGGTGTACGGCGCGATGTGGGCGGCCGCCCTGATCGCCGCCGCCTTCACCGCCGACGGCCCCCGCGCCGCCGTCGAGGAGGCCCTGACCCCCATCCCCCCGCGCTGCCGCCTGGCCCGCGTCGTCCGCCGCGCGGCGTCCCTGTACGACGCGGGCGTGAGCTGGGCGAACGCCCTGGACCAGCTGGAACGGGAGACGGTCGGCCTCCCCTGGATCCACGTCGTCCCCAACGCCGCCGTCATCACCACCGGACTGCTCTACGGTGCCGGGGACTTCACCTCCACGATCACCCTGACCGTCCGCGGCGGTCTCGACACCGACTCCAACGGCGCGACGGCGGGCTCGGTCGCGGGCGTCCTGTGCGGTGCGGAGGCGATCCCGCGGCAGTGGACCGACCCGCTCGAAGACCGCCTGCGCAGCGCGGTCTTCGGCTTCGACGACGCCCGCATCAGCGACCTGGCGGCCCGCACCCACCGCCTGGCAGTGGCGGGCGCTCAGCTCGTCGCGACGTAACGCACGAAGCGGGTCCAGTCGGCCCGGCCGACGGTCAGATGAGGACGCGTCACGTCCTTGGAGTCCCGCACGTGGACTATTCGTTCGCTGACAGCGACCTCGACACACTCACCGCCCTCGTCACCGCTGTAGCTGCTCTTGAACCAGTCGAGCGGCGTGCCGTTCTCGATGTTCATAGCTCCCCCAGCATCTTCTCGAGCAAGAGCAGAGACTCACGTGGTGTGAGTGCCTGCGAGCGGATGCTTCCATACTTCGCTGCCAGGATGCGCACTTCCTCGGCGTCTGTGATCAGTCGGCTGAGGTTCTGCACTTCCAAGTAGGCAACCTGCGAACGTCCCTTGGGAGTGAGAAGCGTGAACGGACCGCCCATTCCCGCGTGCTCTTCGCTGTCCGTCGGCATGATCTGCACTTCGACGTTACGCATCCGTGCTGTCTCGAACAAGCGTTCCAACTGGCCACGCTGAACGTCCCGGCCCCCGAAGGGATGCTCCGGCTGCGGAACCCGCAGCCCCCGCTCGACCGACGAGATGGTCGCCTCCGAGTAGCCGAGCCGCTCCCCCAACTCCTTCTGCCTCAGCCCGCCCCGCTCCCGTAACACCTTGATCTGCCGTCCCAGCGCGCGGAACAGGTCCACCGCGCCGTCGCCCGCGTCCTCGTCGTGCGGATCCGCCATCGGTCCCCTCCGCTGCGTCGGAATGATTTTCGGGCAGCGTAGGACCGGCCGGTCACGCCATGTGACCGGAATCGGCGAATCCCCACCGTGGGGGTGAAGGCCGCTACGTCCGGCAAAACGCGGTCGCCCCTGGTCGCACCGGCTGCGTACGCTCGGCGGCATGAGCAGCGAGACACAGCACCGGCCCCTGGTGGCGATCCTGAGCGGGGCGGGCATCTCCACGGACTCCGGGATCCCCGACTACCGCGGCCCGCAGGGGCTGTGGCGGCAAGACCCGGAGGCCGAGAAGCTCGTGACGTACGACTACTACATGACCGACCCGGAGATCCGGCGCCGCTCCTGGCAGATGCGGCGCGGCAGCAAGGCGCTGCACGCCCGGCCGAACGGGGCGCACGAGGCCGTGGTGCGGCTGGAGCGGTCCGGGGTGCCGGTGCGGGTGATCACCCAGAACGTGGACGGGCTGCACCAGCTCGCCGGGCTGCCCGCGCGCAAGGTGCTCGAACTGCACGGCACCGCACGGGTCGTGCAGTGCACGGTCTGCCACGCGCGCTCGGCGATGACGGACGCCCTGGAGCGGGTGGAGTCCGGCGATCCGGACCCGGCATGCGAGGAGTGCGGCGGGATCCTGAAGTCGGCGACGGTGATGTTCGGGCAGAGCCTGGACCCCGAGGTGCTGACCGAGGCGGTCGCGGTGGCGCGGGCCTGCGAGATCTTCATCGCGGTCGGCACCAGCCTCCAGGTGCAGCCCGCGGCTTCCCTCGCCGGGATGGCGGCGGAGAGCGGCGCCCGGCTGATCATCGTCAACGCCGAGCCGACCCCGTACGACGAGATCGCGGACGAGGTCGTCCGTGACCCCATCGGTGAGGCACTTCCCGCCCTGCTGGACCGGATCGCGGCGGGCGGCTGACCCGCCGCGCCGAGCCGCGTCAGCCCACGAGGTCCCAGACGCCGACGAGTCCGGATCCGCTCTCGAAGTCCAGGAGTCGGCGCTTGCGGTCGAGTCCGCCGCCGTAGCCGGTGAGGCTGCCGGTGGAGCCGACGACGCGGTGGCAGGGGACGACGATGCCCACCGGGTTCTTGCCGTTGGCCAGACCGACGGCGCGGGACGCGGTGGGCTGCCCGATGCGGTCGGCGAGCTGCCCGTAGGAGAGCGTCTCGCCGTACGGGATACGGCACAGCTCCTCCCAGACGCGCCGCTGGAAGGGCGTACCGGTCAGCTTCAGGGGCAGGTCGAAGTCGGTCAGGTCGCCCGCGAAGTAGGAGGCGAGCTGACGGGCGGTCTCGGCGAACGGCGCGTCGTCGGGGTCGCCGGGCGCGCCGAAGTTCTCCTCGGGCGGGCGGTGCCGCTGCTCGGTCATGTAGAGACCGCTGAGCGCAGCGCCGGTGGCGACCAGGGTGAGCGGGCCGACGGGGCTGTCGATGACGGTGTGGGTGCGGGTGGTCATGTCGGGTGTCCTTGTCGGGGATTGCGGGAGCGTTTTCCTGGGGCGCTTTCCGGGCCCCGGCGTCAGGGCGCCGGCAGTCGGTTGATCGCGTGCGTCTCGTCCGTCGCCCACAGGTACTGGACGGCGTACGCCCGCCACGGCCGCCACCGCGTGGACCAACGGGTGAGGGCTCCCGGGGTGGCGGGCATGCCCAGGTGCCCGGCCGCCCGCCGCACCCCGAGGTCGGTCGGGACGAAGGCGTCCGGGTCGCCGAGCGCGCGCATCGCGATGACCTCGACGGTCCACGGGCCGAGGCCGGGCAGCGCGGCGAGACCGGCGCGGGCCTCGTCCCAGTCGGCGCCGATGCCGAGCGCGACACGGTCCTCGGCGAGGGCGTCGACCAGGCCGGTGAGCGTGGCGCGGCGGGTGCGCGGCATGGCCAGTGCCGCCGGGTCGAGTCCGGCCAGGTCCCCCGCGGTCGGGAAGAGATGGGTCAGTCCGCCCGCCGGGTCCTCCACGGGCTCGCCGTGGGCGGTCACCAGACGGCCGGCGTGGGTACGGGCCGCCGCCGTGGACACCTGCTGGCCGAGTACGGCGCGCACCGCGAACTCCTCGGCGTCCACCGTGCGCGGCACCCGCCGCCCCGGGGCCTTGTCGACCAGCGGGGCGAGCTGCTCGTCGGAGCGCAGCAGTTCGTCCACGGCGGCCGGGTCGGCGTCGAGATCCAGCAGGCGGCGGCAGCGGCTGATCGCCCCGGCCAGATCCCGCAGATCGGCGAGCGAGAGCTGACAGGCGATGTGGTCCGGGCGCGGGCTCAGGGCGACCACCCCGGGCCCGTACGGCAGCCGCAGCGTCCGCCGGTACGCGCCGTCGCGCCACTCCTCCACACCGGGGACCGCGGTGGCGGCCAGATGTCCGAAGAGGTTGTCGGGGCACAGCGGCGCCCGGAAGGGCAGCCGCAGGGTCAGCGCACCGGGGACGGCGGGCTGCGGACCGCTTCTGGCTCGCTGCCGCAGCTCGGTCGGGGTGAGCGCGAAGACCTCGCGCACGGTCTCGTTGAAGGCGCGGATGCTGGCGAACCCGGCGGCGAAGGCGATATCGGCCATCGGCAGCGGGCTGGTCTCGATGAGCAGCCGCGCGGTCTGCGCCCGCTGGGCGCGGGCCAGCGCCAGCGGCCCCGCGCCCAGCTCGGCGAGGAGCTGGCGCTCGATCTGGCGGGTGCTGTAGCCGAGCCGCGCGGCAAGACCCGGCACCCCGTCCCGGTCCACCACGCCGTCCGCGATCAGTCGCATGGCGCGGGCCACCAGGTCCGCGCGCTCGTTCCACTGCGGGGAGCCGGGGCCGGCGTCGGGGCGACACCGTTTACAGGCCCGGAATCCGGCCTGCTGGGCGGCGGCGGCGCTGGGGTAGAACCGCATGTTCTCGGGCTTCGGACCGACGACCGGGCAGCTCGGACGGCAATAGATACCGGTGGTGACGACGGCGATGAAGAACCATCCGTCGAAGCGGGCGTCTTTGGCCTGCGCCGCGCGCAGGCACCGGTCGGTGTCGGTGTGCATGTCTCCAGCATCCGCCGACGGATGGGGCGGTGCTCGCGGAAATCCGACATGGACGTCGGCCGGGGGCGGAACCGCCCTGTCCGACGAGGGATGTTGTATCAAACGGGCAGACCGGCGGTGCCGGGATCGGCATCATGGTCAGGTGACGGACTACGCCGAGATCCCGCTTTCCGATGGCACCCCCGTACGTCTTGAGCTGACCCCCGTGGCCACCGCCAACGGCAGCCCCGAAGCCGGTACGGCGGCGGACCCGCTGCCCGGCGGGATCGGCGGGGTGACACCGGTGTCCCGGGCCCGGCGTCCGGCCACGGTGCTGGTGACGGAAGGGCTGCGGACCGTACTGCGGCCGCTGGGCCCGCTGTTGCAGGAGGTCCATGACGCGGTGTCCGCCGCGCCGAACCCGCCCGACGAAATCCAGGTGCAGTTCGGGGTGCAGGTCGGCCAGGACCTCAAACTGGGCATCGTCGGCGCCAACGGACAGGCCAGCATGACGATTTCGGCCACCTGGCAGCTCTCGCGTCCCCGTACGGCCTGACCGATGGAGTGGTTCCGTCCCGACCCGGTCCCCCGGAGACGGACGTGCGGCTCGTCACCTCATCCACATCGTGGTCAGGCCCCCGGCCCGGACGCTCTATCGTGTACGCCATGTCGTCCACCGACCTCATCCGCATCGTCTCCCGTTCCTCCCCCATGGCTCTGGCTCAGGTCGAGCGGGTCCGCGCCGAACTCGCGGCCCTCCACCCCGGAATCCGTACCGAGGTGGTGCCGGTCACCACTTCCGGTGACCGGTGGATGGGCGATCTGTCGAAGCTGGGCGGGAAGGGCGCGTTCACCAAGGAGGTCGACGCGGCGCTGCTGGCGGGCGAGGCCGATCTGGCCGTGCACTGCATCAAGGACGTCCCCGCCGACCGGCCGCTGCCCGCGGGCACCGTCTTCGCCGCCTACCTCAAGCGGGACGACATCCGCGACGCCGTGATCCACCCCGAGGGGCTGACCCTCGACCAGATGCCCGAGGGCGCCCGGATCGGCACCTCCTCGGTGCGGCGGGTCGCCCAACTCGCCGTCACCCACCCGCATGTCCAGTGCGTGCCGATGCGCGGCAACGCCAACCGCCGTCTGGAGAAGCTGGACGCGGGCGACGCGGACGCGCTGCTGCTGGCCGTCTCCGGGCTGGAGCGCATCGGCCGTACGGACCGGATCAGCGAGATCCTTTCCGTCGACACCATGTGCCCGCCGATCGGCGCCGGGGTGCTCGGACTCCAGTGCCGGGAGGACGACACCGCCACGATCGAGGCCGTCTCCGGGCTCGGTGACACCGACGCGTGGAAGGAGGTCACCGCGGAGCGGATGCTGCTGCATGTCCTCCAGGGGCACTGCAACTCCCCCATCGCGGGCTTCGCCAAGGCCGAGCGCGACGGGCGGCTGTCGCTGCGCGCCCGGGTGTTCAGCCCGGACGGCAAGACGGTGCTGGACGCCCATGAGTGGGCGGGCCCGCTGGACCCGGCCACCCTGGGCACCTCGGTGGCGGTGGCGCTGCTGCGCCAGGGCGCCCGCGAGGTCATCGACACCATTCCGCACTGAGGGACCGGGGGAACGGCGGGCATCGCCGTGCGGACGGCGCTACCGCCGCTGCCGCAGCCTCCGCCACACCGCCCGCGCCGCGTGGTGCCCGGACATCCCGTGGACGCCCGGACCGGGCGGGGTGGCCGAGGAGCACAGGAAGACGGCGGGGTGAGGGGTGGCGTACGGGACGCGGGCCAGCCGGGGCCGTATCACCGCCTGGACGCCCGCGAAGGCACCACAGGCGATGTCGCCGTCCACGTAGTTGGCGTTGCGCGCGGCCAGTTCGGGCGGTCCGGCCACCGCACGAGCCAGGACGAGATCGCGGAAGCCGGGCGCGAAGCGCTCGATCTGCCGCTCGATGGCCTCCGTGGCATCGCCCGTCCAGCCGCTGGGCACATGGCCGTAGACCCAGAAGGTGTGCTTGCCCTCGGGGGCGCGGGAGGGGTCGAGCAGGGAGGGCTGGGCGCTGATCAGGAAGGGCACGCTCGGCTCGCGGCCCTCGGTGGCGGCCCGCAGCGCCGCGCCGATCTCGCCCGCGGTGGGACCGATGTGGACGGTCCCGGCGCGGCGGGCGTCGGGCGCGGTCCACGGCACCGGGCCGTCCAGCGCGTAGTCGATCTTGAAGACGGAGGCCCCATAGCGGTAGTGGCCGAAGGCGTTGCCCAGTCCGGCGATCCGGGCCAGCGCGGTGGGCGAGGTGTCGAAGACATACGCGCGGGCGGGCGGCAGCTCGTCGAGCCGCTTGACGGGGGTGCCGACATGGATCGCGCCGCCCTGCTCCCGCAGATACGAGCCGAGGGCGTCCGCGATGGACTGGGAGCCGCCCCGCGGCACCGGCCAGCCGACCTCATGGGCGGCGATCGCGAAGATCAGCGCGGGGCCCGCCGTGGTGAGGGCGCTGGTCGGCGCGATGACATGTCCGGCGAGCCCGCTGAACAGGGCCTTCGCCTTCTCGTCGCGGAAGCGGCGGGTGAGGAGGCCGACGGGCTGGAGGGCGTGCAGCCCGAAGCGGACCCAGGTGACCGGGTCACGCGGCACCCCGTCCCACTGGGTGCGCAGGACGTCGGGGGCGAAGGTGTGCCAGCTGCCGAGGTAGGGCGCGATCAGCCGCCGGTAGGTCCCGGCGTCGCGCGGTCCGAGCGACATGGCCGTCTCGCCGACCGAGCGGGCCAGCACCGCGGCGGAGCCGTCCGGGAAGGGGTGGGCCAGCGGCAGCTCGGGGTGCAGCCACTCCAGGCCGTGCCGGGCCAGCGGCATCCGGTCGAAGGCCGGGGAGCCGACCGCGAGGGGATGCACGGCGGAGCAGGGGTCGTGGCGGAAGCCGGGGAGGGTGAGCTCCTCGGTGCGGGAGCCGCCGCCGATCGCGTCGGCCGCTTCGAAGACCTCCACCGCACAGCCGCGGCGGGCGAGTTCGACGGCCGCGGTCAGCCCGTTCGGTCCGGCACCCACCACAACCGCGTCGAGCATCGACGGCACGTCGGCCTCCTCCTCGCCTGTGAGGATCAGTGAAACGATCAGCCGGCGGTGGCCAGCAGGCCCAGGATATGCCGTACGGTCGCCTCGTCCCGGGCCGCTGCGAAAGGAAGCGCGTTTCCGCCGGTGATACGGAACGACTCGCCGGTCAGTGTGGCGCTTGCGCCGCCCGCCTCGGCGACCAGCAGCAGTCCCGCGGCGTGGTCCCAGGCGTTCTCCCAGGTGAAGGCAAGGGCGTCGAGCTCACCGCGGGCCACCTTCAGATACTCCAGACCGGCCGAACCGCAGGGCCGCGGCCGGGCGCCCGGGGTGTGCAGACCGGACAGGGCGCGCTTCTCCGCGTCCGTGGTGAAGTCGTAGTGGGAGATGGCCACTTCGAGGACCGTGCCGGGCTCCGGGGAGCCGGATCGGATCGGCTCGCCGTTGAGCCAGGCGCCCTGGCCGCGCCGGGCCACGGCCATCTCGTCCAGCGCCGGGGCGAAGGTCCAGGAGGCCAGCAGTTCACCGTGGTGGGCGAGGGCCACGAGGGTCGAGAAGCCCGGGTCCCCGTGCACGAACTGCCGGGTGCCGTCGACCGGGTCGACGATCCACACCGGGGCGTCTCCGCCGAGCGCGTCGAGGACCGAGGGGTCGGCGTGCACACCCTCCTCGCCCACGACGGCCGAGCCGGGCAGCAAGCTGGTCAGGGAGGCCGCCAGATGCTGCTCGGCCAGCCGGTCGGCGGTGGTGACGAGGTCGTGCGGGCCGTTCTTCTCGACGATCTCGTGATCGTCGAGCTGCCGGAAGCGCGGCATGATCTCGGCGGCGGCCGCCTTGCGGACCGCCTCCTCGACCGCGGAGAGATCACCCGCGAGAAATTGATCGATCATGCGCTCATCGAACCATGTCGCTCCGACAGCCGGTGGACCGGTGGCGGCCGGACGGTGACACCCAGGTGAACCCCCTGACCGACCCCGGCCCCCGTCCGACCCCGGCCCCCGTCCGAGACCGGGGGACGCCGACGGTCAGCCGGTGCGGTGCCGGGCGGCTCCGGGCAACATCAGCACGGTGTAGAGCACGAGGGACGCCCCGAGCCCGACCGCCCAGCCGTAGTCGGCCAGCGGCTGGAGGAACGGAATCATCCCGTCCTGCGGGAACGGGCCCTTTCCGGGCTGGGAGTACGAGCCGCCCACCGCGAGCACCCCGCCGACCGCGAAGGCGACCACGGCCCGCCAGTTCCAGCCGGAGGCGTACCAGTAACGGCCACCGGGCCGGTAGAGATCGGCGAGGTCCAGCACCGTACGGCGGATGATCCAGTAGTCGGCGATCAGCACCCCGGCGACCGTGCCCAGCAGTCCGCCGACCACTCCGAGCCAGGTGAAGATGTACAGCTCCGGGGTGGAGGTGAGCTTCCACGGGAAGATCACCACACCGACGATGCCGGTGATCAGCGCCCCGGTGCGGAAGGTGATGAGCTTCGGTGCCAGATTGGCCAGATCGTAGGCGGGCGAGACGACATTGGCCGCGATGTTCACCGAGATGGTGGCGATCAGCACCGTCACCAGCGCGAAGAGCAGACCGAAGACATTGTCCGTCTTGCCCGCGAGTGCCACCGGGTCCCAGATGGCCTCGCCGTAGACGGCCTCGGAGCCGGAGGTGACGAAGACCGACAGCAGGGCGAAGGCCGTCATGGTGGTGGGCAGGCCCAGCGACTGGCCCCACACCTGCGCCCGCTGGCCCGCGCCGAAGCGGGTGAAGTCGGGGATGTTGAGGGAGAGGGTGGCCCAGAAACCGATCATGCCCATGAGGGCGGGGAAGAAGACGGGCCAGAAGTCACTGCCCCAGCCCAGCTTGGAGGGCTGGTCGAGCAGCGAGCCGAAACCGCCCGCCTTGACGGCTATCCAGACCAGCAGCACCACGGCCCCGACGAGCACGAAGGGCGCGGCCCAGTTCTCGAACCGCCTCAGGGTCTCCATGCCCCGGTAGATGATGGCCAGTTCCAGCGCCCAGAAGACGAGGAAGCACAGCCACAGGGTCCAGGGGTAGCCGCCGACCTCCCCGGCCTTCGCCCAGCCGCCACCGAAGACCTTGCCCAGCAGGATGTAGATGCCCTGTCCGCCGATCCAGGTCTGGATCCCGAACCAGGCACAGGCCACGGCGGCCCGGATCAGCGCGGGGAGGTTGGCGCCGCGCAGCCCGAACGAGGCGCGTGCCAGCACCGGGAACGGGATGCCGTACTTGGGCCCGGCATGGCCGGTGAGCAGCATCGGCAGCAGCACGATGACATTGGCCAGGGCGATGGTGAAGACGGCCTGCTTCCAGTCCATGCCGAGGGCGACCAGACCGGAGGCGAGGGTCCAGGAGGGGATGTTGTGGGCCATGCCGACCCACAGCGCGGTGAAGTTGTAGGTGGTCCAGCGGCGTTCGGCCACCGGCACCGGCCGCAGATCCTCGTTGCTGAAGCGGCTGTCGGCCAGGGAGGTGCCGGGCAGCAGCTCGACGCGGCCGTCGGGGTGGGTGGTCTGGGCGGGCTCGGCGGGGGGAGGTGCGGTAGCGGTCATGACGACCCTCTTCTTCGGGATGGGGAGAGGGGAAGCGCGGGGCGCGGAGAAGCGAACGCGGCCGTGCGGGGACCAGGAGGTCGCGGTCGGCCGGACAAGGGTGCGAGAGAACCGCGGACCGGCCCTGAACGGACCGGCCCGCGGGGGGAGTTATCCGGCGAGGGCGGGGATGATCCGCTCGCCGTAGGCGTCGATGGTCGACTCCTTGGCGTCGTGCATCGCGTAGACGGCGAACTGGTCGACGCCCAGCGACCGCAGCCGCTCCAGCTTCTCGATATGCGCCTCCGCCGGGCCCAGCAGACAGAAGCGGTCCACGATCTCGTCGGGGACGAACGCGGTGTCGGGGTTATCGGCACGGCCGTGGTGGCTGTAGTCGTAGCCCTGCCGGTCCTTGATGTACGCGGTCAGGGATTCGGGGACGGCCGCCGAGTGCTCTCCGTAGCGGGAGACGAGGTCGGCCACATGGTTGCCGACCATCCCGCCGAACCAGCGGCACTGCTCACGGGCGTGGGCGAGGTCGTCCCCGACATACGCGGGCGCGGCGACGCAGATGGTGACCGCGTCCGGGTCGCGCCCGGCCTCGGCGGCGGCGTCCCGCACCGCCTTGACCATCCACTCCGTCAGGAACGGATCGGCCAGCTGGAGGATGAAGCCGTCGGCCTTCTGCCCGGTCAGCGCCAGTGCCTTGGGTCCGTAGGCGGCCATCCACACCGGGAGCCGGCCGTCCTTGATCCACGGGATGTGGAGCGGGTTGCCGTCCACGACCGCCTCGCGGCCCTCGGCCAGATCGCGGATGGTGTCGATGGCCTCGCCCAGCCGGGCGAGGGTGTTGGGTTTACGGCCCGCCACCCGCATCGCGGAGTCGCCCCGGCCGATCCCGCAGACCGTGCGGTTGCCGTACATGTCGTTGAGGGTGGCGAAGGTGGAGGCGGTCACCTCCCAGGTACGGGTGCCGGGGTTGGTGACCATCGGTCCCACGATCAGCCGCTCGGTGTGTTCCAGGATGCGGCTGTAGATGACGAAGGGCTCCTGCCACAGCACGGCGGAGTCGAAGGTCCAGCCGTAGCGGAAGCCGTTGTTCTCGGCGCGTTGCATCAGGTCGACGACCCCTGACGCGGGCGGATCCGTCTGAAGGACGAGTCCGAAGTCCATGCTTGCTCCAGGTTCAGGGTTGTTCAGGAGAGGTACTGACAGGTGGCGCGCGGCACATACCGGCCGTGTCCGGCGCGGCCGGTGTACTCCCGCTGGTCGATGACGGTGGTGCCGCGCGACAGCACGGTCCGGACCTGTCCGGTGATCTGCTTGCCCTCATACGCCGAGTAGTCGACGTTCATGTGGTGGGTCTCCACCGAGAGGGTCTGTTCGGCGCCCGGATCGTAGATGACCACGTCGGCGTCGGCGCCGGGGGCGATGGTGCCCTTCTTCGGGTAGAGGCCGAACATCCGGGCCGGGGTGGCGCAGGCGATCTCGATCCAGCGGCGGCGGGAGATATGGCCGTCCACCACGGCCTGGTGGAGCAGATCCATCCGGTGCTCCACACCCGGCATGCCGTTGGGAATCTTCGAGAAGTCCCCGCGGCCCAGCTCCTTCTGACCGCTGAAGCAGAAGGGGCAGTGGTCGGTGGAGACGACCTGGAGGTCGTTGGTGCGCAGGCCCCGCCACAGCGCCGCCTGGTGCTCCCGTGGCCGCAGCGGAGTGGAGCACACGTACTTGGCGCCCTCGAAGTCCGGTTCGGCGAGGTTGTCGGTGGACAGGAAGAGGTACTGCGGACAGGTCTCGCCGAAGACCGGCAGCCCCTTGTCCCGGGCCTGGGTCAGCTCGGCGACGGCCTCCTCGGCGGAGACGTGCACCACGTACAGCGGGGCGCCGGCCACCCGGGCGAGCTGGATGGCGCGGTGGGTGGCCTCGGACTCCAGCAGCGCCTTGCGGACCTCACCGTGGTAGCGGGGGTCGGTCCGGCCCTCGGCGAGGGCCTGTTCGACCAGGACGTCGATGGCGATGCCGTTCTCGGCGTGCATCATGATCAGCCCGCCGTTGTGGGCGCCGCGCTGCATGGCGCGCAGGATCTGGCCGTCGTCGCTGTAGAAGACGCCCGGATAGGCCATGAACAGCTTGAAGCTGGTCACGCCCTCCTCCACCAGCAGATCCATCTCCTTCAGCGACCCCTGGTCGACATCGGAGAGGATCATGTGGAAGCCGTAGTCGATGGCGCAGTTGCCGCCCGCCTTCAGATGCCAGGCGTCCAGGCCCTCGCGCAGTGCGTGGCCCTTGGTCTGGATGGCGAAGTCGACGATGGTGGTGGTGCCGCCCCAGGCCGCAGCCCGGGTGCCGGTCTCGAAGGTGTCGGCGGCGAAGGTGCCGCCGAAGGGCATCTCCATATGGGTGTGCGGATCGACCCCGCCGGGGATGACGTACTTCCCGGTGGCGTCGATGATGCGGTCGGCGCTCCAGCCGCGGGCGCACTCGCTGTCGGACGCGGCCAGGGCCACGATCTTCTCGTCCTCGATCAGGACGTCGGCGTGGGTCTCCTCGGCGGCGGTGATGACAAGCCCGCCACGGATCACGGTACGGGGCATCAGCTCGTACTCCTTCCGGACTGGGTGGCCTTGAGGGCGGCCTCGAGGATCTCCGCGCCCTCCTCCGCCTCGGCGACGGTGAGGCTGAGCGGCGGGGCGATGCGCAGCACACTGCTGTTGTGCGCGCCGCCCTTGCCGATGAGCAGCCCGCCCTCGCGGGCGGCCTCCAGGACGGTGGAGGCGGCCTCGGGGGACGGCCGGTCGGTGCCCGGCTCGACCAGTTCGATACCGATCATCAGCCCCCGGCCGCGGACGTCGCGGACGGTGTCGAGACCGACGGTCGCGGCGCGCAGCCGCTCGATGAGCAGGCCGCCGACGCGGCGCGCATTGCCCTGGAGGTCGTGTTCGACCAGGTGGTTGAGGTTGGCGAGGCCCGCGGCCATGGTGACCGGGCTGCCGCCGAAGGTGGAGATGGAGTTGGCGTCCAGACAGTTCATGACCTCGGCGCGGGCCACCACCCCGCCGATGGACATGCCGTTGCCGATGCCCTTGGCGAAGGTGAGGATGTCCGGCGGCCCGGATCCCTCATGGGCCTGCCAGCCCCAGAAGTGGTCACCGGTGCGGCCCCACCCGGTCTGCACCTCATCGGTGATCCACAGGATGCCGTGCCGGTCGAGCACCTCGCGGAAGGCGGCGAACAGTCCGTCGGGCGGCGAGGTGAACCCGCCGACGCCCTGGATCGGTTCGGCGATCAGGGCGGCGACATTGCCGTGCGCCTGGCCGAGGACGTCCTCGAGGTCGTTCACGCACGCCTGGATGAACTCGGCGTCGCCGAGATCGGCGAAGGGTCCCCGGCCGCGCACCCCGCCGTGGACGTACAGGGTCTGCAACGGGGACAGACTGGTCGGTGACCAGGAGCGGTTGCCGGTGATGCCCACCGCCGAGAAGGACCGGCCGTGGTAGCTGTTGCGCATCGCCAGGATCTGGTTGGAGCGGCGGTGGGTGGTGGCCAGCAGCAGGGCGGTGTCATTGGCCTCGGTGCCGGAGGTGGTGAAGAAGACCCGCGCGTCGGGGATGCCGGACAGGGCGGCGACGCGCTCGGCCAGGTCCACCATGGGGCGGTCGAGGTAGAGCGTGGAGCTGTGCAGGATCCGGCCCGCCTGCTCGCTGATCGCCTTGGTGACCTCGGGCAGGGCGTGGGCGGTCATCGTGGTGAGGATGCCGCCGAAGAAATCGAGGTAGCGGTTGCCTTCGGCGTCCCAGACGTGCCGCCCCTCGCCGTGGGTGATCTCGATGGGCCGCTGGTAGTACAGGGCCAGCCAGTCGGGCAGCACGGCCCGGTGCCGCCGGTGCAGCGCGGCGTGGACACCCGAGGGCTGCTCACTCATGGCTTCACCAGCCCCTCGTAGGCGTCGGGCCGTCGGTCGCGGTAGAAGGCCCACTGCTGGCGCACCTCGTCGATGACATCGAAGTCGAGGTCCCGGACGATCAGCTGCTCCTCCTTGTCACTGGCCACCTCGCCGACGAACTGGCCGCGCGGATCGACGAAGTAGCTGGTGCCGTAGAAGTCGTTGTCGCCGTACTCCTCCACGCCCACGCGGTTGATCGCGGCGATGAAGTACTCGTTGGCGACGGCCGCGGCGGGCTGTTCCAGCTGCCACAGATACGCGGACAGACCGCGGGAGGTCGCCGAGGGGTTGTAGACCAGTTGGGCGCCGGAGAGCCCCAGCGCCCGCCAGCCCTCGGGGAAGTGACGGTCGTAGCAGATGTAGACACCGACCTTGCCGACGGCGGTGTCGAACACCGGCCAGCCCATGTTGCCGGGCTTGAAGTAGTACTTCTCCCAGAAGCCTTTGACCTGGGGGATGTGGTGCTTGCGGTACTTGCCGAGATAGCTGCCGTCCGCGTCGATCACGGCCGCGGTGTTGTAGTAGAAGCCCGACTGCTCGACCTCGTAGACCGGCACCACGATCACCATCCCGGTCTCCCGGGCCAGCTCCTTCATCCGCTGGACGGTCGGCCCGTCCGGCACCGGTTCGGCCCACCGGTAGTGCTCCGCCTCCTGCACCTGACAGAAGTACGGGGCGTTGAACACCTCCTGGAAGCCGATCACCTTGGCGCCCTGGGCGGCCGCCTGCCGGGCGTACTCCTCATGCTTCGCGATCATCGATTCGGTATCGCCGGTCCATGTGGCCTGGACGAGCGCGGCACGTACGACATTGGCCATGATCAGCTCCTTCACAGCAGTGCTCCGGAGGGTGTATTCCCGTCGTCAACCTGTGTCTACGCACGTAGAATCCGGCTGTGCTGAAGAACGTAGAAGCGCACTGACCACTCTGGCAATACCGCCGCCGTTACTCAACGAAGACGTCCAGTTTTCGCGTTGTGTCAGGCCAGACCGGCCACACGCAGTGCTAGTGCAAGATCGTGATGGCTGCTGGAGGACACCCGGTCCGCGGCATCGAGCAGCAGCGGCACCAGGATGGCCGGATCCTCACCGGCCGCGCCCGCCGCATCCTCCGGGCTCCGGGCCCGCACCAGCGCCCGCAGCAGCAGGCCCGCCTCATCGTCCGCACCCGCCTCGACCAGCGCCAGCGCGGTGTGCGCGATCTCCGCGACCGGCCGGGAGACACTCTGCCGCAGCAGCCGCTCACCGTCGGCCTGACGGCCCGCCGCCATCAGGGCCTCCGCGGCGGCGGCCAGCCTCGGGGGTGGCAGACACGCCATTTCCCAGAGCAGGGTGGCCACATCCGCGCCGAGTCCGGCACGCTCCAGCTCCGCCGCGAGCACCGGCAGCCGCGGGGCGGGCCAGGCGGCGGTCTCGCACAGCACCACATGGGCCTCGCCACCGCGCCCCTGCGCCCGCAGTCTGCCGAGCCGGGTCACGGCCTCGGCGGCGGCGCGGTGTGCCTCACCGCGCCGGGCTGCCTCCCGTACGGCGCGGTGGGTCGCGCTCTCGTCCCGGCCGCCGCGGCGGCGGCGCCGGGGGCCGTCCGCGGCGCCGTAGGCCCCGGCGAACCGGGCGCCCCGGGGTGTCGCCGGCGCGTCGACCACGGGAGGTGCCACGGGGTCCGCCACGGGGGCGGGAGCCGGGGGCAGCGGCCCGGCCGCTCCCCCGGCTCCCGCCGTGTCGGCGTCGGGCTCCACCCCGGCGAACCGTGCGCCACGGGGGCGGCTACGGGCGGGAGCGGCGGGCGGGGGTGCGGCAGCGGCGGGCGGAGGTACGGGCGCGGGACGCTCGGCGGGTGGCTCCGGCGGCGCGGGCGGGGCCTCGCCCACGGTGGCGTCGGCGCGCGCCCCCTCCGGCCGCGGGGGACGGTCGGGCCCGGCGGCAGGGGGCAGTGCGTCGAGGCGGGCGCGCAATTCCTCGCAGCGGGCGGTCGCCCGCTCCCAGTCGTCGTGCGCCCACGCCAGATCGGCGGCGAGACCGTCCCGCGCGGCGGTGTCCCCGGCGGTGTTTCCCCCGGCGGTGTGCACGGCCTCCTGGAGACGGCGTTCCCGCCGGGCCGCGCGCCGCTGTTCGCCCCGCATCGCCTCCAGCCGGTCCTGGAGCGCCGCGCGCCCACCGACCTCGGCGTCGTAGACGATGACCGCTGCCCGGTAGAGGGCGCCGGCGCGGACCGCGGCCTCCCGCGCCGCCTCCGGGCCGTACCGGGCGGAGAGGTCTTGCAGCAGCGCCTGGACCACATCCCACGGCGGCACCTCATGGCCGTCCAGACAGGCGTCCAGACCCTCGGGGTCGCGCCGCGCGAAGACGCCGTACCACCCCGCCTCCCGGTCCAGCCGCCGTGTCAGCGCACGCAGGAAGTCCGCGAACTCCCCGATCGCGGCTGGGAGTTGCCCGCCCGACATCGCCACCCCTCTCCCCCCCTCGCGCCCTTCACCCCCGTGGCCGCATTCGACACCCCGCGTGTTACGGAACCGGTTACGGGAGTGCTACGGACAGTTTTCCTGGTGCGCACATAGCAGCCAAACTTGCAAGTTTGGCTGCCGAAATCGCTACGGTAGAGCTATGGCACCCCAGGACGGCCCCGACCGCACCCGGAACGACCCGGAGACCCGGGCCCAGGAGCGCATGGCCACCGATCTCTCGGCGGTCGTCGGACAGCTGATGCGCCGGATGCGGGCGGCCTCGCCGCTCGGTGAGCTCACCCCGTCCCAGCACAGCGTGCTCAGCCGCCTGGACACCGGCGGACCGGCCACCACCGCGGCCCTGGCCCGCGCGGAGCTGATCCGCCCCCAGTCGATGCGCACGATCCTCGCCGCCCTGGAGGAGCGGCGGCTGATCGAGCGGACCCCGCACCCCACCGACGGACGGCAGATCGACTTCTCGGTCACCGAGGAGGGGCTGCGCGCGATCGCCGCCGTACGGCAGGCCAAGCAGAGCTGGCTGCTGGACGCCATCGCCACCCGCCTCGACGGCGAGGAGCGCCACACCCTGGCGGAGGCCACCGCACTACTGAAACGACTGGTCGAGGATTGACCGGGGAATGACCCGCCGTTCAGCGCGCCGACGTGGTCCCCGTTCGCGGTGAAGCAGTACGCCGACGAGACCGGCACGGCCGACGAGGTCATCACCCTGCTGGGCTGAACCGCGCGGCCGGGCCGGTCCGTTGCCGGAGCTTCCGGGGCGGGGGCCGTCAGCCGGGGCTGACCACCATCGCCGAGCCGCCGCCCCGGCGTACCGTCTCGGCCGCGGCCAGCCAGCGTCCGCCGGACAGCCGCTGGACGCCGGTCGCGGCGCCGATCTCCGGGTTCTGCTTGAAGGAGTGACCGAGCGCCTGCAGTTCCGCGCGCTGAGGGCTGTTCCACAGCCCCGGTTCCAGTTCGGTCCGGTCGGCGTTGCGCTGGCTGGCGCGCGGTGCGGCGATGGCGTCGACCAGCGGCATTCCCCGGTCGAGATGGTTGAGCATGGTTTGCAGCACCGTCGTGATGATGGTCGCGCCGCCGGGTGAGCCGAGCGCCAGCACCGGCTTGTTGTGCTCGAGCACGATCGTCGGCGACATCGACGAGCGGGGCCGCTTCCCCGGGCCCGGCAGGTTCGGGTCGTGGACGGCCGGGTCGGCGGGCGCGAAGGAGAAGTCGGTCAGCTCGTTGTTGAGCAGGAAGCCGCGGCCGGGCACGGTGATCCCGCTGCCGCCGGTCTGCTCGATGGTGAGGGTGTAGGCGACCACATTGCCCCACTTGTCCGCCACCGTGAGATGGGTGGTGTTCTCGCCCTCATAGGTGGTGGGGGCGGCGTGGCCGCGGGTGTCACAGGAACCGGGCCCGGCCGGGCGGTTCGGGTCGCCGGGCTTCACCGGGCTCTTGAGCACCGCGTCCGGCTTGATCAGGCAGGCGCGGGAGTCGGCGAACCGCTGCGAGGTGAGTCCCTTGGTGGGGACGTCCTCGGCGGCCGGGTCGCCCACCCACCGCCCACGGTCGGCGAAGGCTATCCGGCCGGCCTCGATGTAGCGGTGCAGGTAGTCGCGTTCGCTGAGCTGGGAGAGATCGGTCTTCTCCAGGATGTTGAGCGCCTCGGCCACGCTGGTGCCGCCCGAGGACGAGGGCGCCATGCCGTAGACGTCCAGCCCCCGGTAGCCGGTGCGGGTGGGCGCCTGTCGCTCGGTGGTGTACGCCCGCAGGTCGCGGGCGGTCAGATCACCGGGCCGCACGGTGCGCTCGGCCTTCGGGTCCACCGGCGGCTTGCGCACCGTGTCGACGATGTCGCGGCCCAGCTCGCCCTTGTAGACCGCGCCGGTGCCCTTCTTGGCCAGCAGGGCGTAGGTGCGGGCGAGATCGGGGTTGGTGAAGGTGGAGCCCACCACCGGCAGCTTGCCGCCGGGCAGGAACAGCTCGGCCGAGGCCGGGAAGTCCTTGAAGCGGGCCTCGTTGTCGGCGGTCTGCTGACGGAAGGTGGGGTCCACGGTGAAGCCGTCGCGGGCCAG
Organism: Streptomyces coffeae; assembly: GCF_016741875.1. Classification (GTDB taxonomy): domain Bacteria; phylum Actinomycetota; class Actinomycetes; order Streptomycetales; family Streptomycetaceae; genus Streptomyces; species Streptomyces coffeae. The sequence continues at coordinate 33,004 of NZ_JAERRF010000022.1, read as the reverse complement.
CCGCTCGGCGGGCTTCAGCACCCGCGCCAGCGACTCGGTGCCCCAGGTGTCGAGGGCGTCCTCCCAGGTGGCGGGGGTGCCGGGGGTGCCGACGCTCAGTCCGCTGGTGACCGCGTCGGCGAACGGCAGCGGCTTTCCGTCCTTGTCGAGGAAGAGGCCCTTGTCGGCGCTGAGCGGTGCGGTCTCCCGGCCGTCCAGCGTGTACACCTGGTGCTTCTTGGCGCTGTAGTAGACGAAGTACCCACCGCCGCCGACACCCGCCGAGTACGGCTCGGTGACCCCGAGCGCGGCGGCGGTCGCGACCGCCGCGTCGACCGCGTTCCCGCCGTGCCGCAGTACGTCGATCCCGGCCGCCGAGGCGTCGGGGTCCACGCTGGAGACCGCGCCGCCGTAGCCTTCGGCCACCGGGGTCTTGGCGGGGGTGCCGGGCTTCGCGGCGTCCGCCGGCCCGCTCTGCGCCGCCCCGGCCGGGGCGATGCCGAGCACCGCGGCCAGCGCGGCCGCGGCGGCCATCGCGGGCAGCCGGCGCCGGGGCGGCGCGGCGCTGGACGTGGTGGACGTGGTGGACGATGCGGCTGGTCGCGCGGTGGGCCCCATCCATACCTCCAAGCGGACGACAGGGCCGGAGCCTACCGGTGCCCGGCGTGGTCACGACAGAGGGCAGGCCGTCCCCGCTGGTCAGGGTGGACGACGGGTTCCCCGCAGCCCCGGCCTCGAACACCCACCCGGTTCGCCGCTACGATGCGCGGCCATGAATGACACCCTGCAGGACCTGATCGCCTCCGCGGCGGCCCTGACCGTGGGCCTGGCCCTCGGCTGGGCCGTGCACTCGGCGCTGGTGCGCCGTAAGCGCGCCCGCGAGCAGCGCTTCTTCGGCCTGCCGGACGGCTCGGAGTGTGTGCTGGTCACCCATCGGGACAGCACCTCGGCGCACTGGAGCATTCCGCGCCATGACGCGCTCGCGCTGCTCGGACTCGCCTCCGTCGTGGAGATCTGCGGCGCCCACCCCGAGGTCGCACCGCATGACACCGGGTTGCAGGGGTTCGGCGCGCGGACGGAGTTCTGCATCGGCGACCCCACGGCACACCGCAGGCTGGCCGCCCATCTGTCGAATCTGCTGCCGGGGGTGACCGTGCTCCCGGGCGATGAGTCGGGGGCGGACCGCGGCACCTTCACCATCGGCGGCACCGCCTACCGCCCCGAACCGGGCGCGGTCGAGTACGTCCTGCTGGCCCGGCTGACGGCGGGCGAGGGCGAGCGTCCGGTGTTCCTGGCCGCCGGGCAACGCCCGGTGACCCATCGCGCGGCGGTGACCCATCTGGTGCGCAACCGCGCCCGGCTGGCCCGTAAGTACGGGGCGCAGGGCTCGTTCTGTCTGCTGCTGAAGGTGGTCAACTCCCAGGCGTACGGCCCGGATGTGGTCGAGCTGGTGGCCGATGTCACCAAGGCCGCGACCTCCGCGCCGGCGGGGTCGCGGGCCGCGGCCAAGGCTGCCAAGGAGGGCTGAGCGCGGCCTACTTGAGGATGTTTCGCGGGGCCGGACCCGGACGGGGTCCGGCCCCCGGGCAACGCCCCGAGCCGCTCCCGGCCCCGGCAGCCAGGAGCGGCTCTTATCGTTACCCAGGCGTAACTTATCGCACTATTACCAGAGGTAACAACCCGGGTTACCGTCAAGTTACTTGAGCGCGCGCTCCCTTGGTCCCCCACGGCCTTCCCCACAGGAGCGACAAGTGCCCCCTGCCCGCAAATACCTGCGCACGGCGGCGGCCGCCGCCGTCTCGGCGACCGTGCTGGCCGGTGCCACCTTCGGCCCCGCCGCCACGGCACCGGCCGCGGCCGCTGCATCGGCGAGCGCCGTCACGGCCGCCTCGTCGGCCTCGTCGGCCTCGTACGGGTCGTCGGCATCCTCGACGTCCGTACGCTTCGTCGACATCCCCGGCGACGGCGGTGTGTCCCTCGCCGCCAATGTGGTCGCCCCGGCCGACGCCGGCGCCGGGCACCGCTATCCGCTGGTGGTGCTGCCCACCAGCTGGGCCATGCCCCAGGTGGAATATCTCGCCCAGGCCAGGAAGCTGGCCGAGTCCGGCTATGTGGTGCTCAGTTACAACCCCCGCGGCTTCTGGCAGTCCGGCGGACGGATCGAGACCGCCGGGCCGCCCGATGTCGCCGACGCCTCCAAGGTCATCGACTGGGCACTGGCCCACACCGGCGCCGACCCCGGCCACATCGGCATGGCCGGGGTGTCCTACGGCGCCGGGATCAGCCTGCTCGCCTCGGCATTCGACCCGCGCGTCAAGGCCGTTGTGGCAATGAGCGGCTGGGCGGACCTGATCGAGTCCATCTACAGCGAGCGCACCCAGCACCGCCAGGCCGCCGGTCTGCTCGGCGGGCTGGGAACGCTGACCGGCCGTCCGAGCGAAGAGATGCAGCAGATGCTCAAGGACTTCCTCGGCTCCAACATGGACCGGGAAAAGGACTTGATCGAGTGGGGCCGGAAGCGCTCCCCCGCCACCTACCTCGACCGCATCAACGCCAACGGCGCGGCCGTCATGCTGGGCAACGCCTGGGGCGACTCCATCTTCCCGCCCAACAGCTACGCCCGCTTCTACGAGAAGCTCACCGGGCCCAAACGGCTGGAGCTGCGACCCGGCGACCATGCCACCCCCGAGCTCACCGGGCTGCTGGGCCTGCCCAACGACACCTGGGACCACTCCCGCCGCTGGCTGGACCGCTATCTCAAGGGCGACCGGAACGGCATCGACCGCGAGCAACCGGTCCAGCTCGCCTCGCGGACCACGGACGGCTACGAGGGCTACCCCAGCTGGTCGGCCGTGCCCACCGGCCACCGCCGGCTCGCCCTGGACGGCACCGAGCAGATCAGCGCCGACCACAATTCCGGCGCCGACGGCGGCACCGCGATCCTCAGCGGCGCCCTGGACCAGTTCCTCAAACTCCCGCCGCTCGCCTCGATCCCGCTGCTGCCCCGCTCCTACGCGGCCGTCTGGCAGAGCGAGCGCTACGCCACCGAGCAGCGCATCCGCGGCACCGTGACCCTGCACACCACCATGACCAGCAACAAGTCCAGCGGTACGGCGGTGGCATACCTCTACGACGTCGGCGCGCTCGGCATCGGCAAGCTCATCACCCACGCCCCCGTCACCTTCCACGACCGCACCCCGGGAACGCCGTTCGGCGTGGACCTGGAGCTGTTCTCGACCGCCTACGACCTCCCGGCCGGACACCGGCTGGCCCTGGTCGTCGACGCCAAGGACCCGCTCTACAACGAGCACAACCCGGACGGGGCGCGGCTCACCTTCTCCTCGCCCGCGGACGACCCGTCATCGCTGTCGGTGCCGGTCCGCGAGTGATCCCGGTCCCCTGATCAGGTCCCGCCCCCGTGTCAGGTGCGTGTGTCGCCGGGCACGGGGGCGGCCGGCTCGGGGGCGGCGACCTTCATCTGACCGGTCTTCACACTGCGCCGCTCCCGCTTCGCCACCCAGTTGGCGAACCACGACAGCAGCATGCACATCCCGATGTAGATCGGCGAGATCACCATCACCACCGGGATGAACGGAAGGTCGTAGTCGAGATTGGACGCGATGAGCTTTCCGGCGTGCAGAAACTCCTCGTAGGTGATGAGGAAGCCGAGCGAGGTGTCCTTCAGGGCCACCACCAGCTGGCTGATGATGGCGGGCAGCATCGCCCGTACGCCCTGGGGCACCAGCACGTACGTCATTACCGCCGTCTTCCGCATGCCGAGGGAGTACGCCGCCTCGCGCTGGCCGCGGTCCACCGCGTTCACCCCCGCGCGGAACACTTCCGCCAGCACCGAACCGTTGTACAGCGTCAGCCCGGTGACCAGCGCGGGCAGCGGCTGCACCTTGAGTGCCACAAACACAAAGAAGATCATCACCAGCACGGGCATCGCCCGGAAGAACTCCACCACCAGCGTGGACAGCCAGCGCACCGGCCGGTGCTCCGACAGCCGCCCGGCGGCCAGTACGGCGCCGAACACCAGCGAGAACACCGCGGCCAGAGCGAACGCCTTGAGGGTGTTGGCGAGTCCGCGCAGCAACAGCTCCTGGATGCCCTTGTACTCGAAGGGCATCCACTTCTGGTACGCGAACTGCCCGGTCTCGACCAGGAGATGGACGATCCCGGCGACCAGCGCCAGCAGCACGGCCGTCGCCACGATCCCGTAGATGCGGTGGCGGCGCCGCGTCCGCGGCCCGGCCACGTCGTAGAGGGCGGTGGTGGTCATCGCGGCACTCCCCAGCGCTTCTCCAGTACGGCGAAGATCGCGCTGATGGCCAGCGTCACGATCAGATAGCCGACGGCGATCCAGACGAAGGTCCAGATGATGCTGTAGCCCATCTCGTTGAGCGGCTTGTAGGTGCCCAGCAGTTCGGTGACGCTGAACGACCCGGCGATGGCGGAGTTCTTGGCGAGCGCGATCAGGGTCGAGCCGATCGGCGGGATGACCGAGCGGAACGCCTGCGGCAGCACCACCACGCCCATCGTCTGCTCGAACGTCATCCCCAGGCTGCGCGCGGCCTCGCCCTGCCCGACCGGCACCGTGTTGATGCCCGAGCGCACCGCCTCGCAGATGAACGCCGAGGTGTAGCAGCCCAGCGCCAGCACCGCGAAGGTGGTGAACGGCAGCACCAGACCGAAGCGCGGCAGCCCCAGCATCACCGCGAAGAAGAGCAGCGTCAGCGGGGTGTTGCGGAGCACCGTCACCCATACGGTGCCGAAGGTCCGCAGCGAGGCCACCGGCGCCACCCGGAACGCGGCCATCAGGATGCCCACGGCCAGGGCGAGCAGCGAGGCGTACACGGTCAGTTCGACCGTGCCGAGGAACCCCTTGCCGTAGAGGGCGAAGTTTTCGGTGAGCACATCCATACGGCGGCCTCAGCGCGTCTGGTAGCGGTCGATGGGCGGCGGCTTGGGGGCGGGCACCCCGGACAGCCCGAGGGTCGCGTTGTACGCCTTCTTCCAGTTCCCGTTGCGCTCATGGATCAGGAGCGCCTCGTCCAGCGCGAAGCGCAGCGCGTTGTCCCCCCGCGGCACCCCGATGCCGTACGGCTCCTTGGAGAACGGCTTGCCCACCACCTTCAGCTCCTCCGGGACCTTGGCCGCGTAGCCGAGCAGGATCACGTTGTCGGTGGTGACCGCGTCGACCTGATAGCTCAGCAGGTTGTCCACGCAGACCGAGTAGGTGTCGTAGGCCACCGCGCGGGCCTTGGGGTAGTCGGTCTGGATCCGCTGGAGCGGGGTCGAACCGGCCACCGAGCACACGGTCTTGCCCGCCAGGTCCTGGGGGCCGTGGATGTCGTCCTCGTCGGTGCGCACCAGCAGCGACTGGCCCGCCATGTAGTACGGCCCGGCGAAGCCCACCTGGCGCTTGCGCAGCGGATTGATGGTGTAGGTGCCGACGTAGTAGTCGATCTGGCCGTTCTGGAGCGCGGTCTCCCGGTTGGCGGAGGCGATGGTCCGGAAGCGGATCTGGCTGGGCTTGAAGCCCAGCGACGCCGCCATCATCGTGGCGATCTCGATATCGAAGCCGGAGTAGCGGCCGGTGGCCGGATCCTTCTCCCCGAGATAGGGCTGATCCTCCTTGACCCCGACGGTGAGATAGCCGCGCCGCTCGGCCCTGCGCCAGGTCGGCGACTCCGGCAGCCGGAAGCCGGTGGCCACCTTGTACGTGGGCAGTTGCCCGGCCTTCGGCCCCTTGGCGGGCGGGCTGCCCTCCTTCCCGCACCCGGCCGCCGCCGGCAGCAGGGCGAGAGCCAGAGCCAGGGCGGCGATCGCCCGGCGGATGCGCCTCATCTCCGTCACCACCCGGCTCAGTGCTTGAGGATCTTGGAGAGGAAGTCCCGGGCCCGCTCGGTCGCCGGTGCCGTGAAGAACTCCTCCGGACTGCGGTCCTCCACGATCCGGCCGTCGGCCATGAACACCACCCGGTTCGCGGCATAGCGCGCGAAGCCCATCTCATGGGTGACGACCACCATGGTCATGCCCTCGCGGGCGAGCTGGCGCATGACCTCCAGCACCTCGTTGATCATCTCCGGGTCCAGCGCCGAGGTCGGCTCGTCGAAGAGCATCACCTTCGGATCCATCGCCAGCGCCCGCGCGATGGCCACCCGCTGCTGCTGACCGCCGGAGAGCTGCGCGGGGTACTTGTCGGCCTGATCCGCGAGCCCCACCCGTTCCAGCAACTCCCGCGCCCGCCGCTCCGCCTCCTGCTTGCCGCGCTTGCGGACCTTCTGCTGGGCAAGCATCACATTGGCCAGCACGGTCCGGTGCGCGAAGAGGTTGAACGACTGGAAGACCATCCCCACCTCGGCCCGCAGCTGCGCCAGCTCCTTGCCCTCCTCGGGCAGCGGTCTGCCGTCCACGGCGATGGCGCCGGACTGGATCGTCTCCAGCCGGTTGATGGTCCGGCACAGCGTCGACTTCCCGGAGCCGGAGGGCCCGATGACCACGACCACCTCACCGCGGCCGACGGTGAGGTCGATGTCCTGGAGCACATGCAGCGCGCCGAAGTACTTGTTGACCTCACGCAGCTCGATCAACGGTTCGCCGACGGCCATACCCGGCCCCACCCACTTTCGCCTGTGTCGCGTCAGCGCAAGCTATCCAGACAAAAGCGGCAGTTCGCCGATGACACGCACCGAGAGGGCGATAACCCCCCTTTACGGGTGGACGCCCCGCGCCTCGACCAGCTCTCCGGCGCGGGCGGCGCCGGCCACGAGCCGGCCGCAGACGAACGGCGGCACCTTGCGGCTCTTCCCGCGGAGCGCTCAGGTCTCGGCGACCTCCGCGTACAGCTGGGAGAGCTCCGGGGCGCCGTCGGCGGCCCATTGGTGGCCGGCCTGGACCACGTCGACCTCGCGGCCGGAGCCGAGTCTGACGACGGGGCGGCCGCTGGGCCAGACCTGCCAGGCGGCGCCGGGGACGGTGCGGATGATGACGGTGCCGAGGTAGAGACCGGCGTCGTTGCCGAGCCAGGGCAGCTCGTCCGGGTCGTCGCGCCAGCGTGGGAGAAGCTGGTCGAGCGCTTCCAACGAGGCGGCGGAGTCGTCGAGTCCGATACCGGCGGTTGCGGCGCGGGCACGCAGGAGCTCGCATTCGGAGAGCAGCTGTGCGACACCCTGAGGATCCTCCTCCTGGGCACCCATCAGCGCCGTACCGGAAGCGGGGCCACGCCGCTTGCGCCAGTTGTCCAAGAAGGGGATGTTCATACCACTCAGCGTCGCATCCCGCGCACGGGCGCACCACAGGGCGCGCGGTATGCCTCGTGACCCGATGATTGCCTTGACGACGCCCATCCGCCTCTCTAGGTTCTTCCCGCACCTGTCGGATCAGCGGTCGGGTTGGTTGCGAGAGGGGACTCGTATGCGCTTCGGCAGACGGTGGACAGCGGCCGGACTCGTCGCGGGAGGTGTCGCCTTCGCCCTCCCGGCGTCGGTCCTACCGGCGCTCGCCGGGTCGCCCGCACAGGCAGCATCACCGAAGCCGCTCCCTCTGGAGCGGCTTTTCGACAACCGGGCGGTCAGTGAGGACACCCGGCCGGGGGACGCGGACTTCGACGGTTCGGGCAACTCGCTGTCCGCGCAGGACCTGAGGGCCGCCGGATGGACGCCGGGGCGGGTGGTCGATCTGGACGCGGCGCGGCTGACCTGGCCGCGGAGTGCCGGGACAGGGCCGGACAACGTGGTCGCCGACGGGCAGGCGGTACGGCTGCGCGGCTGGGGCGAGGCGGTCACCTTCCTGGTCGCGGGCAGTGCGCCGGACGGGTCCGGCGGCGCGGTGAGCGGCACCGGGACGGTGCGCTACCGGGACGGGTCCAGCGGGACGTACACCCTGACCGCGCCGGACTGGCGCGCGGGCTCCGCTGCCACCAAGGCGGTCGGCCTCCCCCATGTCAACAGCGCGTCGGGGCAGCGGCTGGAGGCGGCACGGCTGTACGCGGTGACGGTGCCGGTGGAGCGCGGCCGGGAGATCGCGTCGGTGGTGCTGCCGGAGGATCCGGGTCCGGCCGGCGATCTGCATGTGTTCGCCGCGACGCTGCGGCAGCCCGCGCCGGGCTGGACCGGCAGTTGGGGGGCGAGCACCGCCGGGTACACCAAGGTCGGGCCGTGGACGGACCAGACGCTGCGGCTGGTGGTGCACACCAGCGCGGGCGGTCCGCGGGCCAGGATCCGGCTGGCGAACACCTTCGCCGCGGCGCCCGTGGAGATCGGCCGGGCCACCGTGGCCGTCCAGGGGGAGGGCGCCGCGGCGCACGGTGCGCCGGTGCCGCTGACCTTCGGCGGACGGCGGGGCACCTCGATCCCGGCGGGGGCCCAACTGGTCAGCGATCCGGTGGACTTCCGCGTACCGGCGGACACCAATCTGCTGGTGAGTGTGCATCTGCCGGGGCCGGTCAGTGCGGCGCCGGTGCACACCCAGGCCACCCAGCGCTCGTACTCGAGCGCGCCGGGCAGCGGGGACCGCACCGGTGACTCCGGTGCGGACGCCTACACCGGCACCCTGACCACGTGGCCGTTCCTCACCGGCGTCGATGTACGGGGCGGTCCGGGCTCGGTGGTGGCGCTGGGCGATTCGATCACCGACGGCACCAACTCGACGGCCGACGCCAACCGCCGCTGGCCGGACGTCCTGGCCCGGCGGCTGCGGGCGCAGTCCGAGGTGCCCGCGTACGGCGTGGTCAACAGCGGGATCTCCGCGAACCGCGTGGTCACCGATGTCTACACCGGCGACGGGGTCTCCACGGTGACCAGCGGGGTGAGCGCGCTGAGCCGGCTGGAGCGGGATGTGCTCGCCCAGAGCGGGGCCCGCACCGTCGTGGTCTTCCAGGGCATCAACGATCTGCGCTGGGGCACCTCGGCGCAGGACGTCATCGCGGGGCTGCGGGCCGTCGCGGCCCGCGCCCACGCGCGCGGACTGCGGGTGGTCGGGGCGACGATCGCGCCGTGCGAGGGCGAGGCGCGGTGCACGGCGGACGCCGATGCGCGCCGCCAGGTGGTCAACGCGTTCCTGCGGGACAGCGGCGGGGTGTTCGACGCGGTGCTGGACTTCGACGCCGTGGTGCGGGATCCGCAGCACCCGGCGCGGATCCTCCCCGCGTACGACAGCGGTGACCATCTGCACCCCGGGGACGCCGGGTTGCAGGCGCTGGCCGAGTCGATCGACCTGCGCACCCTCACGGGGTGAGCCGGGTGAGGGCGCCCGCCGGCCCGGCCCCGCGGTCTCAGACCTCCAGGTCGAGCACGACCGGGGCGTGGTCGGAGGCGCCCTTGCCCTTGCGCTCCTCGCGGTCCACATACGCGTCGCCCACGGCCTTGGCGAACGGCTGGTTGCCGTAGACCAGGTCGATCCGCATGCCCCGGTTCTTGGGGAAGCACAGCTCGCGGTAGTCCCAGTAGGTGAAGGGGCGGTCGTACTTCAGCGGGCGCGGCACCACGTCGGACAGACCGGTGTCGCGCAGCGCGGCCAGGGCGTCCCGCTCCAGGTCGGTGACATGGGTGAGGCCGTCGAAGGCGGCCCGGTCCCAGACGTCCTCGTCGGTGGGCGCCACATTGAAGTCGCCGAGGACGGCGAAGGGGCGCTCCCCGGCCGCGTCCTCGGCGACCGTGCTGCGCAGCGCCTCCAGCCAGGCCAGCTTGTAGTCGTAGTGCGGGTGGCCGATCTCCCGGCCGTTGGGCACATAGACCGACCAGACGCGGACACCGCCGCAGGTGGCCGCTATGGCACGCGGCTCCTGCCCGCCGTCGTAGTCCGGGCCGCCGGGCAGGCCGACGGTGATCTCCTCGAGTCCCACCCGGGAGAGCAGCGCCACCCCGTTCCACCTGCCGGTGGCGTTGACCGCGGCCTCGTAGCCCAGCTCGCGCAGCGGCTCGTAGGGGAAGGCGGACTCGGCGCACTTCGTCTCCTGGACGCACAGCACATCCGTACCGCTGCTCTCCAGCCAGGCGAGCAGCCGCGGCAGCCGGGCGGTGATCGAATTGACGTTCCAGGTCGCGATGCGCATGGAGGTCAACCTACACGGCGGGTCCGACAGCGCTCACAGGCTCAGGGTCTCCCCCGGTGTCAGCCGCAGATGCTCGGTGCTGCCGATGCCCGGACCCTCCGGGCCCAGCATCCGGCCGTAGATCTGCGGCGCCAGGTCGGACAGCAGGGCGTCGTGGATGTCGACGGCACGGCGCGGGGCCACGGCCCGGATGTAGTCGAGCACCTCGCTGAGCTTGTTCCAGGGGGCGTGCACCGGCAGCAGCAGGGTGTCCAGCCGGCGGCCGGGGGGCACGGTGAGCGCGTCGCCGGGGTGGAAGACGGTGTTGTCCACCACATAGCCGACGTTGGTGATCCGGGGGATGTCGGGGTGGATGACGGCGTGCAGCTGACCGTGGACCTCGATCTCGAAGCCCGCCGCGGTGAAGGTGTCACCCTCGCCAACCGTGTGCACCCGGCCGGGGAACGCCGCCGAGATCTGCCCGGCCACACTGGTCAGGGTCCATACCTGGGCCTCGGGGTTGGCCTCGAGCGCCACCCGCAGCCGTGCCTCGTTGAAGTGGTCGGCGTGCTCGTGGGTGACCAGGATCGCGTCCGCTTCGGCCGCCGCGTCATGTTCGCTGAAGGCTCCGGGGTCGATGACGAGCGTCTGCCCGTCCTTCTCCAGCCGGACGCAGGCGTGGCCCTTCTTGGTGAGCTTCATGGGGATCATTCTGCTACCGGCCCGCCCCCGTAAACGGGTTACTCCTCCGGGCTGGTCTCCTCGCGGATGACGCGCTGGGCCACGGCGAAGGCGGCGTTCGCGGCGGGCACTCCGCAGTAGACAGCGGTCTGGAGCAGGACTTCCTTGATCTCGGTGGGGGTGAGTCCGTTGCGCAGCGCGGCGCGGGTGTGGAAGGCCAGCTCATCCAGGTGGCCGCGGGCGACCAGGGCGGTGAGGGTGATCACGGAGCGGGTGCGCCGGTCGATGCCGGGCCGGGTCCACACCTCGCCCCAGGCATAGCGGGTGATGAAGTCCTGGAAGTCGCCGGTGAACTCGTCGGTCCGCGACTCCGCGCGGTCCACGTGCGCATCGCCCAGCACCTCGCGGCGCACCTTCATGCCGCGGTCGTAGGCATCGGTGCGGGCGTCCGGCACCGGTTCTGGCGCGGCGGCCCAGCCGATCTCGGCGGCCGGGCCGGGCGTCGGAGCGGCGGTGGGGGTGGGGGTGGGGGTGGCGGTGGGCCCGGGGGCGAGCACGGGCTTGACCGGCGGCGCCGAGATCGCGGTCATCCCGGTGGGGTGGTCCGGGCTCTGCCAGGTGCCGGAGAAGTGGCGGACCAGCAGATCGGTGACGGCCGCCGGCTGCTCGACCGGGGCGAGATGGGACGTGCCGGGGACCATCGCGAGCCGGGCGTCGGGGATTCCGGCGACCAGTACGCGGGCGTCGGCGGGCGGGGTCACCTCGTCGTCGGCGCCGACCAGGACCAGGGTGGGGGCGCTGATCCGGCCGAGCTCGGCGCGGATGTCGAAGGCGGCGAGCGCCTCGCAGCAGGCGATGTAGCAGCCGGGGTCGGTGGTGCGGACCATCTGGACGGCCCAGTCGACGATGGCGGGCTGGGCACCGGCGAACGCGGGGGTGAACCAGCGCTCCGGGGTGGCGCGGGCCATCGGGTCCAGGCCGTTGGTGCGGACCACCACACCGCGCTGGCGGAAGGAGTCGGCGGTGCCGAAGCGCGGGGAGGCGGAGACGAGGGCGAGTGAGCCCAATCTGAGCGGATGTCGCAGGGCCAGTTCGGCGCCGATGGCCCCGCCCAGCGAGCAGCCCGCGTAGCCGAACCGGTCGATGTTCAGCTCGTCCAGGGTGGCCAGCAGCCGGTCGGCGAGCTCGGGTACGGAAGAGGCGGGGTGGGCCGGTGCTCCGCCGTGGCCGGGCAGGTCGAAGCGGAGGACCCGCCAGTGGCGGGACAGCTCGGCTATCTGGCGGTCCCACATGTGCCAGGTGGTGCCCAGCGACGGTCCGAGGACGAGCACGGGCCCGTCCTCGGGGCCGTCGATCCGGTACTGAAGTGTCTTGATCTCACTCACCCGGAAACGGTATCCGAACGAGATGGCCGCCCCTTACGGCGTCACGGTGGAGACGACGTAGACCTTCGGGTGACGGGGATTGTCACGGTTGACGGTGATCTCCAGCCTGGGCTGGGGGTCCTTCTGCTTGAACACCGTTCCTGACCAGTGCTCGCCCGAACTCAGCTGCCAGCCAACGGTTTTGGCCTCCTTGGCGCTGATGGTCACCTCGCCCTCCTCCAGAGCGGACGGCTGGGTGCCCGCCCGGGTCAGAAAGCGCTTCAGGCCCTCGCGCGAGGTGATGAACTGCACGTAGAGCTTGCTCTCGTCCCAGGAATTGGTCTCGTAGAAGGCGACGTCCGCGGAGTAGGGCGGGATCGGTACGTCGTATATGCGCCGCTGCACCCGGGTGGGCCAGTCATCGGTGAGCCCGGTGGCCTGAGCGCTCTCCTCCTTGTTCTCACCGCCCTCGCGGCTCTGGATGGCGGAGATCACTCCATAGCCCGCCGGGATCGCGATCAGCAGGAAGATGATCAGGGCCTTGAGCCAGCGGCGGCGCGGACGGCCGTCGTCGCCGCCGGGGGTGCCGGGGCGCTCGGGGACGCCGCTGCCGTGGCCCGGCGGCATCGCGCCGGGGCTGCTCTGCGCGGGGCGCTGGTCGGCGGTGGTCATCCGCGGCCCGCCTGTCCTCGGGGCGCAATCCGCAGCGGGGAGGAACCGGCGCGTTCATAGCGCTCGACCCGGCGGCGGTTGGCGCGGCGGAAGCGGCGGGCGACCAGCCGGGCGAGGTCGGCGGCGCCCACCATCCCGGCCTCGGGCCCCAGCTGAGCCTTGACGATACGGGCCTCCGGCCGGTAACCGCGGCCGGTGAGGGTGCGCCGGAAGGCGTCCCGGGCGGGCCCGATCAGCAGGTCGTCCGCGGCGCTGACGCCGCCGCCGATGACAAAGCAGGAGGGGTCGAGCGCGGCGGCCAGATTGGCGATGCCCACGCCGAGCCACTGGCCGATGTCCTGGAGCAGTTCGATGCACATCGCGTCGCCGTCGCGGGCGAGCTCGGTGATGAGCGGTCCGGTGATCTCCTGGATGTTGCCGCCGACGCGGTCGTTGATGCCGTAGGCCACCGGGGACTCGGCGGCGGCCAGCTCACGGGCCTCGCGCACCAGCGCGTTCCCGGAGCTGTACTGCTCCCAGCAGCCGCGGTTGCCGCACGGGCAGCGGTGTCCGGCGGGGACGACCTGCATATGGCCGAACTCGCCCGCGACCCCGTACTTGCCCCGCTTGACCTGGCCGTCCTCCAGGATGGCGCCGCCGATACCGGTGCCGAGGGTGATCATGACGAGATGGTCCTCACCGCGTCCGGCGCCGAACCGCCACTCGGCCCACGCGGCCGCGTTGGCGTCGTTGTCGACCATGACCGGGACCGCGAGCCGCTCGGCGAGCCGGTCGCGCAGCGGTTCATTGCGCCAGGACAGATGGGGGGCGAACAGGACGCGGTTGCGGTCGGCGTCCACCCAGCCCGCGGCGCCGATGCCCACCGCGTGCACATCGTGCCGGTCGGAGAGGTCCAGGACCAGCTCGGTGATGGTGTCCTCGACGACCTTCGGGCTCTTGGACTTGTCGGGCGTCTCGGTACGCAGCTTCTCCAGGATGACGCCGTCGGCGTCCACGACCCCGGCCATCACCTTGGTGCCGCCGATGTCGATGCCGACGGTGGGCACCCGGGGGGCGGACAGGTGCGAGCGGCGCTCACGGGTGCCGACGGTCCGCAGCACGGTGGCACGCGCCGAGCCCCGGTGCACTCTTTCGCGGTAGATGCTCATCGGCCGCCCCCTTCACCGGTGCGGGGGGTGCGGTCGCTGCGGGTGCGTGCTCGCAAGAGTTCGTCGTCCCTGCGGGGGTCTCGGGAGGCCGGGGCCTCGGGTGCGTGGTCCGTGGCGGGTGGGGCCCGCCGTGCGATTGTGCCTCACCCAAGGCTCGCACCGCATGGCGGAGTCCCGGGGCCGCGCGCCCCGGGACATCCGTCGATCAGCTCCCGGCCGGGCCGGATTCCAGCCGCGCCAGCTCATGGCTGAGCTGTTCCAGCTCGCTGCCGCCCGCCATCTGGCGGGTGAGCTCGTCCAGGGCGATGTTGTCCTTGGTGTGGCTGCCCGCCATCGCACCGCGCTTGAGGAGGACGAAGCGGTCGCCGACCAGATAGGCGTGGTGCGGATTGTGGGTGATCAACACCACGCCCAGACCCGCGTCCCGGGCGGCGGCGACGTACTTGAGCACCACCCCGGACTGCTTGACGCCCAGCGCCGCCGTCGGCTCGTCCAGCACCAGCACCCTGGCGCCGAAGTGGACGGCGCGGGCGATGGCCACGCACTGGCGCTCACCGCCGGAGAGGGTGCCGATGGGCTGGTCGACATCGCGCAGGTCGATGCCCATGCGCAGCAGCTCGCTACGGGTGGTGGCACGCATCCTGTCCACGTCGAGCCGCCGGACGGGCCCGTAGCCCTTGCGCAGCTCGGAGCCGAGGAAGAAGTTGCGCCACACCGGCATCAGCGGGACGACGGCGAGGTCCTGGTAGACCGTGGCGATCCCGCGGTCCAGGGCCTCCCGCGGGGAGCCGAGCCGGGTCTCCTCGCCCTCGATGGCGAAGCTGCCGCCGTCGTGCTGGTGCAGTCCGGCGATGATCTTGATGAGGGTGGACTTGCCCGCGCCGTTGTCGCCGAGGACACAGGTGATCTCCCCGGCGCGCACCTCGAGCGAGACGCCCTCCAGCGCCTTGACGTTGCCGTAGGACTTGCTGACGCCGTTCAGTTCGATCAGCGGTGATGTGGTCACTTGCTCGCCTCCGCCCGCTTGCGGACCCACCAGTTGAGCAGGGTGGCGAGCAGCAGCATCGCCCCGAGGAAGAACTTGAACCAGTCCGCGCCCCACTGCGCGTAGACGATGCCCTTGTTGGTCATGCCGAAGATGAACGCGCCGACGGCGGCGCCCACCGCCGAGCCGTAGCCGCCGGTCAGCAAACAGCCGCCGATGACGGCCGCGATGATGTACAGCAGCTCATTGCCGACGCCCTCGCCGGACTGGACGACGTCGTAGTTGAACAGCAGGTGCTGACCGGAGATCCAGGCGGCGAACGCCACACCCATATAGAGCCCGATCTTGGTGCGGTTCACCGGTACACCGACCGCGCGGGCCGCCTCCTTGGCACCGCCCACCGCGAAGATCCAGTTCCCGGCGCGGGTGCGCAGCAGGATCCAGGTGGCCAGCGCGATCAGGGCGAACCACCACAGGACGGTGATCTGGACCTCGACGTCCCCGATGGTCAGCTGCGAGGCGAAGACCTTGTGGGCGGAGGGGAAGCCCTCCATGTCGGCGATGGTCTTGGTGGAGACGGTGTCGCTGATCAGCTTGGTGAAGCCGAGGTTGCAGCCCTGGAGGATCAGGAAGGTGGCCAGGGTGATGATGAAGCTCGGCAGATTGGTGCGCACCAGCAGATAGCCGTTGAAGAAGCCGATGGCGAGGGTGGCCAGCAGGGACACCCCGACCCCCACCCAGACGTTCGCCGTCATCTGGTACGAGAACATCGAGGAGATCAGCGCCGAGGAGGTCACCAGGACCCCGGTCGACAGATCGAACTCCCCGCCGATCATCAGCAGCGCCACCGGTACCGCCATGATCCCGATGGTCGACGAGGCGTACAGCACGGTGCTGAAGCTGGACCACTGGAGGAACGCGTCGGCGACGACGGAGAAGAAGACGAAGACGGCGACGGCGCCCACCACCGCGCCCAGCTCCGGACGGCTGGCCAGACGGCGCGGCAGCGAGGCGCGGACGGTCCGCCCGTCGTCCGGGCGCCGCGGTCCCCCGGGCCTGCCGGGTGTGGTCAGGGGCGGTGCGTCCGTACTCATCGGGTCCCCCGCTTGGTGTACGCCGCGAGCTCGGCGGCGTCGCCCTTGGTGACGATCTGCGGACCGGTGAGGACCGGCTTGCCGCCACCGAGAACATCGGCGTTGTACCGGTGGAGCCAGAGCAGGTCCACCGCCTCGTAACCCTGGAGATAGGGCTGCTGGTCGACGGCGAAGCCGAGCGTGCCGTCCTGGAGCGCGGCGGCCACCTTCGCGTTGAGGTCGAAGGTGTCGATCTCCGCGTCACTGCCCGCGCGGTCGGCGGCCTTGGCGGCGGTGTCCGCGAAGGGCGCGCCGAGGGTGACCACGCTGTCGATGTCCTTGTCGGACTGGAGCTTGGCCTCGATGGAGGACTCCACATCGGGCATGTTGGTGCCCTCGACGTAGATCTTCTCCATCTTTCCCTCGAACGTGTCGGCCGCGCCGTCACAGCGCTGCTCATGGCCGACGTTGCCCTGTTCGTGCAGTACGCACAGGGCCTTCTTGCGGCCGCGCTTGTTGAGCTCCTCGCCGACGGCCTCGCCCGCGATGGTCTCGTCCTGGCCGACATGGGTGAGGGCGCCGAACTTCTTGGACTCACCGGAGCCGGAGTTGACAGTGATCACCGGTATCCCGGCCTTCTGGGCCCGCTTGACCACGGACCTCATGGCGTCGGGCTTGGCGAGGGTGACGATCAGCCCGTCGACCTTCTGGTCGATATAGGACTGGACCAGCTGGGCCTGTTCCTTGCCCTCCTCGTTGTGGGCGTAGAGGAACTTGATGTTGTCCTTGACGGCGGCCTGTTTGGCGCCGCTCTGCACGATGTCCCAGAAGGTGTCGCCGTCGCCGGAGTGGGTGACCATGGCGAAGGTCCACTTCGGGGTGTTGACCGCCGCCCGGCCCTGGGCCGCCGCCTGGGCGGCCCGCTCCTCGGCGCGCTTGCCGCCGGTACTGCTGCACCCGGCCAGGCTCGCGCCCAGTGCCGTCGCCACCAGGGCGGCGGTCATCGCGCGCACCCCTGTCCGAACCTTCGCCGCCCTCGCCACGTAGCGTCGCCCCTCTCGCCGTCTGATCCGGCTTTGTTCCGGATATCCCGGTCTGTCCGTGGTCATGATCGCGGCCGGGCACCAGCGATCCGGGCTCCGGCCGCCGCCAAGTATCCGTCACCCGCGCCCACCGGGGCTCCGGGGGGCTCAGCCCCGTTTTTGCGACTGGAGGACTCTTGACATCCTCCCCGGCCTGGAGGCCGGGGATGCCCGCCTGCTCGCACGGGGTGGGTGGACCGCTGCGCTTTCTTCAGCCGTTTCTCGGCGCGCCCGGTGCACTGCGCATAGACCCCGTAGCGGCGGGCGCGGACATCAGGTCAAGACGGCGTGCTCCGGGGCCAGTTGAGGACAGGCCGGGCCATCAGGCCGTCAAGGGCCCCTCAGGGACACCGGTCAGGGACGGACCAGCAGCTGGAACTCGAAGGCGTAGCGCGAGGCGCGGTAGGTGTGCGAGCCGAACTCCACGGCCCGGCCGGTGTCGTCGAAGGTCGTACGCTCCATCGTCAGCAGCGGCGCGCCCTCCGGCTCACCGAGCTGCTCCCCCTCCTCGGCCGTGGCCGCGCGGGCGCCGACCGCCTGACGGGCGCTGTGCAGGGTGATCCCGGCGGCACGCATCAGCCGGTACAGACCGGTGTTCTCCAACTCCGCGCTGTCCAGGGTGAGCAACCCGGCGGGGAGGCGGTTGCACAGGTGGGCCATGGGCTCGCCGTGGGCCAGCCGCAGTCGCTCGATCAGCACCACCTCGGTGCCCTCCGCGATCCCGAGGGCGGCCGCGACCTCGGCGGTGGCGGGCTCGGTGGTGTTCCGCAGCACCCGGGTGGCGGGGCGCTGGCCCGCGGCCTCGAGGTCGTCGTAGAGGCTGCTCAGCTCCAGCGGGCGCTTGACCTGGCTGTGCACCACCTGGGTGCCCACCCCCCGGCGCCGCACCAACAGTCCCTTGTCGACCAGCGACTGGATGGCCTGGCGGACGGTGGGGCGGGACAGCCCGAGCCGCCCGGCCAGATCGATCTCATTGCCGAGCAGGCTCCCGGGCGCCAGCCGCCCCTGCTCGATCGCCGCCTCCAACTGCTGGGACAGCTGGAAGTACAGCGGGACCGGACTGCTGCGGTCCACGCTGAACTGGAGCTCCGCCGCGCCAGAAGAGTCTTCTCCCTGCATTGCCACGGGGCGAGCGTAGCCGGATGAGCACATGACGGGAAGTCGTGAAGTTCTGTTGTCCGGACAAACGGCCCGGCGGCTACACAGAGAGATCGGCAGCGCCGTCTCGGTGACCGGCGGCACGCCCTTCATCCATGGTCCACACGGGGGCAACCATCTGTTCGACTCGCCAGTCATAGAGCGGGGCATCGCGACACTCCCGATGGCCCCCGCCACCATTTCCTCCCATCGCAGGAGACACATTGCGCACCAAGCCCCTGCTGGCCGCGATCCTCTGCTCGACCGCGGTCCTCGGCGTATCGGGCCTGACCGCGGTTCCCGCGTCCGCGGCACCGTCGGGCCTGAAGGGTGACTTCAACGGGGACGGGTACGCCGATCTGGCCGTCGGCATGCCCAAGGCGACCGTCGACGGCAGCACCACGGCGGGCTACGTCAACGTGGTGTGGGGCGGGCCGCAGGGCCTGGGCCACACCGGATCCGTCCGGATCAGCCAGTCCAGCGCCGGGGTGCCGGGCACCGCCGAGGCGGGCGACCAGTTCGGCACGGCGGTCGCCTCCGCCGACCTCAACGGCGACGGCTACGCCGACCTGGCCGTCACCGCACCCGGCGAGCGGCTCAAGGACACCGGCACCGACCACGAGGGCACCGCCACCGTCGTCCGGGGGTCGGCCGCCGGCTTCTCCGGCGGAGTGACCGCCGCCAAGGGAAGCTGGGACGGCAGGCTCGGCCAGGAGATCGCCATCGGCGACTTCGACCACGACGGCGCCAAGGACCTCGCGCTGGCCACCGCGGGCAATGGGCAAGGCGGTGCGGCACTGCTGCGGCGCGGCCCCCTCACCGCGGGCTCGCCCGAGGACCTGTCCCTCATCTGGACCTACGCCGCCGGGGGCGCCCGCGCCATGACGACCGGCGACTTCGACGGCGACGGCACCGACGACCTCGCGGTCACCTACAAGGGCATGGAGGCGTCCGGCACCCATGTGCTGAGCCGGGGCGCCTCGGGCCGGTGGCAGCCGGGCTGGAACACCGGTGACTACGGCAGCGACATCGCCACCGGCGACTTCGACGGCGACGGCACCGCGGACCTGGCCATCGGTGAGGTCCAGGCCAACCCGGAGGCCGACGGCACCTACTGCCAGGATCGCCTCGGCGGCGCCATCGCCACCGTCTACGGCAAGCAGGGCACGGCTCTGGGCGGCAAGGTCAGCTGCACCACGCAGTCCTCGCCGTACGTGTCCGGCACCGCCGAGCCGGAGGACAACTTCGGCGGCTCGCTGGCCGTGGCCAACCTCGACCGGGACAGCATCGACGAGCTGATCGTCGGCGTCAGCCACGAGGCCGTCGGCACGGCGCAGGACGCGGGTTCGTATCTGTGGCTCGCCGCCGGTCAGGACGGCACGCTGCTGGGCCCCGCGTTCACCCAGAACTCCGCGGACGTGGAGGGGACGGCGGAGGCGGGCGACCTCTTCGGCGGGGACGTCGCCACCGGTGACTACAACGGCGACGGCTACCCCGATATCGCGGCCGGCGCGCCGGGCGAGAACGCCCGCAGCGGCGGTGTGTGGTTCGACGCCTCGCGCGAGGAGGGCGAGCAGCCCCCGGTCACTTCGACGACCCCGGCGAAGCTGGGGCTGAGCGGCGCGGTCGAGTACGGCGCGGAGCTCGGCCGGTAGCCACCGGGCGGCTCCATGGTCCGGCTGTCGCCTCCTGGCGGCAGCCGGACCGTTTCAGCGGACGCCGCCCGGGGCCGGGCTGAACTCCACCGGCAGGGCGGACAGTCCGCGCATCCAGGGGGACGGCCGCCAGACGAGCGCCTTCGGCGACACCGCGAGCCGCAGATCCGGCAGCCGGTCCAGCAGCACCTCGACCCCGGTCCGGGCGATGACCTCGGCGATCTCCTGGGCCGGGTAGGGGCAGCGGTGCGAGCCATGGCCGAAGGAGAGAAAAGCGCTGTTGCCCTCGGTGGAGGCGCGCCGGTCCGGGCGCACGTCCGGATCGGCGTTGGCGGCGGCGAAGCCGAGCAGCAGCAGATCACCGGCGTTGATCCGCTGGTCGCCCAGGACGGTGTCCCGGGTGGCCCAGCGGCCCGCGATGTTCTGGGTGGGGGTGTCCACCCACAGCACCTCGTTCATCGCCCGGCCCACGCTGTGGCGGCCGCCGGAGAGCGAGAGGGCGAACCGCTCGTCGGTGAGCATCAGCCGCAGGGTGTTGCCGATCCAGTCGGCCGTCGACTGATGGCCCGCCCCGAACATCACCATCAGATCCTGGATGATCTCCTCGTCGCGGGAGGAGTCCGTGGAGACGATCATCCGGGAGGCCACATCCGGCCCCGGGACCTGGCGCTTGGCGGCCAGCAGTTCCATCATTCCGGCACGCAGTGCCTTCTGCCCCTTCAGGGCCTTCCTGCTGCCGTCCACCACCTCGTTGAGCGAGCGCAGCAGCCGCGGTCCCATGGTGTCGGGGAAGCCGAAGACGCGGGCGATGACCAGCGCCGGGAGCAGCACCGCGTACTCCGCGACCAGATCGCTCTCACCGCGCCCGCAGAACGCGTCCACCAGCAGGTCCGCGTACTTCTCGGCCTGGTCGCGCAGCTCGTAGGGGTCGACGGCCTCCAGCGCGTTGTTGATGGTCAGCGAACGCTTACGGTGCACCTCGCCCTCGGTGTAGACCATGGCCGTGTCACCGCGGCCGATCATGGGCAGCAGGGGCCAGTCGTCGGGTATGTCGTCCCAGGCGTTCCAGCCGCTGGAATCGCGGGTGAACAGCGCTGGGTCGCTGGTCAGTTGGCGCAGCTCGCGATAACCCATCACCAGCCAGGCGGGTATGCCGCCCTCGAGCAGCACCGGGGCCACCGCCCCGTGTTCGCGCCGCATATCGGCGTACATCCGCGCCGGGTCGGTCTGGAACCCCGGCCCGCTGAGCGGCCGGGCGCCGGAGTGGGCGGGGCAGCCGGACGGCGGGGCGGTGGTGCCGGACGTGGTCGCGGCGCTCCCGGAGCGTTCGAGGTGCGCTGTCATCGATCAGTCCCTATGACACATGAGTGATGTAAACCCGGGTCAATATAGGTCAGTCGAGGCAGCGTGGGGAGTCTCGCACGCAAGCTTGGTCAGAACTTCAACCACTCATCCTCGTACGTGCGGTACGTGCCGTCATGCGTGGCCACATGGACCCACTGATCGACGTAGTCCTTGAACTGCGTGTCCCCGCGCGGCAGGGCGTACGCCTTCTCGGCGAACGAGAACGGCTTGTCCGGGTGGACCGCGCACAGTTCGGGGTGGATCTTGACATCCTCCCCCTCTTAAAAGAGGGGGATTCCAACCCAGGTGGGTTGAGGTTCACGGGCGCTCGAACGGCCGGTGGCCGTTGTCACCCTTCCGGCACCGGCTGATCGCCGGGGGCGGGGAATCCCGCCCCGTCCTGCCGCGACGTTGATTGCTGAGTTCTCGTCCGCGTTGCAGGTGAAGCCGCAGGATACGCACTCGAAGTCGGCTTGGCTCTTGCGCGACTTCTTCTCGATCCATCCGCAGGCACTGCACCGCAGGGAAGTGTACGGGGCGGGAACATCCTCCACACGGCCGGGGGCCTTGTGCTCGGTACGCTGACGTAGCAGGCCCCAGCCCTGGGCGAGGATTCCCCGGTTAAGTCCTGCCTTCTGGCGGACGTTCTTGCCGGACTGCCCGGCGGTTCCCTTCGCCGAGCGGGTCATGTTCGTGATGTTCAGCTTCTCGAACCGGATCAGGTCGCAGGACTGAGCAAGCATGGTGCTGGTCTTCTCGCACCAGTCCTTGCGCCGGTTCGCCTCACGTGCCTTGAGCTTCGCGACCTTCGCGTACTCGACCGTCTTGTGCGCACTGCCCTTCGGGGCACGAGCAGCCCGCCGCTGATGCTTCCGGATCCGGGCGCGTTCCCCGACAGTGAGCTGCGGGCAGTTCAGCTTCCGCCCGTCGGACAGGGCTGCGGTGATGGTCACGCCCCGGTCGATGCCGACGACCTCGCCCGTTCCGGGCCTCTCGATCGGCTCGGGTATCACAGCGAACGCTAGGTGCCACTGGTTGTTCCTGAACGAGATGCGGAACGTCTTCGAGCTGGGCAGCTCGGAGCGGGTGAGACGGAAGCGGACCCACCCGCAACCGGGGACCTTGACCTGCGCCCAACGCCGGTTGAGCTTCTGCACCACCACCAACCGGCCCATGACCTGCTTGCCGGTCTTCGGGTTCAGCTTCGGTAACCCATCCGGCTCGAACTCGGGCACACGGTCCGTCCCGATGACGCGGAAGCCTTCGTGCTGGTACTTCTTTCGCCAGGTCGGCTCACCGAACCCGGACGTGAAGCGGGCGTTCTTGGCCTTGGCGAAGTCCTTCAGCGCCTGCTGCTGCACATCCGCATTCCCAGCGCCAAGCCATTCGTTATCGCGCCGGGCCCCGGTGAGCTGACGGCACTGCTCGGCGAAGCCGGGGGCCGGCTTCTTGCCGCTGCGCCAGTGCGAGTGCTGCTCCACAGCAAGGTTCCAGACACCGGGCGTGCGCGCAGTGCAAGAGCATCTGCTCCGCCTGCGCAGGCGTCGGGTACATCCGGAAACGTGACATGCCGTCACTGTAGTGGCACAATGACGGCGTGATCAAGTTCACCTTGCGCATCCCCGACGACATGCACGAACGGCTGACCGCTCAGGCAGAGACCGACCGGCGATCCCTCAACTCAGAGATCCTGCACCTGCTTGAAGTCGCTCTCACCACCGTGGGTGGAGACGACGAATCACCCTGACGGCGATTCGTCTTTCCCTGCCCCGCTACGCAGGAGCAGGCATTCACCCCGGCCCTGAAGGACCGGGCACCCTGCCCGACCGGGCGCCCTGCCCGGAAAGAGAGGCGTTCCGTGGTGGGTACGGCCGTCGGCGGGCGGTGCCGCGGACCCGGCGGCCAGGGCCGAGCCCGCGGTGGCCGTTCAGGTGAACCCGTTGACCATCAGCCGGGACGCCGGGAGCCCTGGCGCCAACACCCGGACGAGCGCCGTCAGTACGGCTCGGGGTCGGGGTCGAGCGGCGGGCCCACATCGGCGAGCCGGGCCAGCAGCTCGGCGACCCGCTTGGCCACGGTGTCCCGGTCGCCCTCGGCCAGCGACGCGCCCATCCCGCAGGCCACCGCGCCCGCGGCGATCCACTCCGGGGCCTCGGCCACACTCACCCCGCCCGTGGGGATCACGGCCGCCTGGGGCAGCGCGGCCCGTACGTCTCTGACCCAGCCGGGGCCATAGGCCGAAGCGGGGAACAACTTGAGGGCGTCCGCGCCCAGCTCCAGGGCGCGCACCGCCTCGGTGGGGGTGGCCACACCGGGGAAGACGGGCAGCCCGTAGCGGTGGCCGGTGCGGATGACCTCGGCGTCCAGGCTCGGGGACACCAGGAAGCGGGCGCCCGCGTCGGCGGCCATCCGGGCGGAGGTGGCGTCGAGCACCGTGCCCGCGCCGATCACCGCGTCATTGCCGACCTCCCGGATCAGCGTGGTGACCGCCTCCAGCGCGAAGGGGGTGGTCAGTGAGATCTCCAGGCCGGCTATACCGGCGGAGAGCAGGCTGTCCGCGGTGGCCGTGGCACGGTCGTAGCTGTCGCTCCGTACGATCGCCAGGACGCGCTGCGCGAGCGCGGCCCGGGTGGTCTCCCAGCGGTACACGGCAGTCGCCGCCTTTCCTCTCCGAGGTGCTGACTGGGTGGTGCCGCGCCGGATTGCCCGGGGGATATGCGGCACGTGCGGTGTGCGGTTGACGATGTGCGGTGCTGCGATGGGCTCGGGTGGCGGGGTGAGCGGAGGAGCGGGCTTTCCGTCGGGGTACGGCGGGTTCGGTACGGGTGCGGTACGGGTGTGCTGGGACGAGCCTACGGACCCGGCGGCCGGGTCAGCGGTGGACCCGGTCCCCACCGTCGGCGACTTGGGCGAGCGCACGGTCCCGGGCGGCGGCGGTGGGCAGTCCGTCGGTGTCGGTGGCGGCCTGCACGGCGAGCGCGGCCACACAGGCGGCCTCGGCGAGCGCGCGGTGCTCGCGCAAGCTCCGCAGCCGGGCCGAGAGATAGCCCGCCGCGAAGGCGTCACCGGCGCCTATCGGATCGACGACCGGCACCGCATGGGGCGTCTGGTGCCAACTGCCGTCCGCGGTCCGCACGGTGGCGGAGTGGTCGGGGTGCTTGATCACGACCTCCTGGGCGGCGCCGCGCAGCAGCTCCTCCGCGGCCTCGTCGGCGGGCTGGGCGGTCAGCAGCTCCAACTCGTCCTCCCCCGCGAGGACGATGTCCGCCTCGCGCATCAGCGTGCCCGCCGTCTGGGCCCATTGGGCGGCTCCGCCCAGCTTGTGCCGGACGTTCGGATCGAAGGACACCTGGGCCCCGGCCGCGCGGGCCAGCTCCACCAGCCGCCGGCTGGCCGCCGCGGCGGTCGGCGAGAGCATGGGGGTGATCCCGGAGAGGTGCAACAGCCGGGCGCCCTCGACGGATTCGGGGCGTATCTGCTCGGGGGTGAGCCGGGAGGCGGCCGAACCCATGCGGTAGTACTGCACATCGATGGCGCGGTGCGGATGGCTGTCGCGCATCAGCAGCCCGGTGGGGGCGTGATCGTCCACGATGGCATGGCCGACGTCCACACAGTCCGCGCGCAGCTCGCGCAGCACGGCCTCGCCCGCCGGATCGGCGCCGACGCGGCCGAGCCAGCGCACTCCGTGGCCGAGCCGGGCCAGACCCACGGCCACGTTGGACTCCGCCCCCGCCACCGAGCGGCGGAAGTGCACGGCACGGTCCAGCGGAACTCCGGGCTCTGCCAGCAGAAGCAGCATCGCTTCACCGCATGTGACCACGTCCGGGCCGTTCGCCACCGGTGCCTCCCCACACGTCCGCTACCACCGAAACGGTAGCGGCAGGCGCTGACAAGAGGCCGCGCGGGGTTCGGGGAGGGCCGCCGGATCGTATGCCGTCCGCGGCGCCGCCCGGCGCTGCCACCGGGGCGCGCGGCGGCCGTCGTCGCCGGGGACACGCCTCGCGGCCGCTGCCCTGTTCCCAGGGCAGCGGCCGCGATCGTGGGGGGTGGCGGTTCTCGGTCCGGTGGGCCGGTTCAGCAGCCGCGGTCCACCAGGTCGAAGGACTCGTAGTGGTCGGCCGTGTAGTAGTCCTCGTTCTCCTTCTCGCCGGTGACGACGCGGCGGGCACCGCGGTCCGGTGAGCCAGGGGTCTTGACCGTGAACTCGTGGTAGTAGCCGGAGGACTGGTCCGGGAGGATGCCCTCGCGGTTGTCGAAGACGGTGCCGTCCTGCGGGTACGGGTAGGGGCCGCCCTTCTCGATCAGGTCGAGGGTGTCATGGGCCTGATCGGGGAGGTTCGAGTAGCAGATCTTGCCGACATCAGCGGTGGCCTGGACCGAGACGACGCTGTGGGGCGCCGGGGCGGCGGTGGCCGTGACGGCCGTTCCACCGATCAGCAGCGTCGAGGCGAGGGCGCCCAGGGCACCGATGCGGGCAATCCGTGGGGGGATTTTCATGGGACTAGCATGACGCGCGTAGAGGATGGCATGTCAATGCCAACTGCCCTGTGTTACCGAGGAGTTCACAAGACCTCCGCGAAATACCGGACCGGTGGGGAAAAGGTAACTTTTGCCTCTCGGGCAAAACTTTTGCCCCTCGGGCGAAGCACTGGCTATACCGGAGATATGACTCCGTTCCCCGGCGGGCCCCATGACCGGCCCCTCGACGGACCCGGCGACGGACCGCCGGCCGAACTGCCCGTCGTCGCTCCGCGCCTGCGTGAGCTGCGACGGCGCAGCGGTCTGACGCTGGAGGCCGCCGCCCGGCGGGTCGGCCTCTCCCCCGCCCATCTGTCCCGGCTGGAGACGGGCCGGCGCCAGCCGTCGCTGCCCATGCTGCTGGCCTTGGCCCGTACCTACGGCACCACGGTATCCGACCTGCTCGGCGAGGCCCCGCCGGAGCGGGACCCGATCGTCCGGGCGGACCGGATGGAGCCCCAGGAGGCGGGCGGCTGGACGTACTGGCGGGCCGGGGGCTCGGGCCGGGCCATGCAGGCGCTGCGGGTGCACGTCCCGGAGCGGTCCGGCGCCCAGGACACCCTGGTGCGGGTCCACCCCGGCGAGGAGTGGCTGTACATCACCCGGGGACGGCTGCGGCTGGCGCTCGGTGAGGCGGTCCACGTACTCGCCGAGGGCGACTCCGCCCATTTCGACTCCCTCACCCCGCACCGCATCGCCGCCGCCTCGCCCGGCGGCACGGATCTGCTCTTCGTCCACACACTGCTCCAGAGCGGCGCGGCCGAGGTGTGCCTCGGCGACGCCGCCCGCGGAGGAAGGCCCGGTACGCCATGAACGAGACAACCGCCCAGAACACGTCCGGGGCCATGGGCGCACACCCGGCCAAGGGCGCCAACGAGGAGGATCGGGCGCCGATGACGTTCACCGTCCGGGTCTTCATCTACCTCGTCGGCGTGCACTTCATCGCCGCCTTCCTCTTCCTGCTCTTCTATCTGGCGGGCGCCAAGTAGCCCTTCGGGGAAGGTTTTTCGGGATTTTCGGCGCCCGGTGACGGATCCGGCCGCTCGGCGGCGTCTACAGGATGGTCGCCGCACTTCTCCGGCGGCCATCGGACTCGGCCCCACTGGGACCGGGGTCCGAGGCGATCGATACACCGAGAGGGGGAGCCGTCGATGCCCGCAGTCGACGACGCCTTCCCGCGCGACCTCGCGACGCGCCCCGGGCCGGAGCACAGGGCCACCCAGGTCCTGCCCGACGTCCGCACCACCGCCCGCGAGTTCACCCCCGGCATGCACCCGACGCCGCGCCACGGCGTCGGTCTCCCGCTGCCGGGCCATCCGTCAGCCGCCCCGACGACGACGCGCGCAGCCGGCGTGCCGTCTGTCACCGGGAGGACCGCATGAGCGAGGAGTTCGACGCCCGGGAGGACTTCCGGACCTGGCTGTACGCCGGCACCGGTCCACTCCGTCTGACCGCGCGCAGGCACGCTCGCGATCACCAGGCCGCGGACGACACCGTACAGACCGTACTGGAGAGCTTCTGGAAGAAGTGGGACAACGCGGAATTCCGCGAAAAGGTCAAGAACACACCTGGATACGCACAGCGTTGCGTCATCAATGCCTGGCGCTCCACGGAGCGAAGCGAAGCCGCGGAACGTGAGCGTCTCAAGAAATACAGCTCCGGTGAGCCGGTACCGGAAACCCAGGACCTGTACTCCGACATCGAGTGGAAGCTGAGCTTACCGCCGATGCTGGAACAGCTCGAACCCACCTGGCGTTCCGTGATTGAACTCCGGTACCGACAGGGAAAGTCGTTCGCCGAGATAGCCGCCATCATGGGCATCTCGGAATCGACCGCCCGCCGATACGACAAGGGGGCGCTCAATGCCCTCGCACAAGCCGAACGGGCATGGGGAGAGAAAGGAGGGCGAGATGGACGTGGTTGAACGTCTCGCCCTGGCATCCCAGCACCCTTCCCCGGATTCGGTTCGGCCCGACACGGAGGCATTCCTCACCCGGGTCTTCCCGGAGCTGGGGGCTGCCTCCCCACCGGCCTCTGCCATCGGGGCCGACCGCTTTGCGGTCGGCCCCGGGCAGGCCGTATCCGAGGACGGCGCCGTCCAGGAGTCCCGGGAGGGTCTCCTGGACGAGCTCCGGGAAATCAGCCGTGACAGCGACGGCGGAAAGGACGGAAGCAGACTCCGACGCATTGCGGAAATCGTGGAGCTTCTGGACGGCGAGGAAGCGGCCTGTGC
Source organism: Streptomyces coffeae (assembly GCF_016741875.1). Classification (GTDB taxonomy): domain Bacteria; phylum Actinomycetota; class Actinomycetes; order Streptomycetales; family Streptomycetaceae; genus Streptomyces; species Streptomyces coffeae. The sequence goes on along the minus strand of NZ_JAERRF010000022.1, from coordinate 5,097 downwards.
GTGGTGGCGCCACGCGGCGCAGGCCGGCGACGCGGTAGCGCTCGCGGTCGTCGAGGATATCGCGATCGAACAGCACCACCCAGGAGAACGGCCCAGCGTTTTCCTGGACAACTGCTCGGCCATCCCCCCATGGGGGAGGGGATGACACGAGCAGTGATGGCCCGTGCGAAGGCCGCGAACACGGGGTCGCGGATGCGCGCGGGAGAACGCTTACGAACGGGATAAGCGTAAGCGTTGAACGAGTGGGGCCCGGTCTTGGATCCAAGGGGGATATCCGAGACCGGGCCTTTCGATATGTGCGGCACCATGACAGAATTCCGGCCCTGGCTGCGTCTCCTGGGTGGAACCGCCTTGAGGAGGCAGCGCAGTGAAGAAGACCCGCGAGAACCGGCGCAGGCACTGGACGGCGAGCCGGACCTACGCGAAGAAGGGCGTCCGCGTCGCGTTCGGTGCGACGATCGCCTCACTGGTCAGGCTGGGCTGGGAGCACGTACGCCGGGAACACGGCTGGTGACCCGCCCCGGCCGGGAGAGGAGCAAGGACGATGGTCGCCACCGCACCGGCGCGGGCCCGCGCCCTGTGGGCCCTGTTCGAACCGATCCACGCGGTCACCTATTTCGCGCCGGAGGCCCTGACCGCCTACCAGGACGCGGGGCTGCGCGGCTTCTGGCGCGGCTACTTCGCGGGGCGCGCCGCGCCCCTGGGCCCGGTCGGCCCGGAGCCCGTTGTCGCGGCGTTCTTCAACTTCGCCCCCGCGATGGTGGCGCGTGCCCTGCCGGACGTCTGGGCGGTGGCCCCGCCCGAGCGGGTGCTGGAGATCCGCCGTACGGGGGCCGTGGCGGCCCTGCGGCGGCTGCTCGCCGGGCAGGAGGCCGCGGTGGAACGCGCCGCCGAGACCCTGGTGCCCCGCTCCGCCGGTCTCGACAGCGCGGGCCGCGTCCTGACCGCGGCCAACACCGCACTGGACTTCCCCGACAAGCCCGTGGAGCGGCTGTGGCACGCCGCCACCCTGCTGCGCGAGCACCGCGGCGACGGCCATGTGGCGGCCCTGGTCGCCGCGGGCCTGGACGGCTGCGAAGCGCTGGTCCTCCGCGCGGGCGACGATCTGCCCCGCGCCGAACTCCAGCCCTACCGCGGCTGGACCGACCAGGAGTGGGAGGCGGCCGGGACCCGGCTGACCGACCGCGGACTGCTGAAACCGGACGGTGCCGCGACCGAGAACGGGCGCGAGCTGCTGCGCGCGGTGGAGTCCGCCACCGACCGCGCGGCCGAACGCCCCTGGCGGCCGCTGGACGTCGAGGAGACCTCGGCCCTGACGGCCCTGCTGACGCCGCTGGCCACCGCCTGCTCGACGGTGCTGCGCTTCCCCAATCCGATCGGAGTGCCGAAGCCGCCGGGGTGACCGGTCGGCCGGGGGAGACACGGTCCTCCCCCGGCGTGGGTGCCCCGGCGCGGGCGTGCCCCTCATCCGATCCGGTAGCGTGCCACCGTCCACAAGTGGCCGGGAGATCCCCGTAGTTGGGGATCGTCCGCGTCCGCTACCTGTCGTCAGCCGCCCAGCTCCGTATGGCGCTCGGCCAGTCGCTTCGCTCCCTCCTCCGTAAGGGTCCCGTGAAGCCGCAGCCGGGCGACCCCGCCGTCGGGGTGGATGTCGAGCCGCACATGGGTCACCGGCGAGGCGTCGTCCAGTGGCAGCCGGTGGACGGTGTCGGGCTGGAGCCGGGTGCGGGGCAGGAGTTCGGTCCAGCCGGGGGCCGAGTGGTCGGAAGGGTCGGCGCCGGTCGTCGCGTCGAGGCCGTACAGCGTGGCCCAGCCCGCCGCGTTGCCCTTGTAGCAGCCGGTGTCGATCTCCACGGCCCGGATCCGGGAGTTGCCGGCGAGCCGGTAACGGACCCAGTCGTGGCCGGTGTCGCGGCGGCGGCGGGTCTCCCAGCCCTCGTCCATCCGCTGGGAGCGGCCCGGCCGGATGGAGTTGGCAGGCGGGGAGAAGAAGCGGTCGGAGGCGTCCTCGGCCACTCCGCCGTTCTCCAGGGCGGCCAGGTCGAAGGTGGAGAGCGCGGTGAGCCACTCCGGGTCGGGGGCCACCTCGCCGTGGACCCGGAGCCGGGCGATCCCGCCGTCGGGGTACTGCGCGAGCCGCAGGTGGGTGAAGCGGCGCGGTACGGAGACCTCGAAGCCGTTGGCCGCGTGGCCGCCCACCGGGGTGCGCGGGACGAGTTCGGTCCACGCCACATCGTCGGCGAGCAGTTCCTCCGGGGACGGCGCGCCGGGGACACAGGCCGCCTCCACACCCACCGCCTGCGGGTAGTTGCCGCGGAAGTGGGCGGTGTCGACGACGATGCCGTGGACGACCCCGGGCGCGCCCAGGCGGATCAGGGCCCAGTCGTGGTCGGTGGCGGCGGGGTGCGGGGTGTCGGCCGAGGCGCCGCGCCGCCGCCGGGTCTCCCAGCCGTCCATGACCTTGCCCTTGTGGCCGTAGGACTCGGGGTCGAAGCGCGGCGCATGGGGCTTGAGCAGATTCTCGCGCTCGGCGAAGAACTCGTCGTTGGCCGCGATGACGCTGCCGCCCAGCCGCCGGTCGGCCAGGTCGGTGAGGTGGGCGAAGGCGAAGTCGGCGGAGCGGTAGTCGGCGGAGGGGTCGCCGCCGCCGTACGGTTCGGCGTCACCGGTGAAGCGGGGTAGGGGCGCGGTCATGCGCGGAGCTGCCTTTCCAGGAGTCGGCCGGTGGGTTCGGTGGGGATGCCGTGGTCGGCGATCTTCCGTCCGCGCAGCCAGGTGGACCGTACGACGCCGTGGAGGGTTCTGCCCGCGTAGGCGGTGACCTGGTTGCGGTGGTGGAGCGCGGTGGGGTCGACGGTGAAGGTCTCGTCGGGCGCGAGCACCGCGAAGTCGGCGTCGTGGCCCGCGGCGACGGCGCCCTTGAGGCGGTCGAGGCCGACGAGGGCGGCGGGCCCGGCGGACATCCAGCGCACCACGTCATGGAGGGTGTGGCCGCGGCGCCGGGCCTCGGTCCAGACCGCGGACAGGCCGAGCTGGAGCGAGGAGATGCCGCCCCAGGCGCCGCCGAAGTCGCCGGTCTTGAGGTCGGCGGTGCACGGCGAGTGGTCGGAGACGACGCAGTCGATGGTGCCGTCGGCCAGCCCCTGCCACAGCGCGTCCTGGTTGGCGGCCTCGCGGATGGGCGGACAGCATTTGAACTCGGTGGCGCCGTCCGGGACTTCCTCGGCGGTGAGGGTCAGGAAGTGCGGACAGGTCTCGACGGTCACGCGGACGCCGTCGCTCCGCGCGGCGGCGATGAGCGGCAGGGCCTCGGCGGAGGAGAGATGGAGGATGTGGACGCGGGCGTCCAGCTCCCGTGCCAGCTCCACCAGCCGCTCGATCGCCCGGTTCTCGGCGTCACGCGGGCGCGAGGCGAGGAAGTCGGCGTAGGCCGGGCCGCTCGGTGCCGGGGCGCCCTCGATGAGGTGCGGGTCCTCGGCGTGCACGATGAGCAGTCCGCCGAAGCCCGCGATCTCGCGGAGGGCGCTGTGCAGTCCGGCCGGGGTCAGCTGCGGGAACTCGTCCACGCCGGAGGGCAGCAGAAAGCATTTGAAGCCCAGGACGCCCGCGTCGTGCAGCGGTTTCAGATCCGCCGCGTTGCCCGGCACGGCCCCGCCCCAGAAGCCGACGTCGACATGGGCCGCCCGGCGGGCGACGGCCCGCTTGATCTCCAGGGCTTCGACGGTGGTGGTCGGGGGGATGCTGTTGAGCGGCATGTCGACCAGGGTGGTGATCCCGCCCGCGGCGGCCGCGCGGGTGGCGGAGCCGAACCCCTCCCACTCGGTGCGGCCGGGGTCGTTGACATGGACGTGGGTGTCGACGAGACCGGGCAGCAGGACGTCGTCCCCGAGCTCCTCAATCCGGGCTCGGGGCGGGACCGGGGCGTCGTACGGCAGGACGGCGGCGATCGTCCCCGTGGCCAGGGATACGGCGACGGACGCCGCGCGCGGGCCCTCCGGGGTGACGACGTGTGTCGAGCGCAGCACCAGCTCGGGTTCCGGATCGGCCACCCGCATCCTCCTCGGCTTCCAGGTTCTCCCGGATTTCGGAAATCCACTCCAGAAATCAACATTCTGTTGAAGCTCGAAGTCTTCACCCCGCCACCGGCCCGGTCAAGACCCCGTCGGCCGGGGCTCCGCCGCCGGGGCCGTGACCGGCGGCAACAGCCTTCCAAAGGCGCTGTGGGCACGGTTGCGGCCCGGTAGGCTGCCCGTGGCCGGCCGGCTGCGGATCGTCGCCGCGCACGGTCCGGTACCAGCCGCTGTGAAAGGAACCGCCGACGTGCCGTCCGCCGAGCCCAAGACCGCCGCCAGCTCCGGCGGCGTCCAGTCCCTCGAGCGCGCCTTCGATCTGCTGGAGCGCATGGCGGACGCCGGGGGCGAGGTGGGTTTGAGCGAACTCTCCACCGCGAGCGGGCTGCCGCTGCCCACCATCCACCGGCTGATGCGCACGCTGGTGGCCTGCGGCTATGTACGTCAGCAGCCCAACCGGCGCTATGCCCTCGGGCCGCGGCTGATCCGGCTCGGGGAGAGCTCCGCCCGGCTGCTGGGGACCTGGGCGCGGCCGTATCTGGCGCGGCTGGTGGAGGAGACCGGCGAGACCGCCAATATGGCCCTCCTCGACGGCGACGAGGTGGTGTACGTCGCCCAGGTGCCGTCCCGCCACTCGATGCGGATGTTCACCGAGGTCGGCCGGCGGGTACTGCCGCACACCACCGGTGTCGGCAAGGCGCTGCTGGCCGCCGCTCCCCCGGACGAGGTGCGCGCCCTGCTGGCACGTACCGGGATGCCGCCGGCGACCCCCCGGACGATCACCTCGCCGGAGGAGTACCTCGACGCGCTGCGCCGGGTGCGCGAGACGGGCTACGCGGTGGACGACAACGAGCAGGAGATGGGGGTGCGCTGCCTCGCGGTGCCGGTGCCCGACTCCCCGACCGCGGCGGCCATCTCGATCTCGGGTCCGGCGGGCCGGGTGACCGAGGAGGCCACCGACGTCATCGTGCCGATCCTCAAGGAGGTCGCGGCCGAGTTGTCGGGCGCGCTGGCGAGCACCGGATCC
>NZ_JAERRF010000219.1 GCF_016741875.1 Streptomyces coffeae | reverse complement strand
CTGCCTTGCAGTTCGGCGCGGAGGTCCGGGGTGAGGACGTTGCCCGCGCGGTCGACCAGCAGGGCCATCTCGTAGCCGACGAGGCCGATGTCGCACTCGGGGTGGGCGAGGACCGCCAGGGACGATCCGTCGGAGACGGACATGATGAAGAGGAAGCCTCGTTCCATTTCGACGACGGTCTGGTTGACCGCGCCGCCTTCGAAGATGCGGGAGGCTCCGGCGGTGAGCGAGGTCAGGCCGGAGGCGACCGCCGCCAGTTGATCGGCTCGGTCACGGGGGAAGCCTTCGGACATCGCCAGAAGGAGTCCGTCGGCGGAGACCACCACCGTGTGGGACACCCCGGGGGTGTTGTCCACGAAGTTGGTGATCAACCAGTTCAG
>NZ_JAERRF010000218.1 GCF_016741875.1 Streptomyces coffeae | reverse complement strand
CGTGGCTATCTGGGGCGGCCGGGGCTGACCGGCGAGCGCTTCGTGGCCGATCCGTACGGACCGCCGGGCACCCGCATGTACCGCACCGGCGACCTGGTCCGCTGGACCACCACCGGCGAACTCGTCTTCACCGGACGCGCCGACAACCAGGTCAAGATACGCGGCTACCGCGTCGAACCCGGCGAGATCGAAGCCACCCTCACCCGCCACCCGGACGTCGCACAAACCGCCGTCGTCGTACGCGAGGACCGCCCCGGCGACCAACGCCTCGTCGCCTACGTCGTCCCCGCCACCACCGCCACCCCCGACCCCGCCACCCTGCGCGCCCACACCGCCGCCACCCTCCCCGACCACATGGTCCCCGCCGCCGTGGTCGTACTG
>NZ_JAERRF010000217.1 GCF_016741875.1 Streptomyces coffeae | reverse complement strand
CCGGACAGCACCACCGAGCGCGGACCGTTCACCGCGGCGACCGAAACCCGGTCCTCATAACCCTCCAACGCACTCCGCGCCTCGGCCTCCGCAGCCTCGACCGCCACCATCACCCCACCCGCCGGCAACGCCTGCATCAACCGGCCCCGCGCAGACACCAGCCGCGCCGCATCCGCCAGCGAGAACACCCCCGCAACATGCGCCGCCGCAATCTCACCGACCGAATGCCCCAGCAGAAAGTCGGCCCTGACACCCCAGCTCTCCAACAACCGGAACAACGCCACCTCAAACGCAAACAACGCACCCTGCGCATACCGCGTCTGCCCCAGCAACTCCCCGTCACCGAACACCGCCGGATCAAGCTCCAGCGCCGCACACACCTCCCCCAACAC
>NZ_JAERRF010000216.1 GCF_016741875.1 Streptomyces coffeae | reverse complement strand
GAGCCGAACTGATCGGGCCAAGGCATGCCGGTTGCCTGCCACAGTACGTAGGGCATGCCAGCCAGCAGAGCAAGGGCGACAGCGGCCGTGCCGATAGCCGTAATGGCGGCGCGCAGCCGGGCGCGCGATGAGGATCGGTAGGCCATGAGCGTATTCGCCCCTCTTCTGCTTCGCTGGTGCGCTACGGGTTGGCGCGTTGGGCGCGCACGGTGGCGTGGGCGGTGACTGTCAGGGTGCGTACGCCGATCAGTTGCAGGATCTGGGCGGGCTGGTGGTGGGTGACCTGGACGGTGACCTCCTGGCCGCGCACCGTTGCCGTGCCGGTGTCGCCTGTGGCGGTGACGTAGGCGGTGGCGGCGTGGGCCGCTTTGCCTTTGAGGAGTCGGATGTCTTCG
>NZ_JAERRF010000215.1 GCF_016741875.1 Streptomyces coffeae | reverse complement strand
CACATCCGCCAGAGCCTCACGATCACTGACATCACACGCTTCAACCGTCACGCGGGCGCCCAGAGCGGTCAGCTCCTCCTCAAGCGCAGCAGCGCCAGGGGCGTCGATACCCCGCCGGGATATCAGCAGCAGATCCCGCACCCCATGCTCCGTGACCAGGTGCCGGGCCACCACCGCACCCAGACCACCCGTACCACCGGTGACCAGGACCGTGCCCGACTCCGGCCACGGCGCAGGGATGCGCAGGACGACCTTGCCGATGTGCTTGGCCTGGCCGAGGAACCGCAAAGCCTCCGGCGCCCGCGCGACATCCCAGGCCGTGACCGGAACCGGCCGCAACACCCCCCGATCAAACAACCCCACCAACGCCGTCAGCATCTGACCGATGCGCTCCGGA
>NZ_JAERRF010000214.1 GCF_016741875.1 Streptomyces coffeae | reverse complement strand
GCCGCGCCTCAGCTCTCGCCCGGGCTGACGGCCGGCAGGGAAATGAAAAGTGCTGGTGACGGGGCAACACGCCAGAGGCCGGGGAGAGCGCAACAGCCGTGGTCATGAGGCCGAGGGGCCGGGGCGGCCGGTCAGGTAGATCGGGGTGCGTTGCTGTACCGATATACAGTCGCCCTCGCTGGCTCCCGGCTCGCAGGGGCTGTGACCTGCGGCGATCCGGTGCCTGGGGTGTCGCATCCAAGGCCGGGCCCCGAATCGGCCCCCGGAACGAACCCCGGATCGACGGGGGGTATGCCACCCGAGCTGGCCGCGCCACACGGCAGGCTCCGGTGACCTGTGGCAGATGTCAAAGGGCCGGCCGCCTGGCGGGAGGGGAACTGGTTATCGCAGGTGGGCG
>NZ_JAERRF010000213.1 GCF_016741875.1 Streptomyces coffeae | reverse complement strand
GACTTCGCGGTGGTGGCGTCCTCGATTGACTATCGGGAGCCTGTGCTTCCGGCCGTGAGTACGGTGACCGGTGAGTTGGTCGGTGCCGGGGACTGGGCCAGTTCGGGGTACTGGGTGGATCAGGTCCGTCGGCCGGTGCTGTTCCATGATGCGCTGCGTACTGCTACTGGGCCGCAGGGTGTGGGTCGGCTGTTGGAGGTGGGGCCGGATCCTGTGTTGGCTGCGTTGGCGCAGTCGGCGACGGACCCTGCTGTGGAGTCGGTGGTGGCGGTGTCGGCGTTGCGTGGGGGGCGTGCGGAGGCTGAGTCGGTGCTGTCCGCGGCCGGGGAGTTGTATGTGCGTGGTGTGGATGTGGACTGGGCTGCGGTGTTTGAGGGTGCTGGTGGTCGGCGGGTGGA
>NZ_JAERRF010000212.1 GCF_016741875.1 Streptomyces coffeae | reverse complement strand
TGGCGTTGCATCTGGCGTGTCAGGCGTTGCGGGCGGGTGAGTGTGATGCGGCGTTGGCGGGTGGTGTGACGGTGATGGCGACTCCGGCGACGTTTGTGGAGTTCTCCCGGCAGCGGGGCCTTGCCGCTGATGGTCGGTGTAAGTCGTTTGCGGAGGCGGCGGATGGTACGGGGTGGGCCGAGGGTGCTGGGGTGTTGGTGCTGGAGCGTCTGTCGGATGCCCAGCGGCTGGGGCATCGGGTGCTGGCGGTGGTGCGGGGGAGCGCTGTCAATCAGGATGGCGCGTCGAATGGTCTGACGGCGCCGAATGGTCCGTCGCAGCAGCGGGTGATCCGCCAGGCACTGTCCTCGGCGCGCCTGTCGACCTCGGATGTGGATGTCGTCGAGGGGCACGGTACGGG
>NZ_JAERRF010000211.1 GCF_016741875.1 Streptomyces coffeae | reverse complement strand
CCCGCGCCTCAGCTCTTGCCCGGGCTGACGGCCGGCAGGGAAATGAAAAGTGCTGGTGACGGGGCAACACGCCAGAGGCCGGGGAGAGCGCAACAGCCCGTGTTCATGAAGCCGAGGGGCCAGGGCGGCCGGTCAGGTAGATCGGGGTGCGTTGCTGTACCGATATACAGTCGCCCTCGCTGGCTCCCGGCTCGAAAGGGCTGTGACCTGCGGCGATCCGGTGCCTGGGGTGTCGCATCCAAGGCCGGGCCCCGAATCGGCCCCCGGAACGAACCCCGGATCGACGGGGGGGGTAATGCCACCCGAGCTGGCCGCGCCACACGGCAGGTGCCGGTGACCTGTGGCAGATGTCAAAGGGCCCGCCGCCCGGCGGAGGGGAGCTGGTTATCGCAGGTGGGCT
>NZ_JAERRF010000210.1 GCF_016741875.1 Streptomyces coffeae | reverse complement strand
TGGCGGGCGTTGCAGCCCGGGAGGATCGCGGTGATCGTCCTGGCCGTGCTCCGGCACGACCAGCGCCTGTCCGACATGGCCGGCGGCAACGACATCTCCGCCACCACGGTCCGCCGCTGGCGCGACGAGCTGATCGCCCCTCCTCGCCGCGAAGGCCCCGCGTCTGGACCGCGCCCTGAAGAAGATCGCCAAGCGGGGCGGGGAGGTCGTCCTGATCGACGGCACCCTCATCCCCACCCAGCGCCGCACCGGGAAAGCGAACCGCCCGAACTACCCTGGCAAGCATCGCCGCCACGGCCTGCACGTGCTTGCCCTGACCGACGAGCGGGGCCGTCTGGTGCGGATATCGGCCGCCCGGCCCGGCCGCACCCACGACATCACCGCCGCCCGCAGCGACCATATCCTGGCCCA